>NZ_QNUE01000006.1 GCF_003385595.1 Chryseobacterium flavum | reverse complement strand
TTATCATAACGCAAAACAAGTTTATTTAACTTAAAATTGACCCTTTATTCATATTTAACCATAACACCCTGAAACAAAGTGAGAAAAATTTTAAACAAAGATGTTAAAAACAGTACAAAGCCCGGGAATACAAAATGACTTATTTCTGATTAATAATTTTGACAACTAACTTTTATAAATAAGCTTCTCCACATACAGCACTATAATTTATCTTTTCAACTGTTATTATAGATGCAATAGTCGTAAAAAATCAGGGAACATTTTTTCTGTTTCCTTACATTTGTACTGCATTCTGATTTCAAAAGAATGAAATGAGTTTATATATGATTGACAAAAAACATAAAGAAACAGTTCACACTGATACAAATCACTACGAATATACAACGGTCACTAATGATGAAAATAAGGTAAGAATCTATCAATTGAAGAACGGCTTAAAAGTTTTTCTTGCCCAGAACTTCGATGCTCCGAGAATTCAGACCTTTATTCCGGTAAGGACGGGAAGTAACAACGACCCTTCTGATAATACAGGATTGGCTCACTATCTTGAGCATATGATGTTTAAGGGTACTTCTAAAATAGGAACACAAAACTGGGAAAAAGAGAAAGAACTTCTTAATCAGATCTCAGACCTTTATGAAACACATAAGACGGAACAGGATCCTGAAAAGAAAAAAGAGATCTATAAAAAGATTGATCAGATTTCCCAGGAAGCGAGTGAGTATGCCATAGCTAATGAATATGACAAGGCAATCTCTTCTCTGGGGGCCAGCGGAACCAATGCCCATACATGGTTTGATGAGACGGTTTATAAAAACAATATTCCGAACAATGAGCTTGAAAAGTGGCTGAAAATAGAAAAGGAAAGGTTTTCTGAAATAGTATTACGGCTTTTCCACACAGAATTAGAGTCTGTATATGAAGAATTTAACAGAGCACAGGATAACGATACAAGACTTGTAAATTATGAACTGATGGATGCTTTGTTTCCGACTCATCCTAACGGACAACAGACCACTCTCGGTAAACCGGAACACCTGAAAAATCCTTCTATGAAAGCAATTCATAAGTATTTTGATGAGTATTATGTTCCAAATAATTATGCCCTGGTATTGGTTGGAGATCTGGATTTTGAAAAAACCATCCAATTGATTGACCGTTATTTCGGGGCCATTCCTTATCGTGAGCTTCCTGAAAAGACACCGGTTATTGAAAAACCTATTAGCGAAATTATAAAAAGAACGGTAAAAAGTCCTACGACCCCAAGAATTCAGCTCGCATGGAGAACAGATAGCTACGGAACAAGGGAGGCTATGCTCGCTGATATCGTTGTAAATATATTAAGCAACCGGGGTGAAGCCGGCTTGTTAGACCTCCACATTAATCAGACTCAGAAAATGCTTTGGGCACAAGCCTTCTCCGTAGGGCTAAAACAATATGGTTATTTTTCGATTGTAGCTGTCCCAAAAGAAACACAGACGCTTGATCAGGCAAAGGAAATGGTTCTTGAAGAAATTGAGCTGATTAAAAAAGGAGATTTCCCGGACTGGATACTTCCTGCCATCATTAATGATTTCAAGCTTCAGAGAATGAAAGGTCTGGAAACAGCAGAAGGCCTGGCTACAACTCTTTATGATACCTATATAAAAGGCAGAACCTGGGAACAGGAACTGAATGAAATGGATGAATACGCCCGTTTTACGAAGGAAGATGTGGTAAACTTTGCCAATACCTTTTTTAAGGACAATTATGTGATGGTGTATAAAGAAAAAGGGATTAATGATAAATTAGTAAGAGTTGAGAATCCCGGCATCACTCCTGTTAAAATTAACCGTGAGGCACAATCGGAATTTTTAAAAGGTATCCTGGCAGATAAAACTGAAGATATACAACCTGATTTTATTGACTACCAAAAAGAAATTACTACTGATACAATTCATGGTAAAAAGTTAAGTTTCGTCAAGAACAAATATAACGATATTGCACAGGTACATTTTATTTTCCCTTTCGGAAGCGATCATGACAGAGACTTGGGAATTTCAACACAGCTGTTACAATATCTGGGGACCCGGGATCTTTCTCCTGAGGATCTAAAGAAAGAGTTTTTTAAAATCGGAATAAACAATGATTTCAAAACAACCCACAACCAGCTGTTGATCTCATTAAGCGGACTGGAAGAAAATATTGAAAAAGGAATTGCTCTTTTACAGCACTGGATGTTTGATGTAAATCCTGATCAGGAAATTTATACTCAGTTTGCAGGCACCGTACTGGAAAACCGTCAGGCAATAAAGAAGGATAAAAACCGTATCATGACGGCACTGACTACCTATACCAAATTAGGAAATACTTCCCGTTTTACAGACGTTATCTCTAAAGAAGAACTGAAAAACAGTAAAGCGGAAATCTTTACTGACCGGATGAAGAAACTATTTAATTATCCATACCAGATTTTTTTCTATGGTAAAGATTTCGATAATTTCAGACAATATATCGGTAAATATACAGAACCGGAAACGCTGCATATTCCCGCTCCGAAATTATATCCTGAGCCTGAGACCGGAGGTTATGTATATTTCATCAATTATGACATGGTTCAGATGGAAATGAGTAAAGCAGGCAAAGGAAATTCTGTGAATACAGCCAACTTTGGAAAGATTAATGTTTTTAACGAATATTTTGGGAGAGGCCTATCATCTATTGTTTTCCAGGAAATCCGTGAGAGTAAGAGCCTTGCCTATTCTGCCTATGTTTCATACGCTGCCAGTTCTGAGCTTAACCATCCTGATTATATTACTACTTATATTGGTACCCAACCTGATAAACTTATGATTGCCGTTGATACCATGAATGAACTGATGAATGAGCTTCCTGAGGTACCCATCCAGTTTGAAAATGCAAAAAATGCAGCCCTGAAACAAATCGCTTCTACAAGAGTGACGAGAAATAATATTTTTTTCAATACCCTACGATTAGGAAAACTGGGCATTTCGCACGACTTCAGAAAAGATATTTACGAACAGATTAAAAATATGAAGTTTGAAGATATGAAAGAATTTTATCAGGCCGAAATTAAACCGGTTAACTTTAACACGGCAATTCTCGGTAAAAAAGAAAACCTTGATATGGAAGCGGTAAATAAAATGGGAAATTTTATTGAGGTAAGCCTGGAAGATATTTTCGGACACTAAATTTTGCACATCAGGCCAGCAAGGTCAATACATAAAAACCCCCGGCATGCCGGGGGTTTTTATGTATTTTAGTGAATTTCATTTATTTAATTACTTTCATTTCATCGATCAGCCATTTGGAATCAGCAAATTTTTCGATAACGAACAGAATATATTTGGTATCAACCATAATATTTCTGCTGAAACGTGGATCATAATTGATATCACTCATAGTTCCCTCCCACTGTCTGTCAAAATTAAGGCCTACTAAATTTCCATGAGCATCCAGAGCAGGGCTTCCTGAGTTTCCTCCGGTTGTATGGTTAGTTGCTGTAAATCCTACAGGGACATCACCTGTTTTATCTTTATATATTCCAAAATCTTTTTTGTTATAAAGATCAATCAGTTTTTTAGGTACATCAAATTCATAGTCACCGGGAACATATTTTTCAATGACTCCGGCCAAATGGGTCTGGTAACCATAAGAAACAGCATCTCTGGGTGTTGACCCTTTTACTTTTCCATAAGTAACACGAAGGGTTGAATTGGCATCAGGGAAGAATTTTCTGTCTTTATCAGTTTCCATCTGCTGTGCCATAAACTTTTTCTGTAAAGCATCAATTTTTGCCTGAAGAGAAGTATACTGCGGATCTGCAGTTCTCATATAAGTTTCTCTGAGGGAAGCATACAACTGATAAACAGGATCTTTCTTCAGCGTTTTGATCAGCTTATCCTGATTGGAAAATCCTTTCTCAATATCGGCTGCTAAAGATGCTCCGTTTACAGTCGCTCTTCCTGTAATAATTGAGTTTTTAGACATCTCTTCCACCACAGGAATATTTGAATTTTCATCCTTATATTTATTAAATCCTGCAGGTAAGAACTGAGGTTCCGTTTTATTGGCATATAAAGCTAGTAATTTTGCGGTTACCTTAGCATCAAGCTCCGCGCTATAATCTTTATAGAAAGAGGTTAATTTGGTTTTAAGCTTAGTAAGTTCCTTTTCATCCATTCTTCCTGCCTCTACAGAAGCAATAAAGTCATAATAATCACCTGCCAGTTTTAATGTTTCAGCATTTCTTATAACTTCCGTATAATAAGCATTGTTTAAGGCATAGGGAGCCTGGTCATTATAAAGCTTATTAAGCTGGTCCAGCGTTCCTTTTATCTCATGATTCTTAGCTACGAGTGAGCCTTCATACATTATTTTCTTCTCAACGGCATTGGATTTTTTCAATCCTTCCACTTCTCCAATCCATTTTTTCCAGTAATTGGCCACGGATGCATATTTTGATGCATATTTGATACGTGTTTCATTATCGGTACGCATTTTTTCATCCAATGTTTTTAATGCTACATCACGTACAGCAATTCTGGCAGGATCAATATCTTTCATTATTTTTTCTACAGCTACTGCAGGCAGATACTCTGTAGTTCGTCCCGGAAATCCGAATACAAAGGTAAAATCGTTTTCATTTTTATCCTTTATGGAAACCGGCAGATAATGTTTCGGCACGTAAGGAACATTGTCTTTCGAGTATTCTGCAGGTTTATTGTTTTTATCTGCGTAAATTCTGAATATCGAGAAATCCCCTGTATGTCTTGGCCATACCCAGTTATCAGTATCACTTCCGAACTTTCCTATACTTTGGGGTGGAGCTCCTACCAGACGAATATCTTTATAAGTTTCGGTCGTATAAGCGTAATACTTGTTTCCATAGTACATTGGCTTTACAATAATTGACTGATATGATTCAATTTTCTGGGAATTCTTATAAATTTCTATATTGTTATTGATCTTTTTGGTAAGTTCAGGCTCAGTAAGATGATCTGTTCCATCTAAAATCTGAGCGGTTACTTCTTTTATATCTACAATAAAGTCTACTTTCACACCCGGATTAGGCAATTCTCCGTCTGTATTTTTTGCCCAGAAACCATTTGACAGAAGATCATTCTGAACAGTAGAGTGTGCCTGAATCTGTCCGTAGCCACAGTGATGATTGGTTAACAACAGACCTTTAGGTGAGATGATTTCTGCGGTGCATCCGCCATTAAACTGTACTACTGCATCTTTTATGCTCGGCTTCTGAGGGTTGAAAATGTCTTTGGCAGAAATCTTCATTCCCAAATCCTTCATTTCCTTTTCATTAAGTTCTGTAGGAATCCACATTCCTCCATATTGTTGTGCAAATGCCATTGCAGCCGGCAAAAGAAATACAGATAAAAGTATCTTTTTTGTCATAATCAAAATTTTGCCCGAATTTACGAAGAAAAATAAGAACAGACTTAATAAAATGCCTGTAAAAGTTGCCATCATTGATTTATACTGTACATAAAAAGGAAATATTACATTAATATACAATTAATATATCAACAATATATTTGCTTTATCACTGCAATAAAATTATTTTACTATTTCAAAAATCGTATAAAAACATCATTAAACCGATCCTCTAAATTCATTTTTCATATAATTTATTTCACACCACCGTCCATAAGCGAACGCTCTCTGGCTCACTTTTTGATTGTTGCTTCTCAATCTAAATTAAAAACATATTTAACCTTAATTATTATGATGAAAAATACGATGCTTGTTCTTGGAATAGGTACATTTTTATTTCTTACTTCCTGTTCCAAAGAAAAAAAAACTGAAACTACCGGTCCTGTAACAGATTCTGTAGCAACTGCTCAACCAACACCTATAGACAGTACTTCAAATCCTATAGTAAGCGCTTACGGAGACAGCTCTGAAAATGCACTGGACTGGGATGGTACTTATGAAGCAGTAATTCCATGTGCAGACTGTCCCGGGATCAGAACTACATTAACGCTGAATAATGATAAAACATTCGGCATTATCGAAGAGTACGTTGACAGAAATACAAAGAACCATGATGCCGGATCTTTTGAATGGGATACGACAGGAAGTATTATTACTTTAAAGGGTAAAACCGTTAACTACAAGTACAAAGTAGGTGAAAACAAGCTTGTTCAGCTTGACCTTGAAGGAAATGAAATTAATGGTCCTAATAAAGATTTGTACATATTCAGGAAAAAATAAAATAAAGGCTCAGGCCTTTATTTTTATTTGCATCAGAACTGATATGATATTATTTTGGGATCATTCATTAAATTCCTGATTATTTCTTCATGATGGATATTCTTTCCTGTAAGCATCCAGGTAACATTCAGGCTTCCCTTAGTATACTGCTGTTTAACAATCATATGTTTTAAATGATGCTCTTTAAAGACCGTTTCACAGTGTTTAAGATCTTCCGGGCCGGATATGGCAATTTTATATTCCCTGATCTTATGATAGTTATCTATAAAGCTCTGAAGATAAGTGAGTGAACTTAAAACCAGCAATACAAGGACAGTTCCTAAAAGTGAGAAGTAGACATATCCGGACCCTACAGCCATTCCTATTGATGCTGTAGCCCAAATGGTAGTAGCTGTTGTGATCCCATCAATTTTACTGTCTCCTTTGAAAATAACCCCAGCCCCTAAAAAGCCTATTCCCGTAATAATATTTGCCGCCAGCCTGTCAGGGTTCTCTATGCCTATTTTAAGAGAAAGTATTGTAAACATACAGGAGCCGAAACACACCAGTATAAAGGTGCGGAGACCGGCTGACTTATTTCTGTATTCTCTTTCTGCACCAATCATCAATCCTAGAATTACTGAAATAAGAATCAATAAGAGTTCATTTTTAACAACATAATGATCCTGAAGAAAATCCATTTTTTTAGTTTTATACTCAGAATAAAATTACAATAAAAAAAATTATGAATCTATTTTTAAAGCCCCAACCTCATTCTTTATTCAGAAAGCTTCATGTAATAAAAAACTTTTGTAATATTACAGTTTAAAAATTCACTTATGGACAAAGAGACTTCACACTTCTGGCTGGGGTATTTTAAAAATGAAGAAGACTTTTATGACTTTGTAGAAGAAGATGAAAGTTACTATGTGGAAGAGGAAACTGAGGATCAGTACATTTCCAAGTTTGCTGAATCCCAAAATATAAAATGGTTTGATGACGATTTTATGGAATACGGATTTGAAGATGAGAGCTTAGGTATTTATGAAAAATTCTCAGAATATTCTTATGCAGATCAATGGCTTCCGGTTCTTGAAAGAAAACTTAATGAACTTGGTCTGGACACCCCTGTCAATGCGATTATTTTTACCAGCAGATTTGTCATCCCCAATCCGGTTTCTGTAGAAAACGATGATTTTTTCCTTCATTATATGGGTGAAATAGAATTTGATATTTAATATCACGATATCCCTTTGGCAATGGCAATAAATGATTTTATCATAATGTCGTCACTTGTTACCTTTTTTTAAGGAAAGTAATCATGAAACAGTCTAAACCTCATACATTTTTGAAAAGATGTTCTTTCAGCTTTATTATTATTTCCATACTCACATTGGTACAGATTTATTGGTCTATGGGAAATTTTTCAGACCGCATGTCAAGTAGCTGTTTGGAATGCAGTTTTTTTGAAAATGCTGCATTCATGTCACTTATAGCCGGCATTTTCTTATCAGCTGCCTTTTCTTTGTTTTATTTTATTAAAAAGATATTTCTCAAAATTTGTATTGAGTTCCTATTACTGCTCTTCGTATGGTTGTTCTGGAATTACTCCATATTTACAGACAGGGAATCTTCATGGAGTACTTATGATTTTAATTCAGAGATTCATTATACTGTATTACAGTCATTTTTTCCGGTTCTTGTTCTTGGATGCTTATGCATTTTGATTTTACACTATCAGGAAATAAAAGTTAGATTTGTATCTGCAAAAAAATAAACATCATTGAAAAAAATCATTTTTACTCTACTTCTTTCTTCTTTGGTATTCTACTCATGCAATAAACGTAAAGATACACCAAAAAGTCCTTCAACAGAGGTTAAGAATGATTCAGTACAAAGCAGTATACAAGAAAAACAGAAACTATTAAAAACAGGAAAACAAGGGTCAGATTTTGTTCCAAATGAGTATGAAATCCAATATGAGACAGAAGGTGACCTCAACCAGGATGGACTTGCTGACCAAGCTCTTGTTCTCAGAAAAAAAGATGATAGTTTAGCACAGAGAAACATAATTGTTCTTTTGAAGAATCCCGACAAAACATACCGGTTGTTTAAGACCTCCAGAACAGTACTTCCTGCCGAATACAATGAATCAGGATATAAAATGCACGATCCGGAAGACATCAGTATTGAGAATGGTGTATTAAATATCAATTTATATGACATTGGTCCTTATGGAAATCAATTCAGTAAGTTCAGGTATATGAATAATAATCTGGTTCTTACCTCTATTGAAACCTACAATATGGGAGCCGGCTCTCACTCTTCATTTACATATGAACCAATGAAAGGTAAAATCAGATTGGAAACTGTCAACACAATGGAAGAAGAAATGCCGGCAACCGTTGAAACATTCAAGATAAAAAAAGAACTTTTTGTATTTGAAAATATTTCTCCCGAAAATGTAGCCACCAACGCATATAATTCTGTTGGCAATAAATAAAGACTTCCACCAACAGGTGAAAGTCTTTATTTATTTTTTTAAGGTAAATTTGCTGTAGTTTATTAATGCGCTTCCAGCCAGTTATTCCCTACTCCAATCTCTACCAATAACGGGACCTGAGTCTTCAAAGCATTCTCCATCTCTTTTTTAATCAATTCCGAAGCTTTTTCAATTTCATCAGCCGGAGATTCAAAGACCAATTCGTCATGAACCTGAAGCAGCATCCTTGTTTTTAATTGCTGTTCTTCAAGTTCTCTGTCTATCTTGATCATTGCAATCTTCACAATATCCGCTGCACTTCCCTGAACCGGAGCATTGACAGCATTTCTTTCAGCATGTCCTCTTACCACAAAATTATTGGAATTGATGTCTTTTAAATGACGCTTTCTTCCCAATATGGTTTCAACATACCCTGATTGTCTGGCTTTATTAACCTGCTCTGCCATATATTCCTTGAGTTTAGGATATGTTTCAAAATAGGCTTCAATCATCTGCTTTGCCTCTGTACGGGAAAGCCCGGTCTGCTCCGCCAGGGCAAATGCTCCCTGTCCGTATATAATTCCAAAATTTACCGTTTTTGCCTGGCTTCTCTGTGTTTTAGAAACATCTTCCAAAGGAATTTTAAACAGCTTAGCGGCTGTAGAGGCATGAATATCTTCTCCATTCTGGAATGCTTTAATCATATTTTCCTCACCGGAAATTTCAGCAATAAGGCGAAGTTCAATCTGTGAGTAATCCGCTGAAATAATTTTCTTTCCTTCTCCGGAAACGAAAGCCCCGCGAATCTGTTGCCCTCTTAAAGTTCTGATCGGAATATTCTGCAGGTTAGGATTTACACTTGCCAGACGGCCGGTTGCTGCTGTTGTCTGCGAGAAATTAGTATGTACCCTGTTATCAGTCTTATCGATCTGGGAAGGCAAAGCATCCACATAAGTAGATTTTAATTTCTGATAGGTTCTGTATTCCAGGATATACTTGATGATCTCATGTTTTGAGGCCAGCTTTTGAAGCACGTCTTCAGAAGTAGCATATTGCCCCGTTTTTGTTTTTTTAGCTTTCGGATCCAGCTGCATTTTTTCAAACAGAATTTCTCCAAGCTGTCTTGGTGAATTCATATTGAACTCTTCTCCTGAAAGTTCAAAAATTGTATTTTCTAATTGTTTCAGATCGTTTTCAAGATCCACACTTTCCTGTGCCAGCCATTTTTCATCAAGAGAAATTCCTGCAAGCTCCATTTTAGCCAATACCTCCATTAAAGGCATTTCAATATTATAGAAAAGCTCTTCCAGATTTTCTTTTTTCAATTGGGGAGCAAACAGCTCATATAGCTGGAATGTTACATCGGCATCTTCCGCAGCATAATCCGTTTGTGTTCTTAAATCAGCATCTCTGAAATTTCCTTGTTTTTTCCCCTTTTTCCCAATAATTGTTTCAATAGAAACAGGCTTGTAATTCAGGTAAACTTCTGAAAGGTAATCCATTCCATGTCTTCCGTCAGGATTCAAAAGATAATGCGCTATCATCGTATCAAACATAGCCCCTTTAACCGTTATACCATACTGTTTCAGAATTTTATAATCGAATTTTAAATTATGGGCAACTTTCAGCAGATCTTCTTTTTCAAAAAATGGTCTGAATATTTCAAGGGTTTGCAGAACTTCGCCTTTATCTTCAGACAAAGGTATATAATATGCCAGACCTTTTTTATATGAGAAGCTCATTCCAACCAGCTCAGCTTCCAGCTCATTTAAAGAGGTTGTTTCTGTATCAAAACAAACTACTTTTTGTTTCAACAGATTATCCACCAGCTTTTTCTGGGCTTTTGGATTATTGATGAACTGATACAGATGATCGTTATGTTCAATGGTTGATTTTGTAGAAGTTGCCTGATCCAGTTCTTCAAAATTAGCAAAGAGATCAAGCTGCATTACCTGGCCTTTCACTTCTGTACCTGCAGGGGTTTGCTTTACTTCTACTTCACTTACTACTATTGTTTCTGTAGGTGCAGGAGCAAATGCCCTGTAGAGGTTTTCATATAATCTTCTGAACTCTATTTCTTCAAAGACTTCTTTTACTTTTTCAAAATCCGGTGTTTCAAGGTCGTATTGTTCCTGGTGAAACTCTATAGGTGCATCACAAATAATTGTGGCTAATTTTTTGGACAAAATTCCACGCTCTGCAGAGGCTTCTACCTTTTCTTTCAGTTTGCCTTTCAGCTTATCCGTATTGGCCAACAACGTTTCAATATTTCCGAATTCTTTCAGAAACTTCATGGCTGTTTTCTCTCCTACTCCTTCCAGCCCCGGAATATTATCCACTGCATCTCCCATCATAGCGAGGAAATCAATAACCTGTTTAGGATCGTCAATTTCATATTTTGCCTTTACTTCCTCTACGCCAAGAATTTCTATATCCCCACCTTTCAGACCTGGTTTGTAAATTTTAATCTTATCGGTAACCAGCTGTGCAAAATCTTTATCCGGAGTAACCATAAAAGTAGTATATCCTTCTTTTTCTGCCTTACAGGCAATGGTTCCGATGACATCATCAGCCTCATAACCTTCAACTCCTAAAATAGGAATATGCATGGCTTCAAGGATTCTGTGAATGTATGGAACAGCAATTTTAATTGCCTCCGGAGTTTCACTTCTGTTGGCTTTATAATCTGAAAAGTCTTCTGTTCTTACACTTGCCTGTCCTACATCAAACACCACTGCCAGATGAGTTGGTTTTTCTCTTCTGATTAATTCAATCAAAGAGTTTGTAAATCCAAAAATAGCAGAAGTATCCAATCCTTTGCTCGTAAGCCTAGGATTTCTGATGAGTGCGTAATACCCTCTAAAAATCATCGCATAAGCATCGATGAGAAATAGCCTTTTATCTTGTGTTGCGTCCATATTGTCTATAATGAACAAATATAAGAAAATAGGTAGAAAAGTGACCCGTTATTAATAACAGATGGACAGATGGAAAATTTCAGATAATAAAAAAAGAACAGCATACATTTAGTATACTGTTCTGTATGTTTTAAAAAGATCCGCAGATTATTTACCTGATGAAGGCCATAATCCTGCATACTCAGAGTTACCATATGTAATGGTTTCAGCACTTACTACAAAGCTGATCAGCATGCTGTTGCTGTCTACCGCATCGAAGTCTACTTCGTGCTGAATTACGTATCCATTCTCCCAGTTTAAAGTAATCAATGTTCCTTCTTCGTGAGATTTGTTAAAAGTAATTTCTCCTTTTGTCGGCTTATATTTTCCGTTTAGTAAACTTTCAAGGATATCAGACTTTTCAGTAGCTTCTACCGTAACTTTGATCAATGCGTTGGAAGGATCTGATGCTACACGTCCTGAAACGTCTGTAGATCTTGAAACACTGTAATTCATTTTTAACAGTTTCTGTCCTTCACCTCCGTTGAATTTTAAGATTCCTCTTGAATTTCTTTCTGCCATGATAGTAAATTTTAATCGTTAGTAATAAATTGTTATCCATTAATTATAAAACAAAGATAAAGTCCTTGTCTTTGAAAAAAAAGCTTTTGAATGCAAATCTGAAAAATTGTAGTAATTCTACGATTTCATGTCGTAATTCTACGACAATTGATTTATAGGTCCAAATTAATCCCCTATTCATAAATCACTTACATAAAAAATAGAAGAACTTCACAAATGAAAATATTTCACTGATAAAAGACAAATAACATCCGGAATAAAAGTTTAATATATTTTCCGTTATTTCCCTTTAACTCTGTTCAAATCTTGCTGATAAAGATTTTCCCCGTAATTATTTTTGAAATTTACAGATAGTTTATCTTTAGGACTCAGTGCTTCATACTGTTTTATTCTGAGTTTAGCTTCTTCTATTGTGTCTTTCTTATATGGGAATGCTACATTATATTTCTCAACCAGCTGTTTTTTAATTCCGAATAATTTTTCATAATAAGGGGAGTCAGGAAGATTACGTTCATTTTTCTGTTTTTCCTTGTACTGAATATAATCAGCCATTGGACAAAGCTCCGTTCCTTTTATTTTAGGCAGGCCTCCTTTAGCCAGGAAATATTCCGCCATATCCAGGTCATCCCTTGCAGCACTTTCCATAATATTGCTTCCGTTATAAGAAATATTGTTAATATCTGCTCCATTCTGAAGCAAATAATCAATCATTTTCTTTTCAGTATTCTCATCCCCGCCCAGAGTCATTGCATCAGATAACGGAGAATTCCCCAAGGCCGGATTAGGATTGGCTTTATATTTAAAAAGTAATTGCAGCATTTCATAATTATTGAGTGCTACGGCATGGCTTACAGGAGATTCAAAACCTTCATGAGGTACTATAATATTGGGATCAGCACCCAGCTCTAAAAGTTTTTCCATTGCTTTCAGATCTTCAATGATGGAAGCATACATCAGTAAGGTATACCCTGTATTTTCCTGTAATTTATTGATATCAATATTTTTTTCCTTAATAAGCTCTTCCATTCCTTTAAGATCTCCATCAAACATTTTTTGGGCAGCTGATAGACCGTCTCCTGTAAACATTCTTGAAGGAGGATACTGATTTCTATTTTCGTTTTTACGCGATCTAAGATTAAAATCTGAACAGGAAAGAAGTGTCATGATGGAAAGTATTATTAAAATAATTGGTTTCATATTAAATATTATTAGCTACAACATCAGTATTAATAGTGGCCAGCATCGCCTGGAATGCATCATTGTATGCACTATGCCCGCTTCCGATGGTTTTAAGGCCAAGCCCTTCATTATTATCAATATACCCGAAGATTTCATGCTGTTCCCCCAAAGCCCGTGGAACGCCTCCCGTAAGACCTCCAAAAATTGCAAGTTTGTTGAGCCCCGGAATCCTGGATAAGGCCAGTGTAGAAAGCAGCCCTTCCCTGTTATTCTGCAGCCCGTTAAGAATGTCATTACTTGTACTGTAATTGATAATCCCGGAAGTGGATTTTACAGCTCCTTTTTTATCAAGATAATCAAGTGTATTCCCATGTACTCCCCTCGCATTGAAAGTATATCCCGGAAGTCCGGTATAATAAGATGCCATGGCACTGTTTCCTCCCCCCAATGAGTGTCCGGTAAATTTCACTTTTCCTCCTGTAGCATTATCCATTTTTTCTGCCAGCATTCTTGTTTTTTCTATCTGAGGGGTTGCAAAACCAAATGCCTGCCCTCCATCTTCAATAAACCAGTCATGATAAAACTGCATGCCTTTAGGTTCCGATCCCCTGAATGCCACAAAATAATCTCCTGTGTCCTTATTATAATATAAAGAGGAAAAGAAGCCGTTATCTTTATTGGTATTGAAATCTTTGCTGGTTAATACCCCCGGTCCGAACAACTTATCCAGCTCAGCCTGATCATCTGTATTGATTCGTGTATACCCCTCAATACTGGTATTCTGTCCCGCATTATCCTCATATGAATCCTGAGCCATTCTACTGGCAATAGAAGCTTCCTGTAATTGGGCAACAGGTAAATGAAAGGTAATTTTACCTCCTATGAAACAATGTAAACTGGAATTTTGCAACAGAGGTTTTTTATTTTCAATTTTCACTTTAGGATGGGTATTCTGCCAATCGCTTCCTTTGCATAAAAATGAACAGATGTTGAGGCAGTCATCTATAAGGGCGCTTCCTGCCCAGGCTGCGGCAGCCAAAACAAAAAGTCCGCCGGAGAAAGCCGCTGCTACTGCCACACCTGCTAAAGCTCCCGCCATCATCATTTCAGGGCAAATAAAATTATCTTTAAACCGGTCTTCTTCCGTAGCCATCAGCTTCGCTCCTTTTTTCAACTTTACTGAAGACTGCGAACTGACTCCAATTCCTATAAGTCTCCGGCCTTTACTACAAGTAAGCGGGGTATCCTGTGCGATATATAATTGACTCATAGTGATCGTATTAATTGTTATTTTTTATTTAACCGTATATGGTATCTGCAAACATAAATCATCTTTTCATTCAGTTCTTCTTTCACATGGAATATGACCTCTGATAATACAGAATCTTCATTATAAATATATTCTCCCTCAAGGGTGTACTTATACTCCAGAGCATTTCCAAGCGTTCTCTGATATTTATCTTTATAAATATTTTCAAACCGTGTCTGATTCCCTTTGCTTTTTCCATCCAGCTTAACAGTAAAACCACCTTCTTTATTTTTTAAAATTCTGTGTACAGAACTATACTCAAGCTCTTCTCCCGGAAAAAGGGTTGACAAAGCTGTTCTTACAGGAATTTTATCTGTAAGACTTCCTCCGTTGAATACTGGTAAAGGATAAAACATAATCTGATACAAAAAATTTTGCCTGATATTACGATCTATATTATTAAACTCTTTATCATAGATCTGAATAAATGCCTTATAACTTTCTTTTACCAGCTCAAAAAAATGCAGGTCCTTTTTTATCTCTTCCCATTTGTTTAAAACTTCATTTTTATTGGTTACTTCATGAATGCTTTTATCGGTATTTAAAGATAATTCAACAACCTCTGTAGCTTTATTTATTTTTTCAAGAATTTCATAAAACGGCTGCATCTGCCCGTCTGCCTGAATATACCGCTGGGTAGAAGACTGTATGGTAATATGATTGTATTCTCCCGGCATTATCACCCAGTCTTCTTCTATTTCCGTCTGATTGGCTTTTCCTGTTCCTAAAGTAAGATAGGATTTGATATTGATATTATATTCTCCCTTTTTATACCAGGCATATTTAAATCCTGACAGATGGTCATTGTTTTCAGCTTTATTCGGTTCCAAAGTCATGTTTTATACGTTTTTAGGATACATTCACGACATCAGTTAATATCAACATTACTTCCGGTAATAAATATATCTCCTGTTGCATTCATTGAAGTCACTGCTTTACTGTGAATGCTCAGGTTATCCTGTGTTACCAATAATGCATTTTTTAATGAATTCAAATCAAGCATCCCTTCTTTTGCAGATATGGTAATCCCTTCTTTAGTGATCGTGATACTATTTTCACCGACTCTTAATTCAATTTTTGTTTTTCCTTCCAGAGAAATATTTCCGCCTGCATCCATTGTCAGAACCGAATTGGCGGCTCCGCCCTCTTTTCCTCCGACATTAATGGAATTTGTACTGCCGGCATTTACCGTATTATTGTTTCCTACGTTTACCGTTTTATTGTTATTGGCATTAGTCTGGGCATTTCCTGCTCCGTCAAACTTCATATTGGCCCCACCCTGATCGGTCAGAAATACAGAACCTTCACCATCATTTAATTCTAATTTATTTCCGCTCCTGCTGCTTAGGCTTTTTATATTGTTACCGGCTCCGCCACCACCACCGATTCCACCATGGAACATTCCGCCCATCACAAACGGGCGGTCGGGATGCTGGTGCACAAAATTGACAATAACCTGATCCCCTACTTCCGGAACAGCCATAAATCCCCTGTTCTTGCTTACTTTATCACTACTTCCCGCATCCGGAGTCATTACACGGATAAATTCGGTAGTATCCGGTCCGCTTTGCCAGTCAAACTGAACCTGTACTCTTCCCTGGTTTAAAGGATCTGTATTTGAAATTACTTTTCCAAACTGAGCTTCTGCTTTTGGCATCTGAAATTCGGGACGTGGAATAAATCCTGTATCCGCAGCAATGGCTTCAAATTTCCCATCATAATAGCCTCGGGCATCTACTTCGTGAGTCACTTCAATGATCATTAGCTTCGTAAAATAAGCAGTTTCATTACTCTCCGATTTACGCATTTCGATATCAGCGGTACATCCGGGGTATAAGAAAGGAACCGTTGTAGTCCCTGAAGTAATGAAAACTTCTGAAGCTTTGCTTCCTGCGGTCCCTTTCTGGGAAGCATCGATATCCATAAAGGAAGAAGCTTTAATAGGGGCAACCCTCAAAGAAGGGGTTGTAAAAGTTTTTTCTGATATTTCGTAAGCACGTCTTGCAATGTCTGATGTATGATTAATTTTTGAACTGCCGGCAGTCAGCTTTTCATTTTTACTGCTGTTGTAACCATAAAAAGTAGGACTTACATGCTGGGCCTTCATTTTGATGGCAATATCACTTACACTGCTTCCATAAGTAAGCCTGACAGGTTTTTCCTGAGGAGGCAGTTTTCCGAAGTGCAGAACTTCTCCATCATAATAAAACTGCTCTCCATAGGCTTCGGCCATTCTGGCGAGATAATTATAATGGGTTTCTTCGTATTGTGAGCTGTACGATACATTTCCATGCTGGGCATCCACCCTGAAATCAAATTTATGCTGACCCAGCCCTTCCTTAATTACCTGATCAGCAATACTGTTCAGACTTACAGGCTGACTTCCTCCAAAGCTCTGAATATGAGGTGCTGCATCCAAAAGCACAGTCGGGCTGTACCCTTTAATAATAATATTTCCGAGGCTTCCTTTCTCCTGGCTGAATCCCACTTCTGTAACCACTCCCACAAAATTACGCTCAGCTCCTTTTTCGATATCTTTATATTTGAAAACAACTGTAATTCTTTTTCCCAAAAATTTCTGAGCTTCTTCCAGATTATGATTTTCCGGTTTACCCAGCGTATCATGAGCCAGCATCAGACTGAATTCATGGTGCCTGGTAGCACTCTGCACCAGCTTAAAATGTTTGAAATGGTTAATGATCTGTCCTTCTATGATTACATCGAGCCTGATTACCCGATTGATTCCTGCTATATAACTTTGGGAAATAGCTTCTGCGTTGTGTATTTTTGAGGTAGGTTGTTTAGCCCATACTTTTGTCTCAACCACGGAAGGATCATTGGAAACCAGCATTTGATTCAGGAATTTGCCTGTTCCCTGTACCGTATTTAAATGCTGTGCAGTTTCTACTGTTTTTTTTACTTTTTCCCCTGCTTTGTTTACCTTTTCCTCTGCTTTCGTAACCGCAGTTTCCTGTACAGTTTTTTTGGTTGTCTCTGTATCCTGGCTGATAGATTGTTGAGAAGTCTTTACTTTAATTTTATCATCTTGAAACATAGTGTTGCGTGTTTAAGTTAATAAATATTGAATTGAGGCTGTAGGTATCACCGGATGTAAATTCCGGATACTGATTCTGTTTGGTGATTGTTTCCCTGAGTTTATTTTAAAACAGAAAAACAGAACAGCAAACTTTTACAAGGGCTGTTCTGTACCAATTTTATTTTTACTAAGATGATGAATCGGTTATTTACCTGATGAAGGCCATAATCCTGCATACTCAGAATTACCATATGTAATGGTTTCAGCACTTACTACGAAGCTGATCAGCATACTGTTGCTGTCTACTGCATCGAAGTCTACTTCGTGCTGAATTACGTATCCGTTCTCCCAGTTTAAAGTAATCAATGTTCCTTCTTCGTGAGATTTGTTGAAAGTAACTTCACCTTTGGTAGGTTTGTATTTTCCGTTTAGTAAGCTTTCCAGGATATCAGACTTTTCAGTAGCTTCTACCGTAAGCTTGATCAGTGCGTTGGAAGGATCTGATGCTACACGTCCTGAAACGTCTGTAGATCTTGATACAGCATAATTAAGTTTTAACAACTTTTGTCCTTCACCTCCGTTGAATTTTAAGATTCCTCTTGAATTTCTTTCTGCCATGATAAGTAATTTTTAATCGTTAATAATATTTTGTGATTCAGTGATTGTATAGCAAATATAGAAGGTCTTTTTCTCTAAAAAAAACTTTTGAATACAAATCTGAAAAATTGTCGTAATTCTACGATTTCATGTCGTAATTCTACGACAATAGATTTAAAATCAACAAATAAAACACTGAAATAAATACAATACGATAAAATACAAAACCCTAAAAGAAAGGACATTTTACACTTAAATGAGAAATATTATGTTTTTTTTTATAGAATTTTTGAGAATTTAACTGACCTTAAATTCTGTTTCGAACCGTTTTTAATAGTGTTTTAATCCCGAGGATTATGTTTCCGGATTTACGGCTGAGATGCCCCTTCTCTGATAGAACGGGAAAGTATCTTATTTTTTCTAAGGAGGAAATCAGGCATCAGATCTGTTGGGAGATAGAAGGGACTTTCTCCTTTTTTCTGAAGTTCTTCCACAATTCCGGGATTCCAGGCCAGGATTTTGTCTACTTCAACATTCAGTTCATCAGCAACGACCTTCAGATTAAATCCTGCATTAATTTCTGTTTCTGAAAGTGCCTCACCCATTGTCTTATTTCCTCCGTTTTCAAAAAATATTTTATTTAGTCTTGAGGAGTTATAATTATTTAAAACACTCTCCAGCTCACCTGTTGCATAGCAGGCATTAAGGTATTTTTTTACGTGGTTGATGGTTTCTCCCGGAAGATATTTGGAAAATTCATGATAATGGGTAGAGCCTGCAGCCTGCATTGCTTTTGCAATATTTCCCTCTCCACAATTGTAGGCAGCAACTACGGTTACCCAGTTGTTGTATTTTTTGTAAAGATTTGCAAGGGAAATCACTGCTGTTTTTGTACTTTTATATACATCGGTACGGTTCTGTTCTGTAAGACCGTATTGATTGGCATGGGCTGTCATAAATTGCCAGATTCCTACGGCTCCTGCCCCCGAGGTAATATTTCTGTTAAAATGAGATTCTATCAGTGCCAGGTTTCTTAAATGTTTGGGAAGACCTTTCTGGATAAGCAGCTGCTCAATAAACACCACCAGATCTTTATTGGCATTGATAATACCCTGATATTTTTTCACACTGCTTTCTGAGGTATCAGAAGCAGCCAGAAATTGTCCGTTCGCCAATATACCGGCTCCCACTAGCATTAAACCTGTAAATATATTTCTGACAATAGTTTTCATTTTTAAAGATATTTATAAAAAAGGCCAAAGAGCAGATTTGCCAATCAGCCTTTTATGGTATAGTTAATCTACTTTCCAGCTCAGTTTTTCTTCTTCCTTATTCCAGTCTACATGAATAGTCTGCCCGGATTTCACTTCTTCCCTCACGATCATTTTGGAAATCGGTCTTGCCAGCTGTGCACGGATTACTCCGGAGATCTGTCTTGCTCCGTATTTACTGCTGAACCCGCCTAATGCAAGATTTTTTACTGCCTCATCACTGATTTTTAAGGCCATTCCCAGCCTCGTTAATGAAGTATGAAGTGATTTCAACTGAATGTTAAAGATTCTTTCTGCAATAGATTCTGTGATCGGGGCAAAAGGAATAATCTCCGTAATCCTTGCCAAAAACTCCGGTCTGAACCTTCCTGAGTTTGACATGATCTGCATAAGTGAAGATGATTCCGGAACCTTCCCTTCTTCAAACTGTTTTACGATCTCCTCACTTCCGATATTGGAGGTAAACAGGATCAATGCATTGCTGAAATCTCCTTCTTTACCTAATTTATCGTGAACTTTTCCTTCGTCCATAATCTGAAGGAAAACATCAAAAACGGAATGGTGGGCTTTTTCAATTTCATCAAATAAAACAACAGTATAAGGCTGTTGTCTGATCTTATTCACCAGCATACCACCTTCTTCATATCCTACATATCCAGGAGGAGCTCCGTATAATAATGCTGCTGAGTGTTCTTCCTTAAATTCTGACATATCAAAACGAACCATGGCCTTTTCATCATTGAACAACAATTCCGCCATTGATTTGGCAAGTTCTGTTTTTCCGGTTCCTGTAGGGCCCAAAAGGAAGAATGATCCGATGGGCTGGCCAGGTTTGTTCAGACCGCTCCGGTTTTCTACAATAGCATCCGAAAGAATCTTCAAAGCATGATCCTGACCTACTACCCTATTCATCAGAAGAGATTCCATGTTCAGAAGCTTTTCTTTTTCCTGAGCCTGGATTTTCCCGATTGGAATATTGGTTTTAGCAGCCATTACAGCAGCCAGCTCAAGCCTGTCCACCTTTTCTCTTTTCTTTGCAGCATGCTGTAGCAATTCAGCATAAGTATCTTCAATGATTTTCCGGATCTGCTCTACCGGCATTGAATTGTCAATGGCAGGCTGCTCACTTAAGGATCCCCACAAAATAGGGCTGATTTTATCCCGAAGCAGATTATAGGTCCAGATCAGTTCATCCGCCTGATCTTTACTGTCTGAATATTCTTCTTTTAAGATCGCATCATAACTTTCTTTCCAGCTTTCCAGTTCTTTCTCCGAAAGCTCATCCAGCATCTTGATCGCCGCCATTGTTCTGTCTAAGAGATCAATTGCTGCATCAGGCAGCTTTTTACCTTTAGCATATCTTTTTGCCAGACGAACACATTCGGGAAGTGCTGTTTTTTCTACTTCGATACCATGGTGCTTTTTATAACCTTCAAGCAGGACATCGATCATTTTTACACAGGTTTTTTCATCCGGTTCATTAACAGTCAGTACCTCAAAACGACGGTTAAAAGCCTGTTCCGGTTCTATAATTTTTCTGTATTCTTCCTGTGTAGTGGCTCCTATTACGGTAATTTCACCTCTTGCCAGCTCCGGTTTAAGAAGATTGGCTACATTTCCAATGCTTCCTTTCGGGTCTAAAAGGGTATGGATTTCATCAATGAAAAGAATTGCTTTTTCAATTTTCTTACATTCATTGATTACTTTTTTCAAACGGTCTTCGATTTCCCCTTTGTAAGAAGTTCCTGCTAATAATGCTCCTGTATCCAGCTCCAGAAGGGTTCCGTTTTTCAGCATTTCAGGAACATTGCCTTTTGTAATTTCAATAGCGAATCCTTCCACTAAAGCTGTTTTACCAACTCCGGGTTCTCCAATAATAATTACATTAGGCTTACTTCTACGGCAAAGGATCTCAACCAGCATTCTGAGCTCTTTATCTCTCCCTATAATATTCTCCAGGTCCCCGTTTCTGGCTTGTGCCGTTCTGTCAACACAATAGCTTTTAATGGATGGAAAGGAAGAATCTGTGAAGTCTGATCCATTTGAAAATAATGAAGCGAAATCACCATTTTCAGAAACTGTGAAAGGAGTATCTTTTCTGTATAAATTGAAAATATCATGTTCCCTCAATGGAAGGGATTTTAACTGCTGAAGTGAAAAAACAACCTGGGGTTTTACTATTGCCGTCAGAATACAGATAGGGGTAATCTCATCCAGTCCTAACTTTAGCCGGATATCATCTGCCTCTTCAATAAGGGTATCCACTGCATCATCCTGGCTTACCTCATCAGGCAGGTGGCTGGTTTTCGGATATTCTTCAATACGGACATCGGCCCATTCATAGAAATAACCGGGATCTTTATCTATGCTTTTTAAAAATTCGTTAAGTCCTATGTTTTTATGCATTAAAGCCTGAAGAATATGAGGCCCTCCGTACGTTGCATTATAATTTTCCTTTGCTATTGACTGAGCAATATGAAATAATTGTTTTACTGTTTCGTTGGTTACTAGTACACCCATTGATAATTTTCTTATATTAATAATTTGCGCTCTGTTTTACAATTCTTTTCAAATGATCTGAAAATCATCTGTCCGAATCAGACCGTTTCAATTCTCCTGGTAAAGAATTAAGGTCTTTGTTTTGATCTTCTAAAATTAAATATTTTATTCGACATGGGATAAAGATAATTAATTCTTGAATCAGAGAAGTAATTCTGTGGTTTTTCATCTTTACTCCAATCCCATCTTTTCATACTCTTGCATGCCACAAGTGTTTTCTTTGATCATTTGAATAAGCTAAATCATTCAACACCTGATTCTTTATTTACATTATGTTACCAGGAAGCTGTAGAAAAATCATGAAATAGTAAAAGATAAGAATAGAACAGACTGAACATAAATATTATGATGACAGAAAAGAGCAATATATTAAAGTTCTTTTTATTTAGCTTTCTTTTTATAAAAACGATCAATGGCAGAACCAATATAAATATGATCATATAGTTAATGATCATATTTTTAACATTAATAACTGCTGTTAATGAAGATATAAAATTTTTAAGATACCATGCTGTAAATACTCCGTATCCTTTAGCGGCTTCTCCTTGATAGTTTATATTTTTTTCAAAGCTCATCAGGATCAATATAACGAATGCTAACAACGCATTAAGAAAAAATACTTTTACTGATTTCATGGTTTATTTTAAAACTTCCCTGAATTTCTTCTGAAGTACGGTTTAAAATATTTATGCTACTTGTATCGCTGAATTAATAAATTGACTCTCTCTACGTCATAATCAAAAACAAATTCTTTATTCATTTCTTTTAAATGATATTGTTTGTTTTTTCCCTTTTCTTTATGTCCATATTCCTGATATTCACTTTCAATTTTTCCAACTCTTATAAATTTATTTTGCTTCCAATCCAGAAAATAAAACTTTGCAACAATATTTTCTTTTTGGGTAGAAGTTGTAAAATCTGTATATTCTGTATTCCTTACAGTATTTGTTTCCCTGATAATTAATATGGGGATCTTATTTTTGAGATAAACAATCAGATGATCATGATTCCATTTTTCTCCAACATCTTCTATTTTTATAATATCAGGATCAGATAGTTCTTTATCTATTTTATTTATAAATTTTCGCTCTGATTTGCTTTGAGAAAAAACTAAAACGGATAAAAAAATCAAGGAAGTTTTAATTATTTTTTCTATCATCAGATAAGCTTTAAATTTAATTATTAATTACAGGCTTAGAAAAAAGATTATCCTTAGCTTTTTATTATTAACTGCTTACAAACGGAACCTTTTTCCTCTCCATCTCCTTCCCTGTCTGACCATCTAAAACAACCATCTGTATATCTCCATCCGGGATCAGATATTTTATCACCCAGACCTTTTTTCCATTACGAGCTTCTTTTATAATCTGTGTATGAAAGCCAGATTTCTGATATCCTTTAGGAAGCTCAATCTTATTCTTTTCACAATATTTCACTACATTCTCCGGAGTAAAGCTATATCCCTCATCTGTATTTTCTTCTTTAATAAGCTTACCTGATTTATCAAAATGATACCAAATTCCAACAGGTGAGCCTTCATTGAAGGCAATCCCTTTATTTTTAATGTTTTTAGAAGGATAATAATTTTTTACTATAATAAAGTAACTGTCTTTATAATATTCTGTATAACTGGAACCAATTTTAGCGGAAACAAACGTTGTTGTTTTGTTATCATTAATAACAACCTCTTTCAGTCCTTCTGTATTGATTATTTCAAATTCATTACTAATTTTAGGAATCATTGTTTTTTGTAATTCCTGAGATTGGCATTGTAGAAAAAGACCCAACAAGAATACTACGAATAGTTTTTCTATAAATCTTTTATCAATCATTTAATTATGGATTATAAAAAGGTACTGTTTTTTTCTGAAGCTCTTTTCCTGTTTTAGCATCCAGAATGATTTCTTCTATTTTGTCGCCTGCAATTTGATGAGAAATTCTCCATACTTTTTTGCCTTCAAAATCCTGTTTTAATACTCTAGCCTGGTAACCAGAATCATGGTAGCCTTTAGGCAGATCAATTTTATTCTTTTCGCAGTATGCAATAATATCTGCAGGTTTAAAGTCGTAGCCTTCATCCATGTTTTCCTCTTTAAGAAGCTTACCAGATTCGTCATAATAGAACCATATACCTATTTCAGTACCATTATTGAACGTAATTCCTTTTTCCTTAATTTTTCCAGTTGGGTAATATAGGACAGTATGACAAAAGATATCATCTTTCTTGTATACCTGTTTTATAAATCCATACGATTGCTTATCCTCTACAACAGTAGCATCATTAGACTTTACAATCAAGGTTCCTCTTACAGAATTTTTTAGAAAATTTTCAATATCAAATTTTTCATACTTATTATCAACAATTGGTATCATATATTTATCTATTTTTTGAGATTGGCATTGTATAAACATACTCAACCATATTAACATTATTATTTTATTCATAATATTCTTTTTGTAGATTGAATGTTTTTTCATTGTCAATAATACAGTGTGATATGCTAATGACATTCAACGTGTAATTCCCACTGTTGGTTCATAACTAAAAAATCAATTGTTTATAAATTCTGACTCTCTTCTTGAAATTACTTTACCAGAAATACCATCCAAAATTATATTTTCAACACGATTCGACTTCTTTAACCATTCTATTTCCCAAATCGGTTTTCCATTTTCTATTCTTCTTGAAATTATAGTATGAAAACCTGTACTTTGTAATACCGGACCTTTTGTAATGGGAATAACTTCTTTTTCACAGAATTTTAAAATATCTTCAAATGTATATTTGTAAGGCTTATCATAATCAACCTCTTTAATCAGCTTTCCATTTTCATCAAAACCATACCAAATTCCTTTTTGAAAAGGAGCTCCCCAAGGAACATTAAACATGATACCTTTATCTTTTATATTTCCACTGGTGTAATAAGATTTAGATATCATAAAATAGGAATCTTTATATGATTCGGTATAATATTTACCAGAGTTTGCCATACTCATTTCAATATAGTTTCCATTGGGCAGAAACTCTCTTACAACATCAGTTTCTTTTTTTGTTGATTTACTAAATTTGTCTATATCAAACTTTTCAAATTTGTTATCTATTGTAGGAATTATCATATTTCTTTTTTGAGATTTACATGAAAAAAGTATCAATAAACTGAATAAAAAAAATATTTTTTTCATAATTATTTGGTATTTGTATTAGCTATCATCCATTGCCATTTCCAAAGATTATAACGTGTTTCGGGAATGTGATGAGAATAATCCATAATATTTTCTGTTTTAGCATATTCATAAGTAAACTGTGCTTTTGCATCGGCTTCTGAATTAGTAAAACTGTGAGGTAATGCAAAGCTATGAAGAAATTCGTGAGCTGCTGTTTGATTATTTTTTGTTGGAAATAATACCACAAACCTGCCATTACTATATCCATTGAGCGCAACTACATGATTAGAGGCATCTACAAATCCTCCACTTTCTCCGAGATAAATAGCAATGTAGTGATTATCATATTTTGCTTCAGGAATTTTATTATTTTTCAACTGTGTTTTCAGTTTATCATATATATAATTTTGAAGAGTAACAAACCCCGATGGAGCATTACCTGATGGTTGATAATAAGCAGCAATTTTACCTCCAATGACATACTTACCACCTGCTTTAAAATGGGAATCTGTAGATACGTCTATAGTTTCCGTTTCTACATCTGCTTCTATCAACGCCTGGCGTAAATAATTTTCAAACAATTCTTTCTGTCCAACGGAATTACCAGTTTTTGAAGTAGCTCCAGGTGTGAGCTCAGGGGTCTTTAATTCAATAATTAAAAACTTAGTTTTTTTCCTTTTGGCAGCATGATTAGCCCAAACCTTTAATCTCCCGGCGACTTCAGAAGTTTCAATACCCGCATTGTCTTTTTTTACTGCGATAACTTCTATAACCTGATCATTTGAAAACTCTTCCAAACATTCTATGGTTACAAAATCTTTAAGATTGTGTTTCCCTTTGGTTTTAGGAGAAATTTCCATAGGAGAAATTTTGAAAAATTTATTTTCTTTAAATTTTAAAACGTCCGGTTCTTCATCTACTTCAATATTGAGGCTTAAAACAGCTTTGGTATTTTTAAAATTAGATGCAGTAAGCTGGTTTGTTTTACTATCTTTGATCTGGGAAGGGTAAAGTGATAACCAGGAACAATAATAATTTTCAAGAGTACCATCTGCTTTTTTCTTCCACGGAATACTGTAAACACCATATATTTGCTTAAGTTTAGAATATAAGACAGGCGCCTTTTTAAAGCTCCCATCATATTCATTGATATTTCTTTCCAATGTTGTATAAGTAGCATCCGTATATTGCTTTGCTATAATATTTTCATAATCAACATCACCAAAATTAGAAGTCTCCCCCAATCTCATCCAGTCAAAACCATAATCTTCACCCTGCCAACCATTTTTACTGCGAAAGTGAACAATACATTTTGCTTTTATTTCAGAAGGAGGAGGATCGCTTGGCGTATTATGACTCACCCCTTTAGCATTCCCCTTTTCAGAAATCCATTTCATGGCACGTGAAATAATACTCTCCTGAGAGTACATATTGTGATTTTCATTTGAGATTTTATTATAGGTGCCTTTTACAATTCTCGTTCTGCTCATGGCTAATGTGCTTTAGATTTCTCACCGCTATTATTTTGAACTTCCTGTTGAGCATGTTTATTAATGGAAGCATTGGAGGTAATGTTGATTTCTTTTTCCGAAATCTCATTCCTTTCTTTCTTCGTTTCACTGTGTACATCCCCTTCAATGATCTCTGTAAGTTTACCTGTAATAAATGTGCTTACATTTCCTATGACTGAAGTAAGCTTCATAGCACCTACAGTCTCGGTATTATTCAATCCGATACTGTCTGATTTATTCATCCCCACCGTTGTAGTCATATTCTCCCCTACATTGATGTTCATGTTTTTACAATTCAGGGTCATCGTTTCCGGTGCCGTAATATTAATATTGCTTCCGGTAGTATCCAGATGGATTTCATTTCCACTTTTATCCGTAATAATAATACTTTCATCTTCTGTAAAAACAATGCGGTGACCGCTTCTCGTCTGAATAGATTTCACGCGGTTATCTGCTCCGCCTCCCAGACCTACGCCTCCGTGAAACATGCCCCCCATAACAAATGGCCTGTCCGGATGGCTGTGAACAAAATTAACCATCACCTGATCTCCCACTTCGGGAATAGCCACGTAGCCACGGTTTTGGGTAATCTGGTCCGTTCCTCCCGCATCGGGACTCATGACACGCACAAAATGGGTGGTATCGTTCATTTGCCAGTCAAACCTCACCTGAACCCTTCCTTGTCCTTCGGGATCAGCATTTGAAATTACAGTAGCAATCTGTGGCTGGGCATGAGGTATAGTAAATTCAGGTTTAGGTAAAAAACCTGTATCCGCGGCTATAGATTCAAAACTTCCGGTATAATGCCCTATGGTATCTATTTCATGAACCGCCTCTGTAATCATTACCTTGGTAAAGTAAGCCGTTTCATTGGTATCAGGCTTTCTCATATGGATGTCTGCAATACATCCGGGATGCAGAAATGGTACGGTGGTAGAACCTGAAACGGAAAATACACTCACCGCCTCACTTCCGGAGCTGCTTCTTTGGGAGTGCTCTACATCCAGGTGTGTGGATGCTTTGATAGGAGCTACCTGAAGTGCCGGGGTTTTATAAATTTTTTCGTTGTGGCTGTAAGCTGTTCTGGCAAGGTCTCCTACATGGTTTACAGGAGTTTCTCCGGATGTCAGTTTTTCGTTTTTACTGCTGTTATAGCCATAATATTGTGGTTTGGTATGTACCGCTTTTATTTCAACCCTTATATTATCAGCATTACTTCCATACAGTAATTTTATAGGTTTATTCTGTGGGGGAAGCTTTCCGAAATGCAATACTTCACCATCATAATAAAACTGTTCGCCATAAGCTTCTGCCATTCTTGCCAGGTAATTATAGTGCGTTTCATTATACTGGCTGCTGTAGATGATCTGGGAATAATCATGGGTATCAATTCTTACATCGAAACGCTCTTTATCAATTCCCTGTCTGATCACATCAGCTGCAATTATTCCCATATTAACGGGCTGACTGCCTCCGAAGCTCTGGATATGAGGAGCCCCGTCCAGTAATATCGTAGGGCTGTGACCGGACAGTACGATATTCCCAAGGCTCATTTTTTCCTGGCTGAATCCTACTTTTGTGATGATCCCTACAAAATTTCTTTCGGGACTGTTATCAATATCCTTATAGGAAATAACTGCTGTAAGCCGTTTTCCTAAAAATTTATTCGCTTCCTCAAGGGTATGATTCTGACGGTCCTCCAAAGCATCATGAGCAAGGGTAAGACTGAATTCATGGTGATGACTGGCTTTTTGTTTAAGTGTGAAGTGCTTATAGTGCTTAATGATTCTACCTTCCACAACTAATGAAAGTTTAACCAACCGATTGATTCCTGAATGGTGATTTTCGGATATTCTATCTGCATTTTGTGACGGACGGAAGGAAGAGCCTTTAGTCTGTAATTCGGTTTTCATATGCATTGTGTTTGTGTTTGTATTAAATATAATAATATTTTATCAATAATATTAAATATCTCTAATGAAAGTGATAAAGAATTTTATTCAGGCAAAAAAAGACCGTCTTCAGTAGGGACAGTCTTTTTGTATGAATGTGTGATAATGTGTATAATTTTAGCTGCTTGGCCAAAGACCTGCATATTCAGAATTACCATATGTAATGGTTTCAGCACTTACTACAAAGCTGATCAGCATACTGTTACTGTCGATCGCATCGAAATCCACCTGGTGCTGGATTACGTATCCGTTTTGCCAGTTTAAAGTAATCAATGTTCCTTCTTCGTGAGATTTGTTGAAAGTAATTTCTCCCACAGTAGGCTTATACTTCCCGTTTAGTAAGCTTTCCAGTATATCAGACTTTTCAGTAGCTTCTACTGTAACTTTGATCAATGCGTTGGAAGGGTCTGATGCTACACGTCCTGAAACGTCTGTAGATCTTGAAACACTATATTTCATTTTTAATAGTTTCTGTCCTTCTCCTCCGTTGAATTTTAAGATTCCTCTCGAATTTCTTTCTGCCATGATTAGTAAATTTTAATCGTTAGTAATATTTTGTGATTCAGTGATTGTACAGCAAAGATAGAGGGTCTTATCCTCTAAAAAAAACTTTTGAATGTAAATCTGAAAAATTGTAGTAATTCTACGATTTCATGTCGTAATTCTACGACAATAGATTTATCAGTATATCCGTAAACAGCTATAGCAAAGGAATTTAGCCATTTTATACATTTAAACAAAATTCAAAATTTTACACTTAAAAGAGAAATAGAAGAGATTTACAAAGCTTTTTTTAAACAGTTAACAAGACTTACTGGTCCTATTATTTTGCAATAATTAATTGAATTACAAATCAGAATTTATATTTAGGCTTTCTCTGTTCAGCATCTTTCATTTCTGATTCATTCTCTTTCACAACCAATATAGCTATAAAAAAAGCAGAAGTAGTGTACTTCTGCTTTCATTATGATAGAATAAACTGTTAATGCTTGGTATATTCCGGCTGTTCAGTTTCAATCATCGTTGGAGTAAAGTATTCATTCAGCCAATAGAAGGTCTGGCCATTCTGCTGGATCTTTACCGCAGGGTTATTTCTGTTGGCCAGCATTCTGTCAGCCAGGTCTTTATAGAGACGGAAATAATTTCTTACTGTTTCATTCCGAACTACTTTTGATTTTTTCCAGCCTTTAAGCTTATATTTATTCATTATTTCTTCGCCTGAAAGATCAAAACCGGTACTCATTCCTATGGCATAGGACATTGGCTGTTCATAAAGTGCACCTTTATCAAGGAATTTAATAGTAGGATTATATTTCTTAAGAAGCCTTACATATTCTTTAATTGCTCTGGCCTGGCTAAAGTCTGCTCTTTCAGAACCGGTATTTCTGTAAACCTCAGTATAAAAAGCTTTCAGATTATCATATTCTGCCTCTGAAAGTAAAATTCCCTTTTCTATTGCAGGCGTATAATCCGTAAGTTCTTTAGGAATATATCCTTTTACAAGGAACGGATTTCCATAATTGATCAGCTGTGCCGCAATTCCTGCAGAAACCGGATTGGTAAGGCCGGGATACAGATACTTGTATTTTAAGTCAACATCTGTTCTTCCTGCTCCTACTGAAGAATGGAAATAGTCATTCAGGGACTTGTCTATACTCTGATTATCATAAGTAACCTGCGCAATAAGGCTGTCCACAGATTTTTTAAGGAATCCCGGAGTGGCAACATCTCCTTTCTTAGGGAAAATAACAAATCCCTGAGACATACTCTGCTTAGGATAATCCAGAGAAAAGAAGCCGGCATCACCTTCTATCAGACTAAAGTTATTTTTAGTAAGAACATCATACTGATCGGTAATCTTTTGCTTTTTAAGCTCAGCAATATTTTTTGCTGTATTGGTCACCACATTTTCAGCCATCAATACAAAATCATTATAAGTATCGGATGATCTGGCACTCGTCTGGAACATGATCAGTTTTGCCTGAGCCTGGGTAAGAGAGCTGATCACACTGTACATATTTCCGCTTTGGTTCGCAGAAGTTCCTACCGTCACTACAATATTGGTCTCGTCCGGAACATTGGAAAGAAGGTTTCCGGCTGCCGAAAGCGCTTCCCCCACCGGCTGGTATCCGCTGTTACTGTTACAGTTCATTTCATTGGTTTTCTGATCAATGAATGAAGTAATTTTGCTGTAATCTGAACTTAAACTTGAAACTGACGTATTGTTCCCACAAGGATTATTTTTATACAGCACGACTCCATATTTTACATTCGAAAAATAAGACGGCTTTTCAAATCTGAGCTGAAGGTCCTGTAATAATGATTTTACAATTGGGGCATAAGGAGCATTAGGAGCACTTACATCCAATGCAAAAACGATATTGATATTTTTATTTCTTTCTGTAATCTCCCGGTAACGATCAAAATAAATAGGCTCACCTAAAACATTGAATACATAATTTTTACTGTAATCCAGGATATTTGTAAAGTATTTTGTTTTAATATCCGGAGTCGGGGTCTCATTCAGGGCAAGATTTACCGGATAAATATTTTCCAGTGGAGTTCTTTTGTTTACATCTGTAAGCAAAATAGCTTTTTTGTTTTCGGCATCAGATGCAGATCCTCCGGGATATCCTTCATGTATTCCCAGCTCAGAATCATTAATTCCGGTTGTATTTTTAAGCTTTATTGCAGAACGTTCTCCCCAGGTAGAAATTACGTTGGAACTCACCCATCCATAAAGCCCCGTACTGATACTGTCTATATCTATGGAAGGCTTTTTACCTACCAAAAGTCTCTTGTTGTTTTCTGCCTGCTTGTAAACATATACCATTTGTCCGTTAGGAATCTTTACATTGGCTGTTTCAATAAGGCTTGGTGAATTAAACACCATGATAGAATCATTCTTATAGTATCTTTCAGCACTTTTGATAACTTCGCTGTTACTAGGCACTACGGCTACTCTCACAGGATATCCTGTCTTTTCGCTCTTCAGAGAGTTGCTCCACAGCAAAAGATCAGATTCAGGAATCCAGCCATAGGTCTTGATGGATTTTGATGAAACTTTCTTCATCAATGCATCAGGAACATATTCTGCTACTTTTACCATTCCGTCTCTGTGTTTTAAAACCATTAACGGCTCAAGGAATTTCACTTCCTTATATGATTTTTCATCATTTTTATCCAGATATGCTATATTTCTTGACCGGTCTGAAATAACGATCCACGGAACTGATTTTCTAGGGTAACCGTTGACAACAGACGAATTGTCTATTTTCCCATACTGGGATGGTTCCGGAGTTTTCTTTGATGGAAGTTTTACCTGACAGCTCGTCAGTAATACTGATAGTCCTATATAATATGCTGCTAGAGGAAATTTATTTTTCATCCTATTTTATCTTTTTATGATTGGCATATCCGGGCGGTGCCGGATGGTATTATTTGCTTTGGTTTATATCTACTTTGGTTACGCAGTTCTGTGTATCATCCAGATTTACCTTTACGGTCTGGATCACAGTATTTTTATCAAACTGAAGACCCGCACAATACATATAGAAATTGTTTACTTTGCTGTCATTTACTTTTACTACTGTATTTTCATTATTACACAGATACGTTCTCAGCAAATAATTATAATGCATGTTAAAACTGTTTCCGTTAGCAATCTGTTGTAAATGATATTTGAAATCATTATCCACTTTTGCATAGGAATCTTCTACAGATACTTCATCTTCTTCCAGTGAATTGTAGGCAGGAAGAATTTTGATACGGTGATAAACAGGTTCCTGGGCTTCTTCTGTGTATAAGCTTACCAGATAATCCCCTGGCTTACTATAAGCATAAATAGCCAGCCTGTCTTTAGCGTCAGTATTTCCCGTTTCTCCAAATTTCCACGCAAACTTCTTAGCTTCAGAAATAGCACGGAACTGCACATTTTCATTTTGCATCGCCTGTGCAGGTGCCTCAATTGTTGTTTTGATCATTGAGGTATCTTTAGGTTTCTGAAGATTTCTTGCTGAAACCATTACCGGGAATGATTTTGTATACTTATTGTCTACAATTAAAATTACCTGATAATACCCCGGTCTGTTATAGAAATGAATTCCACTACTTTTATCCGAAGTGGTACCATCACCAAAATTCCATCTTTTGGTTTTTGCAAACTGGGTTTTGTCTTCAAATAAAAGCGTATCCCCTACCGACAGTGAAGACGGATAAACCACCCCGACAATATCATCAGCAGAATGAATTACTTTTTTCTGCAGCCATAAGGCAACAAGAGCCGCGATAAGCAATGTTGCAATTACACCAATGATAATGTTCTTTTTGTTCTTTTGAAAATAATTCATAGTTAATAATTGTGATGTGTTTTATTTATAGTTCCTAATATTTTCCGGATCATTGAGTACGTGCCTTTAATGCATTTTCCCGTTCATAAAGCTTGTTCTGCTTATCCTTATAACCAATCCTGCATTCTTCGACCTGTTTTTCAAACTTCTTAATATCTTCTGTAGTAGTTGAAACTACTTTTTTATCATCAAAATACATTTTATAGAATTTTGCAATTTGCGGATAGGCATCTTTTCTGATATCAGCAATATTTTTATCATCAAAATAATTGGCCAGATCATTGATCCCCACTCTGATATTGTTTTCTACAAAAGGTTGTGGTGTTTCGTCTGTAAGTTTTGTAACCATCATATAGGTACTGTCCATAATTGGCAGAACAATCTTCTGATGCTGGTCAAATTCAGCTTTCTGTTCAAGGTTCTGAATTCCTCTTACATCTTCATCAGAAAAAGGAGATTCAAACCCTTTTAGAAAGATAATTCCCAAAAATATCATGGAAGCAACAAGCATCAGTATTAAATAAAAAAACTGATAATGCCTTTCTTTTCTAGATAGTGTAATGTGTCCCTGCATATCTTTTCCTTTTATCTTCTTCTATTTCCTGTAAAATTTCTGGTAGGATCTTTCCGGAGCTCATTATTGGCTCTTCCTACTTTTCCCATACATTCTTCAAGATCTCTGATCACCGTTTTCTTTCTATACTCCACATCAAAAATTTTGATTTTCAGATTCACCATCGGTTCGATCTGTTTCATCAGAAGTGCATAATGTTTAAAATTTGATGTGCTGTCACTTCCCATCACATTTTTAGCATCCCTTACCTCATCTGCAATACTGGTTCTAAGGAAAACCTCATTTTCTACTTTATTACTACTGAGCTGTATCATATTTTCGTAAATATGATCAATGTGATTTCTAAGAACGTCACTTCGCTGCATCAATTCTTTGTAAGCATCAGCTTCTCTGCTGATCCCTTCTCTTTGCCGGTCATAGCTCTTAAAGAAGAGAAACAGACAAATAAAAGAAACAGCCGACAAAACAGCAAAAGACAGAAGAAACTTCCAAATGCCTGTTCTGACGTCATTTCTGTTCAATTTTTTTTCCCTGTTTGAAGACATAATTTGCGATTTGTTTGGCCTGTGAAAATATAAAAAAAAAATTTTATGCACAATACGTAAATTCCCCATACCAATCTGGGCTTTTCCCTATTTCACTGAAGATTAATTTTCACTTTAATAAGTTTTTCATAAATTAGGCCTCTGAATTTTGAATATCATTCGCCAAATCGATATTAAGAATGAATAAATTATTATCTAATACCGTGCGTTTTTCCATAGCTGACAGCGATTTTTATTTTAAAAAAATAATGATCAAAACTCTTATGGAAAATCCTTTCTATATGCTTCTTAATGACTGTAACAACGGGCATGAGCTTGTAAATAGAATCTACAGAAGACAGGAAGACGTGTTCATTATTGAACTGTTTATGCCGGTATTAAGCGGTATTGAAGCCATTAAATATATAAGGAAAAGCAATACTGAAACTCCTATTGTCACTTATTCCGGAACTTATCAGGAAGATATGGCTGAAATTCTTTCAAAAATCCCCAATATATATTACTGTCAAAAGAAAAGCAATATCATAAAAGACATCATCAAAGGAAGTATTGCTTCAGATGATTTTGATTATAAAGTTTATTCTAAAGAATGGGAGCAGCAACCACTTGCAGTACAGGAATATATGGACCGGCAGAAGAAAAGCCAGGAAGAACTCTCTCCCACAGAAATACAGCTGATGAAATTTTGTTATGAAGGATTCAGCAATAAAGAAATTGCAGAAAAGCTAAATCTGAGCACAAGAACAATTGATACATATATCAACAGGCTCACTGAAAAACTTGGATTAAAGACCAAACTTCATCTTATCCGTTTCTGCGTAGAAAACGGATACTATAATTCAAGTATGTAAAGCATAATAAATTTCAGACATACACAGGTGGATGTAAAAACTGGCAGAAGCAGCCATCAGAATACTTTAAAACCGGTTCATACGGTTATTTCTTAATGGCTCAGCTACAAACGGATGCGGTTTTTTCCGTATATTATTAAATTATTAAATATTAAAACAACACGTTAATATAACGTATACATTAAAATCTTAATGATCTGAACAAAAATATTTTGCCACTAATTTGCTAGTATTCAATTTTTTTAACTAAATTTGCACACCTAAAATTTAAAATTAAAATAAGGAAATGACAAAGGCAGAATTGGTAAACACCATCTCAAATAAGTTGGGAACAGAAAAGAATGAAACACAGAAAGTTGTAGAAGCTTTTATGCAAGAGATCAGAACTTCTATGTATAATGGGGATAACGTTTATCTAAGAGGTTTTGGATCTTTTATTATTAAAACAAGAGCTGCTAAAACAGGAAGAAATATTTCTAAAAACACTGCAATTGAGATTCCTGCTCATAACATTCCTGCTTTCAAGCCTTCAAAATCTTTTGTTGAGAAAGTAAAAACTAAAGTTGCAGTAAAATAAGAACAATAACTGAATATTAACTAGTTACTAAAAAATTAAAATTATGCCAAGCGGAAAGAAAAGAAAAAGACACAAGGTTGCGACTCACAAAAGAAAGAAAAGAAGAAGAGCGAACAGACATAAGAAAAAATAATCTCTTCTCTTCGAGATTTACAATATAATAATATAGTTGGTGATTTTAAATTTCTAAGGTTCACCGACTATATTTTTGTTTTACAACTATAAGATTTCGCGGAAAATGGATGATTTCAAATATTATTTTTATAAAAATATAAAGGTTTTCATTCAAAATCCTTATATTTAATATGAATTAACTGAGAAACATGCCGATTTCCTATAATCTTAACAATTTTATCTTATAACAAAATGAAGAAAGAACTAATAGTTTCGCATGAAGATGATCTGACAAAGATTGCACTGCTGGAAGACGGAAGACTATGTGAACTTCATGAGCAAGAGGACAAAAGCGATTTTATAGTTGGAGATCTGTTTATAGGAAAAGTAAAAAAACTGGCACCCAACCTGAACGCTGCATTCGTTAACATCGGATATGATAAAGATGCTTTTCTGCATTATCAGGATCTGGGACCACAATATCTGACCTACAGAAAGTTTTTAAAAGATACTATTTCTAAAAAACAAAGCACTTCAAGCTTAAAAAATTTCGAGATTCAACCCGAAATAGACAAAAACGGAACAGTAGATAAAGTAATTGCAAAAGACGATCTGGTATTATTACAGATTACCAAAGAACCTATTTCTACAAAAGGCCCCAGAATTTCTACCCAGGTCTCTCTGACGGGACGCTTTCTGGTTCTGATTCCTTTCGACAATAAAGTTTCCATTTCAAAGAAAATCAGAAGTTCGGAAGAAAAAGAACGGCTGAGAACTCTGATCGACAGTATTAAACCAGAAGGTTTTGGAGTGATTATCAGAACTGTAGCCGAAGGAAAAAAAGTAGCGGACCTTCATAATGATATGAATCAGCTGATTCAAAAATGGGAAAGTACTTTTAAAAATATCCAGAAAAATAAAGTTCCGTCCAAAGTTTTAAGTGAAGAAGATAAAGCTTCAGCTATTTTAAGGGACAATTTTAATCAGGACTTCGTCAATATCATTTGCGATGACGAACAGATGGTCCATGAAATGAAAAACTACCTGGAGGTAATTGCCCCGGAAAGGAAAAATATTGTCCAGTTTTATGATTCCCATATTCCTCTTCTGGAATATTACAATGTTGAAAAACAGCTTAAACAGAGTTTCGGAAAACATGTCAACATTCCAAGCTCCAAAGGAGCTTATCTTGTTATTGAACACACAGAAGCACTTCACGTCATTGACGTTAACTCCGGGAACAATATTACAACCGGAACCGCTGTCAATAAAGAGCACGCTCTTAAAGTAAATAAAATGGCAGCTACAGAGATCGCCAGACAATTACGCCTGCGTGATATGGGAGGAATTATCGTAATCGACTTTATCGATATGCCCAACTCTGAACACAGAAAAGAACTCTATGAACATCTGAAAGAAGAGATGAAACGTGACAAGGCCCGCCACAAAATTCTTCCTCCAAGCAAATTTGGACTGATCCAGATCACAAGACAGAGAAACCGTCCGGAAAAGCAGATCGAAACCAAAGAAGAAAACCCAAACAAAGATGGGGAAATTGTAGCTCCGATTGTCATTGTGGAAAGGATGGGTGAAACCCTGAGAAACCTTTTGCAGAAAGAAAAAGGAAAGATTTATCTCCATGTACATCCTTTCGTAGAAGCCTACCTGACCAAAGGCATCAAAAGCATCCAAATGAAATGGTTTATGAAATACAAAAAGTGGGTAACCATTGTTCCAAGGGATTCTTTTAAATATTTAGAATACAGGATCTACAATTCAAAAAAAGAAGAATTGATAGAATTCTCAAATTAAGACAAAATTTAAACCTTCAGTTTTCTGAAGGTTTTATTATTTAACAAATACAACTGCATAACAAACTATTTATAATGAAAAACCACCACTATAAAGCCACAATCCGCTGGACAGGAAATAAAGGGACCGGAACAAGCCATTACAGAGATTATGAACGAAATCATACCATTTCAATAGAAAATAAAGCAACCATTGACGGCTCTTCTGATCCTGCTTTCCGGGGAGATAAAACAAAGCACAACCCTGAAGATATGTTTCTTTCGTCATTATCATCCTGTCATATGCTCTGGTATCTTCATTTTTGCTCTGAAGCGGGAATCATTGTTACAGAATATACTGATGAAGCTACCGGAATAATGACAGAAACAGCTGACGGAAGCGGCCATTTTACAGAAGTTACCTTATATCCGTCTGTCACCGTTACAGAAGAATCCATGATTGAGAAAGCAAAACAGCTGCATCATAAAGCAAATGAATACTGCTTCATTGCCAAATCAGTTAATTTTCCTGTCAGACATGTGGTAAAAGTAAATGTACAGTAATTATTAAGTGTATAACGCTTCGGGGATCAGGTAATCAGCATCCAACATCTGTAAAATCTATAAATTTCTTCGTTCTCCTCTGGAGCCCGGAACAAAAAATTCATAGGTTAATTATTGTTAAGTCCCTCATTTCTTCGGGATATATTATTAAATTTGAAGTATGGAAAATTTTGGAAAAGATTTATTAAGGAAAATCAAAAGCGTAGAACTTCCCGGTGAGCATGCACATGGTGTATTCTCCCCTCCGTACCGTCCTGTTTTTACGTATGATGAAGTCCTGTCAAAGAATCCCAAATTTGCAGCTGTAAATATTGTAATGTACTTAAAAGATAATGAATGGTATTTTCCATTGATACAGAGAACCATTAATGAACATGACAGGCATAGCGGACAGATTTCATTGCCGGGCGGAAAACGGGAAGAAATGGACCGAGATTTTGCAGAAACAGCTGTCAGAGAGACCTCTGAAGAAATCGGAATAGACAAACACTATGTAAGAATCATCAGAGAGATGTCTCCTATTTATATTCCACCCAGCAATTTTTATGTATACCCTTATATTTCGTATACTAAAAAGAATCCTCAGTTTGTTCTTCAGCAGAGCGAAGCAGTGGAAACCATTGAATTTCCTGTTACTTCTTTTTTAAACCTGTCAGACACTCCAGAAATCATGGCTCTTCCAAGTGCAGGAGGCCATGAAGTTCCCGTTATTAATTTTAACGGATATATTATCTGGGGAGCAACAGCAATGATATTAAGTGAATTCAGCCAGTTGCTGAAAAAAATGTAACTTTGCACAACCGTGTTTAATTGAGAGATGGCGAAGAAAAATATTTTCACCGATGCATTCGGAACACCTTATTTTTTGAAAAGGTTTATTATTTTTATTTTAGGACTTGTATCGTACAGACGATTCAATGGCTTTAATAAACTAAAAATAACCGGCACAGAACATCTTGTGGATCTTCCGGATTCCAATGTCCTTTTTGTGTCTAACCATCAGACCTATTTTGCCGATGTAGCAGCCATGTATCATGCTTTCTGCGCTGTGAACAACGGATATTTAAATACAATAAAAAATCCGATCTATCTGCTGAATCCAAAGATTGATTTTTATTATGTAGCTGCTGAAGAAACAATGAATAAAGGTATTCTGCCGAAAATTTTTAAAATTGCAGGAGCTGTTACTGTAAAAAGAACCTGGAGAGCAGAAGGAAAAAGCGTCAACCGTATGGTTGACATGAGCGAAGTAGATAATATTATGAAAGCATTGGATAATGGTTGGGTAGCTACTTTCCCTCAGGGTACCACATCAGCTTTCGCACAGGGACGCAGAGGTACTGCCAAACTGGTAAAAAACCAGCGTCCTATTGTTATTCCCATAAAAATAAACGGATTCAGAAGAGCTTTTGATAAAAAAGGACTCCGTGTAAAGGTTACAGGCGTAAAACCTACCATGGAATTCAAAGCACCTCTGGATATTGATTATGATAACGAAAAAGCACCAGAAATTTTATTGAAAATTATGACTGCCATTGAGCAGACAGAAGATTTCAATGTATTACACAGTTATGATGAAGAACTTAAAGCTAAAAAATTAGAACAAAAGGATTCAAATAATTAAAGTAAGTAAAAAAATTATGAACAGAATAATAGGAATCTTATTCGCGATCATAGTGTTAGTTTCGTGCAACAGCCAGAAAGTGTATTCAGATTTTGATATAAGCTATTCAAAAAGCGGAGGTTATGCACCTGTATATGAAAACCTGCTGATAAAAGGAAATAATGCCCATTACTCTTTTGAAGGGCAGGGAAAAAAGCATAAACAGGATTTTAAAATCTCAGATGAAGATTTAAAAAAAATAAACCAGATCCTGTCACAGAATAATTTCAGAAGAATACAGGAAGATCATAAAAAGCTATATGATAATATAACAACATCTGTTAATATCAAAAAAGGACCTAATGAAGGAAGTAAAACCGATGCAAGTCTGATTATGCCAAATTTTCAGACCAATTGGAATAATATTCTTCAGGCTTTTGAGGAGCTCATTAATAATAATGTAAAAAAACAGTAAATACAATTGAAAACCCACTTCATTGCCATTGGCGGAAGCGCTATGCATAACCTTGCTATTGCGTTAAAAGATAAAGGATATCAGGTTACAGGTTCTGATGATGCTATATTTGAGCCATCAAAATCAAGGCTGGAAAAAAAGGGAATATTACCTCAGGAAATGGGATGGTTTCCGGAAAAGATCACCCCGTATATTGATGCTGTCATTCTTGGAATGCATGCCCATCAGGATAATCCTGAGCTTGCAAAAGCAAAAGAGCTGGGGTTAAAGATTTATTCTTATCCGGAGTTTTTGTACGAACAGTCAAAAGATAAAACAAGAGTCGTTATTGCCGGCTCACATGGCAAAACAACCATTACTTCAATGATCCTGCATGTTTTAAACTTTCATCAGAAGGATGTGGATTTTATGGTGGGAGCACAACTGGAGGGATTTGATTGCATGGTAAAACTGACTCAGGATAATGACTTTATGGTACTGGAAGGTGATGAATATCTTTCCTCTCCTATTGACCTGCGTTCAAAGTTTTTACTCTATCAGCCAAATATTGCTTTAATGAGCGGTATTGCATGGGATCATATCAATGTATTCAAAACATTTGATGATTATATTGAACAGTTCAGAAAGTTTGTGGCAAGCATTACTGCAGGTGGGGTTCTTGTATACAATGAAGAAGACCCGGAAGTAGTAAAAGTTGTGGAAAATGCTGAAAACTATTTCAGAAAGATCCCTTATAAAACTCCTGAATATGAAATCAGCAACGGTAAAGTTTATCTGAAAACTGAAATGGGAGATGTTCCACTTTCTGTTTTTGGTGCACATAACCTATTGAACCTTGAAGGAGCAAGACATATCTGCCAGCAGCTTGGTATCATGGATGAAGACTTCTATGAAGCTATTATGAGCTTTAAAGGAGCTTCCAAGCGTCTTGAAAAAGTAGAAAGAGAAGATAAGGGGATACTTTACAAAGACTTTGCCCATGCCCCAAGTAAGGTAAAAGCAGCTGTGAAAGCATTCACCGAACAGTTTAAAAATGATAAGAAATACGGATTTCTGGAACTCCACACCTATTCAAGTTTAAATCCGGCTTTCCTTGAGCAGTATGATCATGCCATGGATGGTCTGGACGAAGCTGTGGTCTTCTACTCTGAAGATGCTTTAAAGATTAAAAGAATGGAACCTATTTCTCCTGAATTTATCAAAGAGAAATTCAAAAATTCAAATCTAAGGGTTTTTACAAATGCTGAAGATCTTCACGCCTACTGGAATACATTAGATAAAACAGATGGTGTTTATCTCATGATGAGTTCCGGAAATTTTGGAGGATTGGATTTAACAAAATAACTTAATAAAAAAGCTTCAGAAATATGATCTGAAGTTTTTTAATGTCTTACCTGTATTTTCCACACTGACTGATTAAATCTTTCAAAATATCTTCTGTAGAAAGTTCACTATATTGATGGATAGACTGACCTACCCAGATTCCTACAAACTCTGGATTTTGCAGAGATTTTGCGGCTTTACGTAAGGCATTGGTCAATTTATTCTGATAAGGATACGGTAAAATATATTCTGAGTTTTCAACCGTTTCTATAAACTTATTTTTCACTCCTCTGGCATATCTTCCGGAAAAGCTCTTCGTTAAAACAATATCTTCTTCTCTTACTTTTTTCAGTCTTTCTTTTTCAAACGGCAGTAAGGCACTTTCCTGAGATGCTAATAAAAGATTACCAACCTGAAATCCCTGTGCTCCCAAACCTTTAACAGCCTGTAATGTTCTTGCACCATAAATCCCTCCTGCATAAACCAAAGGAACACTTACCTGATCATAAATCTGTGACAATAAAGATAAGCCGCCGATCTGCGGAATATTTTCTGCCTCAAAACTCCCTCTGTGACCTCCAGCTTCTATCCCCTGGACACAGATGATATCAATACCGGACTTTTCAAGAAGTAAAGCCTCATTCACAGAAGTACATGTTCCGATGAGAGTGATTCCGTTTTCTTTTAACTTCTGAATACTTGGGTCATCAAGATTCCCGAATGTAAAGCTTAAAATTTTACAGTTTTCCTCAATGAGAGCATCCACCTGTTCATGATAGCTGTTAATACTGATTGCTTCAAAGTCCGGAAGATATACTTCTATATTATTTTCTCTGGCCAGCTGCTCAATAAACTGCCTGGTTTTAATAAATCTCTCTTTTAAATCATCTGTCACATCCGGAATGTGATGGACAAAAATATTGACTGCAAAAGGTTTATCTGTCATTTTTTTTGTCTCCCTGATCAGTTCAGCAGACTGGTCTGCAGAAAGATCAGCCAATGCCAGTGATCCCAGACAGTCTGCTTTAGCTGCTGCTGCAACCATTTGTATCGTAGTGACTCCAAACATCGGAGCTTGAATTACAGGATATTCTATCCCTAGTTTTTTACTGAGTGTATCCGGCCAGAACATAAAAAATTATTTTAATCAAAAAGGTACAAAAAATAAGAACACTTCATTTTCAACAGGATATGATATTCCTCACAATCAATGAAAATACAATTCCCACAGACTTCAACAGAAAACACAGATTTAGCCTGTGAAATTGTGAAAACTGTGGGAATATTCTTAATCCTTATCTTGTTAAATATCTGCTACAGATTTTAACATCTTCTGTTCCCATTCAGGATCTTCAGGGTCAAAGAATAATCTTCTCCCGGTATCTAAAGAACGGATCACATTCATTTCTTCTTCTGTCAGTTGGAAATCAAATACATTAAAATTTTCCTCAATTCTTGAAGGGGTTACAGACTTAGGAATCACTACAAATCCTTCCTGCAAATGCCATCTCAGAATAATCTGTGCTACCGTTTTACTATATTTTTCAGCAATTGCTTTCAGCTCAGGATTGCCTAAAAGATTTGCATTACCGTTTCCAAGCGGGCTCCAAGGCTGTGTTATGATATTATTTTCCCTGTCATATACCTGTAATTCTTTTTGTTGAAATACAGGATGAAGTTCAATCTGATTAATTACCGGTAAAACTGTCGAATTTGCTTTTAATTCTTCCAGCTTCCCGACTGTAAAATTGCATACTCCAATGGCTTTGATTTTTCCTTCCTGATACAGCTCTTCCAAAGCCTTCCAGGTTCCCAGAAAATCTCCATATGGCCAGTGTATAAGATACATATCCAGATAATCCATCTGCAATCTGTCCAATGTTCTCTGAAAAGCACTTTTGGCCTTTTCGTATCCATGATCCTGAACCCATACTTTCGATGTGATAAACAGTTCATCCCTCTTTACTCCGCTATTTTTTACCGCAGCACCAACCGCTGTTTCATTCTGATAGATAGCAGCGGTATCAATCATTCTGTAACCTGTCTGAATTGCTTTCACTACAGCATTTTCACATTCTTTCAGATCATCCATCTGCCATACTCCAAAGCCTAAAGCCGGAATATCCACTCCATTATTTAAAGTTACCACAGGCTGCCCTGGATAGGTTTTCTTTTGCATAAATCTTTATTTTAATGATTAATATAAAGTGATAAACAAATTTGCAATAAAAAATCGGAAATTCTACCTACCAATTTTACTGTTTTCAATAAAACTAGCTTTCCCTCACAATTTTATTTATTTTTGTTCAAATTAAAAATCATGTCACAACACATCAGACTGGCTAATGCAGAAGACTATCCAAGAATCATGGAAATATGGGAATCAGCAGTAAAAGCAACTCACGATTTTCTTGCCGAAGAGGATTTCAATGATTTTAAAGAAGCTATTCCAAGAGATTATCTTCCTAATCTGGATGTTTATTTGATAACTGAAGATAATGATCCTAAAGGATTTGCTTCCGTGGCAGAAGGCAACCTGGAAATGCTTTTTATTCATAACGATACCCGGGGAAAAGGCTACGGAAAAACGCTATATCATTTTATGAAAGAGAAAACCGGCCTTACCAAAGTTGATGTTAATGAGCAGAATCTCCAGGCGATCGGGTTTTACGAAAAGATGGGTTTTAAAAAGATCGGAAGATCAGAAAAAGATGGCTCAGGAAAGGATTATCCACTTATTCATATGAGCTTGTAAATGGAAAACTTTTCATTCAGCCTACTAAATCCTGATTCGGAAATACCTTATCATTTACTTCTTTTGGCCGATGAAACCAAAGAAGCTATTGACCAGTATATTTTCAAATCTGCTATTTATCTTTTACATAACGGCATTGAAAATATTGCTGTAATGGTATTATGCAAAATCAGTGAGACAGAGCTGGAAATTAAAAATGTTGCTGTAACGGAAAGCTACAGAAGCAAAGGAATCGGAAGCATCCTCATGAACAAGGCTAAAGAAATTGCCAAAAAAGGTCATTATAAAACACTGACTGTCGGAACGTCGGACACCGGCTTCCAACAGATCAGATTTTATAAGAAAAACGGTTTCATAAAAACTGGAATCCGAAAAGATTTCTTTACTGAAAACTATCCGCTTCCTATTTATGAAAACGGCTTGCAGATGCGGGATATGGTATTACTTACTCATCATCTTGCGGAATAATCCTTTAATATGGTCTATTTCCGCTTGATAATTGGTCTTTTTTCTACATCCGAAATATAAGGTATTTTCCAGCTTTTTCTTACCCTCCCAGATCAGTTTCACTTCCCCGCTCTCAATTTCATTTTTGCACAGGAAATCAGGAACAACTGCAAGGCCGGTTCCTCCTTTCAGACAACGGATAATTGAGTTCAGGTTAGGAACAATATAATTCGGGCGGAAATTCGGCTTATGACCAAAGTTCAGGGTCCAGAACTGAAAGAGATGTTCCATATCTCCGGTAGTTCCATACCATTTTTCGTTCTTCAGCCATTCCTCAATCTCTTCTGCATCTTTTGTTTTTAAAATCTTTTTAAAACTATTTACATCTACATCTTTTCCGCCGACCAGAACGATCTGTTCAGAAGAGAAGGCTTCATGCTCTATATTCGGAGAAGATCCTTTTTTAGGAGTGATAATAAGATCTAATATTCCTTTGTCCAGCTGATCCAGCATTTCCGGATATTCCCCGAAACTTATGATCAGGTTAAAAGGTAATGTAGAAACATATTGTTCCAGCGTAGTCTGGAAAGTTTCAAAACACATTCCCACACTGATTGTAGGAGTATGCTTCTCGGTAGATTTCTGAAAATTCTTCTCTACATCCTCTAATTTTGTAAGAGGTTCGGCAACTGCATTAAACAATACTTTTCCTCTTTCCGTAGGGATCATCTTTCTGCCGGTTCTGTCAAATAATTTATATCCCACATATGCTTCCAATGAACTTAAATGCAGGCTCACCCCTGGCTGTGAAATAAATAAAGCATCTGCCGCACCTGTCAATGTCCCGGTTTTATAGATCGCTTTAAAAGTACGATACCATTCTAAATTAACCATGACTTAATTATTAATATTATGATGCAAATTTACGAAATAATTATAATATTAATACATATAAACTTTTCAAAAATGCTGCATCCCGGATTTCAATCTCCGCAATCTGACGGTGGTTAAAGAATAATAGATATGTTCCATTATAATGATATCAGATTTTGATTCCTACGGCATTTCAATAAAATAATATCTTTATCAGATTCAAAGACCATGCTATATATAATTACCATAAAAAATAAAAACAATCACAGACCCCATATAATGAGTATCAAGGGGTAATATCTCAACTAATTTTTCCAGCTCAATCTAAGTATAAATTTTATAATACTTACCTATAATTTATATTATTTTTATTATACAATTATCCCACCTAACTTTGCAGAGTAAAATTTAAACAATCATAAAAATGAAAAAAGTACTTATCATCAACGGAGGGCAGAACTTTGGGCATTCCGGAGGAAAATATAACCAGACTATTGCAGAAAATACTTTAGAGGTTCTTAAAGAATTCACTAATGTAGAAGTGAAAGTTACAAATGTAAGTGAAAATTATGACAAACATGAAGAAGTTCAGAAGTTTGTATGGGCTGATTACATTATTTATCATACTCCCATCTGGTGGTTCCAGCTGCCAAATGGTCTGAAGAAATACATTGACGAAGTATTCACCGCAGGTCATGCGAAAGGAATTTATATGAGTGATGGAAGGTATGCAGAAAATCCTGAGATTAATTATGGAACAGGTGGGATGCTTAAAGGTAGAAAATATATGCTTACCACAAGCTGGAACGCTCCTGCTACAGCTTTCACTCTTCCCGGAGAATTCTTCAATGAAAAAAGTGTAGACGAGGGTCCATTGTTTGGATTCCATAGAATGAATGCTTTTGTTTCCTTAGAAAAAATGGAAAGCTTTCATTTCCATGATGTAGAAAAAAATGCTAATGTAGAGCGTGATATGAAGCTTTACAGAGAGCATGTAAGAAATGTATTTGAAAAAGAATTAAAACCTGAATTAGTATCATGAAAATCCATCTTACAGCCATTATAAAAGCAAAAGAAGAACACCAGTCAGAAGTATTGGAAGTTCTGCAGAATATGGTAACAGAAACAAGAAAAGAAGAGGCATGTGAGCTTTACAGCTTACATCAGGGAATTGAAGACAAAAATCAATTTGTTTTCTATGAAATCTGGAAAAGTGAAGAAGGGCTTGCCAATCATAATCAACAGTCTTACATCCAGGCTTTCGGAGCTTTGGTGGAGGAGAAACTTCAGGAAAAACCACAGATTTATACTACTCATATTATTTAAATCATGAAAAAATTAGCGTTTTTAATGCTTGCAGTCTTTACGATAGGATTCATTCAGGCACAAACCCAAAAGTCAAAAAAAATGAAAAAGAAAATCTTATTCGTCGTTACCAGTCATGACAAAAAAGGCAGTACAGGCGAAAATACAGGATATTATCTTGGGGAGGTATCCCACCCATGGGAAGTTCTTCACAAAGCAGGATATGAAATAGACTTTGTAAGTCCGAAAGGCGGAACTCCTCCTGTAGACGGGTTCGATCTGAAAGATCCTGTAAACAAAGAGTTCTGGGAAAACACAGAATATAAAACCAAAATAGATCATTCCTTAACTCCTTCCCAGGTAAACCCGGATAACTATTCAACGATATTTTACGCAGGAGGTCACGGGGCGATGTGGGATTTTGCAGACAATAAAGAACTATCAGGTATTGCTTCCAGAATTTATGAAAACGGTGGTATTGTAGCAGGAGTATGTCATGGGCCGGCAGGTTTGGTGAATATCAAGCTGAGTAACGGGAAATATCTTGTAGACGGAAAGAAGATCAATGCTTTTACCAATGAAGAGGAGTCTGAAGTAAAACTAACAGATGTTGTTCCCTTCTTACTCGAAGATAAACTGAAAGAAAGAGGTGCAAAATTTGAAAAATCAGGGCTTTGGCAGAATCATGTAGTAACAGATCAGAGAGTGATCACAGGACAGAATCCACAATCTGCTAAGAGTGTTGGAGAAACTATTTTAAAAGAATTAAATAACAAATAATTTTTAACCATAAAAGTCACAAAAATTTTTAAACACTTAAGTAAATAGAAATTATAATGCAGTTGATATGAGCACTTAAGTTTAAAAAAAATCTTTGATTTTCATGAATATTTAAAATCGAAATGATGACAATTCCCCTCCTCAGATGGGGTGGCAAAATCGAAGATCTGACGGATGATTATAAAAACAATCAATTAAAAACAAACGAAATGGAATATAGAAAATTAGGAAACACAGATTTAGAATTATCAGCAATCACACACGGAGCTTTTGCTATTGGAGGAAATATGTGGGGTGGTAATGAGAAACAGGATTCTGTCAACTCTATTCACGCATCGCTGGATCATGGTGTAACTTCTATCGACACGGCCCCTTTTTATGGGTTTGGATTGAGCGAGGAAATGATTGGAGAAGCTATCAAAGGAAAAGACCGCTCAAAAATTCAGCTTTTAACAAAATTCGGACTGGTATGGGACGGAAGCAATAATGGAAAAGGAGAATTTTTCTTTGAAGCAGAAGACGAAGGAAAAACCATACCGGTTTACAAATTGGCTTCTAAAGAAAACATCATCAAAGAAGTTGAAGACAGCTTAAAAAGACTGGGAACAGATTATATCGATCTTTTACAGCTGCACTGGCCGGACAGCACAACTCCGATCTGTGAAACAATGGAAGCTATGGAATTACTGATCCAACAGGGAAAAATCCGTGCTGCAGGGGTAAGCAACTACAGTGTGGCTCAAATGGAAGAAGCTAACAGAACTTTAAAACTTGCCAGCAACCAGGTTTCTTACAGTATGCTGAACCGTTCTATTGAAAACGATCTTGTTCCTTATTCTTTGGAAAACAATTCAGGAATTATCGTCTACAGTCCTATGGAAAGAGGTCTTTTAACCGGTAAATATTTTAAAGAAAGTCAATTGAAAGATAACGACCACAGAAACGGATATTTCTCACAGTTTGATTTGAATAAGGTAAAAACCTTTTTAGAAAAAATTGAACCCATCGCTCAGGAAAAAGGAGCAAGCCTTTCCCAGCTGGTATTAAGATGGACTACTCTGCAGCCAGCCATAACAGTAGTACTGGCAGGAGCAAGAAATGCACAGCAGGCTATTGAAAATGCAAAAGCAATGTCTATAAATCTTTCACAGGAAGAATTGAGCTTTATCAATTCAGCATTGAGCGAAATTTAATGTGAATACCGGAAGATGGAGATGGAAGCATTACAAGCCTTTTAACTAAGATATTTACCTGATCTGATACAGATCCGAGCAAACAAAGCTTGTTCTCAGGCATCAATAACTTCCCTCTCCCACTTCCTTATCTTTTAACCCTACAATCATAAAAAATGAAAAATAATCTGGTCAAAATATTCGGGTTAGCAACCCTATTGACTATAAACAGTATTATATTAAAGGCTCAAACCCTTGTTAACCCTGAAGATAATTCCTGGTATCCTTCTGCTTACGGTGCAAAGGATGAAATAGGGGCCGCCAATTTATTGACTCCTGAAGTTGTAAAACAGGCTCTTGGGCTGGTAAAACAGGGTAAAACCCTGGCCCTGGCCGTCCCTATCGACAAAAACCTTCCGGCTTTCAGACACAGAAGTTTCAATTTATACAATATTCAGCCCGGAGAGCAGGGCGGGAAAAGCATAGGTCCCAATAAGTTTACTTTCAATGACGAGCTGGTCAACGGATGGACCGGAGTAGGAACGCAGCTTAACGGTATCGGGCATATTGGTATTGATAATACTTACTACAATGGAAATAAAGCAACAGACTTTGTAACTGTAGAAGGAGTAAAAAAACTGGGTGTGGAAAAAGTACCTCCTTTCGTAACCCGCGGTGTCGTGTTGGACATGACTGCTCATTATGGGAAATCAATAGTCCCTGGCGGAACAGAATTTACAGTAGAAGACATCAAATCCGTTCTCAAAAAGCAAAATCTCACGTTAAGAAAAGGGGATGTTATCCTCTTCAATACCGGATGGCTTGAATTGATAGGTAAAAACAACCAGCAATTTCTGGAAACAGAGCCTGGAATCGGAATGGATGCCGCAAAATGGCTTGCCGATCAGGGAATCGTAGCTTTTGGCGGGGACACCTGGGCTTCTGAAGTATATCCAAATCCAAAAAGTAAAGAAGAATTTCCAATCAACCAGTTTATGCTGGCAAAAAAGGGGATCTATAACCTGGAACTGATTGACAGCCGTCCATTGGTGAAGCAAAAAATATGGGAGTTTTTATTTGTGCTGGGGCAGCCTTTATATGTGGGTTCTACTCAGGTGAATGTAAATCCTGTTGCGATTTATTAGTTTCTTATTCAGTTTTAAGAGAATTATATGTAATTTAATGATCCGAATCTAAGATACTTTTCATATCAATTACAAAATTTAAAACAATGGAAAATACTACAAAAGGTTTCACCCGTGCCAACCACGTTGGGATCACAGTAAAGAATTTAGAGAAATCAATTGCCTTTTACGAAGCTTTGACAGGAACAAAAGTTTCTAATATAGATATAATAGGAGGAGAAAGAATGGCTAAAACCCAGGGATTGAATGATACCCGGATCAAATTTGCCAATCTTCATCTGGATAATCTGAACCTTGATATCTTGGAATATGTAGTTCCTGAATCTGAACAGGCATCTTACTCAAACAACCAGATCAGCGCTATGCACCTGTGTTTTGAAGTAGATAATATTGATGAGGCCATGCAGAGGTTAAAAGAAATCGGCGTAGAACCTGATGGAGAACCAATTGTTTTCGAGGAAGCCGACGGATTAAAGTCCGGATACGGAACCGCTGTTGCCTATTTTCGCGATCCAGACGGAACCAATCTTGAGATTATTGCCCCACAAGGACCATTCAAAAGAAAAAATCCATAAATCAAACAAATCAGTGAAGAATCCCGAAAACAAAACTTAATATTTACCCATTAAGATTTATTTAGAATTAATACCAATCGGGAACTATTCACTTTTCATCTTTTTATAAAACGGCCTTTCAAAATTGAAAGGCCGTTTTATAAAAAGTAAGCATCCGTAAATTATGCGGGCTTCTCAATTTTTATCTCCCCGTTTATTACTTCACTATTTTGCAATCGGAAGATGCGTACTCACTGCAATTCTGTTCCAGGCATTGATGGTTATGATCGCCATGATAATTTGAGCAATCTGGTTATCATCAAAGAATGACTTTGCTTTCTGATAGGTTTCTTCAGTTAACCCTTTGTCGCTTATCAGCGTAATTTCTTCTGTCATAGCCAGCAGCACCTGCTCTTCTTCCGTGAAAAATTCTTTTGCTTCTGTCCATCCGTTAAGAATGAAGATTCTTTGAGGGCTCTCTCCGTATTTGATAGCATCTTTTGTGTGCATATCAAGACAGAAAGCACATTTATTGATCTGCGAAGCCCTGATCTTAATTAATTCTTTCTGAATGTGTGTTAAGGAAATTGTCTGTAAATACCCTTCCAATCCCAGCATCGCCTTGTAAGCTGCTGAATCTACTGTTGCAATATTCAATCTTGCACTCATAATATTATTATTTTTTGGTTAGTTGATCTATACTTAAAGAATAATGTTGTTGTACAGCTAGTAAAAGCGCAGCAGCACTTCCTACCCATACAGAATAATCTAATGGAGCTTTTAACCCTGAAGCAATGGTCATGGACACCGCAAAAATCAGCAGCAGAATACAGCTTCCATAAGATGCAATTCTGATTTTAAATCCAAAAATCAACATCAAAGGGAAAAGAATTTCCAAAAAGGTAGCCGCATATGCCGAAAACGTACTCAAAGCTTCCGGAAGAAAAAATGTCAGCTGCCTTGCATATTCTTTAAAGCTTTCCATATTTCCCCATGACGAATTTTCTTTGCTCCATAATCCGAACCGGTCTGCAACAGCAGAAAGCATTGTCATAGCAAGAGCCAGTCTTAAAAACAGCTGTGGAAATTGATTTTTAGTATCTGTCATTGCATTAGGTTTTAATCACATGACAAATTTCCGGCTTCTGATCCGTAAAAAACTTAAACTGGTTTAAGAACGTAATTTTGATTTAATTTCACTTAAATATTCCGGTGTGAACCCCAGAAAAGAAGCTACAAGATATTGGGGTATCCTTTGAATAAACCATGGGTATAATGTACTGAAATGTATATACAGTTCTTCTCTTGAAAACTCTGACAGATAGCGAAGTTTTCTTTCTGAAGCTGCATAAGCCCTTTGATAAATAATTCTGAAATAACGCTCCATTGCAGGATGTTTTGCAAACAATAACTCCTGATTTCTAAAATCAATCACTAAAATAGTAGAATGCTCCACTGACTGAATATTAAAATCCGTCTGCTGCTGTCTCTCATAAGCAAACGTATCTGTAATCCACCAGTTTTCAATAGCAAACTGAGTAGTGTTCTCTACTCCTTTCTCATTGATAAAGAACTTTCTCAGGCAACCTTTCACCACGAAATACATATTCCGGCATATTTCTCCTTCAAGCATCAGGGTCTGTTTCTTTTTTACCTCCATAACAGTGAAAAATGATACAATAGAAGTATACTCCTCATCAGTTACCGTAATGAATTTATTTAAATGAGCTTTGAATGGGTCCATTGTAAGAATTAATACTCAAACTTAACTTTATTTTTTTAGTTTTACAATGAGAAAAATATTTAATCATGGAAATCGTTGCTAAAATTCTGATCGCTGCCGTTGCACTGGAACATCTTTATATCCTCTGGATGGAAATGTTTGCCTGGGAAACCAAAGGGAAGAAAGTCTTCAAAGCTGCATTACCTGCAGACATGTTTAAACCTACCAAAGGACTGGCTGCCAATCAGGGACTTTATAACGGCTTTCTGGCTGCAGGGCTGATCTGGTCACTATTGATTAAAGATCTTCAATGGCAAACAAATGTAGCTTTATTCTTTTTAGGATGCGTTGCCATAGCCGGAATCTATGGAGCTGTTTCTGCTACTAAAAAAATATTTTTCGTTCAGGCTTTACCTGCAATCCTTGCTATTATTGCTGTTTTATTGAAATAATCTCACTGGTAAAGGTTTCTTACTTTAATAATAAGATGAGAATCATATTGAAGTTCCATTCAGAAAAATATTGAAAATCAAAACTTTACACTCATAAAAATCCATTTAATATAAAATTCGTAAATTTGCAACGTCATAAAAATTAATATACCGTTTTATGACGGTCTGCATTCCGATGTAATGCAGAAATTCAAGTTGTTCAGTACACATATCTGTAATTACCTCATCAGTAATTTAATTGTAGAATCTATGTAAAAGATTAATTTCTTTTACAGGATACACTCTTTTTCTAGAGTATAATCTATTGAAATATTTAAAATATACATAGAACCTTATAGTTCTTATGCATTATTTTTTTGTTAAAAGCTTTTATCATTATAAGCTTAGCAAATTATTTTATCCTACCATCATCAGCAGAACAACTAAAGCTAAACGTATATAATAAATTGGTGTACAGTTTTTTATATCATTTATTAATTGAAAAATTCTGAATATGGAAAAAAATGAAAATGCTAGAAAAGTAAAACTTAAAGTGGAAGACCTGACTATTATTTTTGGCAAAAACAAAGAAAAAGCACAGGAACTTCTGGACAAAGGCTTTTCCAAAAAGGAAATTCTTGAGAAAACAGGCTGCACCATAGGTATCAATAAAGCCAGTTTTGAAATCTATGAAGGGGAATTCTTTGTAATCATGGGATTGTCAGGAAGCGGAAAATCCACTTTATTGCGCTGTCTTAACAGATTGAATGAGCCCACATCAGGAAAAGTATATATCAATGATGATGATATTACCAGTAAAAATAATAAAGAACTGCTGGAAGTAAGAAGAACGGAAATGAGTATGGTATTTCAGAAATTCGGATTGCTTCCTCATCATACCATTTTAGACAATGCAGGCTTCGGTCTGGAAATCAGGGGTGAAAGTAAAGCTTCCCGTGATGAAAAAGCACAAAAAGCATTAGATATTGTCGGTTTAAATGGTTTTGAAAATCAATATCCCTCTCAACTTTCAGGAGGAATGCAGCAGAGAGTTGGATTAGCAAGAGCTTTGGCGAATGATCCTGAAGTCCTGCTTATGGATGAAGCGTTCTCTGCACTTGATCCACTGATAAAATCTGAAATGCAGGATCAGATGCTTGAACTGCAGAACACATTACAGAAAACCATCGTCTTCATTACTCATGACCTGGACGAAGCCATTAAAATCGGTGACCGTATCGTCATTATGAAAGATGGTGTCATTGAACAGATAGGGACAGCTGAAGAGATTTTAACCAATCCCGCAAGCGACTATGTAAAAGCCTTCGTAGAAAAAGTAGATCGTAAAACCATTATTACTGCCAGATCTTTAATGTTCGATAAAGCTACTGTAGTGCGTTTCAGAAAAGACGGCCCTGAAGGAGCCCTAAGAAAAATGAGAACTACAGGTCTGGAAAACTTACCTGTCGTGGATTTTCAGAATAAATTTCTTGGTTTTGTAACACTTAATGATGTTGTACGTATTGCCAAAAAGAAAGAACCTACTGTAGAATCCATTATCAATAGTAATGTCCCATCGGTGTATCCTGAAGTGACTGTAGAAGAAATGCTGCCACTGATTTCCGGAAGCAAATCAGCCATCGCCGTAATCGATGAAGACAATAAATTTTTAGGACTTGTGACCCAGCTGTCTCTTGTCATAGAAGCTACCAAATTTAACGAAGAAGAGATCATAGAATTAAAAGAAATTGCAAACAACCAATAAGATGAATAAAACTATAGATATAGGTCAATATGTAGAAACTGCAATCAATTGGCTCACGGAAAACGGAAAGCCTGTATTTGATGTTATAAAATACCTGGGAAACGCTTCTATTATGGGGATTGAATGGGTGTTAACGAACACTCCTTTTTATGTCATCATTCTCTTTTTTACGCTGCTTGCACTCTGGAAAGCCGGAAAAGCTATTGCTGTGGTAACGGCAGCCGGTCTTAGTTTAATATTTTTAATGGGATTATGGAAAGAAACCATGGAAACTCTGGCTCTTATTTTTGTATCCACCATTACTGCTCTTATCTTTTCCATCCCTCTGGGAATTTTAGCCGCAAAAAACACAATAGCTGCAAAAATTATTCGTCCTTTACTGGATCTGATGCAGACAATGCCGGCATTTGTCTACCTTATTCCTGCGGTGCTGTTTTTCAGTATCGGTAAAGTACCCGGTGCTTTTGCAACCATCATTTTTGCAATGCCGCCAGCAGTACGATTAACGACACTGGGAATTGAAGCTGTTCCGAAAGATATTGTAGAAGCAGCCAGGGCTTTTGGAGCAACCAGCCGTCAGATTCTGTTTAAAGTAGAGCTTCCTTTAGCAATGAAAACGATTCTAACAGGGATTAATCAAACCATATTGTTGTCCTTATCCATGGTTGTGATCGCAGGAATGATTGCAGCAGGCGGATTAGGAGAGAAAGTACTGGAAGGAATTAATAATCTGGATATCGGATTAGGATTTGAAAGTGGTTTATCCGTTGTGATTTTAGCCATTATTCTGGACCGTATTACCCAGGGATTTGTAAAGAAAAAGCAATAAAATGAAACAATTAAAATATCTTTTTTTTCCTGTTTTAATGTTGATATTGGCAGCATTACATTCGTGTGAAAACATAAAAAACTCTAAATACATCACTATAGGAATGGTAGATGGCTGGGCTGAAGATGTTGCCATGACGCATGTCGCTAAAGCCATTCTGGATGAGCAGGGATATCATGTCATTATTCAAAAAGCCTCTACAGATATGATCCTGGCTTCAATGAATAATGAAGATACAGATCTTTTCATGGGCGTCTGGCTTCCTTATACTCATGCTAAAAAACTGGCCAAATTTCCGGGATTAGTTCATCTGGGAACCAATTACGACAACGGCCGTATAGGATTGGTTGTTCCGGAGTACATCCCTGTTCACTCTATTGAAGAACTCAATCAGTATAAAGATCAATTCAATCATAGAATTATAGGAATTGAAAAAGGAGCCGGATTAACCACCGGAACGGATAAAGCAATTATTGATTATAAACTGGATTATCATCAGATCAACTCGTCTACCATTGCCATGATCACCGAGTTACAGAATGCCATACAGCGAAAAGAATGGATTGTGGTAACCGGATGGCAGCCTCACTGGATGTTTGGGAAAATGAAACTTAAGTTTCTTGATGATCCCAAAAAGATTTATGGTGAAGCGGAACAGATTAAGACTTATTCAAGGAAAAGCTTTTCAAAAGATCATCCGGAACTGGCCAAATTCTTTTCAAGACTTCATTTTGATGATGAAAACATGTCTGATCTTTTAATGAAAATGGAACAGAGTAAAAATAAAGAAGCCACCGCAAAAGAATGGGTGAAAGATCACGCTGAGCTTGTACAGTCATGGCTAAATAAAAATTTACAATAAGATACTTTTTGATAGTATGAAAATCCTCAACCTTAGTCCGGTCTGAGGATTTTTTGGATCTATTGTTCCGAAGTATTCATGGATTCTTTGATCTTCTCCCGGTGAAGTAATCCCCAGTTCACCAAAGTTTCCGTCACAGGAAATACAGTTTTTCCATATTCCGTCACCGCATACGTTACTGTAATTGGTTTTGTATCCTGAATAGTTCTTGTGATCAGTAGATTGGTTTCCAGTTCTTTTAATTCTTTGCTCAGCATTTTTGCAGAGATTCCCTCAATACTGCGTTCCAGCTTTTTAAAATGAATCATCTGATCCGGTCTGTTGGTCAGATACCGTAAAATCATCAGTTTCCATTTCCCTCCTAAAACATCGAGACTGTCCCGCATCGCGAACAATTCTTCGGTGCAGCTGGCCTCTCTTTCGATACCGTTTTCAATGATCTTTGCCATAATAGTTTCATGAAGGTAACTAGTTACCATTGGTTAACTAATAGCAAATATAAACTATTCCCGTTTTACATTTGTGTATCAAATTTTAAAGTATGAAAGCAGTTATTTTAAATAAAAACGGAAAACTGGAAGACGGATTTGCAGAACAGCCAAAACCCAAAAGCAATGAAGTTTTAATCCGGATTAAAGCCAGCGGTTTCAATCCCATCGATTATCAGATGCTGGAAAATGAACTGGAAAGAAAACTCATCAGTTCCCCGATATTAGGAAGAGAACTATCCGGAATTGTAGTGGATAAAGGTTCAGAAGTTACAGAATTCAATATTGGAGATGAAGTCTATTGTGGCAGCGGTTCCATGGGAAGCAACGGCACTTATGCTGAATATATTGCTGTTCCTGAAGCCATTGTTTCCTTTAAACCAAAAAATATTTCTTTTGAACAGGCGGCTGCCATTCCTTCAGCAGGGCTTACTTCTTTACAGATCTTTAACCGTTTGAAATTAAATCCGGAAAATACAATCCTTGTTACAGGTGCAGCCGGAGGCGTGGGTTCTTTCCTGATTAAACTTTTATTAGCTTATAATATCAGAAAGATCACGGCAACCGCTGGCAGTGAAGAAAACAGGCAGATGCTTCTTAATTTAGGATTAAAAAGTGATCAAATCATCAATTATAAAGAAGAAAATCTTATTGGAAATATTCTGAAAGCCAATAATGACGACCCATTTGAATATGGAATTGATCTCGTAGGAAACTACATGTCAGAAGTAACGGCAGAAGTTTTAAAAATCAACGGTATGTATGTAGATGTTACTGCTTTGGTAACAAAAGATGCTCATGAAACATTATTCAACAAAGGAACTTTAATCATGAATATCTCCAATTACACTTATGGTATGAATAAAAAATATGACTATTATAAAAACAGTTTACTGGAAATAAAAAGACTTATTGAAAACGGAACCATTCTTCCTCCCCAACATAAAATAGTTGGAGATCTTTCTTTGGAAACTGTTATGAAAGCACATTCTATGTTAAAAAATAACCAGACCCAAGGTCATAAACTTATCATGAAAAATGATGAATAAAATACCAAGACGCATCGTTACAGGAATGAAAGACGGAAAATCCGTCATTATTGAAGATTTACCGGTGGAAAATGCTGTAGAACATTTTCCGGGTCTAATTATTTCAGATGTATGGAATACCCAGACCATGCCGGCAAGTTTAGACTTTGAAGCCAGAATTCCTAACACGGGATTTCCGAAAACACCTAAAAACGGCACTTATTTTAGGTATGTAGTAGTTCCTCCGGATAAAGATTTAGGCGTAAAGTGGAAAAAAAACGAACCTCATCCGATGATGCACCAGACTCTTACGTTGGATTATATCATTATCCTTTCCGGTGAGCTGTATCTGATCATGGAAGAAGGTGAAACGCTTTTGAAACCGGGCGACATTGTCATCCAAAGAGGAACGAATCATGCATGGAGCAACCGTTCTGACGAGCCTTGCATTCAGCTGGCGATTTTGATTGATGCAAAAATTTAATAGTAAAGAATTTCCCACAGATCACACAAATACCACAGATAAAAATTCATGTAATGCAGCAAATTCTACAGAGATCTGCGTAATCTGTGGGAAATAAAAAGACTTTTAAAGTTGGAAAACGCAAAGACGCAAAGAAAAAATAACAAGAAGTTGTCTTATGGGGCAATAAAAAAGACTTTCAGCAAAGATTAACCTAGTATTAGGAACATATAATTTTATCGCAGATAAAAATCCTTGCGTCTTATAAACAGATTAAAAAGAAATACCTTAGCGCCTTTGCGTTTCCCAACAAAGGACACCTTACAAAGCAGAAATTTCCTTTAGTTTCTGCTTCATTTTTTCAGGCGTCATCTGTCCTTCCTGATAATACACCAGATTCTGATGTTTATCTAAAAACACCCATAAAGGATAAACAGGCTGATTCTTATTCTTTGATAAAGCCAATGCCAACTCGTGAATTCCTGAATTCCCATTCTGCAGATATTCAAAATCCTGATTCTGGAAATGAATTTTCTCTTTGGTCTTCTCTGCCTCGAAATTGACAAAGTAAAAATGTTCATTCATCATAGTAACCAGCTCTTTATCTTTGTTCAAATGATAAGATTCAATTTTACAGACCGCACACCAGTCTGTATAAAGGTGGATCACAACCGGCTTGGGATTTTCTTTCTGCTGAACCTCAAGATCAGAAAAAGTGCCTGTCTTCATCTGTGACAGATAAAAACAAGGCACTAACATTAAAAATAAAGCTGATTTTTTCATTTCAAAGTATATTTTACTCCCAGAAAACCTCTGATCCCCTGCATCGGTGCATAACCGTATGCTGTATCAAAAGTATAATGATTAGGATTGTTGACAGGATCATCCACATATTTATCAAATGGGTCAAAAGGTCTCATCAAAGGGTCTTTAGGTCTGAAATTGAATAGATTCTTAATTCCGCAATACACTTCAAATCCTGATTTGAAACTCTTGGAAACCTGAATATTGGCTAAAGAATAGAATGGCGAATATTCAGGGCGATAGTCGTTCACCAGGACAGGAAGCCTCATCGGTCCGTAGAACTGTCCTGTAAAATCAATGGTCAGGCTGCTTGGAAACTTATAAGTCAGATTATAAGTACCACTCCATTTCGGGGCATGTAATTGTTGTATTTTTTGATTTTCATCATCAAATTTCTGATAGACATCAAGATAGGTTACTCCCACATTGACACTCAAAGGAAACTTAAAACTAAAATCCACATTCAAAGAAGCCCCTCTTGAAATTCCATATCCGTGAAGATTGTCATAAATAATTTTATCAGGGTCTGAATCAAAATCTCCAACAATTTTATTGCTGAAATAAGTGTAAAATGCAGAAGCATCCAGATTCAGCATACGGTTCCCAACCGGAATTTTCCAGATATAATTCAGGTTTCCGTTGACAGATCTCTCAGGTTTCAGGTCTGATTTTACTACCACTTCCCTTGAACCTGTCAATGCAGCGTGATCTTCTGTAAACAGGTTAACCACTCTGAAACCTGTTCCAAAATTAAAACGTAAGGTGTGATAAGGATTAGGATTAAATTTCCATGCAAACCTTGGCGAATGTACGGAATGGTGGACTTTATCATAATCATACCGGTATCCCAGCAATAAGGTGTTTTTATCATTGATCTCCCATTGATCCTGGATAAAGGCTCCCAAGATCGGAGATCGCATTGGTTCGTTGGTAATCCCGTCTGCCGCTAATGTTCCCGGAGTATTGTCATCATAAAAAGTTCTTTTGAAAGTAAGTCCGGCTGTAATATCATGTTTCCCGAAGCTTCTGTCCCAATAGGTCTGCACAAAAGCTACCTTTTGTGTAGCATTGAACGGATTGGATCCGTAAAACGAATTCTGGTCGTGATAATTATAAGAAAACTGAGTCACAATATGCTCTTTCATGGGCCATTCATATAAACCAAAAATCTCTGCTCTGTTGGTATATATACTTTCTCCATATGCCTCATCACTTCCGCGGAAGGACTTATTCCATTGCATTTCTCCGCCAAAGCGGTCTTCATACAGATATCTCATGGCAAAACTTGCCTGTCTGTTTTCCTTTCTTTTAAAATTCCATTTGTTAAAAACCGAAATCCTGCTCTGTAAGGTGGCATCTGTGAAATTATCTTTGTTCTGGTCTATTCTTTCCTGAAAACTGAAATAATTTAAACTTAATAATGAAGCTGCATTCCTTCCTACTTTGAATTTGGTGGAAAGATCCAGGTTATTTTCACTCCAGGTACTGGTCATCATATCAACACTCAGTTTAGGAGCTGTCAAAGCATTTTTGGTAATAATATTGATCACCCCTCCCATCGCTTCAGAACCGTAGATAGAAGATGCAGGACCCTTTACTACTTCTATTCTGTCCACCAGGCTATTTGGAATTCCGCTCAGTCCATATACCGTGGAAAGTGAGCTCACAATCGGCATTCCGTCAATAAGAATCATCGTATAAGGTCCTTCCAAACCATTGATGTGAATATCCCCTGTATTGCATACGGAGCAATTCAGCTGAGGTTTTACCCCATTTACCATAGCAATCGCTTCAAAAATACTGGGCGTCGGATTTTTCTGGAAAAATTTCTGACTGTAAATCTCTACTGCCACCGGACTTTTGGATCGGCTCATGGGTTTTATAGTACCGGTCACCACTACATCCTCTATATTACTTGTTTTGATTTTACTTTTTGCAGCTTTCACAGAGTCTTGTTTGATGCTTTGTAAACTCAAACTGTCCGTCTCCTGTGCGAAACAGTATGATGATAAAAAAGTAATAGAAAATAATATTCGCTTCATGAAATTAAAATTGTTAGACAAATCTAACAATTATTTTTCAAATACAAAACTTTGGCTAAAAAATATAGATTGAGCCAATTCATGAAAAATGATTAAATTTGAGAAACTACATATGAAAGTAAAATGAGATATCATCAATCGGGAAATATCCCACCAAAAAGGCATACAATCTTTAAGTCTCCGGAAGATAAATTTTACTATGAGCAGCTTTTCGGTACGGAAGGCTTCCATGGTATTTCTTCTCTGCTATATCATATCCACCGCCCTACTCAGATCAAATCTATCGGTGAGCCGAAAGATGTCACTCCTAAAATCGCTGTGGAAAAAAACATTACTCCCAGAATGTTTAAGGGAATGAATGTCACTCCTGAAAACGATTTCCTGGACAGCCGAAAAATTCTTTTGATGAACAATGATTTGAAAATGGGATTGGCAAAACCAAGAAAATCGATGGATTATTTCTACAAAAATGCGGAATGTGATGAGCTTTTGTACGTTCATAACGGAGCCGGAATTTTAAAAACATTTGTAGGAGATCTTGAATTCGTAACCGGCGATTATCTTATTATTCCGAGAGGAACCATTTATCAGGTAGAACTAAAATCTGATGATACTGTATTTTTCGTACTGGAAAGTCACTCTCCTATTTATACTCCGAAAAGATACAGAAATGAATTCGGCCAGCTTCTGGAACATTCTCCATTCTGTGAGAGAGACATGATTGCTCCTACTTTCAAAGAACCCGTTGACGAAAAAGGAGAATTCCTGATTAAAGTAAAAAAAGAAAACCAGATTACAGATTTCATCTACGCAACACACCCGTTTGATGTAGTGGGCTGGGACGGATATTTTTATCCTTATAAATTCAATATTAAAAACTTCGAACCCATTACCGGTAGAATTCACCAACCGCCACCGGTTCACCAGAATTTCGAGGGACACAATTTCGTAGTATGCTCATTCTGCGCAAGAATGTATGATTATCACCCGCAGGCTATTCCTGCTCCTTATAACCACTCCAATATTGATTCTGATGAGGTATTGTTCTACACAGAAGGTGATTTTATGAGCCGTAATCATATTGATTTGATGGATTTCACGCTTCACCCCGGAGGAATTGTACACGGACCTCACCCAGGTGCTATGGAAAGAAGTATCGGTAAAAAATTCACAGAAGAATATGCTGTAATGGTAGACCCTTTCCGTCCTTTAAAAATTACAGAAGAAGCTTTAAAAGTGGAAGATCCTTCTTATAAAACTTCTTGGCTGGAATAAATCTCAAAAAGTATTACTGAATACATACAAAAGACGCTTTAAATCCTTTATTTAAAGCGTCTTTTTTCGTAAATTTGTGAGGTATGGTTAACATATTTAACCATCATTATTTTTCATGACGCATCCTAAGTAATGGTGGTTTAAAACAAAATCAATATTACATGTTAGAAAGAATCAGATTAGAAAGTCTACGCGACAAAGTAACCACCGCGGAAAATGCAGTAAAAATCATTAAAGACGGTATGACCATCGGGTCCAGCGGCTTTACAAAAGCAGGTGACAGCAAGGCTATTTTGCCCGCACTTGCAGAAAGAGGAAAAACAGAAGATCTTAAAGTTACTTTAATGACAGGGGCTTCACTGGGACATGGTACCGATGGGAAACTGGCAGAAGCTAATGTTTTAAAGAAAAGAATGCCTTTCCAGGTAGATCCTATCCTAAGAAACAAAATCAACAACGGCGAAATTCTCTTCATCGATCAGCATTTAAGCGAAAGTGCCGAGCTTCTTCACACCAAAAACCTACAAAACATTGACGTAGCTATTATTGAAGCCGCTTATATTGAAAGAGACGGAAGTATTGTTCCTACCACTTCTGTAGGAAACTCAGTAACATTTGCCGCTCTGGCTAAAAAAGTCATTATTGAAATCAACATAGAAGTTCCCGAAGAAGTTTATGGAATCCATGATATATACCAGGCAGAAAATTATCCTTACAGAAATGTTATTCCCATTGTAGCCCCATGGAACAAAATCGGAAGAAAAAGCATTCCCATTGACCCGAATAAAATAGAAGCCATTGTTTTTACCAACCGTAAAGACAGCCCTGCAGATATTGCAGAACCGGACGAAAAAACAACAGCCATTGCCAGACACCTTCTTACTTTCTTTGAAAATGAAGTACGTTTAGGGCGTCTTACCGATCGCCTGCTTCCTCTTCAGGCTGGTATTGGTAAAGTTGCCAATGCTGTTCTTACAGGATTCAGGGACAGCAATTTTTATGACCTGACCATGTTTTCAGAAGTGCTTCAGGACAGTACTTTTGACCTGATCGATTCCGGAAAGCTGAGCTTTGCATCTGCATCTTCCATTACTGTTTCCAGGGAATGCTATGAAAGAGTTTTAGGAAACCTTTCAAAATATAAAGATAAGTTCGTTTTAAGACCTCAGAATATTTCCAATACTCCAGGACTGATCAGAAGATTGGGAGTAATAGCAATCAATACTGCTATTGAGTTTGATATTTATGGAAATGTAAATTCTACCCATATCGGAGGAACAAAAATTATGAACGGGATCGGTGGCTCAGGAGACTTTGCAAGAAATGCCTACTTAAGTATTTTTGTGACTCAGGCGGCTTCAAAGGACAATAATATTTCCCATGTCCTTCCAATGGTGTCTCATACAGATCATACTGAGCATGATGTTGATGTCCTGGTAACAGATGTCGGACTGGCTGATTTAAGAGGGCTGGCACCAAGAGAAAGAGCACAGAAAATTATTGATAACTGCGTTCACCCTGATTATAAGGAAGAACTGCAATCCTATTTTGACAGAGCATGCAAAAGAGGCGGCCACACCCCTCATTTGCTTGAAGAAGCTTTCAGCTGGCACCTGAGATTCTCTGAAACAGGAAGTATGAAGCAGAAAACAGCTGTTGAAACAGTTAATTAAAATTTTAATTAATAAGCATCAAATAAAAAGGACTGAATGCCCATGCATTTGGTCCTTTCTCTTTCATAATATTCCGGTTTTCTCTACATGATAAAAGTCTTTTAATATCTTTAAAATATTTGGAAAGGATATTATTATAAAGATTATCTTTGAAAGAAGAGAGATATTTTTATGAGGTGGAAAACACTATTAAAAAAGATAAGATATGAATAATTACATCAGCGCAGAAGAAGCAATATATACGATAAAAAGCGGAAATCGTGTCTTTTTTCACGGAAGTGCCTGTACTCCTAATTATCTGATTGATGAACTGGCAAAACAGTCTGACCGGTTGCAGAATGTGGAAATGGTTTCCATTACCCAGCAAGGAAATGTGGAAATTGCAAAACCACAATACAAAGACAGCTTTTTCATCAACTCTTTATTTGTTTCCACCCCTGTACGTGATGCTGTAAATTCCGACAGAGGAGACTTCGTCCCGGTATTTCTAAGTGAAATTCCTATTTTATTCAGAAAAAACATTTTACCTCTGGATGTAGCACTGGTTACCGTTTCTCCTCCGGACAGACATGGCTTCTGTACACTGGGAACCTCCGTAGATATTGCAAGAGCAGCTGTAGATACAGCAAAAATCATTGTGGCAGTTGTGAATCCGAGAATGCCAAGAACACATGGTGATGGTATGATCCACATCAGCAGGATTCATAAACTGGTATGGCATGAAGAGGAACTTCCTACAGTAGATTATGGCTCAAAGGTAGGTCCTGAAGAAATGCTCGTTGGAAAAAATGTAGCCGAACTCATTGAAGACAGATCCACTCTGCAGATGGGAATCGGAACTATTCCTGATGCAGTACTGAAATGCCTTACCAATCATAAAGACCTCGGAATTCATACGGAAATGCTCAGTGATGGTGTTATTGACCTGATTCAAAATGATGTAATCAACAATAAATACAAAGGTTATAACGATAATAAAACCATTACAAGCTTCTGCTTCGGAACCAGAAAACTCTATGATTATGTGGATGATAACACCGTGTTTGCCTTTAGGGATGTAAGTGAAGTTAATTTCCCCATAAATATTATGAGAAATAAAAAAATGGTGGCCATTAATTCTGCTATTGAAATAGATCTTACAGGACAGGTTTGTGCCGATTCTATCGGAACGCTGCAATACAGCGGGATCGGAGGACAAATGGACTTTATGCGTGGCGCAGCTTTAAGTGATGACGGAAAACCTATCATCGCGATTACCGCCAGAACCAAAAAGGGAGTTTCCAGAATTGTTCCCTACCTTAAACAGGGAGCAGGTGTTGTTACCACCAGAGGACATATTCATTATGTAGTTACAGAATATGGTACCGCATATCTGTATGGTAAAAATCTACGTCAGAGGGCGCAGGAACTCATCAGTATTGCCCATCCTGATGACAGGGAAATGCTGGAAAAAGCTGCATTTGAAAGGTTTAAACATTAATGATCAGATTAATAATTTTTTAGGTCAATATTTACATTTCCGAGAAACAGTGTTTTGCTTTCTGAGCTCCAAATCATAAAAAAGTATTAATATTTTGGCAGTATTTTTGATAAAACTCTTTCAAAAACATGGAAATTGAAAACAATATACAATTCGATACGAGAAGAAGTTGCACAGCATTCAAAGGTAAGAAATTCTGTTTTGGGGAATGTGAATGAATGGAAACGAAGCCATTATATTATTCTTTCCGAAATCATTAAAGAAGAATTATCTGAAGCTGAAGAACTTAAGGGAGGCAAAAAATTTGAAATAGGAAATACAATTTCTCACGTAACTTTACAACGTTTCTTTGAAAATGATTATCACGATAAAACCCACAGTGACTTAAGATTTTTAAAAACTCTTGATAAGATATGTATTTTTCTCGGGTATAAAGATCTTAACGATTATATTCTTACCGTAAAAGACAAGAAAAAAGAGGAACAGGCTGCAGATGATCAGTCATCCGTAATACAGATCGTGTATGATTATTGTGCCACTGCTTTTGAATTTTATAAACAGTTTCCCAAACATAACACCCATCTTTTTAAAGATCTTGTAATAGATGACTCACCATTTTTAGAAAGAGCATCACAATTCAGTAAAGAGCTGTGTGACAAAGATTTTCAATTGGTAACAAGAAACAACCGCTCCAACTATGAAGTATTTGACATTCATATCGTTACGAATGAGCCCGACAAAAAAATACTTGAATCCCAGGAGTTCTGGAATCTTCTGTTTAAAGTTGGAGAAACGGAAGAAGAACATTTTGTAAACCAGCTTACTACTCAGATCTATTTTATCCGGAAAATAAATGACAGCTGGAAGATATGGGATAATTACAATCCTGATGCCGGAATTTTAAACAAAAAAATCGGAACTATATAAATAAGAAAGCCGCAGAAAATTTCCTGCGGCTTTCATGTTCGAAACTTTTTTTTTCACTTTGTCTTTTGTATTACAAAAGTAGTCGCTGAGTCCTGAATTTAATAAACTTAAATATACTTAAGTAAACTTTTCTTTATTTTTATGTTAAATAAATACGAGGATTTCATTTTTATCCTTTCCCTATCTCTGAGATTTTTGTATTTTGCATACCAATAAAAAAAAGTAAAAAAGAAAATATGTCAACACTTACATTTGCCGAAAAAATTGCTCAAGCAGAGAATTTTTTACCAATTAATGGTACTGATTATATTGAGTTTTATGTAGGAAATGCAAAACAGGCTGCTCATTATTACAAAACCGCTTTCGGTTTCCAGTCTGTTGCCTATGCTGGGCCTGAGACAGGCGTAAGAGATCGTGCTTCATATGTTCTCCAGCAGGGAAAAATAAGATTGGTATTAACTACCGGCCTTAAGTCTGATTCTCCTATCAACGAACACGTAAAAAAGCATGGTGACGGAGTAAAAATCTTGGCACTTTGGGTAGATGATGCTTATGCTGCTTTTGAAGAAACAACAAAAAGAGGTGGAAAACCATATATGGAGCCGGTAACTTTGACTGATGAATATGGTGAAGTAAAAATGTCCGGTATCTATACATATGGAGAAACCGTTCACATGTTTGTTGAAAGAAAAAATTATAACGGAGCCTTTATGCCCGGATATGAAAAATGGGAAAGCGATTACAATCCTGAAGAAGCAGGATTATTATATGTAGACCACTGTGTAGGAAACGTAGACTGGAACAGAATGTTACCTACTGTAGAATGGTATGAAAAAGTAATGGGATTTGTAAATATCCTTTCTTTTGATGACAAACAGATCAATACAGAATATTCTGCACTGATGTCTAAGGTAATGTCCAATGGAAACGGATATGCTAAATTTCCTATTAATGAGCCTGCAGAAGGAAAAAAGAAATCCCAGGTGGAAGAATACCTTGACTTTTATGAAGGTGAAGGTGTACAGCACATTGCGGTAGCTACGAAAGATATCATTCATACAGTAAGCGAATTAAAAAAACGTGGTGTTGAGTTTCTTTCCGCTCCACCAGAGGCTTACTATGATATGGTTCCCGAAAGAGTAGGTCATATTGATGAAGATCTTAAAAAACTTCAGGAGTTAGGTATACTTATTGATCATGATGAGGAAGGATATCTATTACAGATTTTCACAAAACCTGTAGAAGACCGTCCTACCCTGTTCTTCGAAATCATTGAAAGACATGGTGCACAAAGTTTTGGTGCCGGAAATTTCAAGGCGCTATTTGAAGCGCTGGAAAGAGAACAGGAAAGAAGAGGAAATCTTTAATTTAACATTACATATAAAGTTTTGTCAGGATCCAAAGTCTTGACAAAACTTTTTTATAAAACACAGTATATGAGAAAATTTTTAATCGGAATTGTATTCCTTGGAAGCCTGAGCTTAAAAGCCCAATATGGAACTCTTAATGAGATTCTAAACAGACTTGAAGAAAGAAAAGGTATTAATCAGAATCTTGAAAGCGTAAATATTGACAACAAAAAGTTTGTTTTCATCAAAGATGAGGCAGATCATACGGAAAGAGATTTTATTATTATTAAAGGAAATAATGCCACCTATGTAGAGGTTTTCGATGATAAAGCTACCGGAGAAAGCAGTTCTAACGTTTTTACCGGAGATATTATCAGGAAAAATAATATTATTTCCCTGCGGGCAGATAAACTGGAGGATAAAAAAATTCCGCTGCCTGTTACCAAAACTTTGTTGCTAACGAAGCAAAAAGATATTCTCTATCTTATTGATGTCAATACAAAAGACCGATGGATTGATGAAGAATCTTATTCAGGCAAGGCAAAATAAGTATCCTGAAGGAAAAACAGCTTCTCAGGATGATTAATCTAACTAACATCTAAACTTATGAAATCATTTGTAGACTATTCCTCAAATTCGGATTTTTCTATACATAATATCCCCTTCGGAGTTGCAGTCTTTAATAAAGAATATATCGGATGCTGTACCAGGATTGGTGACCAGGTCATTGATCTTGCAACCCTTTATGATCTTGGTTATTTTGAAGATATCGAAGGACTGGATGATAATGTGTTTGAGGCTTATACCATCAACGAATTTATCGAACTGGGCAAACCGGTTACCAATGCTGTCAGATCTAAAATCCAGGCTTTATTGCAGGAGGGATCCACATTGTCTAAAGATCAGAAAACAATCGAAGAAGCATTCTATGATCTTGACAAAGTGAAAATGATGATGCCGGTACACATCCCTAACTATACGGATTTTTACAGCAGCATCGAACATGCCACCAATGTTGGAAAAATGTTCCGCGATCCGGCAAATGCTTTATTACCCAACTGGAAACATTTACCGGTAGGATATCATGGCAGAGCTTCATCAATTGTCGTATCCGGTACAGAAATTAACCGCCCTAAAGGTCAGATGAAGCCTGCAGATGCAGATAAACCTGTTTTCGGTCCGTGCAAACAGTTGGATTTCGAATTGGAAATGGCATTTATCATCAACAAAAATACGGAGATGGGAGAAAGCATTTCTACTAAAGATGCCGAAGACGCTATTTTCGGAATGGTTATTTTCAACGACTGGTCTGCAAGGGATATTCAATCATGGGAATATGTTCCGCTAGGGCCATTCCTTGCTAAAAATTTCGGTTCATCCATTTCTCCATGGGTGGTTACCCTTGAAGCTCTGGAACCATTCAGAACAGCTTCTCCAGTACAGGACCCTGAAGTTTTAGACTATTTAAAATTTGAAGGAGATAAAAACTACGATATCAACCTTGAAGTGTATATCCAGCCTGAAAACGGAGAGCAAAACCTGATCTGTGAAAGCAACTACAAGCACATGTACTGGAACATGACCCAGCAACTGGCTCATCATACCGTAAACGGATGTAATGTTGAGGTTGGTGATATGTATGCGAGCGGAACCATTTCAGGAAGTGATCCCAAATCTTTCGGATCTATGCTTGAGCTTACATGGAGAGGTCAAAATCCTATATCATTAAGCAACGGAGAAGAGAGGAAATTCATTGAAGACAATGATACAGTTACGATGAAAGCCTGGGCTGAAAAAAATGGCATACGAGTAGGTTTCGGAGAAGTTTCCGGTAAAATTATTCCAACAGTTTAATAACTATTTAAACACTTTAGTTTTTTAAGTTAGGATACTTATGATAAAATTAAGTTCACTTTAGTTTTGAAAACCTACGATTTTCATTTTCCTCTGTTATGATTACTCAAAAAGTCATTAATGATCTGTCTTATAAAGTTGTTGGAGCTTGTATAGAAGTTCACAAACTGGCGGGTCCGGGTTTATACGAAGATGCATATCATCAATGTTTGGAAAAGGAATTTAATTTAATAGGTTTACAATATAAAAGTGAGCTTGAAATACCATTTTTATATAAAGGAAGCCATATAGATTGCAAATTAAAATGTGATTTTTTGATTGAAGATCTGATTGTTTTAGAAATAAAATCAGTTACTGAAATTCATCAGATTCATAAGGCCCAAACTATGAATTATATGAATCTATTAAAAATACCTCGCTCAATCTTAGTTAACTTCAATGTTACCAATATTTATCATGAAGGCTGTGATTTCTTTGCTTCCAAATTATTTAAAGAACTCCCTAAAGAATGAAAATCAGAGATTTTCAAACTTAAGTGCCCTCATTAAGGTATTATTATAAATAACTAAAATAACTTAAGTGTCAAAAGAAAAAAATGAAAACAGTAATCCCCTCCGAGATAACCTCCGTACAGCTACAAACTATTATGCAGACAGCCGTTTCACCACGTCCGATTGCATTGGCTTCTACTGTAGACAAAGACGGTAACAGTAACTTATCTCCATTCAGCTTTTTTAATATGTTCAGTACGGTTCCGCCGATTCTGATTTTTTCACCTTCAAGACGGGTACGTGATAATACCACCAAACATACGCTGGAAAATGTTCATGAAGTACCGGAAGTGGTAATAGGAACAGTAAATTTCCCGATTGTACAGCAAATCTCTTTAGCATCTACAGAATATGAAACCGGAGTTAACGAATTTATCAAATCCGGCCTTACGATGAAAGATGCAGATTTGGTACAACCTAAACTGATTGAAGAATGTCCTGTTAATTTTGAATGTAAGGTTTTAGAGATAAAATCATTGGGAGATCAGGGTGGAGCCGGAAACCTTGTGATCTGCGAGGTTCAGAAAATTCATATCAGAGAAGAATATTTAAATGAAGCCGGAAATCTGGATCAGAAAAAACTGGATATGGTAGCCCGTTTGGGCAGCAACTGGTATTCCAGAAGCAATGAAAACAGTCTTTTTGAAGTACCAAAACCGTTGATAACAAAAGGAATTGGATTTGATCTACTGCCGGATGCTATAAAATACAGCAAAGTTTTTACAGGAAATGACCTGGGAATGCTTGCCAATACAGAAGTGTTACCTGCCAATGACTTCCATTCCGATGAAAATATTCATCTTGAGGCCCAGAAGTTACTTCTGGAAAGTAAAATTGAAGAGGCCTGGAAGGTATTAATCAGATAATTGAGTTACATTCATGAAAAAATATATTTTCTTTATCTTTCTATTCATAGCTTTACAGTCATGCTATTATCCGGTAAGGAAAGATTATGGCATTTACAGTAAAGCATTGGTGTTTTCTAAAGACAAAAAATGGTTGATTAATGACATCAGAACAGGGGTAGATTCCCACCACAGGGAAATGATGAGTAAAGAAACTCTTCAGCTATTTCAAAATTTAAGTAATGGTAATGCGTATGATTTAAAAATGGCAAAAGCGGGGAACCTCATTCAAAATAATATTCCATTTGAGCCGGAAAGTGAAGATCTTGAGACATTGAAAAACAATTCTGATTTTAATTTTCTGGTAAACATCTACACAATGAAGGTACGAAACGGTTTAGACAATTCAATTGGAACCCAGTATGAATATAAGAAAAATGAAACTTTTGCAATGATGGATGTTTATGATATTACAACCATGAAAAAGATATATTCTTTAAAAGCGTATTCGGAAGTTTCTGTAGATAAAGATCAGAAAGCAACCATTTTCACTCCTACAACTGAAATGATGACTATGAAAAACTTTAGAAGTCTTTTAAAGTCCGTAAAAAAGAATGCTGTTAAAAACTAAAGACATCTATTGATAACCAACAAAAAAGGAGTGAAAGTTTCACTCCTTTTTTTATTATTTGGATTTAAGCGATTCAGAAACAGTAATTTTCCCTTTTTCAGCAAAATCTGTTACCTTACCGTTTTTATCAATGGAAACATTCAGGTTGTCATTTTTCGCATCGTAGTAAATGCTTGTAGAATACCCCGGACAGTCGTGCTGCTTACAGCCTGTCAGCTTATAAATTCCGTTTTCAGATGCAATGGGGCTTTCAACATTGAAATTCTTTACCATTTCATCGTATTGGGATCCTGCCAGTTTTTTCAGCCTTTCTGATATACTTTTATCTTCAAAGAATTTAATATCATGCGGATATTTACCTACATTCTTGGTGATAATATTATCAGGAGCCGGAGCAGAAGGAGGTGGTGATGCAACAGAATCGTTTTTTGGAGTTGATACTGAGTCTTCCGGCATCGCAGTAGTAAGGGTATCCGTGCTGCTTACAGAAGATTCTGTTTTGATTTCTTTTTTACATGAAACAACAAATAATGACAGCGCGAATGCGCCCGCAATAACTTTTTTCATAATGATATTGATATGGTGATTAATATGTTAACGTAATTTTAAAACCTTTATTTTAATTTTTCTTTGATAAAATCAATACATTTTTTGGTTACAGTATTCAGATCCTTAGGTAAATCTGTTTCCGTCCATGGTTCTTTTGCCCCGAAAGTATGATTGGCATTTTCAATCAGAAACAGTTCGGAATTCGGGTGGAGAATATGAAGATGCTCTGCGTGTTTTACTTCTACAGCCTCATCTTCTGTTCCATGAATAATGAGCATATGTGCTTTTGCCATTTCTGCAGCTCTTTCCACATCAAAACGGTGAATATTCTGCTCATAATCCTCATAAAACTGGTAATAATGCGGCATTTCCTGTTTGGTACGTCCGTTAACCGCATAATACACTCCATTATTTTTCCAGTTTTCAAAAGCCTCTCCTTTTGGAAATCGGTCCAGATTATCAACACTGGCCAATGTTATCAACCCATTGATTCTTTCATCTTCAAAAGTTTTAATAATAGAAATACCCCCTCCCCTGCTGTGTCCCATCAGAACAATCTTTTCGTCATCCACATGAGGGTTTTTACTGAAGTGATCAATTACCACTCCAAGGTCAGAAAGTTCTTTGGAATAATTATTATTACCGAAAGCTTCGAGATCTCCAAAGTTCAGCGGATCATCTGTCGTTGTTCCGTTATGTGAAAAATTAAACTTGACGAAGAAAAATCCGGCTTCAGCAAACTTTTCAGCCATCAGACTCCAGGCACCCCAGTCCTTATAGCCTTTATATCCGTGAACAAATATTACAAGGGGAAGTTTTTGACCTGCATTCTGATAAAAAGCATCAGCAAGAAAACTTCTTGTTTCTTTATTTTCTAAGTATAAATTCTTTTCGACAATCAGATTCATAAGCAAATTTTCTTTCCTTTTTAAGAGGGTAATTTATGAAAAAAACTCTGTTTCCCAGTCTTCAATTCCTTATTTCTTTTATCGAAACTCAAGCCAAAGTTTATAAAAATAGCCTTATTTTTGCTTCATGCAGAATTTAAGAACGGTAACCGTTATGCGTTACATTCTGCCCCTGAGAGAAGGAGGATCTCTTCCCGCTCTGGCAGAAGCCGATGATGATTTCAAATATGTATTAAAATTCCGTGGTGCAGGCCATGGCGTGAAAATGCTGATTTCCGAACTTTTGGGTGGAAAGATTACCGAAGCATTGGGACTTAAGATTCCTGAACTTGTTTTTGTTAATCTTGATGCCGATTTCGGAAGAACAGAGGCCGATGAGGAAATCCAGGATCTGTTGAAGTTTTCCGAAGGTCTGAATCTTGGGCTTCATTATCTTTCCGGCTCTATTACTTATGATCCGGGAGTCAATGTAGATCCGCTTCTGGCTTCAAAAATTGTATGGCTGGATGCATTCATCACCAATATTGACCGTACTTTTAAAAATACGAATATGCTGATGTGGCATAAAGAACTCTGGATCATCGATAATGGTGCTTCGTTCTACTTCCACCACTCATGGCAGAATTTTGACGCAGCAGCTAAAACCCCTTTCAAATATGTGAAAGACCACGTGCTTCTTCCAAAAGCAAAAATGCTTGATGAAGCAGACAGGTTTGCTCATGAAGTTCTGAACGAAACGTTATTCCGGGAAATTGTCAATATGATTCCTGAAGACTGGTTACAATGGAATGACGCCGATGAAAGTCCTGCTGAAATCCGTGAGATCTATTTTCAGTTTTTGAAAACCAGATTAGAAAATTCTCAAACCTTTGTAAACGAAGCCAAAAATGCAAGAGGATAAAATATACGAATATGCGGTAATACGCCTTGTACCAAAAGTTGAAAGAGAAGAATTTTTCAATATCGGGCTGGTGATGTTTTCAAAAAAGGAAAAATTCATTCGCGTGGAATTCTATCTGTGCCCGGATAAGTTCAGGCTTATGCACAGTAAACTGGACTATGATGATATCATCCAGAATCTGGAGAGTTTCCGGAAAATTGCTGAAGGCCATAAAGATGGCGGTCCCATCGCTTTACTGGATATTCCTGAGCGTTTCCGCTGGCTGACAGCGGTAAGGAGTTCTGTGATACAGACTTCGAGACCTCATCCCGGTAAATCCAGAGACCTGAATATCACTTTTGGTAAACTTTTTGAGGAATTAGTAAAATAGCACCACCTCACAAAAAAATTACTATGAAATCAGTCAATAACATATCAGCCCACAGGTTTTTCAAAAACCTGTTTTTTATTTTGGCCTTAAGTATATTCTGCTTAAGCTTTTCTCAGAATCAGCCTGAATCAGAAGCCAGGAAGAGTCTCTTTCTTCCCGAAATAGCAACGATATCTGAAAATATTGTTTATAAAACAGGTGTGAATGGAGACGATATAGCCCTGGATATATATGTTCCGAAAAACATTACGATTGATAAATTACCGGTATTGATCTATGTGCATGGCGGCGGATGGGTAAAGGGAGACAAAACTGTACGGACAGAGAGCTATCTTGAGCCTGTCATAGAAAAGCTTATTGCCAGGCAGTACGCTATCATCAGTATTGATTACACCCTATTGAATGACAGCACTCATTTTCCGCTTCCGCTGGAAGATACCAAGGATGCAGTAAGATGGGTAAGGAAAAACGCTGAAAAGTACCAGTTTGATGTTGAAAATATAGGCCTTTTTGGTGCTTCGGCAGGAGCTCACCTCTCTCTATTGGCAGCCTATACTCCTGACCATGCATTCACGGGCAGTCCGGAACTTTCATCTTATTCTGCTAAAGTAAATTATGTAGTGGATCATTACGGACCTGCAGACCTTAACAAACTGTTCCACACCCGTGCCGGGACTGTTCCGGTTTTCATGATTGGCCTGATTTCAAAGAAAATCATCAATTTGCAGCAGAATTTAGTAAAAGGACTTTCAGGATATGACATACAAAAAGATCAGGAAAAAGTTATCAGCTACTTTAAAACCCTATCTCCTTGCAATTATGTATCCAGTGGTGTTCCCACTTTAATCATGCAGGGCAATAAAGATAAAGTGGTTCCTTTGAGCCAATCTAAAAAACTTTACAGAAAATTAAAAAGAGCCGGTGTACAGAGCTCTCTGATAATAATTGAAAATGGACAACATGGTTTTTCAACCACCGAAAAAGCAAGTCTTAATAAAATGGTTGGCCAGATGGTTGACTTCGTACTTGCTCAGAAAAAATAATATATACACATTATTAAAACAAAACCATATAATCCTAAAAATCAAAACAATATATATACAAAACACAAACTTAAATGTTAATTTGCTAAATTGATATACATATCATTATTTTTTACATTTAAAATAATTAACTTGGTCAATATTTGAATTATTACCAACAAAATACATCCAAATATAATTATTCATTAAAAAAACCAAGATGATATGGATTTTCTGAACAATATCAATGCACTTACCCTTATTTTTGTATCAATTCTTATTTTTGCCATAGCCTACCGCTTTTATGGTATTTTCATGGCCAATAAAGTCTTGCGTCTTAATGATCAGCATACTACACCTGCAGTTGAATTTGCAGATGGAAAAGATTACGTAGCCACCAACAAGAATGTACTCTTCGGGCATCATTTTGCAGCAATTGCAGCAGCAGGCCCTCTGGTAGGCCCTGTTCTTGCTGCCCAGTTCGGATATCTTCCCGGAGCCCTCTGGATTTTGATTGGCTGTGTACTTGGAGGCGGAGTACATGATATGGTGGTATTATTTGCATCCGTCAGGCATAAGGGACAAAGTCTTGCAACAATTGCATCAAAAGAAATTGGTAAAGCTACCGGTACTGTAGCGGGTTTTGCCATTTTATTTATTCTGATCCTTACTTTAGCCGGACTATCACTTGCCTGTATCAATGCGATGCATGAAGCTTCATGGTCTCTTTTTACCGTGGTCATTACAATGCCTATTGCTGTTATTATGGGACTTATCATGCGTTACAGAAAGAACAGCGTTCTATTCGCGAGTATCTTAGGAGGAATTCTTTTAATTGCCGGAATTATCGGTGGCCATAGTTTAATGCAAAATCCTTTTATGAATAAATTGTTTTCTTGGGATATCAAAACTATTTCCATTGCAATTCCATTGTATGGATTTTTAGCTTCCGTACTACCGGTCTGGCTACTTTTGGTTCCGCGTGACTATTTGTCTACTTATTTAAAGATTGGAACAATTGTTATGCTTGCTATCGGCGTTATTGTTATCCACCCTACGGTACAAATGCCGGCATTAACGGCATTTATAAACGGTGGCGGTCCTGTCATTGGCGGTCCTGTTCTTCCTTTTATTTTTATTGTAATCGCCTGTGGGGCAATTTCAGGATTTCATGCTGTTATTGCTACAGGTACCACTCCGAAAATGCTAAACAAAGAAAGGGAAATTCTTTTTGTCGGATATGGAGCAATGCTTGTAGAGGGGTTCGTCGCATTAATGGCTTTAATTGCAGCGTGTACATTAATGCCGGGTGATTATTTTGCGATCAACACGCCTAAAGAATCTTACGATGCTTTCCTCGCTGCCCATCCTTCATTACATGGAGTGGATATCGATTACTATTCTCAAAAGATAGGGATAGATCTTCATGGAAGAACCGGAGGTGCTGTATCCCTGGCTGTGGGAATGGCTCATATTTTCAATAAGATCCCATATATGGATCAGCTGACAGCTTATTGGTATAATTTTGCGATCATGTTTGAAGCGGTGTTTATTCTTACCGCTATTGATGCCGGAACCAGGGTCGGACGCTTCTTTTTACAGGAAATGCTTGGTTCTGTTGTTCCAAAGTTTAATGATAAAAACTGGGTTCCCGGGATTATTATCAGCAGCCTTCTGTTTACTTTTGCCTGGGGCTATCTGGTTTATACCGGAAATGTGAGCAGTATCTGGCCACTCTTCGGAATCAGTAACCAGTTGCTTGCCGCCTGTGGGCTGATTGTATGTACTACAATGCTTATCAGAATGAACAGAGGTAAATACGCATTATGTTCAGCCATTCCCGGAGTCTTTATGGCAGGGATCACTTTCTGGGCCGGGTACATTCAGGTAACAACAATATATATTCCCAAGGAACAATATTTACTGGCTGCTCTAGCCATAACGGCAATGGTCCTGATGCTTATCGTATTTGCCGGAGCGTTCAGAAAATGGTATCAATTGCTTCAAATTAAAAAAACAGAAATCGATTTTTATGGAGAACCGGTAAAAGAACTGGTAGAAAGGTAATCATAAAATTAAAAAACTGTTCGGGAGTCCGAACAGTTTTTTAAGTATTACCGGCTGTTATATTAAAAATTGAAATTAAGCCTTGCGAAAACGTATCTTCCGTTCTGTCCAAACTGAGAAGTTGAACGTGAATAAATGAACTGATCATTATTTGTAGAAGCAGGAAGGTTTTTCGTTGGATAAATATCAAACAAGTTATTGACACCTAAAGTTAATCCTACATTTTTAGTAAACTGATAAGCAGCCGAGATATCAGTAATGATTTTATCCCCGATCTGCTGATGTTCATTAAAATCAATGATTCCATCTCCGTTCACATCAATAATATCAGCACCTGTTACTTTTCCGAAATAAGTATTTCTCAGATAGAAGTTTGCATTTTTCCATGAAAGGGTATGCGAAAGACTGGCTTTTACTCTAGGCACTGCTTCTTCCAGGTATACTCTTGATTTTTCAGAGAAATAAATCTTTTCGAGTGCAGGAGACTGCAATAACCCTGAAGAGTGGACCGTTCCTACCTGCTTGGTTTTATTAAGGTTAATAGCAAAGTTGTTATCCAGTTTAAATCCTGAGAACCTCATATTATGTGAAATCACAACGTCTATCCCTTTTGTTTCTGTATCAATCGCATTGGTAAAGAACTGAGCACCATTTACGTTTAATTTATCATATTCTTTTTGTGCATCAGAAGGCACATCCTTTCTTAGAAACTGATCAGTAAGAATAATGCGGTTATCAATTCTTGTAAAATAACCGTCTGCAGTGAAACTAAGCCCTGCTGAAGGAATTCTGTAGGTAAATCCTACACTGGCAGATTTTGAAGTTTCCTGCTTCAGTTTAGGCATATTCAGCTGTTGTGCCAGTTGAGAATCATTACTGAAAGTTCCTACTTCCAATAGTTGATTATTAGTAAACAATGTAGATGTTACATTATAATAGATCTGGTGGATTGACGGTGCTCTGAATCCTGTAGAACCTGCGAATCTCACATTAAAATTTGGAGCGACTTTGATTCTTGATGCCAATTTATAATTGAATGTCGATCCGAAATCAGAATAGTTTTCATATCTCGCAGCTGCATCTACCAATAACCAGTTTGTAAAATTGAATTCAACATCTGCATAGGCTGCTAATGCCTGTCTGTTTTTATTCACTGCATTTTCAGGTCTGAATCCGTTAAATACCTGAGAGCCTCCCGGCAGAGGTTGTCCGAAAAAATCCGTAGCTCTCTGGCTTGGATCTCCGTTCCAGATATTTCCAAACTGATCATATGTCTGATAGGAAGCTTCTTCTCCCTGGTTAATTTTAAAATTTTCATAGCGGTGTTCTCCTCCGAAGGCTACGTTAATTCCTTCCCATACATCGTATTTTTTAGAGAAATCTAAATTGATAGTATTTTGAGAAAACCTTAAACCTCCCGCATTGAATTCATTGGGGGAAGCAAAACGCATAGAGGTGTTTCCTGTATTTTCGATGTTATATGTAAAAGAGTTTTGTCCGAAAGTATTACTAAAGTCAATATTCCAACCGTCCCATTTTCCTTTAATTCCTGCAGCTAATGAAATATCCTGGATATCAGTTCCTATCTGAGGAAGATAACCACTGGAATATAAACCGGTGAATGTTCTGCTCTGATTAGGCTTTCTGTAAAACCCTCCTGAAGTACCATGTCTCAAACTATATCCTCCAAAAGAATAAACTTTCCAGTTCTCACTTAGCGGAACTTCCATATTGATAAAAAGCTGGTGGTTATTGAGTTTGGACTGCCCGACCTGCATATTGAAGTCTTTTCTTGTCTGGCCCCTGTAAGCCAGCTCCTGATCGGTAACGTTTGTATTTAAAAGACCCTGTAAAGCTGCAATGGTATTCGCTGCCTGAATTTGATTCTGAAAATCAGAAGTAAAATAATCTACTCCCTGCGCATATTGATGGATATAATTTATAAGCTGCTGAGAATTCGGAGTAGTATTGATATTATTAAAAAGAGACGAAAGGTTAACACCATTATTCAGTGCACGCTGTTCGATTGCATTGTAAGCATTATAGATTGCTCCACTCTCGGCTCCTGCTCTTGAGGTAGAATCTCTGAACTGTGAAGACCAGGTGATATTAAAGAAACCACCCTGGGTTCCGATTTTATTTCCATAGTTCAAATCCAGCTGAATATTCTGGCCGTCAAAATCTCCGGTATGATCATTAGCTGTTGGAGTAAGGTTTCCTCCATAACTGATCTGTCCCGCCAGTTTCCCTGTATCTCTTTTCAGATCAAGGTTGATAACACCGGCAATCGCATCAGATCCATATTGTGCTGCAGCACCATCTCTCAATACTTCAATCCTGTTTAAAGCAAAGGACGGGATAGCATTCAAATCCGTACCTACTGTACCTCTTCCCGGTGTTCCGTTTACGTTCACCAATGCTGACGTATGTCTTCTTTTTCCATTCACCAGCACCAAAACCTGATCTGGTCCCAGACCTCTCAGCTGTGCAGGATCCAGGTGGTCTGTACCATCGGAATTGGTCTGAATGGTGGAAGTAAATGAAGGTGCCACAGCATTCAGGATCTGTCCTATATTGGTCTGTGGAAGGATTATGGAAGACTCCTTCACATTGAATACATCTACAGGAACCGGACTCTCCGTTTTAGACCTGGCACCTGCTCTTGAACCCAAGACTACCACTTCTTCAACGTTGTTGGTTTTTATACTGTCTTTATTTGCTTTTATGCTGTCTTTTTCCTGTCCGTAAGTAAATACACCAAGGAAAAATAAAACAGAGGCCGAAAGGATAGTTTTCTTATTTTTCATAGTTTAGAATTTGATTTACATTTATGTTTTTACAAGGTGCAAATGTAGAATATAATTATTAGTCTACAAAAAAAGTAGACTTTGATTTTCTAAAAAATATTTATAGTTTGTTTCTATCCCTTATTAAAAATACAAATTTTAAAATTGTTTTACAGATATTGTAATAAAAAAACGGGCTCAAAATTTGAGCCCGTTTACAGTATTCTATTATTTATTTAAATCTTGGTCAGCTTAGCATATTTCAGGATCAGGTTCTTCTCACCTTCATGCATAAAAACAACCTTTGCTTTGATGTTCTGAGGATCTGTACCATCCAGGAAAGTCACTTCTCCAATTCCGAAACGGTCATGTCTCACTTTATCACCTACTTCAATATCCTGAGAAGAAGCTCCGCTTGGATTGATAATTTTAGCAGTGCTTACCGGCTTAAGTTTTCTTACTTCCGGTGCTGGTTTTGAAGTATCACCTCTGTCAATCGTCTTTTTCTCAACCTTTTTGAAAGATTTTATTTCGGATGGATGTTCATCAAAAATATTGGATTTTATTCCTGAATGGTTAATGAATCGTTTTTCCATAGCAGGGTTAAGGAACTCAATATATTCATCATCAATTTCACTCAAAAATCTTGAAGGTTCAGCATCTGTTATTTTCCCCCACTGGAACCGTGAAACAGCATATGAAAAGAAAGCTTGTTTCTCCGCTCTTGTTAATGCCACATAGAATAGTCTTCTTTCTTCTTCCAGATCTTCCCGGGTAGCAGAACTCATAAAGCTTGGAAAAAGATTTTCTTCAAGACCTACCAGATGTACCACTGGGAATTCAAGACCCTTGGACAGGTGAATGGTCATTAATGAAACCATATCGTCTTCAAGATCTTTATCCTGTGTGTCGGCAGAAAGGGCTATATTTTCAAGGAAGTTGGAAAGGCTCGGATCACCATCTTCCAGCTGCATCTGCTCTTCAATAAATCCTTGCATAGAATTCATTAATTCCTGAACGTTTTCTACTCTTGAGATCCCTTCAGGTGTCTGGTCATCCTTAAGGAATTTGATCAGTCCGCTTCGTTTTGCCACCTCCATGGCAACACTGTAAGCTGTTTCAGTTTTCAGCAGCACCTGAAATGCTTTGATCATCGACCAGAAATCATTCAATTTATTAAGTACTCCGTTATTTAAGCCCAGCTGAGGGGCATATGCCGGAAGGTTGTCCAATACTTTTGAAACAGAAATATTTTGTGCATCAGCAAAAACAATCAGCTTATTCTGAGTTGTTTCTCCAATTCCCCTGGCAGGATAATTAATAATCCTCATCAGGGCCTCAGAATCATTTTCATTGATCAGGAGACGGAGATAACCAATCAAATCCTTAACTTCCTTTCTCTGATAGAAAGACAAACCTCCATATACCTTATATGGAATATTCTTACGTCTTAAAGCATCTTCAAACGCTCTGGTTTGGGAATTGGTTCTGTAAAGAATGGCAAAATCACTGTACTTTCTCTGATCACGGTTACGAAGCTCCCAGATATTCCCTGCCACAAAATTGGCTTCATCAGCATCGGAAAGGGAACGGTATATTTTTATCTTATCGCCTTCTTCATTATCACTGAAAACATTTTTCTTAAACTGCTGCAGATTCTTTGCAATAACTACATTGGCAGCATTTACAATATTCTGTGTAGACCGATAATTCTGTTCAAGGGAAACGGTTTTCGCATCCGGATAGTCCTTTTTGAAGTTCAGAATGTTATAAATATTGGCTCCCCTGAAAGAATAAATAGATTGTGCATCATCCCCTACCACACAAATATTTTCAAATTTTGAAGCCAGTGCTTTTACAATAAGGTACTGGGAATGGTTGGTATCCTGATACTCATCCACCATAATATACCTGAATCTGTCCTGATATTTTGCCAGTATCTCCGGGAAACGGGTTAACAGTTCGTTTGTTTTTAAAAGCAGATCATCAAAGTCCATTGAACCGTTTCTGAAGCATTGTTCAACATATTTCTGATAAATTTGACCGATGAACTTCATATTGGCCTTCTCATCCGCTTCTATCAGTTCGGGATTATTAAAATAAGCTTTTACAGTAATCAGGTTATTCTTATACGTAGAAATTCTTGCCTGAACTTTCTTCGGTTTATAAAGATCAGCATCGATGTTCATATCTTTTAAAACCTTTTTGATCACATTCAGTGCATCCTGCTGATCATAAATTGTAAAGTTGGAAGGATATCCCAGATAATGTGCTTCAATTCTTAGAATCCTTGCAAAAACCGAGTGAAAAGTTCCCATCCAGAGACTTCTTGCATTGCTTTCCCCTACAACTTTTGCGATACGGTCTTTCATTTCACGTGCTGCTTTATTGGTAAAGGTCAGTGCAAGGATATTGAAAGGGTCTATTCCGTTATGTATTAAGTGGGCAATACGCATCGTAAGTACACGTGTTTTCCCGGAACCAGCTCCGGCCAGCACCATCAAAGGCCCTTGTAAAGAGGTAACCGCTTCATATTGTGATTCATTGAGTCCTTTCAAATAGTCCATACTGCAAAAAATTTTGGGAACACAAAATTAACGTATTCAAAGCAGAATTCAAATTTTGATTGAAGAAGTTAGAAATCAAAAAACAGATATCAATAGATCAGAGGTTACAATTACGATATTTTTTTAATGTTTTAAACAAATAAATTTCTCTTTTCACAAAACTACTTCTGCATTTTCTGTTTTGAACCTTACTTACTCCTGTAACATTTAATTCACTTTTACTACTTATTAGAAAACAATTTCTAACTTATGAAAAAGCGACTTCTTTCTGTTGCCGCAGTAGCTTTCTTCGGAATGATGCTGAGTGCACAGCAAATCAAATTCGAAGAGTATGATCTGCCAAATGGTCTTCATGTAATTCTTCATCAGGATAATTCTGCCCCGGTAGTTACAACGGGGGTAATGTATCACGTAGGTGCAAAGGATGAAGTAAAAGGAAGAACCGGTTTTGCACATTTCTTTGAACATCTTTTATTTGAAGGAACTCCCAATATCAAAAGGGGGGACTGGTTTAAAATCGTATCTTCAAACGGCGGACAGAATAATGCCAATACCACAAACGACAGAACTTATTATTACGAAACTTTTCCATCGAACAACGAACAGCTTGGTTTGTGGATGGAAGCAGAAAGAATGCGCCATGCTGTCATCAATCAAGTTGGTGTAGATACGCAAAGAGAAGTTGTAAAGGAAGAAAAAAGACTGAGAATGGACAACCAGCCTTATGGTAATCTTTTCCCGACTATTCAGAAAAATTTATTTACGAACCATCCGTATAACTGGCCTACAATTGGTTCTATGGAAGATCTTAATGCTGCAAAACTGGAAGAGTTCCAGGCATTTTACAAAAAATTCTATGTTCCGAACAATGCTACTCTGGTAGTTGCAGGAGATATTAAACCAGAACAGACCAAAAAGTGGATTGAAGAATATTACGGAGGTATTCCTAAAGGAACTGTGTATCCGAAGGATTTTCCGAAAGAAACCCCGATTACGCAGGAAAAAGAAGTTACAGCAACAGATCCTAACATTCAGCTTCCGGCCTATGTTTTTGCGTACAGAACACCTGCAAACAAAGAAAAAGACGCATATGTATTAGACATGCTTTCTTCATATTTAAGCAATGGTAAATCTTCCGTCCTTTACAAAAAACTGGTGGATCAGGAGAAAAAAGCTCTTCAGGTAGCGGCATTCAATCAGGGGCTTGAAGATTACAGCATCTTTGCTTTCTTCGCAATTCCAATGGGACAGACGACCAAGCAGACATTACAGACAGACATTGATGCTGAAATCAAAAAACTTCAGACAACCCTGATTTCTGAAGAGGATTATCAAAAACTTCAGAATCAGTTTGAAAATCAGTTTGTCAATCAGAACTCAAGTATTCAGGGAATCGCTGCATCTCTGGCAACCAATCATGTATTGATGGGAAACACCAATCTTATCAATAAGGAAATTGATATTTACAGATCAATCAGCAGACAGGATCTGCAAAATGCAGCAAAAAAATATCTGAATCCCAATCAGAGAGTGATTATTAACTATGTTCCTGAGAAAAAATAAATTACCCATGAAAAAGCAATTCACTTATATAGCGGCCGCATTTTTATTTGCAGGAATGCTGACCGCACAAAAAACAGATCTTAATGCAATGCCAAAACCGGGACCTACTCCTGCGATCAATATTGCCCAACCCAAAACATTCCAGCTCAGCAACGGACTTACCGTAATGGTCGTTGAAAACAATAAACTTCCAAGAGTAAATGCTACTCTTTCTATGGACAGACCTCCCTATTATGAGGGAAATGTAGCAGGAGTCAGCCAGATCATGGCAGAACAGCTTGAAAATGGAACTACAAATCTGAGTAAGGATGATTTTAATAAGAAAGTAGATTTTCTGGGTGCAAATCTAAACTTTACATCCAATGGGGCTTCTGCAAACTCGCTTTCAAAATATTTCCCGGAGGTATTACATCTGATGGCCGATGCTATCGTAAATCCAAAGTTCTCTGCTGAAGAGATTCAAAACTCAAAAGAAAGAACGATTGAAGGACTGAAAGCTGATGAAAAGAATGCGTCTTCTATTGCGGCAAGGGTTTCTAATGCCTTGATGTACGGAAAAAATACTTCCAGAGGAGAATTCGAAACTGTAGAATCCATCACAAAAATCCAACTAGCAGATGTTCAGAATATTTACAACAAATACTATACTCCGGATAACGCCTATCTGGTCATTGTAGGAGATGTTAAATCTGATCAGATAAAACCTTTAATTGAAAAGGCTTTCGGAGGCTGGAAAAAGTCAAATACAAAATATGCAGCATTAGAACCGGCAACCAATCTTTCCAAAACAGAAATCAATGTAGTAGATGTTCCTTCCGCTGTACAGTCTGTTGTCTCAGTAAGCAACCTGAATACTCTTAAAATGAAGGATCCTGGGTATTTCCCTGCTACAATCGCCAATTATATTTTAGGAGGTGGCGGTGAAGCCAGGCTTTTCATGAACCTCAGAGAAAAAAACGGATTTACCTATGGGGCTTATTCAGACATGACTGCAAGCAAATATTCTCCTGAATTTTCTGCTGAAACCAGTGTAAGAAATGAAGTGACTGATAAAGCAGTTAAAGAATTAATGAATGAGCTGAATGCGATTTCTACCGTAAAACCTGAAGAGCTTGAAAATGCCAAGGCAAAACTGAAAGGGGCTTTTATTATGTCCCTTGAAAAACCGGAAACCATTGCTCGATTTGCCCTAAACCAAAAGGTTCAGGATCTTCCTTCTGATTTTTATACCAACTATTTAAAATCAATCGACAAGGTTACTGCAACAGATGTTTCCAATGCTGTAAAAGCAACCATCCTTCCGAACCAAAGCAGAATTTTCATTGCCGGTAAAGCATCAGATATCTCTGAAGGGCTTGAAAAGCTGGGCTATCCGGTAAAATATTTTGATAAAGAGGCAAATCCTGTGGCAAAACCAACGGTCCAGAAAGTTGATGCAAATATAACGATCTCTTCAATTGCAGATAAATACATCAATGCCATCGGAGGTTTGTCAGCCGTTCAGAAAGTAACCTCCATTACCACTGACGCAACCACCAAAGTGCAGGGAATGGATATGACCATGAAACTGATTCAGGCAAAAGGCGGAAAAATGGCAATGGACATGAAAATGATGGGAAACACCATTCAAAAAATTATTTTCGATGGTAAAGACGGCTATATCGAAGCGCAGGGTAAAAAAATGCCTTTAAGTGACAAACAGAAAGCTTCTATGGCAGAGCCGGAACTTTTTCCTGAATTAACCTTCGCAAAATCTGCTGATTTTAAACTAGCCGGGATTGAAAAATATAATAATGAGGACTCTTATGTAGTAAAAGGAGCCAAGCAGACTTATTATTACAGTGTAAAAACCGGGTTAAAAACCGGAGAACTGAAAACGGGTGAAGGAGGGGTTATCCCTACAAGCTTTGCTGATTATAAAGATGTTTCAGGAGTAAAACTTCCATTTACGATTATTCAGAACATGGGAGGAATGGAAATCAATATGACTGTACAGTCTTATCTCCTTAACCAGGCCAAAGATTCTGATTTCAAATAGTAGTAACCACTATCCATATCAAGAAACGACAGCTGAGTTGGCTGTCGTTTTTTGTTTCTATAATTAAATTGTCATAACCTCAGCAGCGAGAAATAAGAAAAAATAAAATTTCCACATATTCTCATTACCATAAACCAGAGTCTGTTTTAAGCCTCAATTATTATCTGATTCAGAAACTTTTGTATTTCATTTATATTTACCGGCATCTTTTTTTGTCATTCGGTAAAAAAAAGTTAAATTTGCCCATTCAAAAAGATATCAGAATAAATGGATACTATATTTATACTATTAATGGTTCTTATTATGATTGCCAGTGTTTTATTGGTAATTATCGTTATGGCTCAAAATCCAAAAGGAGGAGGTCTTTCCAGTACATTCGGGGGAGCATCTTCTGCTCAGTTTGGGGTACAGAGAACCAATGATTTCATGGAAAAAGCTACATGGACACTAGGTGGAACAATCATTGTACTTATTCTTTTAAGTGTTGTGATTACAGGTAAGCCTTCACAGGCAGCTCCGGTTCAGCAGCAGCCTGCTAAAAAGGAAGCTCCTGCCAAACAGTCAACACCAGCTTCATCTACAACTACAGCTCCGGTTCAGACACCTACACCGGCTAAATAAAAAAGACTATTATTTTTAGATAAAAAAAGCAACTCGGTTCGAGTTGCTTTTTTATTTTAACCTGATCTTTTCAATCTGGTGGCGGAGCTTTAATCCAGCCTTTAAAAATGAATATTGCAAAGGCTTTTCTTCCTTATAATATTTATCAATAAAGATTTGCATTGCTCCGTAAAACCGGTTAAGATATACATCATCTTTAATGGTACTTTCTCCTTTATGATGAAGAATTGAAGCTTTACCGTAATAATAGTTTGTATAGCCATTTTTCAGCAGTGTATAGCATAGGTCGATATCTTCCCCATACATAAAATAAGATTCATCCAAACCGCCAACATTTTCATAAACCTCTTTTTTTATCAGTAAAAAAGCTCCCGTAATAACATCTACCTGCCGGATATCAGTTTCCCTAATATCATTTCTGTAATAAGATTTTGAGTTGTTTTTCTTAAAATTAACAAACAACTTTTCAAAAGAGTTAAACATATCCGGTACCGAGCGCTTACTTTCCGGTAAAAAACAGCCACGGGCATCATGCATCCGAACTCCCATACATCCGAAATCAGCATGTGAATCTGAAAAATCCAGCAGATCTTTCATATAATTACCCTCCAGCTCTGTATCAGGATTCAGAAGTAGAATATACTGTCCGGCAGCGGTTTTTACAGCCTGATTATTTGCTTTGGAAAAGCCTCCATTAACTTCAGAAGAGAGAAAACGTACAGCCGGAAATTCCGGGATAAGATTTCTCCATGAAGTATCCGTAGAAGCATTATCCATCACAATTACTTCATACTCTACTTCTTTTATATACCTCTGTATAGATAAAAGACAGTTTTTAAGCAATTGGGTGACATTATAATTAACAATAATAACGGACAGCTTCATATTAATCTCTTTCGTTGTATGGCAATCTGTTAATAATAGATCTTCCTAAAGAAATTTCATCGGCATATTCCAATTCATCCCCTACTGAAATTCCTCGTGCAATACTTGAAAACTTTATATTGAAATTTTTAAATTTCTTATAGATATAATAGGCTGTTGTATCTCCTTCCATCGTGGCACTTAAAGCAAATATGAATTCTTTTACTTTTCCTTCATTCAGTTTTTTTTCAATACTGGGAATATTCAGCTGACCCGGTCCCACTCCCTCCATAGGAGAGATTTTACCTCCAAGTATCAGGTATTTACCTGTATATTTACCCGTATTTTCTATGGCAATAACATCCCTTACATCCTCTACAATGCAAACCAGCTCACTATTTCTTTTCTCATTACTGCATATCTCGCAAATATCAAAGTCAGAAAAATTGTGACACTCTTTACAATATTTAATTTCGTTAACAAGATTAATCAGGGAATTTCCCAGGCTCAATGCTCTGGAATTAGGTTGTCTCAATAAATGTAATGCTAATCTTAAAGCTGTTTTTCGTCCGATTCCCGGTAATCCCGAAATCTCATCCACAGCCTTTGCCAAAACTTTACTTGGGTAGTCCATAAATACAAAAATAAGGATTAAAGTTGATAATTTATAGTGAATTATCAATTCACTTCGGTTGTGAATTTTTACACAATAATCATTGACTATTGACTTTGCGTAGCAAAAAATTGGCTATTGACCATCAGAGCAATGTCCCATTATGAGATTTTAAGTTTATCCTCCTATCTCAGAACTCTAAAAAATCCTCTATATTTGCGGCTGAATTAAATATGAAAAAATAAACTGACATGGTACTTAACAATCTTAATTATCCTCTGGATTTCAAATTCAAAATCACTACATTAGCAAGTGATTTCAACATTACCGATAAAAATGGGAATTATGTAGCGTATGTGCGCCAGAAAATGTTCAAATTAAAGGAAGATGTTGTTGTATTCAATGATGAAACCAAATCCAGGGAACTTTTCAGGATCAGAGCAAATAAATGGATTGATTTTAATGCTTCATATTCTTTGAATGACCTTATAGATAATAAAAATTTCGGCAGACTGGCAAGAAAAGGAATGCGTTCTATCTGGAAGGCAAGCTATGATATTCTGGATGCCAATGATCAACCGAAATTTAAGGTTCAGGAAGACAGCGCATGGGTAAGATTCTGGGACAGTTTCGTTGGGGAACTTCCAATCATAGGAATGTTTACCGGATACTTCCTTAATCCATCTTATACAGTAACAGGTATTGATGGCAAAGCTTATTTTAAACTGAAAAAGATGCCGTCATTCTTTGGAAGAAGATTTCAGTTAGATAGACTGATTGATATTGATGATGAGGAAGAGAGTTTAGTGATCCTTTCCTTATTAATGATGACTCTTCTGGAAAGAGCAAGAGGCTAAAAAATAGAAAAACCACAAACAAATGAAATACTTAATCATTATCTTTTCTGCATTTCTTTTAATCGCCTGTAAAAAGGAAAAAGAAACAGTTGTAAGTTCCGATCCTTCAGATTCTTTACAGATTGTTAAAGATTCTGCTGATACACCCATTTCTTCAGGAAAAATTTTAGTTGAAACTATTCCGTTTCCAAAAGAAATTAAAGAATGTTCATGTTATTTTGCCACAAGCAAAGCTGATTTTGAGACCGAAAAATATATCTATGCTGATGACGCCGGAAAAACAGCCTATATGAAGCTTGATGGTAAAAGGCTGGCTTTAAATCTTATTTCTTCGAGCGATATGGAAGTAGATGAGGAGCTGACAAAAGAGATAGAGAATAATGATTACAAAATTTCTGTAAAAGGAAAGAAAATAAAAAATGAAGAAGCCCTTCTATTTGAAGGTACACTTACTATTGAAAAGCCGGATGGGACTGTCTTTACTACTCCGGTCTATGGAGAATGCGGATGCTAATAAAAAAAGTGTAAAATGTAAAGTAGACCCTGTATTCTTTATCTTTTTACTATTCATAAAAAATGCTTCTGTACCCTACAGAAGCATTTTTATTTCGTAAATTTGAGAAAAATAAATTTCAATGGAATTATCTAATATAGAACCGCAAATAATCTGGAAAAATTTTTCCAAACTAAATGCAGTTCCGAGACCATCAAAAAAGGAAGAAAAAGTAATTGCTTTCATCAAAGAATTTGGTGAAAATCTGGGACTGGCAACCAGCGTGGATGAGGTAGGAAATGTCATTATTAAGAAACCAGCCACGGAAGGAATGGAAAACCGTAAATCTATTGTTTTACAATCCCATCTGGATATGGTTTGCCAGAAAAACAATGATGTCAATTTTGATTTTGAAACAGAAGGGATCAAAATGGAAGTGGATGGTGACTGGGTAAAAGCGAAAGGAACAACCCTGGGGGCCGACAATGGCTTAGGAGTTGCCACGATTATGTCTATTCTTGAGAGTTCAGATATTCCACATCCTGCTTTAGAAGCATTATTCACCATTGATGAAGAGACCGGAATGACAGGTGCTTTAGGATTAAAACCAGGACAGCTGACAGGAGATATTTTATTAAACCTTGATACTGAAGAAGACGATGAGATTGATATAGGATGCGCAGGAGGTGTGGATGTTACAATCACTCAAAATTATACAATTGAGCCCCCAAAAGGTCAAATAGTCAGAATTGAAGTAAAAGGATTGCAGGGTGGACATTCTGGTATGGATATCCATAAAGGATTCGGAAACTCAAATATTATTTTGGGAAGGCTTCTTTACAATGGATTGGAAAACCAAAATATTGAATTGATCTCTATAGACGGAGGCGGCCTAAGAAATGCTATCCCGAGGGAAGCTGTAGCAGTTATCTCCGTAAGGAATGCTCAGGAATTTATAGAAAATGCAACTGTTCTTAAAAAAGAAATTTTAGAAGAGTTTACTTCTGTAGAACCTGGCATCCAGATCAGCATTGAAAGCTCTACAGCATCAGAAAAAGCAGTTTCAGAAACAGATTCGAGAAAAATAATCCTTACGCTTAAATCTCTTCATAACGGCGTATACAGAATGAGCCCTGATGTTGCAAACCTTGTGGAAGCATCCAATAACGTGGCAAGGGTTGAATTAAAATCTGGAGAACTTAAAATTTTAAACCTTACAAGATCATCCGTAGAATCTTCAAAATATTCTGTTGCTGAACAACTTAAATCTGTAGCAGAGCTGGCTGGAATGAATGTTGAATTCAGTGGTTCTTACCCGGGATGGAAGCCGAAGCCAGGTTCCGAGATTGTGCAGCTGATGGAAAAGATTTATACTGAAAAATTCAGTGAAAAACCCCATGTAGTAGCTTGTCATGCGGGATTAGAATGTGGTATTATCGGAGCTAATTATCCTGATATGGAAATGGTAAGCTTCGGGCCAACCATCAGAGGCGCACACTCTCCTGATGAAAAAGCAAATATTCCGTCTGCACAGAAATTCTGGAGCTTCCTGAAAGATATTTTAGCGAATATTCCCCAGAAGTAAAAGATTAAAAATAATTATATTTAATATCCAAAGTCATATGATTTTGGATATTTTTAGTTTATTTGATTTTTAAAAGCTACTTAGTCAGAGTAAGAATCTTCTATTTTATATAATATGAAAAGTATAACGGTATTTTGCGGCTCAAGTTTCGGTTCGCAGGACATTTACAAAGAACAGGCATTTCTCCTTGGACAGACATTAGCTAAACAGGATATACAACTCATTTATGGAGGGGCAGATGTTGGCCTGATGGGAACCATAGCAGACGGTGCATTGGCTGAAGGAGGTAAGGTCATTGGTGTCCTTCCCTACTTTTTACAATCCAAAGAAATAGCCCATAAAAATCTTACTGAGCTTATCCTTGTGGAAACCATGCATGAGAGAAAAACCAAAATGAATGATCTCTGCAATGGTGTTATTGTTCTTCCCGGCGGTTACGGTACATTGGAAGAATTTTTCGAGATGATTACATGGGCACAGCTTGGACTTCATAAAAAGCCCATCGGAGTGCTGAATATTGACGGATTTTATGATGATCTGATTAAGCTGGTTCAGACCATGGTGGATAAAGGGTTTTTAAAACAGGTAAACAGAGATATGCTGCTGATCAGCAATACCATTGAAGAGCTGTTGGAAAAAATGAAAAATTATCAAGCACCTACGGTTGGAAAGTGGATTTCTAAGGAAAAGATTTAATCAGAAAAGAGGTATTCAAATATCTCTTTTTTTTATGGGAAAAACCCGGATAAAAGAGTAATTTTATCTGATATTCAATACCATAGCAGATAATAACATTGAATACCAGAAAAGACGTTTTAAAATCCATCGAAAGCATCACAATAACCCAATATATGAAAACAATTACAAACTTTTTTTGTCTGCCATTATTTCTCAGCTTCTTTTGGAGCTTCTCACAGCATCAAAATCTCACACCAGCCGTAAATATTAAAACAGATAATCCTCTAAAAACAGAACTTGATCTGGAAATAGAAAAATATGTAAAAAAATACTACGAAGATCCCAAAGCTGTAGGCCTTTCTATTGGAATTACAGTAAGAGGTAAAGATTATTATTATAATTACGGACAATTGGAATACGGAAAGCAAATTCTCCCCAATAATAAAACTATTTATGAAATAGGTTCTATAACCAAAACTTTTACAGGAATTCTCACCGCTCAGGCTATTGTAGATAAGAAAATAGGCATTGAAGACGATATCCGGAAGTATTTGTCTGATAATTATCCTAATTTACAATATAACAGTAAACCTATTAAAATAGTAAACCTGGCCAATCATACTTCAAGAATTACAAGAATTTTTCCTAATCTTTATGAGAGACAGGAGTATATAGAACTTAACCCATTCAGCAATTATTCTAAAAAAATGTTCTACGAAGGATTGAAAAATATGAAAATGGACACGCTGCCAGGAGTAAAATACACATATTCTAATATGGCAGTCAATTTATTAGGCTATATTCTTGAGGATGTCTACCATGAAAGCTATTTTTCACTGGTCAGAAAATATATTCTGAAGCCCCTCCAAATGAACAACACAACGGTAAGTCTTGCAAATGCTGACAAAAATAATATTGCCAAAGCTCATAACAGCAACAGAGAGGTAACACCTTATTGGGATTTCCCGGAATTGGTAGGCACGGGAGAATTAAGGTCGAATACCAGTGACATGATTAAATACATCAAAGGGAATATTGCCGAAGACCAATTGAATATTTCCTTATCCCATAAATATACATTTGAAGGTGAAGAAGGCTCTCTTGGACTTAATTGGTTCTTTCATACCACTAAAAACGGAAATACAATGTACGAACATACCGGTGGAACAGGTGGGTCTAGAAGCTCTCTGGAATTTTTCCCGGAACTTCAATCAGGATTTATTATATTGACCAACAGTCTTGCTAACAGAAAAATTTTAGAAAAAGAACTGTCTGCACTTGTTGAAAAAATATCTTCAAAATAAAAACAAAACCCGTTCAAATAGCTCGAACGGGTTTCTTATTAAGATTAAAAAATATTTTTCTAAGGATAAGGAGCAATTTCCACCTCAAGTCCCTCCATCTCGTCTGCGATATGTAACTGGCATCCTAAACGACTGTTATCTTTCACATGGAAAGCTTCTGCAAGCATGGCATCTTCTTCATCACCCATGGGCTCAAGACCAGGATCATTGATCACATATACCTGACATGAAGCACACATGGCCATTCCTCCACATACTCCAATAGTTCCTTCCTCAGCCAATTCATATGAACGAATAATTTCCATAAGGTTCATGGACATATCCGTAGGCGCTACAACATCGTGGGTTACCCCTTCTCTGTCGGTGATTTTAATATTAATATCTGACATAATTCTGCAAAATTAGTCAATTTTTTTCACAACGGCCTTCTCTGCTTCTTTACGGCTTCCGTCAAACCCGTCTACCCCACTTACCGTAGTATATTTCAATACGAATTTTTTACCCGGATTCAGTCTGTTGTAAACGCTTTGGCACATCAGGGTAGCCTCGTGGAAACCACAAAGAATTAATTTCAGCTTTCCCGGATAAGTATTAATATCTCCAATAGCATATACTCCATCAATATTTGTCTGATAATCAAGAGCATTGTTTACAACAATTGCGTTCTTCTCAATTTCAAGCCCCCAGTTTCCGATATCCCCTAATTTTGGTGTCAGCCCAAATAAAGGGATGAAGTAATCTGTTTCAATATCATAAGCTTCTTCACCATCTTTTTCTACCGTAATCGCTTCTACTTTTCCGTCACCTTTAATTGCTGTAACTTCAGCTGGAGTAATTAACTTGATTTTTCCCTGATTTTTCAGATCCTGAACCTTTTCTACAGAATCCAAAGCTCCTCTGAATTCATTTCTTCTGTGGATCAAAGTAACTTCACTTGCTACATTGGCAAGGAAAATACTCCAGTCCAGTGCAGAATCTCCTCCTCCGGCAATTACCACTCTTTTGTTTCTGAAATGCTCAGGTTCTTTTACAAAATATTCAAGACCTTTCTCTTCATAGTCTGCAATATTTTCAATAGTTGGTTTTCTTGGCTCAAAAGTTCCGAGTCCTCCTGCAATAGCAACTGCTTTTGCCCTGTGAACAGTCCCTTTATTGGTAATTACCTCAAACCATTCATCATCTACTTTATTTAAAGTAACTGCAGTTTCACCTAAGGTAAACCCGGGCTGGAACTGTTTAATCTGTTCCATTAAATTATCAACCAGTTCCCCAGCATTCACTGAAGGGTAACCCGGAATATCGAAAATAGGTTTTTTAGGATAAAGTTCAGCCAATTGCCCTCCCGGCTGCGGAAGTGCATCAATAATATGGCACTTCATTTTCAATAGACCTGCTTCAAAAACTGCAAAAAGGCCTGTAGGTCCTGCTCCTATGATCAATATATCTGTGGTTATCATAATGTTTAGATAATTTAATTATACTTGTAACTGCAAATTTACTAATTTTAATGCGAAGCATATTTAATTGATTCTAAATAAAAACCTGAGATTTGTCAAATATCTAACTTTTAAGATTTTAAATTTGGCAATATATTTGTAAATGTCATACCATGAAGAAAATTTTAATCATTTTTGCAGTATTCCTGTTCTCTCTAGGGTCAGCTCAAATCAGCAATATTGCAGATGGTGAATCAATCACTTTCAGGATCCATTATGGCTTTCTGAATGCGGGCACCGCCAATCTTACCACTCAAAAAACCAATTATAAAGGTGTACCTCACCTGTATGCAAAAGGTACCGGACAAACTACGGGAGCGGTAAAAGCCTTTTTTAAAGTTGAAGATTTATACGAAAGCTTCATTAGTACAGAAACGGGTCTTCCCAGCTTTTATGTAAGGAATGTCCGTGAAGGAAGCTATCGCCAGCACTTTGAAACCGTTTTCAATCATGACAATAATACCTTAATACTAACTGATAAAAAGACTCCTGCAAATGGTTCCAAAGTTTTAAAATCAGTAAAAGGGGTTCAGGATATGCTTTCATGCTTCTACTATTTAAGAAGCAAATCACCTGACGAATTAAAAGTAGGAACCATCATTAATATGAATGTATGGATTGATGACGAAATGTTTCCTTTTCAGCTCAGAGTTGCCGGAACAGAAAACCTGAAAACCAAGTTCGGAACAATCAACTGCCTGAAAATCATCCCTTCTGTAAAAAGCGGACGGGTATTTAAAGAAAAAGAAGGTGTAACCATGTGGGTATCGAATGATGCCAACCATATTCCGATGCTGTTAAAAGCCGAGCTTGCTGTGGGTTCATTGAAAGCCAGCATTGATAGTTATAAGAATGTCAAATATCCTTTAAAGTTTACGAAATAACTTGTATTCGTATTCTAAACATAGTCATAATGCCTGTAGTATTCCTACAGGCATCTTTTTATGAATGTAATACATACTGGATTTAAATTGTCTTTATTATAGTACCGGAAAAGACACGTGTAAATTTCAATAATCAGTTTTTAATTACGTTTTGTTTCTTAGGTCAGTAATTAAAAACAAAACCTCCGGGAAATCCGGAGGTTTATTTTTTATAAAGATTTAAATTGTTCTAGTGTTCTGATGTCGTTTTCAAAGAACATTCTGATATCACTCATCTGGTAAAGGAGCATTGTAATTCTTTCAATTCCCATTCCGAACGCATATCCTGAATATTTTTCAGCATCAATATTTACGTTTTTAAGCACCGCAGGGTCTACCATTCCACAACCCATAATTTCCAGCCAGCCTGTTCCTTTTGTGATTCTGTAATCTGTTTCAGAGTTTAATCCCCAATATACATCAATCTCAGCGCTTGGCTCAGTGAATGGGAAATAAGACGGTCTCATTCTGATCTTAGATTTGCCAAATAATTCTGTTGTAAAGAACTGAATAGTCTGCTTTAAATCAGCAAAACTTACATTCTCATCAATGTATAATCCTTCAATCTGGTGGAAAATACAATGAGAACGTGAAGAAATAGCCTCATTTCTGAATACTCTGCCGGGAGATAATATTCTGATCGGCGGTTGATTTTCTTCCATATAACGTGTCTGCACGGAAGAAGTATGTGTTCTTAAAAGAATATCCGGATTTTGCTCAATGAAGAAAGTATCCTGCATGTCTCTTGCCGGATGATATTCCGGGAGGTTCAATGCCGTAAAATTATGCCAGTCATCTTCAATCTCGGGACCATCTGCTACGGCAAAGCCAATAGATTTGAAAATGTCAATAATCCTGTTCTTTACCAGATTAATCGGGTGTCTTGAGCCTAATTCCAGTGGAAAAGCAGGTCTTGTAAGATCTTCTTTTTCTATAACAACAGAAGATTCAGAAGCATTTTTCAAATCTTCTAATTTTACAGCAACAGCCTGCTTCAAAGAGTTAATTTTCTGCCCGAACTCTTTCTTCTGGTCATTAGGAACTTCTTTAAATTTTTCAAAAAAATCATTCAGAACCCCTTTCTTACCGTTGTATTTAATCCGGAAGTTTTCTATCTCTTCTTTCGATGTAGTATTAAAGCTGTTTACTTCAATCAGTAGTTCTTCTATCTTTTCTATCATTATTTTACCCTTTCAAAATGTTTTGCAAAAATACGGTTTTTAAGTTTAATAATTAATTGATAGATAAAAAAATCTGCCTCTTTTTCGGGAGGCAGACTTCAATCACTTATTTCACTTAAATAAAAAAATTATTTCTTTTCTAAAGCTTTAACGCTGATCTGAAGAGTAACCTCATCTTTAATCACCCCATTTTCAGCAGGAGCCTGGAACTTCACTCCAAACTCTTCTCTCTTAATATCTTTTGGCTCAGTTGCAACACTTACCTCCCCTTCTTTCACCGATACATTGGCTTTAAACTGGACAGGCTTCGTAATACCTTTGATGGTTAAATTTCCATCTAAAAGCGTATTGTAGTCGCCTTCTGTTGCAGGGGTAACTTTTGTAATTTCGTACGAAGCAGTAGGGAATTTTTCTACTTCAAAGAAATCACCACTCTTAAGGTGGCCATTTAATTTTGCTAAATCTTCCGGACTGTCTTTCAGGTCTTCAGAGGTCAGAGAGTTCATATCAGCAACGAATTTACCGCTTTCAAGTTTTCCGTCTTTTACTGTAACATCACCACTTTCAAATCTAATGGTCCCGAAATGGCTTGTATTCTCAGTTTTAAATACCTTATATCCTTTCCATTCAACTTTACTGTTTAGTGTATCCAAAGTATACTGACTTCCCTCTTTGGTAGTTGTTACTTCATTACTTTCACTGGTAAGCGGTTTGTCTTTTTTACAAGAAATGACAACAGCAGCAGCAAATAAAGCAGGAATAGCTAACGAAAACAGTTTTTTTCTCATTTTTGATATATTTTTATTACTCCTGCTAATATAATAAAAAAAATTGTGTTTTCATAAAAACCTTACATTTGTAATATGCTACTAGAAATAAACAACCTATTTTTTTCTCATACCAAGGATAAACCTTTGTTTCAAAACCTTAATTTAAAATTTGAGGCTAATAAAATCATTGCTCTTGCAGGGGAAAGCGGATGCGGAAAATCAACACTCCTAAGTTTGATCTACGGACTGCTCGATTGGGAAAGCGGCGAGATTATATTTAATAAAACAGCACTTCTGGGACCCAAAGGGAATCTTGTTCCCGGAGAATCTGACATGAAATTTGTAGCTCAGAATTTTGATCTGATGCCCTACGCTACAGTTGCTGAAAATGTGGGAAAATTTATTTCCAATATCAATTTAAAAGAAAAGAAAGAAACGGTAATGGAACTTCTGGAAGTAGTAGGACTTCAGGAATTTGCCCATATACTTCCCAAATATTTAAGTGGCGGACAACAGCAGAGAGTTGCCATAGCCAGAGCTCTTTCTGTATTGCCTAAACTTCTTATCCTGGATGAGCCGTTCAGCAACCTTGATTTTCCAAGAAAAATAGAACTTCGCGAAAGGCTGTTCCGGTATGTAAAACAACAGGGTATATCTTTAATTATTTCTACTCATGAACTTCAGGATGTCATGCCCTGGCTGGATCAGATTATTATTTTACAAGACGGAAGACTGATTCAGAACGATAGTCCGGAAGAAACTTACCGCCGGCCTTACAATCCTTATGTAGCCAGATTGTTTGGAGAGGTTACTATTTTCAGTGAAACAGAAACTGCTGAATTCGGTTTGTCAAAATTTGCCTGTTATCCTAACGAAATAAAAGTTTCAGAAAGTGGCATTAATGCAGAAGTTTTAGAAAGCAGATTTGCCGGAAGCTATTATTGGAATAAGATTAAGGCAAAAAGTAAAGAAATGATAATGTATACTGATAAAAAACTCGAAGGTTCTGTTGTGATTTCATTTATTTAGACAAACCATAAAGAAAAGAGGAATCTACCGAATAACCTTTTAATAGTTTTATTTTTACTGTTTCATTCATAAAAAATATAACTAATACATTTTCTTATACTTATCAACAATTTGTGGATAAAAAAAATACAAACATAAGAAGCCGTTATAAAACTTTTTCTTACATTTGTATCTCCACAGCATAAGGAAATTTTTGGTTAATTCTCTTTCTGCCTTCCGGACGGACATTAGCGATCCCGCAATTAAGTCTTATGAAAGATTACACTGTCCAATTTTTTCCTTTTTTTATTTCCGGATGATAAAGATCATCTCTTACATTATGCTTTCTTAACGAATTCTGACTTTAATGCCATTGCCCCAAAACCATCTATTTTGCAATCAATATTATGATCACTTCCCGGTCTTAAACGGATATTTTTTACTTTAGTACCTGCTTTCACCGGCTTTGGCGCTCCTTTAACAGGAAGATCTTTAATAACAACCACTGAGTCTCCGTCCTGGAGCTCATTGCCGTTAGAATCCAAAATCTTTCCCTCGTTAGCCACTTCTGCAGCAGCTTCTTCAGGGTTCCATTCGTAGAAACACTGGGAACATACCATCATATTATCACTTGGATAGGTAAACTCCGAACTGCATTTCGGACAAAGTATTGTATCACTCATATTTTATTTTTTGCAAAGGTAGAGCTTTTTAAGATATAGAACCAAGTATCTGAAAGAGAATGGTGAATTATTCCGGATAAAATATCGGAATAAACCCGGTCTAAAGTCATTATTATCAGCTCCGAATGGTGAATAATTATACACCTGCTGAATGATTAATAAATTAACTGCAATTCCTCCTCATTCATTCTGTTCTTAAACCGCCGGCCCTTAACAACAAACTCTCAACTATAATTCGTATTTTTGCAGATTCAAACAGCAGAAGCAATTATGGAACTTATTCACAGAAACTTAGCGATCGGAATTCACGATGCTTTACAAGAAACATTTTTCGAGAAAAATAAATACGCTGATAAAGTAATCGAAAGACTTTTAAAAGCTAATAAAAAATGGGGAAGCCAGGACAGAGCAGTTGTTTCTGAGATTTTCTACAATATTATCCGTTGGAAGAAACGCCTTGAGTATTATATGGGCGAAGGTGTAAAACCCAACAATATTTATAAACTGATCATAGCATACCTCCTTTGGAGCAAAACCAACTATAAAAAATTTGAAGAGTTTGACGGAATCAAAATTGCCGATATTCTGACCAAACTAAAAAAAAATACAGTTCCGACGAAAGCCATTGAACATTCTATTCCTGACTGGCTGGCTGAAACACTGGAAAAAGAACTGGGAGCCAACTGGGAAAAAGAAATGACCGCTTTAAATGAGCAGGCTCCTACCGTACTGAGAACAAACACCTTAAAAACAACAACTAAAGAACTTATTTCTGATCTTTCTGATGAAGGTGTGGTTTCGTTTCCTATCAAAAACTACCCGGATGCGGTACAGTTGGAAGAAAAAAAGAATGTTTTCCTTACAACAGCTTTCAAAGAAGGCTTATTTGAAGTTCAGGACGCTTCTTCACAAAAAATAGGATATTTCCTTGATGTAAAAGAAGGACAGCGGGTTGTGGATGCATGTGCCGGCGCAGGTGGAAAAACCCTTCATCTGGCAGCATTGATGAAAAACAAAGGTCAGATTGTGGCATTGGATATTTTTGACTGGAAACTGGCAGAATTGAAACGCCGGGCTAAAAGAGCCGGAGCCCATAATATTGAAACGCGTATGATCTCTGATAATAAAGTCATCAAACGTCTTCATGAAAAGGCAGACCGGTTATTAATTGATGCCCCTTGCTCCGGTTTAGGTGTTCTAAAAAGAAACCCTGACAGTAAATGGAAAATCGACCAGGAATTCATTGACAGAATAAAAAAAGAACAACAGCAAATTCTTCAGGACTATTCCAAAATGCTGAAAAAAGGAGGAAAAATGGTCTATGCAACCTGTTCCATCCTTCCGTCTGAAAACAATGGGCAGGTGGAAGAATTTTTAAAGAATAACCCGGGATTCAAATTGATTAAAGATGAAAAAGTAATGCCAAGCGAAGGCTATGACGGATTCTATATGGCTTTAATTGAGAGAGTCTCTTAATCTTCCCGGAATATAAGTATAAAACTACTCTTTCAGAGTAGTTTTTTTTATTACCCCGGTTTATCTATTCCTGTAACAAGCCGGAACTATTATTTCTATAAGATTAAACTGTTTTGATGCTGTGGAAAGTTTAGAATAACTTTGCAACAAAATTACCTCTATATGTATACAAGAATTATTTTCTGCTTTCTGTCTGTTTTTCTCTTTTGCGCCGTACCTGCACAGACCTATGAAATCCGGTATGTCAGTTCTTATAACGGTAAGGTACAGACAGATCAGCCTTCTCCCGTAATATGGGTCAATGAAAAAGAGAATTTTATCCTGAATACTACTATTAAAGAGCAAAAAAGCACTTATCCTTTTGAAATCATTAAAATTGAAAAGCCTTCCAATACGGTTATTTCCTATGCTTTTTTAAAACCTGAAAACATTATTTCAAGCTCTGACCCTCAATCTGTAGGAAAACAGGCTTTTGAACTGACTGATGAAACTAAGAAAATACTTGGATACAGCTGCAAAAAGGCGATTACCAAAGTTAATTCAAATACAATTGAAATCTGGTATACACAAGACCTGAAATTAAAAGGAGGACCTTCTGTATTAGGTCAGGATTTAGGATTGGTTTTAGAAGTAGAAAGAAATAAAAACTCATTAATCACAGCTGCTTCCATAAAAAAAATAAAAAATACAGGAATTGATAAGATCATCAATGCACCGGTACAATCTACCGACCAGCTTGGATATAAAGATCTTCTCTGGAAAAGCAGATTCACAACATTGAATGTTTTTGATCAGGAAATCATCAATTTTTCTGATACATCCAGATCTGATGCAACAATAAAGAGATATGCAAACGGCACCATCATATTAAAAAAGATCAGTTTTCCGGCTATTACAGAGGGTGAAAATATTTTTGCAGAACTTAAACAACAATCAAATGGCGACGCTTACGACAGGACCGGAACAGTGTTCTTTATTCCGCAGGACAAAACATTATCCTTCTTTGACGGTTTGGAAAAGGGGGCAAAAGTGCTTCCTGCTTTTGACAACGGAAACGGAAAATTATATTACGGAGTAACCGCAACAGACCATTATAGTCCGGCTGTAGAAATGATGAGATTTTTCACACCATTCGGGATTCAGCATTTTAATCATATACAATTAAAAAATAAAAACTGGCATACGGTGAACCCATACCGGCAGGATATTACAGAGTTAAAACCGTTCTTATCCGGTAAGGAACTCTGGATAGGAGCTTTTATTGGTAATTATGATAAAGGAGGACATAAAATCAGCCTTGAAATAACAATTCATAAAAGCGATCAGGCAGTTCACAAAAATAATATGGCAGTCCCTTTATTCAACACCCTGAATATTATGGAAATGGCAGGACAGGATTACTCTACAATGTTTAACCGGGAAAACGGGCTTTGGGTTGACTTTACGGTAAAAAAAGATATAAAGAACGCCCGGCTCAGATATATCACTACGGGCCATGGCGGCTGGGAAAACGGGGATGAATTTGTTCCGAAAATTAATTCTGTTTCTTTAGATGGGAAAGCCATATTCTCTTTTATTCCATGGCGGACCGATTGCGGATCTTATCGTTTATATAATCCGGCTTCGGGAAATTTTCAGGACGGCCTTTCTTCTTCTGACCTCAGCAGGTCAAACTGGTGTCCCGGCACTGTTACCAATCCTGATTTCATTCCTCTCGGAGATCTGAAAGCAGGAAAGCATACCATTCAGATAAAAATTCCTCTCGCCCCTACAGAAGGAACAAGCTTCAGCTCATGGAATGTTTCAGGAGTTTTATTAGGTACTGAATAAAAACAAAACCTTCTTGCATGAGAATTGCAAGAAGGTAAAAACACAAATGATGAAAAAAAATTATTTCGAGCCACAAAGTAAAGACTAAAATTCATATAATTAATTACCATATATTAATAAATATGTCATTTTAATTTTGTATAGAGGTAAGGTGGCTTTTATACAAGATTGAAACAGTGAAAAAAATCAATATAAAGCAGTTAATTTTACACTGATAGTTAAAATTTTTAACCAAAATAAATAAATTGATTAAAAATTTTAACTTTTAAATATTTTTTATTGTTATTTATAAACAGCTATTCTACTTTTGCTTCATAAATAATAAGAATATGTGTGGAATTGTATGTCTATTTGACGCAAAACAAAAAACTGAAATATTAAGACCCCAGGTTTTGGAGATGTCAAAAAAAATCCGTCACAGAGGACCGGACTGGAGTGGAGTTTTTCAAGATGATAAAGTAGTCTTTTCTCATGAAAGGCTTGCGATCGTGGATCCCACTTCAGGAAAACAACCTTTATTTACCAAAGATGGAAAAATAGTATTAGCCGTAAACGGCGAAATCTACAACCATAGAGAATTAAAACAGGAATTCCCCGATTATGAATTTCAAACCCAATCTGACTGTGAAGTCATTTTAGCACTTTACAGAAAGTATGGAAAAGACTTCGTTGAAAAGCTGAACGGAATTTTTGCTTTTGCATTATATGATACAGAGAATGAAGTTTATCTCATTGCCCGTGATCATATGGGGATTTGCCCTCTTTATCAGGGATGGGATAAAAACGGTAATTACTATGTTGCTTCCGAGCTGAAAGCTTTGGAGGGAGTATGTAAGACAATAGAAACATTTTTACCCGGACATCTTGTTTACAGCAAAGATGGAAGCGGGCTTCAACAATGGTATAAAAGAGATTGGGAACGCTATGATCATGTTAAAGATAAGGAAACCGATATTAACCGACTGAGAAAAGGGCTTGAAGATGCAGTTCACAGGCAATTGATGAGTGATGTTCCTTATGGCGTTCTTCTTTCCGGAGGGTTGGACTCATCTGTGATCTCTGCTATTACAGCAAAATTTGCGAGACAGAGGATTGAAAGTGGTGATACGCAGGAAGCATGGTACCCGAGACTTCACAGTTTTGCGGTAGGTCTTGTAGGATCACCCGATTTGGCAGCTGCCCAAAAAGCGGCAGAGCATATCGGATCTGTTCATCATGAGGTAAACTTTACCGTTCAGGAAGGGCTTGATGCTGTCCGTGATGTAATTTATCATCTGGAAACCTATGACGTAACAACCATCAGGGCATCTACTCCCATGTATCTTTTAGCAAGGGTTATCAAGTCTATGGGAATAAAGATGGTTCTTTCCGGAGAAGGCTCTGATGAGCTGTTTGGCGGATATTTATACTTCCATAAAGCTCCTGATGCCAAAGAATTTCATGATGAAACCGTAAGAAAGCTAAACAAACTTCATTTATATGATTGTTTAAGAGCAAATAAAGCATTAATGAGCTGGGGAATAGAAGGCAGGGTTCCCTTTCTTGATAAAGAGTTTATGGATATTGCAATGACCCTTAACCCAAAAGATAAAATGGTTGATACAGCAGAAGGAAAGATTGAAAAATGGGTGCTAAGAAAAGCATTTGAAGATATTCTTCCGGAATCCATCGTATGGAGACAGAAAGAACAATTCTCTGATGGCGTAGGATATTCATGGATCGATACTTTAAAAGAAGTTGCTGAAAGAGAAGTTACTGATGAAATGATGGCCAATGCAAGGTTCAGATTCCCGCTAAACACCCCTCAAAATAAAGAGGAATACCGATACAGAACAATATTTGAGGAACATTTCCCAAGTGAAACTGCTGCTGCTACAGTCCCATCCGTTCCGTCCGTTGCCTGCTCTACTCCTATTGCTTTGGAATGGGATGAAGCTTTTAAAAAAATGAATGATCCAAGCGGAAGAGCAGTGAAGGTACATGAAACGTCATATGAGTTATGAGTTATGAGTTGCGAGTTATAAATTATGGGTTATGGGTTATGAGTAGTTTTATGATGAATAATTAATTTGTTATACCTTCTCAAACTTCAGATTTGAAATCTAAATCATATTTTATCAATCCTGTAGCAATACAGGATTTTCTTTTGAATTAACGGCAATAATATTGACAGAATTTAACTGACAATCAAAAATAATATCTAATAAATAATTATATTTGGAAAACGAAAATATCAATTATAAAAAAATGAGAAGAAACCTTACTGTTTTATTTGCCTTATTATTCATAAGTTTCGCTTTTGGGCAAGGAAAATATGGCAAATATCTTAATTCAAAAAAGCTTGCTCTGGCTTATAAGAGCGTAAAAGATGCTGACAAGGAGGACTATTATCAACAATTCTACTGGCTTGTAAAAGCTGAGCAGCTTAAAACGTATCCTCACCTTAAAGATGTAAAACCTGTTGTTTTATATGAATTTGTAAAAAAAGTAAACCCTCAGAATCCCACTAAAAAACTGGATGACAGAGGTAAAGAATTGAGAGCAACTGCAGAATTATCTTTAAATCAATATTTTAAAAACAAAAAATTTGAAAATAATTCCGTTTTAATGTATAACCTTGAAACCTATGTAGATCCTTCAAAAGGTCAGTATTATACGAAAGTGGATCCTGAAAAAATCAAGGAGCTGGTTCCAAAAGAATTGTTTGCATTTAACTCATACAACAGAAACATCGGAGAAGAAAAAACTTATTATCTGTGGATTGATAAGAAAAAGGATGATTTTAATATTGTAGACATTATTCCTGATGAAAAAGAGGATAAAGCTTTTTATACAAGATTAAGACAATATCTTCCCCATTATAAATTTTCAAAATATGTTCCTTCTGTTAAAAAAGGAAATAAATCAGACAAAACCGATATAGATTACTATTATATAATGCCGTTTGAACAGAATACAGATAACATTGAATACAAAACAAAAGATTTCAAAACATACATACTAAGTCAGTACAGAAAAGCTGGTGACGAATGGAAAGGAGTAGAAAAGCCAAGAAAATAAATCAAAAAGTCCTGTGATATTTCGCAGGACTTTTTTAATTTTATATAGATTTCCTCATCTAAAGATCAAACTGCTTAAAGCAAGCAGTCTTTTCAATTAAATAAGTCTGAAAGTTTATTAAACATTTCAGCCTACATAAAATGACAGAAACAACAACTCCACAACAGGCCTCAATAAAGAAAATCCTTCCACTGATTCTGGCTACGGCTATTTTTATGCAAATGCTGGATTCAACTATCCTGAATACGTCCCTGCCTTCGATCGCAAAAGATCTTCAAGAATCTCCGCTTAATATGCAGAATGCCATCATCAGTTATGTACTGACATTAGCCGTTTTCATGCCGGCAAGTGGCTTTCTGGCAGACAGATTCGGAACAAAAAAAATATTTATATTTTCTTTAATATTATTCAGTCTGGGTTCTCTGTTCTGCTCTTTATCTCAAAATCTTACTCACCTGGTAATATCAAGAGTAATTCAGGGAGTCGGAGGAAGCCTTATGACACCTGTCGGGAAATTAGCCCTGATTAAAACATTTGATAAAAACGAGCTGCTTAAAGCAATGAACTTTGCAATCATTCCCGCACTTATTGGTCCTGTTCTGGGTCCGTTGGTAGGAGGGTATATGGTAGATTATCTTTCATGGCACTGGATCTTTCTGATCAATATCCCGATTGGTATTCTGGGAATTCTTTTAGGATTAAAATTTATGCCCAATTACAAATCTGATGATGTAGATTTCGACCTTAAAGGTTTTTTAATTTTTGCAGCAGCTTCTCTTCTTCTTTCCGTTTCACTCGAACTTTTTGGGGATATTCAGAATATTACCCCCGTTCTTCTGGTATTCATTTTAGGCTTTCTATTCCTTTATTATTATTACAAGCATGCGAGAAGAGAAGGAAATCCTATTTTCCCGTTAAGCTTATTTCAGGTTAGAACTTTCCGTGTCGGAATTATAGGAAATCTGGCTACAAGACTAGGAATCAGCTCTGTCCCGTTGCTTCTTCCACTGATGATCCAGATTGCTTATAAACAGTCAGCAGTTACTTCCGGATGGATTATAGCGCCCATGGCACTAACTGCAATCTTCGGGAAATCCTCTGTTATAAAAATCCTTGATAAATACGGGTATCGGCAGACATTGATGGTAAATACCTTCATTATCGGAACCTTGATCTGCATGCTGGCTATTCCGGATATCCATACTTCTTTATACTGGTTTGTTCCTATTATTGCCGTCTTAGGATTTTTTAACTCCATTCAGTTTACTTCAATGAATACAATTTCCATTGCTGATCTCCGGAATTTTCAGACCAGCAGCGGTAACTCATTGTTATCGGTCAATCAGCAGCTCGCTATCGGTTTTGGAATTGCTTTCGGATTAATTGTTTTAAAGGTATTTGAAAATACAGATCTGATTAAAGGTGAAATTCACAATGCTTTCAGGTATACTTTTCTTACAGTAGGAGTATTAACAATTTTATCCGGACTCGTTTTCAGAAGACTTCATATTTCCGACGGGAAGAATATGAAATCGAAAGAAGATTAAGTCTGTTGATTCTATTATCCAGATTACCTCTCTGCTTTTTCTTTCCTACGAACTTATCACAGATCAATGTATTTTGTTTTTAGGGGTAATATTTTTGTATCTATAAAATCAACAATATTATGGCAACTAAAAAAACAGAAATGGTAGTATCACCAAAACCTGCTCATTTTGTAGGTGATGGTTTTAGAGTTCATAATTTTATTCCAGGCGTACATGGATTAGACATGAAACGAATGGACCCGTTCATTATGCTGGATTACAATTCAAAGTTTCATTTCAACGGTTCAGAAACCCCCAGAGGTGTCGGTGTCCATCCGCACAGAGGATTCGAAACTGTAACAATAGCTTATAGTGGTAAAGTAGAACATCATGACAGTGCTGGCGGCGGAGGTATTATCGGAGAGGGTGATGTACAATGGATGACAGCTGCAAAAGGTATCCTTCATAAAGAATATCATGAAACGGAATGGTCAAAAAAAGGAGGCATTTTTCAAATGGTCCAGCTTTGGGTGAATCTTCCGGCAAAGGATAAAATGAGTACTCCGAAATATCAGGCTATTGAAAATTCAAAAATGGAAAGAGTGGACTTAGGTGAAAATGGAGTTATAGAAATTATCGCAGGAGAATATAACGGACATAAGGGCCCGGCTTCTACTTTTACACCTGTTCATATGATGAATGCAAAGCTTAAGGCAGGCGGAAAGGCAGAATTTAATTTCCCTGCCCGTTTTAATACTCTGGCACTGGTTATTGAAGGGAATATTATTATCAACAAAGAAGAGAAAGTAAAAACAGATCATCTGGCTTTATTCAAAAATGAAGGTGAGACCTTCACTATTGAAGCCGGCGAAGATTCAGTTGTTCTGATCCTCAGCGGAGAACCAATCAATGAACCCATTTATCCTCACGGTCCGTTTGTTATGAATTCAAGAGAGGAAATCATGCAGGCATTTGAGGACTTTAACACCGGGAAATTTGGTTATCTTGAAGATTGATAGAATTAAGTTTATCTTAATCTTTAATTGCTTCTTTTTTCTTAACTTTATATATTATAAACTAAATAAATTAACTCATAAACTTGATATTTATTGCATTTTTTTCGGCAGTAAAATATCATAATAATTATACAAATTGTCATTCCCTGAGAGTTCAGGCCAAGCAGAGATCTCAGGGAATGATGATTATACCTACTAATCGCTGCCCTTTTGAAGTGCATCAATTTAATATAAGAATTATGAAACCCGAATTTGAAAACATCCCCCTTGTAAAAACAGACAAAAGATTTGAAATAAATATCAACGGACATTACGCATTTATAGATTACCGTGAGACCACTCACCAGATTGCGTTAATACATACTGAAGCAGAACCGGAACTGGCAGGAACAGGAGCTGCAGCAGCAGTGGTAGAAAAAACTTTACATTATATTGAAGAAAGTGGTAAAAAGCTGTTACCATTCTGTCCTTATGTTTTTGCTTATCTTAAAAAACATCCGGAATGGAAACGTATCGTTGATGAAAAATTTGAAGGTTATCATCAACTTTAACCCCTTACCAAACATTTTATTTACAAACAATCTTAAAACGCATCAGTTTATTATGTCAAATATTGGACTTATCATAGAAGAAAAAGCTGCAGATATAGGAAATTTTTTAGTGGGAAGACTTTTGCCTTTCCGTGAAAAAAGAGCAGTTGGACCATTTGTTTTTATTGATCATATGGGACCTTCCGAACTGAAAGATTACCAGAATCTTGATGTTCCACCTCATCCACATATCGGATTATCAACATTAACCTATCTGCTTGAAGGTTCTATTTTTCACAGAGACAGTATAGGAAGTGCAATCGAAATCAAGCCAGGTGCTGTTAACTGGATGACTGCAGGAAAAGGGGTCGTACACTCAGAAAGAACTCCGGAATATTTAAGGCACAGCGATAAAAGGCTTCACGGATTTCAGATCTGGGTAGGTCTTCCCAAACACCTTGAGCAGTCTGAGCCTACTTTTCACCACATTGAAGCTGATGAAATTCCTGTTTGGGAAGAGGATGGAATCCAATATAAACTTATTGCAGGTGAAGCTTTCGGAAAAACATCACCAGTACCTGTACACAGTAAATTGTTTTTCATTGAAATCAAAACCAGGGAACCAAAGAAAATCAGCATCGGAAAGGATCTTTACGGAGAAGCGGCTATGTACGTCCTGGATGGAACCGTCACCACTGACGGAAATTCTTACGGTTCAAAACAGCTGATGATCGCCAAAGACACCACACTTTGTGAATTTGATATGAGCGAAAATGGTACAGTATATCTTTTTGGTGGCGAACCTTTTGATGAGGAACGTTTCATATTCTGGAACTTTGTAAATTCCGACAAAGAACTGATTGAACAGGCTAAAGTAAACTGGAACGATCAAAATCATAAAGCTTTTCCTCTGGTTCCCGGGGATGAGCAGGAATATGTTCCTCTGCCAAAAGCAATTTTAAACAGAAAATGATAAGTTTCACAATTATAAGGCCATGAAAATACTAGCATTTGCAGGAAGTACTTCTTCCACATCAATCAACAGAGAACTGGTAAAGTTTGTTCTAAAGGATTTTAAAGATGAAGAAATCAACTTAATTGATCTTAATGACTTTAGCATGCCTGTTTTTTCCGTAGACCTTGAAAAAAAAGGATTTCCGGATCAAGCACACCAGTTTTTAAAGGCTATTGAAGACTGTGATGTTATTATTTGTTCTCTGGCGGAACATAACAGATCTTATAGTGCTGCATTTAAAAACACCTTCGACTGGGCTTCAAGAATCAATGTAAAAGTCTTTCAAAACAAGCCTATGCTGTTGATGAGTACATCTCCAGGCGGGTATGGTGGCGGAAATGTCATGAATACGGCTAAAACATTTTTTCCACAGTTTGCCGCTGATATCAGAGACACTTTTTCATTACCAAAATTTTACGAAAATTTTGACTTTGAGAGCGGAGTAATTAACCCTGATATGCTAAATGAACTGAAAAGCAAAATTGCTAATTTTAAAAATCAGGTTATGAATACAAAATCTCAGAATTGAAACAGACAAAAATCCTGATAAACCATTATATTTAACGTTCCCGGAATGGCTACTTCATTTTTTTATCCTTATATTGCCTCTCACATAGCTGATTCCGGATATCATATAATCAAAAATCATTTAAAGAAATTAATATGGAAATACACGAATATCTCAATGGTGACATTACTGTCATCTGGCAACCACAAAAGTGTATCCACTCAGCTGTTTGTGTAAAGATGCTTCCCAAAGTCTATAATCCAAAAGAAAGGCCTTGGATTAAAGCTGAAAATGCGACACCTGAAGAACTAAAGAAACAGATCGATCAATGCCCGTCAGGAGCATTAAGTTATAAATTCAACAGACAAAAATAATGGCAGTAACGGTAAAAGCAAGTTTAGGAAAAACAAAATATTATACAGAGGTAACAGCCGGTGACAATAAGATCATTACTGATGAACCTACAGATAAAGGGGGACAAAATAAAGGCTTTAATCCTTTGGAAATACTGGCCACTTCACTGGCAAGCTGTACAGCTGCTACTTTGAGAATGTATATTGAAAGAAAAGAATGGAATGTGGAAAATATCAATGTAGAAGTTGAGCTTGAGAACTTCCCGCTTACCAAAAGAGCCGTTTTCAAAAGAGCCATCAGCTTTGAAGGAGTTCTGGATAATGAACAGATGAAGAGGTTACACACTATTGCTGACGCCTGCCCTGTTCATAAAATATTAACCAACGACATAGAAATACTAACTAAATTCTCATAATATGATCGAAGTAAAACAAAACAACGACGAAAAACACGGAAGTTTTGAAGCTTTCATAGATGGAAAACGTGCAGGAATGATGACCTACACATGGGCCGGAGAAGAAAGATTTATTATAGACCACACTGAGGTGGAAGAAGCCTACAATGGAAAAGGTGTAGGAAAAGAAATGCTTTTGGCTGCAGTAGATTTTGCAAGGAAGAATGAGAAAAAGATCATTCCTCTCTGCCCTTTTGCTAAAGCAAGTTTCCAAAAGAGTCAGGAACTGCAGGATGTTTTGGTAAATTGACCCTGATTCCACCCTTACAATATAACCTTCCTGAATATTCCGGAAGGTTTTTTTCTTTCCTTCTATAACTTCCGTTTTCCTGCATCAGGACATGCCTTTTATTCCATCATATTATTGATGATTTTTGGAACACAGAGGTTTCAGCAGAAGAGAAAAAAACTATATTTGCTAAAATTTAATTTAAGCATGAATTCAGGAACGATCCTTTTGCTGTTTGTTTTTATTTATTTCATTGGTCTTTTGGTAATTTCTTATTTTACCAGCCGGAATTCCGACAATCAGTCATTCTTTATTGGTAACAAAAAAAGTAAATGGTGGCTTGTTGCATTCGGAATGATCGGAACCAGCTTAAGTGGAGTTACATTTATTTCAGTGCCCGGAACGGTCGGGAAGATGACCGGTACGGAATATATTTATGGCGGATTCGAATATTATATGATGGTGATCGGATTTTTCATTGGATATTTTATTGTAGCTGCTATATTGCTTCCTTTGTACTATAAGATGAACCTGACTTCCATTTATACCTATCTGGGAAAAAGATTCAATGTGGAAGCACATAAGATCGGGTCCATATTCTTTATTATTTCAAGAGCGATCGGGGCAACAGCAAGGTTATACCTGGTGGTGAATGTCTTACAGATTTTCCTTCTCGAAGGATTAGGGGTTCCGTTTTGGGTAACTTCTATGGTACTTTTACTGATGGTACTTCTCTATACTTTTGAGGGCGGAGTGAAAACGATTGTGATTACAGATACTTTACAGACTTCCTTCATGATTATCAGTCTGGTAGCCTGTATTGTTTATATTTTATCCAATCTTAATATGTCTTTTGGTGAAGCATATACAATTCTGGAACAGAAAAATTATACCCACTTCATCAATTTCGATCCTAATTCCAAGACATTTTTCCTTAAAACCATTCTGGGTGGAATATTCATTACGATTGCCATGACCGGGCTGGATCAGGAAATGATGCAGAAAAATATTTCTGTAGATAATCTTAAAAATTCAAAGAAAAACATGTTGACTTTCGCTGGAACTCTTCTGCTGGTTAATCTTGCCTTCTTATTTTTAGGTGGTTTACTTTATCTTTTTGCTTTGCAACATGGAGCAGAATATGGAACAACAGGCACAGACCCTGTAAGCAATATCTTCGGTTTCAGAGATGCATCAGGAAACATAACGAATATTATGGGTGATGATCTTTTTCCTGCGTTATCTCTTAACGGCCATTTCCCAATGATGATCTCAGTTATTTTCATCATTGGATTAATATCAGCATTATTCCCTTCTGCAGATGGGGCTTTAACGGCAGTAACAAGCTCGTATTGTGTAGATTTATTAAATCTTAATGAAGACAAGACCAAAACTGAAAAAGAGAAGAAAAGCCTGCGTATGAAAGTACATTTAACTTTCACTGTTATGTTCTTTATCCTGATCATGGTGTTCAAAGCTCTGAATGACAAATCTATTGTCTACCTGATCATGGAAATTGCCGGATATACGTATGGACCATTATTAGGACTTTTTGCTTTCGGAATCTTCACCAAGTTCAAAATTTCCAAAAAATATTCAATCCTTAAGGTAACTATTTTAGCACCTATCATCACTTATTTAATCAATTTTGCAGTAACCTCTTATACAGACTACAGAATTGGTGTTGAGCTGATTGTTCTTAATGGATTATTGACATTCATCGGCCTATGGCTGGTGAAGGATAAACAGTTTTTAAAAATCGTTTAATCTAAAGTAACCAAAATATCAGTAATGAAATTATTCGTTTTTCTATCCTGTTGCCTGTTTGCCGGTATATTTGTAAATGCACAGAGTGCTGTTGATTTTGCCAATCTTACAAAATATAAAGATGACAACGCGGGTATTTTAAGCTCAAAGAAAAAAGTGGATGTTGTCTTTATGGGTAATTCCATTACAGAAGGCTGGGTAAAGAGCCATCCTGAATTTTTTTCTGAAAACAATTATACAGGCAGAGGAATCAGCGGACAAACCACATCACAGATGTTGCTTCGTTTTCAGAGCGATGTTATCGCTTTAAAGCCGAAGCTGGTCGTCATTAATGCCGGAACCAATGACATTGCTCAGAATACAGGCATTTATGACCCTGATTTCACTTTTAACAACATCAAAGCTATGGCTGATATTGCTCAAAATAATGGGATAAAAGTAATCATTGCTTCTGTTTTACCCGCAGCAGCATTTCCATGGCGTAAAGAAATAACCGAAGTATCTCAAAAAGTAGACGCCTTGAATAACAGATTAAAGCAGTATGCAGGCAGCAACAAATTCATATTTGTAGATTATAATACGGCAATGCGTGATGCAAAAGGTGGAATGCGCGAAGGTCTTTCAAAGGATGGCATCCATCCGGTTCCTGCAGGATATGCAATTATGGAACCTATGATTAAAAATGCAATCAATAAAACACTAGGAAAAAAATAAGAGTTTAAAAATTTTAAAAAAATATTTTATTAACTATGAAAAAAATTATTTCGCTTTTCATCTTTGTAATAACATTTGGATGCGTAGCTGCCCAGGAGAATTTTGAGGTATCTACTTTAAGAATAGGGCCATTCAAGATTTTTATGGAAAAAAGTGAGGCAGAAAAAATTGCCGGTACTAAACTGAAAATTTCTGATGGAGAGCAAAAGAATGGAGTAAAATACAATGGAGAGCTTATCAATATTGAAGTTTTCCAGGGTTATGGCGGAGAAGCAAAACCAGACGCTGTTACGATTACAGGAATGACCACCACCAGTAAAAAATTCAGAACAAAAAGCGGAATGGGTGTTGGAAGTACCCGGGATGAACTTATCAATACCTACAAAAATTATCCCATATTCAGTGTTCGTCCGGAAGTGGATGATAAAGGCAAACGTATTAAAGATGCAGGATATTTCAATATTGAGGACTATGATGCCGGAACGCAGTTAACATTTAAATTTATTAATAATATTGTCACAGAAATTACAGTTTACCTTAATGAAGGCTGTTAATTACATAATCTAATAGCTTAAATCCGGGTACAAAATCCGGATTTTTGCATTTCCATAAGCCAAAAAATTGTAAATTCGCAAGCAAATAAATCAGATATAATGAGTAAAAGTATTGAAGAGTTAAAATCTCTTACTACGCAGATCAGAAGAGACATTTTAAGAATGGTTCATGCTGTTAATTCAGGACACCCTGGTGGAAGCTTAGGCTGTACAGAATTTTTTACAGCACTTTACGGAAAGGTGATGAACTACCATCTTCCTTTTACCATGGAAGGCAGGAATGAAGATCACTTTTATTTGTCAAACGGACACATTTCACCGGTATTCTACTCTACCCTGGCAAGATTTGGTTTCTTTCCGGTAGATGAACTGAGAACATTCAGAAAGCTGGATTCAAGATTACAGGGACACCCTACTACCCACGAAGGATTACCTGGTATCAGAATCGCTTCAGGATCTCTTGGACAGGGGCTTTCTGTGGCTCTTGGCGTAGCTGAAGGTAAAAAATTAGACGGAGATAAATCTCTTGTATACACTCTTCACGGAGATGGTGAGCTTCAGGAAGGTCAGATCTGGGAAGCTTTGATGTATGCTGCAGCTAAAAAGGTAGACAATATCATTTCTACAATTGATTACAATGGTCGTCAGATTGATGGGGATACAGATGATGTTTTAAGCCTGGGAAATCTTCATGCTAAACTTGAGGCATTCGGATGGATTGTTTTAGAAGAAAAGAATGGTAATGATCTTGAGGCAGTGATCGGTATCCTTGAAAGAGCAAAAGCTGAAACAGGTAAAGAAAAGCCGGTAGCAATCATCCTTCATACAGAAATGGGTTATGGTGTGGATTATATGATGGGAAGTCATGCATGGCATGGTAAGGCTCCTAATGACGAACAATTGGAAACAGCCTTCAAACAATTATACCTTGAAGCTCCTGCAGATTACTAATATCTTAAATCTCGATTAAAAAAATAAAAATGAAATATACATATACAGAAAAAAAGGATACGCGTTCAGGATTTGGAGCAGGGCTGGCTGAATTAGCAGACAAAAACCCTAATGTAGTAGCACTTTGTGCAGATCTTATCGGTTCTTTAAAAATGGAAAAATTCATTGAAAAAGCTCCGGAAAGATTCTTCCAGGTAGGTATTGCAGAAGCTAATATGATGGGATTGGCTGCTGGTCTTAGCATCACAGGAAAAATTCCTTTTACAGGTACTTTTGCCAACTTCTCTACTTCAAGGGTATACGACCAGATCCGTCAATCTATTGCCTATTCAGGGAAAAATGTAAAAATCTGTGCATCTCATGCAGGTCTTACATTAGGGGAAGATGGGGCTACGCATCAGGTATTGGAAGACATCGGTATGATGAAGATGCTTCCGGGAATGACTGTGATCAATCCTTGTGATTATAACCAGACAAAGGCTGCTACTATCGCTATCGCAGAACATGAAGGTCCTGTATATTTAAGATTTGGAAGACCTACTGTTCCTGTTTTCATTCCGGAAGATATGCCTTTCGAAATTGGAAAAGGGATTATGTTACAGGAAGGAACTGATGTAACAATTGTTGCAACAGGACACCTGGTATGGGAATCTCTTGTAGCTGCTGATGAGCTTGAAAAAGAAGGAATTTCCTGTGAAGTAATCAACATTCATACAATCAAACCTTTAGATGAGGAAATTATTTTAAAGTCTGTTGAAAAAACAGGTAAAATTGTTACTGCTGAGGAACACAACTACCTTGGTGGGTTAGGAGAATCTGTTGCCGGAATGCTTGCAAGGAGAAGACCTACAAGACAGGAATTTGTAGCTGTAAATGATACGTTCGGAGAATCTGCAACTCCTGCTGAATTAATGAAGAAATATAAAATTGATGCTGCAGCAGTGAAAGAAGCTGTAAAGAGAATCTTAGCTAATTAAGAAGCAGCAATTATATAATATAACCCGGCTGGTTTATATTAACCAGCCGGGATTTTTGTTGGAATCAATATTGATTGTTGTTCTGTTTTATAACGACTCTGTCAAAAATTGTTTAATGTTTTACCACACTCCAGAAAGAGAGCGATTGTACCTATAGTTGTCATGTTTATTAGCTCTACCCTTCTTTTCGCTATCTATTATCGTTCACCCTCATTAACAGGAAATCCAACAGCAATTAAAACGGGATATAAGATTTCTTTTATATACTCATCTTCCCTTCTGCCAGATGCTTTTGACCCTGAAAAATAATTACTGATTCTGTAGTTTTTCACAAATTGATTTCTCTTTTTCCCTATTGAATAATAATATCCGCATCTTTCATCATTTACAAAATAGGTCATCTCATCAAAGCTCATTAGTTTTCTCGAAAGTAATAGTTTTCTGTAAATACATTTCTCCGACTTATTAAAAATATATTTTACAGGAATTCTGAAAAAAAGATCAAACAGGAAGTAAATCATATAAACTATCCATAATCCCATTGTTATCTTAAACTGGTCTCCTGACATTTTATCCAGGAAATAGTAAATAATAACAGGAAGAGTGACTACTCCCAGTATCAGCCACCATATCAAAGTATGCAGAAAACTATAATCAGGCATAAAGCTTATCTCACTACCATTTTCTTCAAACTTATAGCGGTCGATTATATTCATGATTTAATCCGTTACTATTCATAATATCTTCTGTTTCATTCACCATTTTCTGTATTCCTTTGTGGGTCAGTGATTGCCCTATCGTAAGCTGCTTCTCTTTGCCATCAACTTCAAAATACATAGACAACATAACATTTGTGGTGATAAAACCCATATATTTGGTCGCAAGAACATGGAAGTGTCTGAAATTCTCAATGGGATATGTTCTTGCTGAAACAAAAATTGTATGTTTTCCGGTAATAGTCTTCCGGTCCGTATCAATAATGAATTTTTTGGTAAAGAAATTGATCATAATGAGTGCTACCACAGCAATAATAACATAGCTGACAATTCTTGTATTATTAAAAATGAGTCCCGCAACGGTCAGGAGAAGAATACACAACACAGTTATAAAGACCGGCTGATTTTTAAAAATATACCGGTTTCCTTCTTGTTTATAATGTTGATACTTTTTCATATTAATGTAATTTATTTAATAGTTATTTTATCTTTCAATTTCTTTAGTAGCACGAAACCCTCACTAAAAAAAGTTTTCATCTCATTTTTTTCAGGCTTTCCACTTTTAAGCATTGTTCCAGAAGCAATTCAAGATGCTTTTGTGTATTGATTTTTTTTTCCTTCTTTAATAATACCCTTTAATTCTGCTGACCATCCCGAATTCCGGACAAACTGAGAAAAATTTCCGTTTCGATATTGGCTGGTATAGTAATCAAGGTAATAACTGATCTTCAATTTTTCTCTGTTAATCCACAAAAGTATTATAACGATCAAGGACATATCCTGCTTCTCTTTCCAGGTTATCAAGATCCCGGTTGAGTTCCTGATTATTTTCATTCAGACTTCGTTGTACGATTCTCATTTTACCCAGAAAATCATTTATGGAACTGTTGAATGCCCGATAACTTCTTTCCTTTTGCTCCTCTGAGGACGGTATCTTTTCGTTGATATTTCTTTTATATAATTTTTCCATCTGCTGATACTGGCTGGAAAATATATCTTTATAAACATTGATATCAGTCACATTATAAGACTCATCTACTATCTTCTGAGCCAGCTCCATGGTTTCTCTGGAATAGATAATTTGTGTTTTAAGCGGGTGATCCTTAAGCACCTCTATTTCAGCTTTATCTGCTCTGGGGGAAAGTTTGGTAAATAAATCATTCGCTGCAGTACGGTTTTCTTTGATAAGTATTGCAGCTTTTTCTTTAATATCAGCAATTTTCTTTCCCTTATCATCCTTCCAGTCTTCTGCCAGTTTGTAAGTTTCCAGTTCTTTTTTTAATATTTCCAGGTGAGTCATTGTATCTTTCATTTTATCAACAAGTCTCTGAAAATCTTTCCCTAATATATCCGGAGCCTTTAATTCCTGATGGGAGTATATCATTATTCCGGGAGTGAAAATCGGTGCAACTCCTGAAAACTGTGGATTTACTGTTACACTTTTCACATACTCTTCCATTTCTGCTAATGAATTCTGAAAATTTTCAACAAAGTCTGAATGTTCATCATCCATTTTTACTACTTTGTTATTAAAAGAAATAATATCTCTGTTTGTATCTCCTGAATTAGCATTGAAAGGATTTACCTGTTCTGTATTATTTTTTGAAAACCTTTCTTTTATTTTCTCCAGTTTATTACATGATACAATAGATATGCTCAAAACGAGTATTCCTATGATCAACATTGATCTTTTCATAATTCTATATTAATTGTTAAATAGGTGTTTGTACTCAAGACTTAGATATTATCTGATAAAAGAGAATTTATCTTCAAAGATTTTTCCGATCAATGGCAAGGGTCTTTCAACATTATTGGCAGCATTTATAATTCCAATAATCATCAGTATCAAAGGAATGAAACCCAATAGCCCGAGAATTCCAACTTTGGTAACCATTAATATAATATTGAGAATGATGGATAATGCAATAGAAAAAAGGATTAATCCAGGGACTGTTTAAGATGGTATTTTAAAAGGCTGTTTGCTTTTTCTTTTCCTATGACGAAAGAAATTAACCATCCGAAAAGAGTGATGTAAGAAATAATTGATAATGTTTTGTTGTCCATAACCGTAAAATTTAAATTAATATTCTATAATTTTTTCTGACCCAAAATTGCATCAGAAAAACAGTTTTACGTTTTTTTCTGCAACTACAAAACATCTTCAACTCAAATTACAGGCGACTACAAAACGTCTACAAAAACAATTAAAACATTAATTTACAACTATTTAACAATAACATCTGTTTCTGCTTTTTCGGACAGAAAATTGATAGGTGTCTACAATTTTTGTACTTTCACCCTATGAACCTGAAGTACTCACTTTTATATTGCATACTTTTTATCTGTGCCTTATATCCTGCACAGAATACCTTTATTGGTGATCTTAAAAATAAATTGAGCAAAGAACCTGTTTCTTCTGCAGAAAAATTTAAAATATACAATGAACTTAGCGAATATTACAGAGTTAGTGACCAATACCCTACAGCCGAAAAATATGTTCAGAAACAAATTGAACTTGCTAAAAAGGAGCAAAATTATACTGAAGAAGTAAAAGCTCTTACCCAAAAAGGGATTATTAAACTTAATCAGTCTGAATATGATAAAGTTCCTCCAATCATAGATGCAGCAAATGCTATTGTTCAAAAAAGAAATGATAAAACAGCAGCATTGTATGCCAGTTATCTGAATATCTATTACAGAAATGCACTTGGCGAACCTGAAAATACAATCAAACTGATTCAAAAAGTTCTTCCACTTGTTGAAAAACAGCCTTCTGAAATCTTATTAAATGCAAAGCTCAATTATCTTCTCTACGGAATATATACAGAATGGAATGACGCTGAAAATGCCACAAAATATGCTAAAAAGTCCATAGAGCTAACTGAAAAGACAGAAAATAAAAATCTGCTCAGTTCCGCTTATTCAGCTCTGGCTGTTTGCTATTCCTTTCGGTATGAAAAAAGCGGAGATTTAAAAGATCTGAAACCAGTTATAGAGATGTGCAGAAAGGCTGTTGGGTTATATCATCAGTTTCCTGGCCATGTTTCAGCCCATGTGCATGCAATGGCATTGCTGAATCTTATTAACTATTATTTGAGTTATCCGGATATTACTCCTGAAATCCGTAAGGAGATCCAGAATAATGCCAACGAAATATTAGTTCTTACCCAGCATACAACTCTTAACCAGAGTATACAGGCAGGTGCACTTGGCGTTCTGAGTAATCTGGCCTCACGGGATCGTAATGATGCTTTATCAGAACAATATCTTTTAAAAGCAGAGCAGATTTTGCTGACACAGCATCCGGTATATTACCATGTCATGATCAATGTGGTAAAAGATCTTGCCCGGTTGTATGCCAAACAAAACAATTTTCAAAAAGCCTATGAATATGAGTCAAAAGTAACAGAATACAGCAATCTGCTCTTTGATGAAGGACAGGCTGAAACAGCAAAAAGACTGGAAGCCCAATTTCAATCCCGGAAAAAAGAATCCGAACTCAGATCCCTTACAGAAAAAACAGCCAGTCTTAAAAAAGAAAAACTGCTATACATCGGTTTGGGAATCATCGGTTTGATTGGAGCTTTCTTTATGTTTCTTTCCTATCATTTCAAACTTCGGTATTCTATAGAAAGAGAAAATAAGCTTGACACAGAAAAGCACGAGGCAGAAATGCAGATTAAATTTCAGAAGGAAGAACAGGCAAGATTAAGGGCTGAACAGGAGCTCCTTACACTTCAACAGCAAAAACTTCAAAGCGAAGTACTTGCCAGTCACTTACATATTCAGCATAAGAATAAAGTCCTTCAGCAGCTTCAAACCCAACTTTCTGATACGGACATTAATATTCATCAGGTAGTAAAAGCACAAAACCTTGTAGATAATGACTTTGAAAAAACCAAATTCAGGATTCAGGAGTTGCATCCTGATTTTTTCAAGAGCATCAATGAAAAAGCTATGCAGAAACTAACATCGCTGGATTTAAAATACTGTGCTTATATTTACCTTGGATTGGATACCAAACAGATCGCCAATCTTCTCAACGTAGAACCTAAAAGTGTAAGAATGACCAAGTATCGATTAAAAAAGAAATTCGGACTGGATAAGAATACAGCACTGGATTCCTTTTTTCAAAAAGTATTCACGGAATAATACAGCTTTAAATATCTTTACTATCTATTAAATCCTTTCAATCCAAAAGATTATTTAAAGAACTTCCACTTCGGAATAATGGCCAGCATTCCAAACCCAGTAAAAAGAAAAAGATTGGTAACATCTGTGTACAAAAATGTAGAAAGATAATAATTGTGCATAAAAAAATGCAATACCAACAGTGTCGGAAACATAAAAATTCCAATTTTCCTGTAGAAGAACATCAGTATCAGCCCGATCATCATCAGCACATCAATGGAAAAGATGATATAAAAATACCATCTGGGTATTTCAAGGTATTCATGCTGTAAATATTCATCAACATCAATCCCCAGCCCCATGACAGTAAACAACATCAAAGCGGCAAAAGCCAGTATAAATCCCCATCCTTTTTTAGGATCTTCATCAAAATAGCTATATTCTTCCATAGGTACAAAAATAAAGAACTTATGAGAGATTTCATAAGTTCTTTTATAATAATTCGTTTAAAATTTGAACTAGATAGAGATAGCGTTAATCAGTCTGTTTTTGTCACTCAAGTACTCTTCCATAGAAATCATACTTTCTGTTCTCATTACATCCTGAATATCATCTATCTGATAAATAATTCTTTTAGCATCATCTGTATTCTTAGCTCTTACTTTACAGAAAATGTTATATTTCCCTGAAATGACGCTGGCTTCAATTACGTTAGGAATAGTTGACAATTCTTTCAGTACTTCCTGAGTACGGTTTGATTTTGTCAAAAGGATTCCTATGAAAGCTGTAAAGTGATAATCCAGCTTACCATAATCGATATTAAGAGATGATCCCAAAATAATACCTGCATCTTCCATCTTTTTCACTCTTACGTGAATTGTTCCAGCAGAAACATCCATCTGCTTTGCAATTTCTGTAAAAGGCATTCTTGTGTTTTCTACTAAGAAATCAAGAATCTTCTTGTCTATTTCGTCCAGTTGATAGTTCATATTAGTTAAATTACAATTTTTTTAAAAAATCTATGTATTTTTTGCAAATTTATAAAAAATAATTTAACTAAAAAAATTATATCAAATATTAACAATAATTAACACGGATGATAAAAATCATTAAAATATTCTAATTATTTACTAGTCGATTTTATAGAATCTGTTTTTATTTCAGCTTTCTCTTCTGAAACTTTTTTATCTTTTTTCTTCTTTTTAAATAAAGAATTAAAGCTTTTGCTCCACATAACTCCCATTCCATAGGCCTGATTTGCAGAACCGTTTGTGCTGACCATTCCTATATTAGTAGGCTTTGAATATCCTCTGAGGATTAAGCTGCCGTCATTTTTCTTAGAAAGATCATACTCAACAGATCCTTCTCCTGAAAGGTAATTATTTTGTGTGCTTTCTGTTTTTGTTAACGGAATTCCCAGACCTGTTTTAATATTGACCCTTGGAGAAAGGGCCACACTCACCCCGGCATTTGCCCGGTCTCCGATATTAGCATTCTGATCCCCTTTTACATAGTTCAGGTCAATCTGAAATTCGTTACTCATCGTATTAAGAACTGATCCCAATTGTTTAAGGAGCATATTATATCCTGATGATTCCGCCACATTTCCTACATTCACGTCCACACCTCCTGTATTGGAAACATTAAATGTACTCAGAAGCAATACGGAACCAAACTGGAGCACCTTCTCTCCTTCCTGGCTCATTTTAGCAGCTAAAGTTTCTCTTACCTGGCTGGAAACATCCAGCGCCGTTACATTAAGATCTACTTTGGGATCAACAAGAGACCTTGTAATATTAGCCTGTAATAAAATACTGATAGGCTGGAGTTTTCCCATACTCAGATATTCTCCGGCATTAGAAACCATTCTTACATAATTGGCAGTAATATCCAATGCTGGTTTCATTGCATCTCCATCCCATCTGATGCTGCTGTTCTTTTCAATCTGGAATGTTTTATTAAGAATAGCTTTGGAAACAAATGTTCCGTTATCTACTTTATATGTCCCGTTCATTGCAATGTTCCCCTGTCTGTTCATCTGGAATTTCAGGGGATCAGCAATACCTTTGACCGTAATATTTCCCACATCATCACCAATAAGGACATTTACCGTTGTTCCTTTATCTACAGCCAGATTAAAGTCAATATTCATATTTGCCCCGGATTTTTTTTTCTCTTCCAGGGTAATAAGTCCGTCTTTTCCTTCCTTCAGGAATCTCAGCATTTTAAACTCTTCAACGTTTGAAGTTGATCCTGAATTAAAGGTAAAAGTACTTCCGTTCAGTGCTTTCATATTAGGAGTAGTAATACTTAGTCCCGAAACCGGACCATCAACGTAAAGGTCTCCTTGTCCGTATACTCTTCCCCAGAACAAATCAAAATCTTTCTGAGTAGTATTTAGTACCAATAAGTTATCTGCTCTCATTACCAGGTTAACCCCCATTGAAGAAAGTGTTTCAAACTGAATCGCTCCCGATATATTCCCTTTGGAATTAGATCTTCCGTCATGTACTTCGATATTGTTGAGGATTGCAAGACCTCTTGATAACTGAATCACAGTATCATCAAATGAATAGTCTACTCCTGTGAATAGTAATTTTAACCCAAAGTCTTTTAATGCAATATCTCCACTATAATCCAGATCATTAAGCTTGCCGTTAATTTTAAGGTCTCCGGTTGCTTTTCCCCGCATGTTGGCAAAAACAGTCTGTACAAACTGCTGTGTAAATGAAAGGTCAAAATCACGCATTTCCGCAGTAAGATCAATAACGGGTGTAGCTGTATTATTATTAACAGTACCTGTCAGATTCAGGCTATTATTACCAAGCACTCCCGCTGAATTTACTTTTACATCAATATCATATACATTCAATGAAAATCCGTTTGTCGCAGAAATGGTAATATCTCCCATATCGTTACCATTCATTTTGATATCATCAATCGTAAGATCTACCAATGGCTGCAGGGTACTTTTATCCATTCTGATTTTCACACTTCCGTTGGCAAGCCCTTTAATATCCATCCCATTTCCACCGGATTGCATCTCAAGAAGTTTTTCTATTGCAAAATCATCAATATCAGCATCTACATAAAAGTCTTTAGCCGATTTAAATTGTGCCTCTTTAATAAATAATGCACTTTTATCTGAATAAATCCTCAGGTTTCTGACATCAAAATCTCCGGTTTTCTTCCTGTAGGTAATAGAATGATTTAATTCCGGACTGGTATCTATTGCCCATGTAACCTCATTGAATTTAACTTCTGTAGGTTCAAACCTGAAAACATAATCACCTGCAGCGTCTGTTGTCTGATCCACATTGATCGCATATTCCTTCAGCCTGTCTTCAACTTCATCTTCCGGGCTTCCATGTTTAAATACAGTAGATAAATGTAAGGTATTATTGTTTTCATTATTCCCTTTAAGCTCGAAGTCTTTAATTATATTTTTATTATAGAGTAAACGGCTTACTTTTGCATACAGCTGCCGGTTAAGATCTCCTGTATTAATTCTCACCTGAACACTATCTACCAGGGCACTATCCCTGCTGACGCTCTTCCTGTCATTGATTTTATAGTCAGGATTGGCTGCTGCCAAAGCTTTATCAGCATCTGTAATCTCTTCTTCCTTGGACATGATATATTTTAAAGATGCAGCATCAATATTCAGAATCAGATTATTTGAATTTCCATCATACTCACCTTCTACTTTAGCACCATTAGGTATTTTAAGGTCTGGTAAAAAATAATTCACAAGTCCCTGCTGTACATCAAAATTGAGTGCAAAATTCTGTCCGCGGTACAATTTCCTTGGTGGTGGCCCAACCAATATTCTGCCTACTCCATTTTCTACCATTCCGGCCAGATCTGCAAGACTGTACCTTCCTGAAATTTTACCGGTAGCTGCTCCCGGAGCATCCACATCAATAACACGACCTCCGGCATCAATGAATGTTTTTAATTTGGCTGCAGGAATAGCATATTTTTGGGTAGCCGTGGCAAATTGCAGATCCGTGGCATTCACATCTAACGTAAGGTCATTAATTGATGACATCGACATTTTACCATCAACCTTACCGCTTACAATCTGATTCCCAGGCTTATTGGTAAAATAATTCATATTAAGATATCCAACATCAGCATTGACATCCATCGCCACTTTTGCTGTGCTGAAATCAATAAGTCCTTTAATGGTAGCTTTTGCCTGTTCATCATTTACAGTTATAAGCCCGTTATATTTTTTATGGTCAAGTAATCCATCCAGATACAGATTTCTGATCACCTTATCCATAATTTCAATACTTGTAACCTGTGATTTTGTTGTAAGACGCATCGTATTAACATCAAAACTTTGTCCATTAAGATCAAATTTACCAGAAATTAATCCTACGGTTTTATTCTTGGTTATTACAGATGTATTAAGATCTTTTACCTCAAGATTCCCCGAATATTTAGGCATAGAAGTACTGTAACCCGTCAGTGAAAGCTTTGATATTTTAGCCTGCCCGATACCGGTTAATAAATTCCCATTTTCAACAAATACCAGATCCGGGGTCACCTTTGCTGTTCCATTATATTTCAATTTACCGAAATCATCAGCAAAATTCTTCATTTTTTTAGAAATAAATGATGGCATCATTGCTTTTAAATCCTTATAGGTAAAGTCGGTAGAAAGATTTTTAGTTTCAATCAAAAAATGTCCATTCAGTAAGTTATCTACTTTCATGGTCTTTGTTGCAATATTAACATCCGGATTTCTGATCAGAAAATTTTCAAGGTAAAACTTATTTAACGGGCCTGTCATTTTTCCTGCAATATTGAAAGGCTTAATATTGTCCCAGCTGGTTACAAAATAACTGATGTCATAACCACTTACCTGGCTACCCTGTTTAATATTCATATCCCAGCGAACCTTATCTGCAAAATCTGCCCAGGAACCATCATGAAGATTAAACTTAATATCTCCCTGAAGTAAAGTATGATCTGTATTGAGAGTAAGATCTTTTAATGATAAAAATTGTTTGGTCAGAGAAAGTTCCGTTGAAAATGTATCTACAAAATGAGATTTACCCCATCTTGAGGTAACAAATGACATATTATTGATCAGTGCAGATATATTAGGACCGTTAACTTTTACATTAGGTGCTTTTAAATTAAAGTTTGTTGCAGTTAACCATTTTCCAGGCTCACCAGGAGAATTCAGGTTGACAATAGAAACTTTAGAATCCAGAATCTGAACTCTGGAATTCAGCTCGAAAGGAGGTTTTTTGGGATCTCTTTTTTTTCCACTGTCGAAAAGTTCGGTAAACCTGATAAAATTAGAAATACTGTCCCCTTTATAGGTAATCACTTTTATATCAGCATTCACCAAGGTTAGAGAATTAAAACTCAGAGAATTACTTTTACCTGATATTGCATTAACGGCAAGTGACATCCAGTCTGAGTCAGCGCGGAACTCACGGGCTTTTATAAACTCAAGGCCTTTATAATCTTTAACCTTCAGACCTTTTATGGTTACATCCCCAAAATAGTTTACATCCACACTTTCTGTGGACATTTCAGCCTTAAAATCTTTGTTGACAATCTGAAGAGCCTGATCTGCAGCCCATTGCTTTGTTACCGGAAGATTAATGGCAATGAGTACTCCTCCTATCAGAATAATTCCAAGCCAAAAAAGAATTAAAAGAAGTTTTGCCCACCAGGAGTAACTGGTTACATCTTTCACAGCCTGTTTTCCAAATTCTTCTGCCGTTTCTACAGGATGATGAATAGCATCCGAAGCAAGCTCAGAAGCCTCCTTCACTGTTTCACGCACTTTTTCCTCTACATTTTCAACAGTTTTCTGTACCTGATCCCCTAGGTTTTCAGCTACTGATTTTTTATTCTCATTCTCGTTATTATTCTCTAACTTTGCCATTATTATGAGCGACTCTATAATTTTAGGTATTGAATCGTCTTGCGACGACACCTCAGCAGCTATCATCAAGGGGAATTCTATTCTTTCAAACATCGCTGCAAATCAGGCCATCCATAAAGAATATGGTGGTGTAGTTCCTGAATTGGCTTCACGAGCTCATCAGCAAAATATTATCCCCGTTGTTGAAAAATCTTTTACTAAAGCAAATATACAACAAAATGCAATTTCAGCTATAGGATTTACACGCGGCCCCGGACTTTTGGGATCACTTCTTGTAGGAACATCATTTGCTAAGTCTTTGGCAATGAGCCTAAATGTCCCTTTAATTGAAGTTAATCATCTCCAAGCCCACATTTTAGCCCATTTTATTGAAGATGCAAATCCTGTGCCGCCAACCTTTCCTTTTTTATGTCTTACTGTAAGCGGTGGACACACCATGATCGTGCTGGTAAAAGACTATTTTGACATGGAAATTATTGGAAAAACAACCGACGATGCAGCAGGTGAAGCTTTTGATAAGATCGGCAAAATTTTCGATCTTGATTATCCCGCCGGTCCTATTATTGACAAACTTGCCAGAGAAGGAAATCCGGATGCTTTTAAATTCAATAAGCCTAAACTAGAAAACTATGACTATTCCTTCAGCGGCATCAAAACATCCGTTTTGTATTTCATCCAGAAGGAAATTAGAAAAAATCCTGAATTTATTAAAGAGAACCTTAATGACTTATGTGCTTCTGTACAAAAAGCCATTATTGAAATTTTAATGAACAAACTTGAAAAAGCCGCCAAAGACCTCAACATCAAAGAAGTAGCTATTGCGGGAGGTGTTTCTGCCAATTCTGCTCTAAGAAAAGCTATGGAGGATAATAAAGAAAAATTAGGCTGGAATATTTATATCCCAAAATTTGAATATACTACCGATAATGCTGCAATGATTGCTATGGTAGCTAAATTGAAATTTGAAAGAGGAGAATTTACTGATCTGAGGACTACGGCAACAGCAAAGTATGATCTGTAAGAAAAGAATGATCAGCTTTGAAAAATCTCATCTGCCATTTTACATTCAATAAATAAACTTTAAAAATAACTGGCAGTATTTTGTATCTACTGCCTCTTGATTCCAGCAACAATTAAGCTATGAAATTATTCTACGGAAATATAGAAAACAATCTGGTCACGATCAATGATGATGAACAACAGCATATTATAAAAGTCCTCCGTATGAAGGAAGGGGAAGAAATTCACGTAACAGACGGAAAAGGGAATCTTGCCTCCGGAAAACTGATGATAGAGGGTAAAAAAGCGGGAATAGATGTTACCGAAATTAAAAATAATCTCCCGGAATTTGCTCCTAAACTGCATATAGCAATTGCTCCGACAAAAAATATTGACAGAATAGAATTTTTTGTGGAAAAGGCTGTGGAAATGGGAGTATCGGAAATCAGTATTATCATCACGGAAAAAACAGAACGTAAGAATATCAATATTGATAAAATAAGAAAGCAGAGCATAGCGGCATCCAAACAAAGTTTAAGATTTCATTTTCCGGTCATTCATGATGTTGCAAAATTAAGTGACTTCCTGAAAAATACTGATCCCGAACATACTTTTGTTGCTCATTGTCATGAAAACCTGGAAAGAGTTCAGCTTAACACAATCCCATCATCAGACAAATACATTTTCCTTATCGGGCCGGAAGGTGACTTTTCCGAAAAAGAAATCGGATACTTATCCGATAACAAAATAAAAGCAGTTTCTTTGGGCAGCCAAAGGTTAAGGACAGAGACTGCAGGAGTTTTTGTAGCTGCATGGAACTACAATAAGATGATTTAACGGTTCACGGCACCGGCTTCGTTTCTTTTGAAAAAGGGAAGCAAAAAGTGGTACGGAAAAAAAACAACAATCAAAAGATAATTGGTATTTTCAAAATCCGCAAGGACAAATTTTGCGGTATATGTATGGAATATATAAAGAAATACCATGAAAAAAGTAAGCAGCCTTCTGTTAAAAGCTCCCAAAAAACAAAAAAACTGAAGGGCAATTCCAATGACCGTTAGGACCACCCAAAAATTCTCGTAAGAATAAATTTCCGACATCCATTCGGGTATTGCCGCATCTGCTGTCCAATAATTATCATAAGTATTCAGCTTTGCTGCATTTTTATCCAGCCAGGTAAGTTTATCAGTATGTTTAATAATATTCTTGGCTGTTCCCAGAAACTTTCCCATTCCAGCTAATGAATAGGTCATTAAAATTCCCAGGTAAAAATACTGAACAGATCTATAATCTTTATCTTCTAATTTTTCGGGAAGTAGAAAAATACTTAAAAAATATGTCAGTATCATCACATGATTATCGTGATGAACCCCAAAATTTGCTGATAACGGAAGGTTGATAACAGCTATTAATAAAAATATTAAAATATTCAGCCAATAAGAGGGTTTAAGAATAGAAGCTATAATACATACTACACCGGTAATAATAAGTCCGGTCACCAGGAATATCCCCGGAAATTCAGGAAATAAAACTTTTTCAAACCAAAAAACCGGTTCATATATTTCTCTGGACCTGTTCTCCAGCTCAATAAACTTTAAATACTGAACAGCCAGCCAATATAAACTGAATATTCTTAAAGCATAGTAAACGATCTTATAATTAAATACAGTAAGCTGAGGATATTTCATTAAAGTTTAGTAATATTTTTTTTCTTGATATCCATTCTTTTGCTTCCTATTTGCTGTGGCTTGTAAATTTCTTTATACAGCAGATATTCCTGAAATTCAGGTCTTATATCTTTAGCGAAGATCATGAGTTTTTTTATATAGATATCTCGGTTTTTATGAGACTCAATCATGTTTCCGTAAGTATTAACGATGAGCTCTTCATCATTTGCATCATAGCCTTGTCTGCTGATGTTTACAATTCTTATGGTATCCCCCTGTTTGATACCATACAGCTTATATCTTTCTCCCAAAGACTCTCCTCCACTGGGAACAGTGAATAATTTCCAGCTTGCAAAAGGGTATATTTCATTATAGCCTTTTTCTTTTATGGCAAGACTTGTTAAAGACATGATTAAGGAAAAAAAGAATAAGTATCTGGTATATTTTATCATCTGGCCTGGGATACTTGATGGTCTTTTTGATATTTAGCCAGAATTTCCTTACCACTCCGGATAGAATTTACTGCCCAACGGATTTTCATTTCCAACAGTTTATGCTCATCCAGTTTATAATCAATATCTGATCTGATTAATTTTTGTTTCAGTTCGTACATACAGATTCCGGCGGCAACTGAAACATTATAACTTTTTGTAAACCCGTACATGGGAATGGCAAGGGTTGCATCTGCAAAATCGATAACTTCTTCAGAAACTCCCTCCAGTTCTGTACCGAAAACAAGGGCAATTGGTTCTGTTACTTCGTACTCAGGAAGCATTACAGCATCTTTTTCGAGCGAAACTGCCAGAATTTTGTACCCTCTTTCCTTAATCTTCTGTAAGGAAGCTATATTCTTTGGCATCTTTTCCACCTCCACCCATGTTTCAGCTCCTTTGGTTACCGTTAGATTAGGATTGAAAACATTTTCTTCTTCCATGGCAACGACTTTGTGAAAACCGCAGGCTTCTACTGATCTTATAATGGCTGCGGCATTTCTGAACTGGTATACATCATCCATTACAGGAAGAACAAAATCAGAACTTTCCCGGGAAAAGTGTTCAATTTTTGCAAGCCTTTCCTCGGTTAAGAATTGTTTTAGATATTCGAAAGTTTGTGCTAAATTTTCCATCATTCTTAAATCTTTGCAAAATTAACGTAATTTTGGGGATGAATCATAATTACCCCCTAAATTCTTAATTAAAATATTACATGAAGCGAAAAGTCCTGTTAATCTATACCGGAGGAACAATTGGTATGGAAAAAGATTATGAAACCGGAAGTCTCCGTGCCTTTGATTTTGGAAACATATTTGAAAAGATGCCTGAGATGAAACTCATGGAATGTGAGGTTTTTGTACACCCGTTTGCAAAACCGCTGGATTCTTCAGATATGGGACCTGAAGAATGGAAAATAATAGCAAACTATATTTTCAAAAATTATAATGAATATGACGGCTTTCTGATCTTACACGGTACTGACACAATGTCTTATACCGCTTCAGCATTAAGTTTTATGTTAAAAGGATTAAGAAAACCCGTGATCATGACCGGTTCACAGCTACCAATTGGTGATCTCCGGACAGATGCTAAAGAAAATCTTTTGACAAGCCTATATTATGCCAGCCTATATGAGAATGATGAAGCTGTTATACAGGAAGTAGCAATTTATTTTGAATATAAATTATTAAGAGGGAACAGAACACTGAAATATTCGGCAGAATACTTTGACGCCTATGCCAGCCCCAATTATCCTATCCTTGGGCAGTCAGGAGTGCATTTAAATATTATAAAAGACAATCTGTTCCGTTGTGATCCACAGGTGGAATTTCATGTTGACGACCATATTTCTGAAGATATTTTATTCTGGAGAATATTCCCAGGGATGCACTTGAGCCATTTCAGGGAGATTCCAAAAATGAAAGTACTTATTTTACAGGTTTTTGGTTCAGGAACTATATTCAGTAGCGAAAAAACACAGGAAACTCTTCAGGAAATCAGAAATAACGGTACTGAAATTGTAGTAGTAAGCCAATGCATATCAGGAGGAATCTCGTTTGGAAAATATGAAAACAGTAATATATTCTCCAGAATAGGTGCAATAAGCGGCAGAGATATGACGGCTGAGACAGCCATTACCAAAGCAATGCACCTGATAGGCAATCCTAAGTATTCCGGAAGTTTTGCAGATAACTTTACCAAGAGCCTTTGCGGAGAAATTACAGATTAAATTGCAATAATAATTTGGATATTCCAGAAAATACCTTATTTTTGCAATCTCAAAAAGAAAGGTGTCCGAGTGGTTGAAGGAGCTACCCTGGAAAGGTAGTATACGGGTAACTGTATCGAGGGTTCGAATCCCTTCCTTTCTGCATTACAAGTCTTAAGCTTTATGCTTAGGACTTTTTATTTTATAACTTCATTATTATTAAGCAGTTATATTTTTTTGTACCCTTAATGATAATTTTCTTATGCTTTTCTTATCTGACAAAAGCCCATTTATAAAAAGCAGGAATTTATTTAAGAGTGTCAACAAATCATGAGTTGTTGACTTTTCTATATATTATCCACAAGTTATCCACATTCCTTTGCAGGAAAATTTATTAATATCAGCCATTACAATTCCTAACTTCTTCCTAAATCTTTATTCTATTTTGCCATGTTTTAGAAACTCATAATAAGATGTATAATGATTTTTTAATTCAACACATCTTTGTTTAATCAGTAACCATATTCTGATTCATTTAAATTAATATTGAAGTTGTTATCCATGAGGTTTAGTATAAAGAAATTATTCATAGGGTTATTTACGATTGGCATTATAACCAATACCCTCAAAGCGCAAATAAGCCCTCCCGGATTAGGAGATACCAATGCAGCATTCTGGACTGCCTTTGGAATTAAATATCAACTTGATCCTACAGGAAAAACACAGGCTTTAAGCTATATTGCAACAGGCCGAAAAAGCAGCCCAGCTAATAATAATCCACTTTCCCAACAGGCAATTTTTGTATTAAATCATGAAGTCTACCATTCCTTTACCCCTCATCATCAGTACAGTTATGCAATCAGTTATCGGCGTCAGCCAAAATATGAAAGTAATAGTCCTTATAAAAAAGAAGGTGTCGAACAGGAATTCAGAGTTTATGGGAGATACTGCTATACATTTAATCTGGGGAAAAGATGGAAACTGAAAAACACTGCCCGGCAAGAGTTCAGAAAATTCTTCAGTCCTGATTTCAGGAATACAGAAGAAGACTTTCAATTGAGGACGCGTTTTAAAAGCCAGCTAATCTATAATATCTCTGCAAAAAACAATCAAAAGTTAACACTGAGTACAGAAGCATTATTTTCAATAAGCCATTTAAACGAATCAGGTTCTCACTGGAATTCATTTGGTTACAGGGAAATGCGTATTGCCACCTATTATATATTTACAATTCCACATTCTCCTTTTACTGTAGATGTAGGCTATATGAATGATCTTATCAGAGATAGCAAAAGTATCCATCAGGGAGGTGTTCATTATCTGGCTGCAGATATCATCTGGAATATTCCTGATAAAAAAAATTGAAACATCATAAAAATCCCAATCATTTCTGATCGGGATTTTTTGGAAACCCTTGAGTTTCTGCAATATAATTAGTATGAATGTTTGGTGTAATTTCTAGTTACATAAAGTCAGGAACTGACGGCTCATCTGAACTTTAAATTTCGCTTCTGCCCTGGATTGAAAATAGATAGAATATTCAAATGCTTTGACTGTTTTTAGTTTTTGATCAATAAATTCAGCAATTTCAACTATGGAAAAAATAAAATCCCTGTATAAAGCCATATTTACAGTTTGTCCGAAGTATGGAAGGTAGGCTTTTAAAAAAGGCAATACCTTTTGATGGCGATTATAACTGATACAGTAACCAACCCCCTCCACGGATGTAATAATATCATGATTGTTAATATAATCCAGAATGCTCTTGTTTCCGTCCAAAGCATGAACATTTTTTGAACAGTGCTTATTAATTTTATCCAGAATATGTTGCGCATATTCCATCATTGAAATATTTTTAAATTCAAATACCTGGTTCAGCCCTTTTTTAGATGATATTCCATGCTCGCATCCTGTACAAAAAGAAATCCCGATCTTTTCATGATAAGGAAAAAAACAATCCTTTACCTCTATGGAAGCATCAGCCTGTATCCTGTCTTCGGTAAAATTATAATACAGATAAGGAGAATACAGATCTGCAAGAGCTCTCAGATAATCTATTTCGCTGGTAGTATGATATTGTTCAAACCATTTTTCAAGGTTTTCATAATAGTTACTTTCAAAGTCTTTAAAATTTAAGTAAAATGGCAATTCCATAGCTTTGTAATTTTGATGAAGCAAAGCTATTATGGTAATACGTCAAAACTTGACGTAATATTATTTTTTTTAAAAAAGAAAAAAATCTATAAGTAAAAACAGAATAATTATTCTGTCATTCAGCGATCATAGTTCTTCATTAAATATTCAAAGTAATGTATCATCTTCATATAGTTTTCTATACTTAGATATTCATTGGTACTGTGAATACTTTGTTTTTCAGCATTATTAATTTTAACAGGCATGAACCGATAAACATTCTTACTAACGATTTCATACTTGGCAGCATCAGTACCCGCCATCGTAAGATACGGTGTAACAACAGCTTCCGGATAAATTTCTTTAACGCCAGCCTGTATCAGTCTGAAAGACCTGGTATTTGTAGGAGATACCGCAGAAGCTTCCCTTGTATTATCAATTTCTTCAATCTCGACATCAAACCCTTCAGTGGCTTTTGCTATATGGTTTTTAACATCTTTGACTGTATTTCCAGGCAGGATTCTGAAATTAACTACAAATTCAACTTCAGGAGCAAGAACATTCGTACCATCACTGCCTTTCATCATTGTTAATGCTGTAGTAGTTCGCACCAATGCATTGGTCGTATGATTTTTTGTAAGCTGTGACAGTAATAATGGTTTTAAAAGCCATTGATTTGCAATAGCCAGCCTGCTCGTAAATGGCATCGCTCCACCGATATTATCAAAAAAATTTTTAATTAAAGGGGTAATTTCAGGCTTCATCTGATGATCTTCAAGTCGCTGCATAATAATAGCCGCCTTCCCTATAGCACTTTCCATAGGCGGCATAGAAGAATGTCCTCCCAGCCCCTTAACTTTTATTCTGGCAGAAAGAAAACCTTTTTCAGCACAGCCTATCACTGCAACATCTGAGTCAATTCCTGCTACACTTCCTTTTTGCATAATTAATCCACCTTCATCATATACGGCATCAAAACTCAATCCTTTTTTTTTAAAATATTCGGCAATCTGAAGAGCTCCTTTTTGCCCGCCTACTTCTTCATCATGTCCAAAAGCAAGGTAGATATCACGCCGGGGTATCTGCTGATTTTTAATTAAATTATTAATAGCTTCCATCAGTGAGAAAAGCATTCCTTTCATATCTATTGCTCCTCTTCCATAAATTCTTCCATTAGCAACCGCTCCAGAAAAGGGAGAGTAATCCCAATCATCTGCCACCTGGGATACAGCAGGCAATGGTTTATCATCCGGATGAAAAACATTTTCTTCTTTATTTTTCACATCAGCATCTCCCGGAGGAACAACATCTATATGCGAAAGAAACAAAATTGGTAAAAGATCCGGATCAGTCCCTTTAAATCTGAATATTAGGCCATATTTGTTAACCTCTGAATTTTCTGTATTCTGATATACTAATGGATATGACTTTCTCAGATACTCTTTAAACTGATCAAACGGGACATAGTTAAATGTGCCTAAGCTCCCCGTAGAAACAGTAGCGATTTTTATTCCACCAGAAAGTCTCTGTACCGCAGAATCATTTCTTATTACCTTCCACCCTGTTCCGGACTCATCAGGAGTCTGTTTTGGGAACGGATAGGTGTAGGTTCTAATAAGCAGTATTGCACTCAGTATAATAAGAATACCTAAAATAGTCAGGAGCCCTTTTTTCATAGTATATTTATTTATAGAGTTGGTTCTATAAATATAAAAACTCTTTTATTAAAAACCTAAGCGATTGATAATTTGACAGTTAAATAAATCAAACCTTTTATTGTGAAGAATAAAACTATTATGAATGAACAATTTATTATAATCCAAGTATAGAAATAAAAAAAACAGCCACCTTTAACTGAAAAGGCAGGAATAAAGATAATATTGGTTATTAGTTCAAGAAATTTATTGAGCTTTTATTGGAGGAATTGGCGGTGACTTTGGCCCTCCTTCATGGGTTGTCTCCAATAGCTCTTCCCGATTAAGTTGTATAGTATCACTTACCATCCTGTCTTCCTGTTTTTCTAATTTCTGAAAATTAGTCACAGATTCTGGTCTTGCCGTTTGCCCGGACATTTCCAGGTCATCATCCTGCCTGCACGAAACAAATAAAAATGCAATAGCAGATCCGCATAAAATGCTTAATAAAAAAGTCTTTTTTGTCATAACAGTTTTTCTTACAATAAATATACGTATTGCAACGGGCCGAAGCTACAAATTAAATAATCAATAACATTCATTTCTTAAAAAAAATACGTTAAAACATAAAAAAAAAACAACCAATTCAAATTAAATATTTATATATCAATAGTTTATGTTTTTTCATTTTTAAAATATTAATCACTATTTTTGTTATAGATTTTTTTGTGGTTTTTGTAATTCTCTGAAATGAAAAAAAAATATTTTCTACCCTTTTTTCAATTGTGCTTAATGTTAAGTTTTTTTTGCTTTTCAGTAAACGGACAGCAAAAAACCGAAAAACCAAAAGCCTCCTTAAGCGATGATGAGAAATGGAAGCAGATTTCACTTAATATTAATAATTACAAGAAAACAAAAAATCTTAAAAAGCTTTACTATGCCTATGAAGATGCTGCTCTGATGGGTGAGAAAAAACAGAAAAATTATTTAGACAGTCTTTTAATTACGGCCAAAAAATTAAATGATGATAAGCTCATAGGTGAAGCTTATATGTGGTTGGGAATGAATGGTGAAAGTATGGAAAATTATCCTGCTGCTTTGGATAATTATATCAATGCATATAGTATGCTCTTAAAGACCAACAACCAGCTGGCTATCAACAAATCAATTATATTTCTGGCAAGGGTTAAATTATACATGGGAGATTACGATGGTGCCTACAACTTACTGAAGCCAGCACTAAAAGAGCTTAAATCAATAGAAAATGAGGAAGCCTATCTGTATTATACCTATGGACAGCTTGCTCTGATCGAAACGAACTGGTACCTGAAAAGAGATGATAATAGTGCTCTGGTAAAAGAAGGAATGGACTTTATCAGAAAAAATAATTTATCAGAATATTATCCATATTTTCTGGCAACAGAAGGTGTTAATGAGTACTATAATAAAAATTACAGAGAATCCATCAGAAAAATCACTTCTGCAGATAAGCTATATACAGACAAATTTCAACATTTAACAGATAAACTGTACCTGGCGTTCAGCTATTGGGAGTTAGGCGAAACCAAGCAAGCTTATTCTTTTTTACAACAGATTGATGATGTGTATGATAAGACAGGAAAGATTGATCCAAAATTCAGATCTGCATTTGAAATGCTGATCAAATATTATGAAAAAACAGGAGATAGAGATAAGGAGCTGGAATATGTAAAGAAACTCTTATCAATTGATGCTAAGTATGAGAAAGACTATAAACTGCTGTTCTCAACCATGCACAAAGAGTTTGACAATAAAAAGCTGATTGAAACCAAAGCATTATTAGAAAACAAGATAAAGAAAGATAAAATAATATATAATGTAAGTATTGCTATTGGAGTCATTCTGATTATATTTCTGATTTTCTTCGTTTATAAAGAAATTGAAAAAAGGAATAAATATCAGAAGTTATATAAAGAGTTTATCAGTATTAAAAGCAATGCTACTGACCTTGATGAAGAACTTTCTGCAGAACCTGAAGAGAATATAGCCAGCATTGAGGAGGCTACAGACCCTAGCCACATTCACACAATAACAGATACTGAAGACACTGAAGATTCAGAGGCCTATGATCTTGATATAGATGATAATGATATTGATATTAACCCAAAACTTGTAGAAAGTATTCTTAAAGAGCTGGAAACATTTGAAAAAAACAGAGGATTTTTAAAGAAAAAGGTAAGCCTGGAAAGTCTTTCCTTACAATGTGGAACCAATACAGCTTATCTTTCAAAGATCATCAATCATTATAAAAAGCAAAATTTTAAAACCTATCTAAATGATTTAAGATTAAACTACGTTATGAATCTTTGGAGAGGCAGTGTAAAAAGCAGAAAATATTCTATCCAGGAAATTGCAAGTAAAGCAGGATTCAGCAATTCACAAAGCTTTTCAAAAAAATTTCAAGAAAAATTTGGAGTTTCCCCCTCATTTTTCTTGAAAAAGCTTAACTCCAACAAAGAATTGGAGAGCGATATAATCGCCGTGGATAATGAATTAAAAAATGATTAATATGTTTGTTAATATGAACTGTGATCTTTTTTATAAAACAAACAGTCAAGTTTTTTTAAGTGGTTCTGTTTTGTTTCTGATGCTAAATTACTCATTCTGTTCAAACATTACACAAACCACCAGCTCCCAGAAGCTTAAAAACTTAAAAAAGAAGGCTTAAAAACTTAAAAAAAACAAAAATAAGATTCTTTTAAACCCTGATTTACAACACCATAAAAAATAAAGACCTATTAATTATCCCAACCATCATACCAGATGTATAATCTAGTATTATAACCCTACTTTTATGGTAGGAAATGGTTTTTCCGAAAGAAATCTGGCTGAACATTTATGATTTTCGACAAAAGAAACAGACTGGTTTGGCAATAATCAATCAGAAAAAATATGTTTTTTAAATAAAAAGGACCAACTTAAAAAGTCGGTCCAAACATTAACTGTTTATTGATTGAATTATGATTTTTTATTTCCAGCCACCTCCTAAGCTTTTATAGATATCCACTACAGTACTCAGTTGTTTTTGTTTGGCTTCAATCAGTTCCATTTTAGCATCCAAAGCATCCCTTTGGTTCAGAAGTACCTCAAGATAGTCTGCTCTGGAATTACGGAATAACTGGTTAGCAATATCAATTGACTGATCCAGTGCTTTTGTCTCCTGAGACTTTAACTGATAATACTGATCTATATTTTTGATCTTTGACATCATATTTGCAACATCCAGATAGGCATTTAAAATAGTTTTGTCATATTCATACAAGGCCTGGATCTGTCTGGCATCAGCCGTTTGAAAATTGGCTTTAATAGCACTCTTATTGATCAGTGGACCAGCCAGTTCACCTGCTATATTATAGGCTATGGATTCCGGCATTTTAACTAAGTAGGATGGTTTAAACGCTTCCAGCCCTAAGGTTGCAGAAATTTCCAAGGAAGGATAAAATTCTTTCCTTGCTGCTTCTACATCAAGTTTAGAAGCTTTTAGTTCCAGCTCTGCCCGTTTGATATCGGGACGATTCGATAATAATTGCGAAGGAATTCCGGTATAAACAGTCTGTGGAATTGTTGACATAAAGCTTTCTTTAGTTCTCACAATTGGCTGTGGATATCTTCCAAGTAGAGCATTAATTTCGTTCTCCTTTTCGGTAATCTGCTGGCGTATTGTATATTCTGAAGCTTTTGATTTGGCCAGTTCCGCCTCAAATTTTTTCACTGCCAGCTCTGTTGCAGCTGCAGCTTCCTTCTGAATTTTAGAGATCTCTAAAGCCCTTTCCTGCAACTTAATATATTGCCGAATAATATCTAACTGATTATCAAGAGCTAATAATTCATAATAATTGTTTGCAACTTCTTCAATAAGATTAGACAGTACAAAATTTTTCCCTTCAACTGTAGAAAGGTAATGAGCCACTGCTGATTCCTTTTCCGTTCTGAGTTTTTTCCAGATATCAATCTCCCAGTTTGCCGTTAATCCCCCTTCGAAATTCCCTAGCGGATCAGGCATTTCTTTACCGGGTTCTATTTCTGTAGTTGCATCACCAGCTCCTTCACTGGTATACCGGCCGGCTTTTTTTAAACCTGCCCCTACTCCCGCAGAAACGGACGGACTAAGTTTGCCTTTTTTTGCCAGAACACCACTTTTTGCGATTTCTATTTCCTGAAGTGTAATTAACAGCTCCTGATTATTTTTTAAAGCAGTTTCAATAAGACTTACAAGGTTAGGGTCGGTAAAAAACTGTCTCCATGGAGTTGTACCACTATTATTATCGGTATTTTCCTGTTCCTGATTAAAATTCTGAGGTATATTTTCTTTTACCTCATCTTTTATGACTGTTGCCATGGGAGCTTTACAACCTGCCAGAACAAGACATAAAGTTATAGTTATAATTATATTTTTAATCTTCATATTTACCATCATGTTCATAAGGTTCAGTTTGTTCTGTTAAAGGATTTTCTTCTTCGTATCTTGCTAATCTTGATTTTTCAGCAATTGTACCGAAAATATAATACAACCCCGGAATGATCATCAGCCCGAAAACAGTTCCGATTAACATTCCTCCTGCAGCGGCTGTACCAATTGTTCTGTTTCCGATAGCACCAGGCCCTGTTGCTATTACCAGAGGGATCAGCCCTGCAATAAATGCAAAAGATGTCATCAGGATCGGGCGGAAACGGATAGCAGCTCCTTCAATAGCAGCCTTCATCACAGGAATTCCTTCTTCCGCTTTTTTCTGCACAGCAAATTCCACAATCAGTACTGCATTTTTACCTAAAAGCCCGATAAGCATAACCATTGCTACCTGTGCGTAAATATTGTTCTCCAGTCCCAGGAGTTTTAAACATAAAAATGCTCCAAAAATACCTACAGGAAGGGAAAGTATCACCGGAAGCGGAAGAATAAAGCTTTCATATTGTGCAGAAAGAATCAGGTAAACAAACCCCAGGCAGACCAGAAAAATAAATACGGCTTCATTTCCACGGCTTACTTCATCTTTGGAAATTCCTGCCCAGTCAATACCAAATCCTCTTGGAAGAGTCTTATCCGCAACTTCCTGAATGGCTTTAATGGCCTGACCACTGCTATATCCCGGAGCAGGAGTTCCGCTTACCTCTGCAGAATTATACATATTATGTCTTGTAATCTCAGACAATCCATATACTTTTTCAAGTCTCATAAAGTCTGAATAAGGCACCATCTGATCTTTATCATTTTTAACGTACAGTTTAAGCAAATCTGTTGGTAAAGCCCGATATTGAGGGCCAGCCTGAACGATTACCTTGTAAGGTCTGTCAAACCGGATAAAGCTCGTTTCATAATTAGATCCGATAAGTGTTGATAAATTATCCATCGCTTTTTCAATCGTCACTCCTTTCTGTTCTGCAAGATCATTATCTATTCTAAGCATATATTGTGGAAAACTGGCAGAATAAAATGTAAATGCAGATCCCAGTTCCGGCCGTTTTTTCAGCTCTTTTACAAAATCATTGCTTACCTGCTCCATTTTATGATAATCTCCGCTTCCTGCCTTGTCCAGCAAACGAAGCTCAAAGCCTCCTGCGGCACCGTATCCCGGAACGGACGGAGGCTGGAAAAATTCAATATTAGCCCCTGGAATATTTTTCGCCTTTTCTTCCAGTTTTTCAATAATCTCAGCTGCAGACTCTTTCCGCTCTTCCCAGCTTTTCAGATTGATCAGGCAGGTTCCGGAATTAGACCCTGTCCCTTCAGTAAGTATTTCATATCCTGCTAAAGAAGAAACTGACTGTACCCCGTCAATATCTTCAGATTCTTTCAAAAGTTCTCTTGCAATCTGATTGGTTCTTTCCAATGTAGATCCCGGAGGGGTTTGAATAATTGCATAAATCATTCCCTGATCTTCTGCCGGAATAAATCCGGAAGGAAGAGAATTGCTCAGAAAATAAGTACATGCACAAAAGGCTAATAACAATGGCAATGTAATGGCTTTTTTTGTTACTGTCTTATTCAATAACTTCTCATACTTTCCAGCACCTTTTGTAAACAGATTATTAAACTTATCCAGAAAAACTGTAACCGGGGTTTTCTTTTTTGCTTTTCCATGATTATTCCTGAGAATCAACGCACATAAAGCCGGAGTCAGAGTAAGAGCTACTACCCCGGATAAAATGATTGAGGAAGCCATTGTAATAGAAAATTGACGATAAAATACTCCAACCGGACCGGACATGAATGCAATGGGAATAAATACTGATGCCATAACCAATGTAATGGCAATAATTGCCCCGCTGATCTCATGCATCGCTTCTTCCGTTGCTTTTAAAGGTGAGAGGTGTTTCTCCTCCATTTTGGCATGAACAGCCTCAATTACTACAATGGCATCATCCACCACCACCCCAATGGCCATCACCAGAGCAAAGAGCGAGATCATATTCAAAGTAATCCCAAATGCTGACATTACAGCAAAAGTACCAACCAATGAAACCGGGACGGCCAATGCGGGAATTAATGTAGAACGCCAGTCACCCAGAAAAAGAAATACCACAATTGCCACCAGCACAAAAGCTTCAAAAAGAGTATGGATCACTTTCTCCATAGAAGCATCCAGGAATCTGGATACATCATAACTGATATCGTAGTGCATTCCTTTTGGAAAGTTATTTTTTTCAAGATCTTTCATTAATGTCTTTACGTTTTTAATCACGTCGCTTGCATTTGATCCATAGGACTGTTTTACGGTAATCGCAGCAGAAGGTTTGCCGTTCAACGTAGAATATATGTCATACATTGAACTCCCGAATTCAATATCAGCAACATCTTTCAACCGTACAGATTCACCATCCGGTTTTGCCTTCAAAATAATATTTCCATAATCCTTTTCATTATTAAAGCGGCCCGGATATTTTAAAACGTATTCGAAAGATTGAGAACGCTTTCCTGAGCTCTCACCTGTTTTTCCCGGAGAAGCTTCTAAACTCTGCTCATTCAGCGCCTCCATTACTTCATCAGCTGAAATATTATAAGCAGTCAGTCTATCCGGTTTCAGCCAGATACGCATAGCATACTCACGGGTTCCCAGGATATCTGCAAAGCCAACCCCACTTACCCTTCTCAATTCAGACATAACATTGATATCCGCGTAGTTAAAAAGAAACTTCTGATCTGCTTTAGGATCATCACTGTACAGGTTAATGTACATAAGCATATTAGGTTCTTCACGTGTAATTTTAACCCCTTCACGTACAACCAGAGGTGGTAATTTATTGACAACTGAAGACACCCGGTTTTGTACATTAACTGCTGCAACGTTAGGATCGGTACCAAGATCAAAGACAATCTGAATGGAAGCTTCTCCGTCGTTTCCGGCATCTGAAGTCATATATTTCATACCCGGAACCCCATTTAAACCTCTTTCTAATGGAATAACTACAGATTTGATCAGCAGCTCGTTGTTTGCGCCGGGATATTCTGCTGTAATATTTACTTTAGGAGGGGAAATCGATGGAAACTGTGTCACCGGAAGTTTAACCAGGGACAAAATCCCTAAAAACACAATAATCAATGAGATTACAATAGACAGAACAGGTCTGCGAATGAATTTTTTAAACATACTTCTTCATTTTAGAGTGTATTACTCTGCTTTTAATTTCAATGATTGAAGAACCTTTTTAGGATCCTGGAACTTTGTTTTTATTTTCTGATCGTCTTTTACTTTCTGAACTCCTTCCAGCAGGATCTGATCTCCTTTTGAAAGACCTGAAGCAACTACATACAAGTCTGGAAGTTCATAGGAAATCCGGATATTTTTAGATCTTGCTACTCCGTTTTTATCAATAACAAATACATATTTCTGATCCTGGATCTCATAAGTAGCTTTCTGAGGAATGATCAGTGCATTATGAATTGGCATAATCATCTGAACTTTCCCGGTTTCTCCATTTCTCAAAAGCTTATCAGGATTTGGAAATTTTGCACGGAAAGCAATATTTCCAGTTTCATTGTCAAATTCACCTTCAATAGTTTGAATCTGCCCTTTTTGAGAATAAGTTTCCCCATTCGCAGTGATTAAGGAAACCTGATCACTACCTCTGTCTGCAACATGAGTCTGATAACTTAGATATTCAGGTTCCGACACATTGAAGTAAGTATATATACTGGTATTATCAGAAAGCGAAGTAAGAAGATCACCTTCATCCACCAAACTTCCGAGTTTTAAAGGAATTCTGTTAATTACCCCTGAAAACGGAGCCTTAATATCAGTGAATGAAAGATGAATCTGAGCCAGTTTCATTTCAGCATTGGCAGCATCCAGCTTAGCCTTCGCCATCGCTCTCTCATTTTTAGATACAATATTGTTACCAGCTAATGTTGTGGCATTTCTCAATTCTATTGACGCCTGTTCTACTTCAGCTTTAGCCTTTAAAAGCTCTGCCTGATATAATTTAGGCATAATGCGGAATAAAGTCTGCCCTGCATGCACGTACTGACCTTCGTCAACAAATATTTTTTCGAGAAATCCTTTTTCCTGTGCCCGTATTTCAATATTTTTTACTGACTGAATCTGAGCTACATATTCTTTATTAATCACAGTATCCATTACTACCGGAGCTGTTACCGGGTATACTGCGGGTTCTTCTTTTTCCTCTTTTTTCTTATTACAGCCAACAGCTAATAACAGGACACTTAATGTAATTCCCGAGGCAACTCTTTTAATCATAATTCTAGAGTTTATATAAATCGTTAATGTTTGAATAGAAATAAATGGTAATTAGAGCGTATATAGTGTGATCATTACCGGTAATCACGGCATAAGGGTCTTTTCCGTCTGAGCTCAGACAGAAAAATAAACAGAATGTGAAATTTTAAATTCTAATGGAACGGATAAGAAGGAATTTCTTGGTAGTAATCCCTAAAATAAAACCGTGAATATTCGGTTTAAATTGTTTATGGCTTTTTAATCCAAAAATATAGACCAGACTGAAAACACTGGCAAAAATGACAATAGCCTGAAGTACATCAGACAGCTGAAAATCATTTTCCGCAAGTTCTAAACTTGAATTATCCATATTATCAGCCATTTGCTGAACAGATAATTTTTCGTATGTTTGATTCAGACGGTTAACTCTTTTCGGCATATGATGAGAAACCTGCCCTGAATAATCATTTCGCAGGGTTTTAACATTAAGTCTGCTTTCCACCACAAACAGCAGAAAAAGACCTGTTAAAAAATATACTATAAAGTTTCTCATTTTGAAGTCGCAAATGTACATTTAGATTATGATACAATCATAACGGATTAACAAAATTTAACGCTCCTTTATATTAACTTAATTCTAAAAAATAAGATTCTGTTACTATATATATTGGTTATAACCATATGTTTAAGAGTAAATCAAAATTATCCAAAGTCAATCATTAAAAAAGCAAAACAAAATTGTATAAATCATTAAAATAATTGTATATTTATAAAAATGCAACAACACAAAGGCATATAATTTAAATTATACCACAATTTATTTCAAAAAAACTACATCTTTAACATCCTCAATCAAATAAACAGAGATTTTTAAATCAAGACCAATATCATCATAAATTAAGGTATTAATGTTAACAATTACAATAACTATAAAATATATTAATAATGAAAAACAATTTATTTTTAGCAGTATTAGTATTTGTATCTGTAATTTCTAATGCTCAAGTAGGGATAGGAGTACCTAATCCCGATCCTTCTGCCATGCTGGAGGTCAATTCAGGCAATAAAGGTATTCTTCCGCCAAGAGTAACCCTTACCTCTGCAAATATGCAGTTGGGTACAAGCCCGAATGCCACAGGATTATTGGTTTACAATATGTCAACAGTTCCATTGAAAGCCGGCTATTATTTCTGGGATGGAATACAATGGCAAAAGTTGGACTCTACTTCAGACAATAGTGGTGGTAATGCAACTGTAGAAACAAAAGCAGTGATGGGTCCCCTGGTTGCAACTGCTGATAATGGGAGGGCCGGGTACGCTATTACTATCACAACACCTGACGGAAGATTCTCTGTACGATGTTTTATTCCTACAGGAAGCTTATTTGCTGATGTTAATTTACAAATCCGAAATAACAATATTTCAACAACAGATATTATTTCCAATGGCCACTATTTATGGTCAGGAGCAGGAGGCTATCAGCAAAATCAGCTCAGGCTTCCTGCCGATGCATGGGCCGGTGATAATGCTACTACTTCATCTTCGCTAATTGATGCTACTACAGGTGCGAGAATACAAACAGCTTCCACAAATCCATATTGGGGAGACCCCGGAGTTTATGCCAGTGGAGTACCTGAACAAAGGTTTTATTCATGGACTACAACCGATGGGAATGATAAAGTTTTTTATAAAATGTATTTTATGATGGGATCTTCTACTCCATCCAGTGCAGGAAACGCCACCACATGCCCCGGGGGCATATGTAATACTACTAAAGCATTTTTCACCATTGATCAGGTTAAAGCCCCATAAATTACAATAGATGCCTGACCTTTATTTATCATGAATAAATCCTGTAATCTTCTGAACGAAAGCTAAATTTTATCATATTAATTATTTGTAATAAATATTGTATTCTCTGTTTTTTGAATTAATTTTGCAAAAAATTTAAAAAACAAATGTTCAATGAAAAAATCTTACTTTATCTCCTGTGAAATAAACGTTAAATAATTTATCCATATTTAAGCTCAATCCTTAGATTTCAACATTTATTACGAATATTTTGTTTCAGAAATGAAATGTTAATGGATATTCACGCCCCTTTAATTTAAATACACTGTTAATTTCACATAAAGTAACATATTTTTATTAAAAAAAACCGTATATTTATATAGCATTAACACCATATTTATGAAACACTTTAAAATCACTTATTCCTATGAAAAAATTATTAGCACTGATTCTTTTAATCATTCTTATCCCAACAGCGTGTAAACATCCCGGCAAAGAGGCTGAAACTATAGCCAGTGCTCTTCCGGAAAATAAAGATAATATTACCAAAAATATATATGTTGACAGCTACGGAGAGAAAATAGAAGTAATTATTAACCATACTAAAAATACTGCAACCGTACATCTGAACGGCAAAACCTATGATCTTAAAAAAAGTGATGCCCTGCCGGAGTACACCGCCTCAAATGAAGAGTATCAATACTCTGAGATCAAAGGTAACATCACTTTTTTGAAAAAAAATGTAGATATGGTTCTCTTCCATCTGAAAAAGAACAAGAAAGACGCAGGTCCTGCAAAAATGGCATCATATTAGCTAAAAGTATTAAACGTACATTTAAAATTAAATTATGAAAAATTTGTATTATTATCTATCAGCCCTTTTCCTGGTTGCATTTCTTGTTGCTTGTAAAGCTCCTGCTTCTGCACAAAAATCTGAAGACATCACCGGGAAAACATGGAAACTTGTTGAGCTCAACGGCCAACCTATTCAATTAAAAAATCCTAAAAATAATCCTCATTTTAAACTTGACATGAATGGAATGAGATATGAGGGACACGCAGGTTGTAACGGTCTGGGAGGTACATTTGAAATAAAACCTGATGTAATGAGAATAAAATTCAATCAGGGAATGTCTACGATGATGGCTTGTGAAGATCTGGATATTGAAAACCAGTTTACAAAAGCATTACTCTCCGCAGACAATTATTCTGTTAACGGAAACACTTTAACGCTGAACAAAGCAAGAATGGCTCCTTTAGCTAAATTTGTTCTTCAGTAATTAAAAATCGACAATAAAGACAATAAATAAAAAGACGTTTTGTATATGCAAAACGTCTTTTTATTTTCTGCTTATTTTTTCTTGTTATATATGCTGTAACAAAATAAAAGACATAAGTTAACTCCAACTGCAAAAGAGTTTGATAAAATTATAGGCAGTTCATCTTTCATAAAGCCATACCATACCCAGAGAGAAAGCCCACAGATAAGCACCAGAAGCATTAGAAGAGAAATATCTTCCACATTCTTTTCCCTGATTACCTTTACAAGTTGAGGAATCATGGAAATTGAAGTCAGAACTCCGGCAATGATACCCAATACGTTTTCATTCATAGTTTTATATTATGCCACAATGTTTAAAGTTACTTAAATCTGTTTAAAGAAACCTCGTCATGAAGTGGAATATCTTCTTCTATGAACTGATAGAGGCTTTTTGAAAAATAGCAGCCGTTCAGTATTCCTCTCGCCCCCAATCCATTAAAAACATACAAATTATTATATTCATCATGCCTGCCAATAATTGGCCTTCTGTCTTTCACTGTGGGACGAAATCCAAAATGTACTTCTTCCACTTCAAAGTCATAAGGATAAAATTCGGATAATCCACTAACCAGCTGTTCTACCGCAGTTTCATCTATATGATGGTGAAGCTGTTCTCTATCATAGGTTCCTCCATAAAAATGAAGTCCATTACCTAAAGGAAACAGAAAATGCTTCTTTTTAATGGTTACATCAGGAACAGTTTGAGAAAGTCGTACTTTTATGTGATGCCCTTTATTAGGATTTACAGCTATCCCCGAAAAATAAGGGTTTTCTTTAACCCCTATCCCCTCACAAAAAATTACATGTTTAAATATGAAGTCTTTATAGGATGATGTAGATGGATAAAGTTTATCATACTCAAATTTTTCTTTCAGCAAAAAGCCTTTTTTTTCAAAAAAACTAAATAAACCCGCAAAAAAACCATTAACATCTAATCTTGCAGACTGATTTACCTTTCCACAGAGAAACTCATTTTTTACGGTATTTAAAAGCTCAAATTTTTTATTAAGAAACTCTGTCAGTTCTCCATTATCCGATTTTTTCAACCATAGTTTCTGTTCATTTTCATCATGAAAAATCCTGTGAATAGCTTTATCGATAAGATAGTTTCCGCCGGTATATGATTCTATTTCCCCGAGAGTCTTCTTAAGCAGATCAATTTGTTCCTGGGCTTTCCAGAACGTTGTAAACTTTTTAAGTACCACAGGATTTATAATTCCCGCTGAAACCTGGGAAGCACTTTTCCTGCCTTCCGAAAATATAACAAAGGACTTATTATTTTTAATTAACTGGTGAGCAAAGAAAAGTCCTGCATATCCATCTCCCACAATAATATAATCTACTTCTTTTTTCATAATAAAAAAACCTGAGTAAAAATACTCAGGTTTTGTATAAATATCAAATGAAATTTAGTAATTCCACATATCATTTTCCATTTCAAGAATCTGTGTCTTGATTCTATCACTTTCTTCCAGCTGATCGTCAGCATCTCTAGGAATATAGTCTTTAATTGTACCGTCTCCTAAGCCATTTGAAGATTTATAAATTACAGAAGAGAATCTTCTTGCATTAATAATATCATCAAAAGATAAATCTGCGGAAGAATTTTTTCTATTGAATACATAATTGTTCGCTAAAACATCTCTTGCATTTGGATAGAAAATCCAGAATAAGTCAATAAGTTCATCATTTCCTGCAATAGGCTTTCCATCAGGACCTATTACACCTTGTACAGCTGGATCTGGTCCCATAGCTGCAATACCAAGAGGTCTGTATTTCATTTGTCCGTCTCTCTTATCAATGAACCACATTCCCATTATTTTAAGAACCTTTACTTTATCAGTAGTTGTTTCAATAATATCGGTATATTCCTTTTTTTCCTGTTCTGTTAGTTGTCTTCCGGAGTTTAAGATATCAATAGCTGCATCACTGATCTTAACGTTTACCAATCTTTTCTTTATTGCTTCAGGTGAAAGTTTTAAAGTAAAGTTCTCATCATCGTAAACCTGTTCAATCTTACCACTCAAAGCAGCATCCAGTAACAATTTATATAAAGATCTTGTAGGAGTTGCAAGAAGACCATCAGGATTATCATAATAAAAAGGCTGGTTGATCTTATCATTCATATCAATGATTTCCCAGACAAACATACTCTTAAGGATATCTTTATCTTCTACAAAACCATATTCAAGAGGTTTTACTGTTTTATCAATAATAGTATCACCAACTTTTTGTTTATTCTCCTCTCTCATCTGTCTGAACTCTTCCGGAGAAGAAGCGTTCAGAATAGTCTGGGAAAAAGCAAATCCCGAAACCAGTACTAAAAGGGTGCTAATATATTTTTTCATAATAAGTTACAATTTTAGTCCTATTGAACATTAATTAATATAGGAGTAATGTTTTTAATCTGTTGTCCTTCCAAGCCTTGAGCTGTTGCCTTAATGTCAAATACAGATACTACATCTCCGCTTCTCAGGTTTCTTATTAACCCTGCTGCTTCGCTTAATGTATTTCCGTGAATCAACAATGCTGCTCTTCCAGGTACTCTAACCATAAACTGTGTTACAGTAAATGAAACCGGGAAATCAAAGTCAGGAATAGCTGCCTGTACGGATTGATTAGGAATTGAAGTTGCCGGCATAGATAATACATTTTGTCCTCTCATCTGACCCTGAGGTGGCGGAACGTTTTTAATTCTGTACTCAAATACCTGAGATACCGTTTTGCCATAAGGGTCTATACCTGATAAGGTTAATTTAACTGTAGTACCTGTTGTAGGCTTAACACTCCATTTTCCTGGACCTGTATTTCTTACAGAAGCTCCCGGAGCTGATAAGGAAAGCTTAGAATTGTCTGCACCTAAGATAGATCCTGAAACAGGATTCTCAAGTCCTCTATACATTACATTCATTTTATCAGCTGAAAGTAGTAATCCTTTTTCAAGTTTTACTTCTCTCGGACCAGCAATTACATTATAAGTATGAGTCCAAGGGAAAGTCTGAGGTTTTCCTGAAGCATCTGTTAATGTAATTGTACCGCCTAATTTATGTTCTCCAAGTCCTGCACCGGAGATTGGAATAATACCTTTTCCATTCTCTACTCTGCTTACACCAGAGATATTGATTTTATTACTGTTAGAATAAGTTCCCAACATTACTTTTACTTCAGCTTGTTTTCCTGCCTGAATATCAACCGGACCGGAAACAATTGGTTCGTAACTTGTAAATTTAATACTCGCATCTACTTTTTCCTGAAGTAGTAATGCCAATGCATCAGATTGTACATTTCTTGCATCATTTTGAATAATTTCCAGATTGGAAATTGCTGCAATTAATGGCTGATGGTAAAATTTATTTTGGAACCAGGTCTTCTCATTCGGAGATGTTCCTTTAGGATACTCTGCAATAAGAGACTTATTAGCTCTTTCAACTAAATCTTTTAGCTGGGCATTATTTCCAAAAGTAGTATTGATGTAGTTTCTTACATCATCAATTTTAGCTTTCAGATCTAATGCATTCTTTGAAGGGGTATTTTCATCTCCTTCTTTAAAGAAATATTCAGTAGTCGCTTCATTATTATTAAGTGCAGCAAAGTTCTCACTTACATCAATGTCTTTTCCTGTTTTAGGATCTTTGTCATGAAACTCAGATTGTTTCTTTAAAAGAGTTTTGATTTCCTGAGCAGAATTTACCAACACATCAATTTTGGTTTTCAATACTTTGTACTGAGCCCAAGGCTGTGCATAGGTATCCGGAACTTGCTGGGCCTTAGCTTCCAATGTTCTTTCAAAGATCTTCTCGTTCTTCCTTTCTGTTAAAGTTCTAGTTTCATTCAGCGCTCTGGTGGAGTCATAGTATGACCTGATGATTTCTGCATCAATATTGAGGGCCATCATCGCGATGAACACCAGATACATCAGGTTGATCATCTTCTGACGAGGGGTCTGTTTTCCTTGTGCCATTCTCTTTTCTTTGTTTTTTGATTAAGTAGTTAAATTTAGAAATGGTTAGGAATTAAGACTTCATCGCAGTTAGCATACCACCATAAACTCTATTTAAATTATTCAGATTAGATGTTAAACCTTGTAGCTCTTGATTGAACTTTTCAGAATGCTCTACGGATCTCTGCATATCTGCAACATATTTAGTTGCAAACTCAGCCTGCTTTTTACCGCTTTCAAGTTGCATCGCATACAATGCATTCATGCTTTCCATATGTTGGGCAGCTTTGTTTAGCTGATCATTATATTTATGAGTAGAAGCTGAAACATCAACTGTTTGGTTAATCTGGTCAACAGAACTTGAAAATTTATCAATTCCCGTTCTCAGTCTTTCAAATAATTGAACGTCTAATTTAGCGTCTTCAAGCATTTTGTCTAATTTACTGGAAAGAGAATTTTCCAATTCAGCAAATTGAGCACTTGTATTTTTAGTAGTTATATTAGAATGCAGAGGGTTTGGATTAGCATGTTTGTCTAGCAGTTCAGGATAAACATTTTCCCACGCATAAGACTCTTCAGTTTTTGGAGGGTCAAATGCAAAGATAATAAAGATAATAGCCTCTGTAATAAGCCCTACGGTAAGGGCAATATTACCGTTAATTGGTCCCAGGGTAATGTGAGTAATTTTAAGCCAAGCTCCAAGAATTACAATTGCAGCACCGAATGAATAAAAGAAATTCATCCAAGCATCTTTAGTCTTAAACATATTGAGTTAGTTTTTTTTAATGTTAAATAAAATTGTTATTGAAAAATAATTATCTGGTTATTATCTGTTAACTCTTCTTGGTTTAACAGCTGCTTCAGGAATATCCTGTACAGTCCTGAATCCGATATAACTTCTTGCTGAATCTTTTCTTTCCCAATCTCTGGCCCCTGTCATTAATGCATATCCTATATCTTTCCAAGATCCACCTCTTACAGATTTTTTAGTATCCTTTTTATCTTTTGTAGAAGGATTTAATGTAGAAGAGAATCCATAAGATGAGTTGTTATATGCAGATTCTGTCCATTCAGAAACGTTTCCAGCCATATCAAATAACCCAAATCCATTTTTCTTAAATTTCTTAACTGGAGCGGTATATGTATAAGTACCTTTTTTCTCGTCTTCCATATAGTTACCTCTCTTAGGTTTAAAGTTTGCTAAATAGCAACCTCTGTCATCCATTAAATACGGACCTCCCCAAGGGTAAGTAGCATTTTGCATACCACCTCTTGCAGCATATTCCCATTCGATTTCTGTAGGAAGACGGAACTGCAATGGTCTTTGTTTTTTTCTTTTTAAACTTTCGTTATAATCAGTTTTCAATTTAGATCTGAAGTTACAATAAGCTCTTGCCTGATCCCAGGTTACTCCAACTACAGGATAGTCTTTGTATGCTTTATGCCAGAAGTATTGCTCAAATAACGGTTCATTGTAAGCAAAGTGAAAGTCTTTTACCCAAACTGTGGTATCAGGATAAATTGCAATACTTTCACTTTTCAAATAATTAACTCCTCTTTCATTATCTGCAAGTGCAGCGTCCATATCTCCCCAACGGTATGTATACTTTAGCTTACTTACATCTAAAATTCTTTCGTTTCCTATTCTGGATGATGCAGGTAAATACATAGACTCCAAAACTTCAGCATATTCTACATCCGGATATTTTGATGTATTCCAATGTAAAGGAATTTTCCAGTCTAATCTTTTACTTGCATCATAAGTTCCGTCTTCACGGCCACCCTGGCCTTCCATATATTCCTGATAAGGTGTTAAATTTTCTTCTTTTTTAGCAAGGTATGCATAATCTCCTATGCCTGTTCCTCTACCACCTCCTTCGTCACCACCTTCTCCGGCAGCTTCAGCGAGTAAAGTTCTTGCGATAGAATCTCTTACATAATTGATAAATACCCTGTATTCTGAATTGGTAGTTTCTGCTTCATCCATGAAGAAAGAAGAAACAGTAACAGTCTTCAATGATGCTTTTTCAGGTGTATTTGTAGGATCCTGGTCTGCTAAACCAGCAACAAATGAACCTGCAGGAATTGCAACCATTCCGTATGGTCGTTCCGCAACAAATGATTTCGTTTTTTCTCTTGGTATCAATTCTCCTTTTGTTCCTGGCTTCCCTACAGAAGAGCTGCCACCACCTGAACAAGATACCGATGCTACCGACGCAGACAATAATAAAAGAAATATCCTTTTCATGTTAATTTTTATAATTAAGCCGTAAATATATAATTTTTTTAAGAAACTTTTAAGATTTTTTTTGAAATAACGGAAGAAATCTAAATTTATTTTATTTACAACAACTTTTTATTCCACAGTCACAGATTTTGCTAAGTTTCTCGGCTGATCTACATTCGCACCTCTGTAAACTGCGATGTAATAAGCAAGCAACTGTAGAGGCACTGATGCTACAATTGGAGAGAAACATTCTGAGGTTTCTGGAATTTCAATAACATAATCAGCCATTTCGCTTACCTGGCGGTCTCCTTTATTGACTACAGCAATAATTTTTCCTTTTCTCGCTTTAATTTCCTGAACATTACTTACAATCTTATCATAATGCCCTTTTTTAGGAGCAATAATAACAATTGGCATATTTTCATCAATCAAAGCAATTGGGCCATGCTTCATTTCAGCTGCCGGGTAACCTTCTGCGTGGATATAAGAAATTTCTTTTAATTTTAATGCACCTTCTAATGCTGCCGGATAATTGTATCCTCTTCCTAAATAAAGGAAGTTTGTAGTTTCTACAAAGTCTTTTGAAATTTGCTGGATCTGCTCATGAGTAGAACTCAGAACTTCTTCAATTCTCTTAGGAATAGCATCTAATTCAGCAATTAAACTCATAAATTCAGCATTTCCTAAAGTACCATTATGCTTTCCTAATTTAAACGCAATCAGTGTAAGAATAGTAAGCTGGGCAGTAAATGCTTTTGTAGAAGCAACACCAATCTCAGGACCGGCATGAGTATATGAACCCGCATCTGTAATTCTGGCAATTGAAGAATCTACAACATTACATATACCGTATATAAATGCACCTTTCTCTTTTGCTAATTTTAACGCTGCCATGGTATCAGCAGTTTCTCCTGATTGAGAAATAGCAATTACTACATCTTTATCTGTAATGATTGGATTTCTGTATCTGAACTCTGAAGCATATTCTACCTCAACAGGTATTCTTGCATATTCTTCAATCAGATATTCTCCGATAAGACCGGCATGCCATGAAGTACCACAGGCAATAATAATAATCCTGTTAGCATTTTTAAATCTTTCAACATGATCCCAGATTCCTGCCATTTTAATTACCCCTTCATCTACAAGCAATCTCCCTCTCATCGTATCATGTACAGACTTAGGCTGCTCAAAAATTTCTTTAAGCATAAAGTGCTCATACCCTCCTTTTTCAATTTGCTCCAGGCTTAATTTAAGCTTCTGGATTTCCGGTTCTATTTTAGAGTTATCATTAATGGTTCTGATATCCACCCCTTGTTCAAGAGAAATAGTTGCCATGTGCCCTTCCTCAAGGTAGATGGCTTCTTTTGTAAATTCTACAAAAGGAGAAGCATCAGATGCAATAAAATATTCTTTATCCCCAATTCCTATAGCTAAAGGAGAACCTAATCTTCCTACCACCAATACTCCCGGATAATCTTCATGAAGCACTGTAATTGCATACGCTCCATATACTTCATTCAAGGCATATCTTACTGCAGTTGGAAAGTCAATTTCAGGATTCAGATCCATGAAATACTGGATAAGGTTCACCAATACTTCAGTATCTGTTTCCGACTGAAAAGTAAATCCTTTTTCAGTAAGCATTGTTTTAATAGTATCATAATTTTCTATAATACCATTATGTACAATTGCAATTTTTCCGTTGTTTGACAAATGCGGATGAGAGTTTCTGTCACTTGGTACTCCATGAGTAGCCCAACGTGTATGTCCCATTCCTATGTTGGCTCTTCCCTTCAGCTCCTTAGAGATATTAACCAAATCATCTACTTTTCCTTTTGTTTTTTCTACTTCAAACTTATTAGCTGAATCTTCCAAAACAATTCCAGCACTGTCATAACCTCTGTATTCTAATCTTCTAAGACCGTTGATTACTATATCGTAAGCGTCCTGAAAACCTGTATATCCTACTATTCCGCACATATTTTTATTTTGTCTAGTGTTTATTTATTTTGTTCTATTTTTTCGTACCGTAAGTGACTTTCAATTGAATTCTGTTAGCATTTAGTTTGTCAGTCCCTGTTAATATCACCCTGTTCATATCAAATGCTCTCGTTGTATATTTAGCTCCAAATGCTGCCCCTGTGCTTGTTCTTACAAAAGATCCGAGATTAACAAGCAACGGTTTGTTCTCCTTAGCATTTTCAATGATGTCTTTAACCGTTTTTGTAACCACAAAGTCATAATAAACCGGTTTTTCATTTAAGTTATATAATGGGAATCCTGCTAAAAAATCAGGTGTAAAGTCATTTGAAATAAGTTCTCCTTCTTTTCCTTTTTCATCAATCGGCAGAATTGTGAACTGACGGTCTCTTAATACAGAATGTTTGTTTTCCCAGCTTAAAGGATCAACATACATCCTTATTCGGGCACTTACAATTCCCGTCTTGTCTTTCTGATATAAACTCTTAAGCTTATTAACAGCATCCTCTGGAATTTTAATTCCGATAGAAGGACCTCCCATACCTTGAGCAAAAAGCTTTGAGTCTCCATTTATTTCACTGCTTCCTGCTATTGCAGATGAAACTGCAGAGCCAGTTCTGTCATACGTATATTGTCCTATATGTATATTTTCACTTCCCAGCTTAAAGTTAAGGGAAGTCTGCGGTCTTGTGACTGCACCATTATCTGTCTTATCATATTTATAATACATAATAAGTTCCATATTATTAGGTAAAAACTGGAAAAGATAACGATCTGTCTCACTTACAGAGATTCTGAGTCCTCTGAAATACCGGATAAAATTAGCAGTATTCTGAAGCTCCGGCATACCTTTCTTATCAATAATTTTAGTCTGAAAGAAATCTTTATCCAATTTCATTCTAAAATCATTACTTGATGTAAAGACACTGGTATTATCAGATTTCTTGGTAATTGATATTGAACTTACAGTTCCGTCAAAAACTGCTGACCCCAGTAATTGTCCGGTACTTACATTTACATTTGAACGTGTAAAATCTTTATTATTGGCATCCAGAAAAGTGGTAACTTCATGAACATTTAAAGTCATTGAATTATATTTTCCACCTATCTTACCATATTTGTATACCGGATATGTTTTTTTATCTATAGAAACAGCTATCTTTTCATTCCCTACAGGAAAGTCCTGCTTATCATATGCACCAGGTGCTTTCACTGAATCGGTAATATAATTAGGTGCCTTAATTACTAGAACTACAGAGTCTACCTTTGCATTGGGTCCGGAAAAGTCAAAATTATCCTGATTCATTCTCAACTGGGTAATATAGGAGGCTTTTTGTCCCCCGAATTGTCCTTCAGTAAAAGCTCCCAAAATTCCTACTGCCGTGAATCCTCCCTGAGCATTCTGTTCGCTGATGAGTTTGGAAGCATCACTTCTTATAGAGTCGTGATTATTAATATTGTAAGCAATAATATCATACGAAGTTTCATTGCCGTTCACACCATCATTTATAAACAATTGCTCACCAAGAGAATCTGGATCCGGTTCGCAGTTATAAAGGATCGTACTTCCGAAAATCGCCAATAAAAGTATAGCGAAAGTCTTTTTAAGATTATGAGTCATTAAAAATGTGTTTTTTTAATAAAGTTGGTTTATAGAATCTACGTCAAGATACTCGGATTTCTGGGTTGCCGTTTCATTGAATGCTTTATCCAGATCTTCATCCAGGAACTCATCTCCCTTTACTACAGTATCTACATAGTTCATACTCTCAATAACAAAACTTTTTATTGTTGGGTTATCTAACGCTTTTAATCCTGAAATATTATCAAACTTCAGTTTTTCGTTAATATTCTTATCCAGGACCGCATCTTTCTCGTTATACAGAGAAAGTACTATTTTAGCGTCTTTGAAGTAAGTATCGGACTCGTAATAAGTTTTAAGATAAATAGGAACAAAAGAAGACATCCACCCGTTAAGATGAATTACATCCGGCACCCAGTTCAGTTTTTTGATGGTTTCAATAACACCTCTTGCAAAGAAAATAGCTCTCTCATCATTGTCATCAAAAGGATTTCCTTCATCATCAAAATAGTATTGTTTTCTTTTGAAGTATTCTTCATTATCAATAAAGTAAACCTGAAGTCTTTCCCCCGGAAGAGACGCTACTTTAATAATTAGAGGCTGATCAAGATCATTGATAATAATATTCATTCCCGAAAGACGGATCACCTCATGAAGCTGGAACTTTCTCTCACTTATTTGTCCAAATCTTGGCATAAAAACTCTTACATCATTGCCTTCATTGTGCATCTTAAGTGCCATTTTGTTAACCACTGCAGCCATATTTGTATCTTCCTGATATGGATACATCTCTGTAGTAATGTACAGTATTTTTTGATTCGGCATAAACTTTCTATCTAATTTTTGTAAAAATGCTTTAATGTGCAAAATTACAAAAAAACATCCAACATTATTTTAATTAACATTTTTTTACGAAATTTCCCATTTCCAAATTATTAAAAACACATTTTATTATGTGATATTTTTAGTATTTTTGAATTAGTATTAAAATAAGCTATGGAAGTTATAAAAAACAGAAAAATCCTTCAGGATTTCATTGAAAGACAGAAAGAAATGGGAAAAAGAATAGGCTTCGCACCCACTATGGGAGCTCTTCATAAAGGCCATCTTTCCCTCTATGAAGAAGCAAGAAAGGAAAATGATCTGGTAATTTCTTCAATTTTTGTAAATCCAACCCAATTTAACAATCCGGAAGACCTTGAAAAATATCCAAGAGATATCAACAGAGACATTTTAATCCTGGAAAATTCAGGACTTGTAGATGCTGTTTATATTCCTGAAGTTTCAGATATATATCCTGAAAAAACAGAAAGCCGTCATTATGACTTTGATGGTCTTGAAGATGAAATGGAAGGAAAATCAAGACCGGGGCATTTTGATGGTGTAGGAACTGTAGTTGAGGAGCTTTTCAGGCAGGTACAACCTGATAACGCTTATTTTGGTGAAAAAGATTTCCAACAACTCGCCATTATAAAAAAAATGGTTGAAAAAAAGAAACTTCCGGTAAACATTAAAGGTGTTCCTATTTACAGGGCTGAAAACGGACTTGCCTTAAGCTCCAGAAACCAGAGGCTTCAGGACAACAGGAAGGAAGCTTCAACAGTCATTTATCAAACCCTTAAAAAAGTGAACGATTGGTTCAGGACAGTAACTATTCCGGAAATCAAGGAAAGGGTAACTGATATTTTTGACCAGCAGCAAGGTATGAAACTTGAGTATTTTCTGATTGCAGATGAAAAAACCCTGAAAGAAACGGACTTTTTTTACAAAGACAGGAGTTTCAGAGCGTTTATCGTAGTAATAGTAGACGGAGTAAGACTTATTGACAACATGCATTTAGATTAATTACATTAAATAAAGAGATACGGAAAAATATTTTTCCCCATAAGAAACTCTGTTCACTTATGAACAGAGTTTCTTATTCTGAAAGCTTCTGTAATTATGCAATAGAATAAAAAATCAAAGGCCTCCTGGAGGAGACCTTTGAAACACCAAATCACAAAATATTAATATGAAAAAAATTTACTTTTCAGTAAACTTGTGACCCGGCTGGGATTCGAACCCAGGACCCATACATTAAAAGTGTATTGCTCTACCAGCTGAGCTACCGAGTCGGCCACAATCAAAATGAATTATAATTCACTTCAATTATTAATTTTTCTTTGCAGTGCCTGCGACTGGACTCGAACCAGCACATCCTTAGGAAACCACCCCCTCAAGATGGCGTGTCTACCAATTTCACCACGCAGGCAATAAAATTACAAACCTGAGTAATCTTCTTGCTTGTGACCCGGCTGGGATTCGAACCCAGGACCCATACATTAAAAGTGTATTGCTCTACCAGCTGAGCTACCGAGTCGGCCACTTATCATACAAGTTTTCATTTAAGTAATGTCCCTTGTTTTAAGTGGTGCAAAGATATGACTTTTTTCTTTATCTCAAAACTTTTTCGCAAATTTGTTTAAAAAAAATTCATGATAATTTCACTGATCGGATACATGGGGAGTGGCAAATCTCACATTTCCAAAATATTAAGCGAAAAATTAAATTTTAAGCTAATTGATCTTGATAAAGAGATTTCCAGAAGGAATAAATTAACCATTCCGGAGATATTTGAGCAAAAAGGGGAAATTTATTTTAGAAAACTGGAAAGAGAAACACTGGAAGAAATCCTTGCTTCTGAAGAGAATGTTGTTTTAAGTCTTGGTGGAGGAACACCTGTATATTATAACAATATGGAAATTATTAATCATAATTCGAAAAGTGTATTTTTAAGAACTTCAGTGGCAACTTTAGCAGAAAGGCTTTCCAAACAGAAAGACAAAAGACCTTTAATAGCCAACATTTCAGAAGAAGATCTTCCGGAATTTATTGCCAAACATTTATTCGAAAGAAATCAGTTCTACAGCAAAGCACAGTTCAGCATAGGAACAGATTCAAGGGAACCGGAAGATATTGTTCAGGAAATAATAGAAAAGCTCTATCTCTAGAGCTTTTTACTTTAATCTTCATTTTCATCATCATCATCATTCTCTCCGAAAAAGTCATCCCAATCAGTAAAATCTGAAGTAATATCATTCCCCACATATTCATCCATTTCTCTTCTGTCTTTTTTAGTAGGTCTTCCCTCTCCTTTATTTCTATAGTAATCCTGTGACATTTTACGAAGTTTCAGCAATTCGTACTGTTCTTTATCTGTTACATCCTGTATATGCAGAGGGACCAATTTTGCACCAATCCTGCTTTTGGGAATCTGGATTACTTTTATTTTATAATCAATCTGATTCTTACGGATCTTAATAATATCTCCTTCTTTTACCTCCTTAGATGACTTTACGGCAGACGTTCCCATAGAAACCCTGTTCTTTTTAATCTCCTCTGCTGCAATACTTCTCGTCTTATAAAAACGAATGCTCCATAAAAATTTATCTATTCTCATATTTTTTTATACTTTTGCCGTTATATTATTTGTAAAGTAATTAAAGTTTTTTGAAATGAAAAAAATATTTTTATATATCCTCGCAGGTTCTTTGTGTTTTACTGCCTGCAAAAAAGATGATGTAGTAGATGATACCATTAATGAACCTGAAGATATCAATGTTCAAAACAATTATGATGATCAGGCTATTAAAAAATTCATGGATGAAAATTATCTTGACACCCAAGGAAATATAAAAGCATTCAGCTCTACTGACACCGGTGATGATAATGAAAAAAAACTGTCACAACTTCCACATGAAACTTTACCTTCCGGGACGATTTTTATTACAAGACCCGATGCCCAGCCTTCTCCGGGAACTTCTATCGGACCAAGAGACAGTATCCGTATTATGATGAATGCTCAAACTTATGTAGCTAATAACAACAGTGGAAATGTTGCATTTGGCTTAGGTCTTCCCATGACTAATTATAACACAATCAGTGAGAAAGGAATACCAGTTGTAGATCCTAAATTCTATTATATAAGAAAAGATGATAAATTAATTAAGGAAGCAACTACAGATGCAGCCAGACAAAAAAGCTATTATATGATTGAGGGTTTCAATGAAGCTTTACAGAAATTCAAAGCTTTTGACAAAGCTGATTCTGAAGAATATAATCTTCAAGGAGTAATTATTGTGCCATCAAGAGCTGCTTTTGCAAGAGATTCTCATTACAATTACAGCGGATATTCTTTCAGAAACAGAAGTTTTGTATTCAACTTCCAGGTATATAAAAATATCCCAAGAACTAACGATTAAAATTAGAGAAACATAATAATAAAATCCCCACAATATTTAATTGTGGGGATTTTATTTATCTGAATATACTACCTTGCTTTTTGCTTTACATTTCCTAAAATATCCGGGAAATACAAGTCTGCAAGATGCTCAAACTCATCTCCTCTCATGAACATGGTAGCATCAACTTCTTCATAGGAACTTCGTCCCGCTGCAGCAATAAGCTCATTGCATGTATGCAGTGTATTTTTATGAAAGTGATATACTCTTTCACTTTTGTCTGTCACATCCAATCCTTTAATCAACATTTTATCTTGAGTTGCAACTCCTGTAGGACAGTTATTAGAATTACATCTTAATGCCTGAATACATCCTAAAGAAAACATAAATCCTCTTGCATTGTTACACATATCTGCTCCCATTGCGATAGCCCTTAAAATATCCAGGCTGGTCAGCACCTTACCACTTGCAATAACTCTTAATTTCTGTCTTAAATTGTAATTATTAAGGGTTCTGTTTACAAATATTAATGCAGGCTCTAAAGGCATCCCTACACCGTCTGAAAATTCCGGAGGCGCTGCTCCAGTTCCTCCTTCTGCGCCATCTATTGTAATAAAATCAGGATAGATTTTCAGCACATTCATTTGTACACATATATCTTCAAATTCTTTTGTATCACCTATACAAAGCTTAAATCCAATTGGTTTTCCTCCTGAAAGCTCTCTTAGCTGCTGTACAAACCTCAACAGGCCTGCGGCATCAGAAAATGCAGTATGTGATGGCGGCGAAATAACAGTCATCCCAGGAGTGACGTGCCGGATGGCAGCAATTTCAGGAGTGTTCTTTACTCCCGGAAGAACACCTCCATGCCCCGGCTTGGCTCCCTGTGATAATTTGATCTCAATCATTTTCACATTAGGCAGCGTTGAATATTTTGTAAATAATTCAGGATTGAATTTTCCTTCTTCATCCCGGCATCCAAAATAGCCGGTTCCAATCTGCCAGCATAGATCCCCTCCTTCCAAATGATATGGAGAAATTCCTCCTTCCCCTGTATTATGATAAAAATTTCCTTTTTTAGCTCCTCTGTTAAGGGAAATCTGAGCCCTGTCACTTAGTGCTCCAAAACTCATTGCAGAAATATTAAATAAAGATGCATGATAAGGCTGTGTGCATTGCTCACCTCCTACCCATACTCTCGGAAGCTCTTCTGATGGTGATTTGGCATAAATAGAATGCTTAATCCCTTCATATTTTCTATGATTAACTTCCAACTGGGTTCCAAAAGCTACTGTATCACTTAAGTTTTTAGCACGTCTGTACACTGCTGAACGCTGATTCCTGGGAAATGGTTTCCCATCAGTCTCCCTCTCAATGAAATACTGCTGCATTTCCGGAGAAATACTCTCAAAAAAATAGCGGAAATATCCTAAAACAGGAAAATTCCTTAAAATAGCATGTTTTGACTGATAAGCATTGTAAACACCCAATGCATAAATAGCGGACAGGAGTATTGGTATCCAATAGTGCGCTCTGATCAGCAATGCCACAATCCATGTAGCAATTACTAATACAATTCCCCAAGATAAAAACTTATCTCTCATGAATGTAGTATTTAAAGTTAAAAATAAATTTAGTAGAAATTTTACAAAGAGCCTACGCTTTTGCTAAAAAATTTTGGTAAGAAGATTGCACTGAAACCGTGCCATCTGACAGTATTTTTTCTAAATTCAGAAATTCGATTTTATTAACTGATGCCTGGTCAAAGTCTTTCTGGACTCTCACATAATTTTCTGTGAAGCCGAACATCTTTCCATCTTTATTTTCATGCTCCCAGAGAACAGGAAGCGTTTTTCCAAGCTGAGTCTGATAAAATGCCATTTTTTTCTTTTCAGAAAGAATACGAAGCATCTTATTTCGTTTTTTTCTTTCAGATACAGGAACTATCTCCTCCATTGCTGCAGCTTCTGTATTTTCCCTTTCGGAATAAGTAAATACATGGAGATAAGTAATGGGCAGTTCATTAAGGAAATTATACGTTTCCATAAACCGCTCTTCTGTTTCCCCCGGGAATCCTACAATAACATCCACACCAATAGCAGCATCCGGCATTACCTCACGGATCTTATATACTCTGTCATGGTACAGCTTTGTCAGATAACGGCGTTTCATTTTTTTCAATAAATCATCACATCCTGACTGTAGTGGAATATGAAAATGCGGAACAAAGCTTCTGCTTTTAGAAACCAGTTCGATACTTTCATCTTTCAAAAGATTGGGTTCAATAGAGGATATACGGATCCGTTCTATTCCTTCTACTTTATCCAGCTCAGAAATAAGATCCAGGAACGTATGTTCATGTCTTTTATTTCCAAATTCTCCCTTACCGTAGTCACCAATATTTACACCAGTAAGAACAATTTCTTTGATATCTTTTGCTGCAATTTCCGTAGCATTTTTCAGAACATTTTCAATAGTATCTGAACGTGAAATCCCTCTTGCCAATGGAATCGTACAATAAGTACATTTGTAATCACACCCATCCTGAACTTTCAGGAATGCTCTTGTTCTGTCACCAATTGAATAACTTCCGATAAAGAAATCTGTTTCTTCGATCTCACATGAGTGAACAATTCCTTCATTGTCTGATTTTTCCAGGTCATCAAGATAGCTTAGAATATTAAATTTTTCTTTAGCCCCTAAAACCAGATCTACTCCTTCAATCTGTGAAATCTCTTCAGGTTTCAGCTGTGCATAGCATCCTACAATCACCACAAGCCCTTCCGGATTGGCTTTCATTGCTCTTTTTACATGAAGCTTACATTCACGGTCAGCATTTTCTGTCACTGAGCATGTATTGATTACATATACATCAGCCTTATCATCAAAACTTACCTTATCATATCCTGCATCTGTTAATTGACGGGCAATAGTAGATGTTTCTGCAAAGTTTAATTTGCAGCCAAGTGTATGAAACGCGGCAGTTCTGTGAAAAGTAGACATTTGTTACTCCTGAATTTTATGGGTGCAAAGATAGTAATTTTAATAAGAAATAAAGATTGATTCAATCTATTGCTTGTATTCATCCCTTACTTCAGGGCTGCTCTGAAAACAAACAGGTGAAGAATTGGAAGATGGTTCATTGTCATGAAATTTATTTTTCATTTCTCTGTTAAATTCCTGTGATTTATTTCTGGCTATAGAAAGCGTTTGCCATTCATTATTCTTAATCATCTTAGCAATATATACAATTTGCCCTATATGATAAGGATAGTGAGCAAGCTGTCTGAGAACAGCATCAATAACGGTATGGGCTTCGCCACGAATATAAATTGTAGAATAGATATTGTCATCATTAATTTGGTTCAGGGCATCAAAAAGACACTTCCATCCTTTTTCCCAGTAATCTTTTACCTCCTCTTTTGTTGTAAAAGTATTAACAAACTCTTCATCACGGTGACGCCACGACTTTTCTCCATCCTCCGTTAAAAAACGGGTCCATCTTGAAAGCATATTCCCGGCAATATGCTTTACAATAACAGCAATAGAATTACTTTCATCATTATATTGCCAGAAAACCTGCTCACCGGATAACTGTTCAAAAACCCTGTCACCTAAAGATTTGTAATATTCAAAACGTTTAATAAACAACTCTTTCATTTCTTTAATTTTATTGACTAATGTAACCTTTTTTAAAGATAAAACCACCTCAGCTGAAGTGGTTTTATCTATGTAATATATTTATTGCCGTTATTCTCTGTTTTTGACAAGTACCCATCCTGAGAATGTAACCGGCGTATTCTTTTTATCATTTTCTTTCCAGGTCACAGAATACCAGTAAGTACCTGTAGACACTCTTTTTCCTCCTTCGGTACCATCCCATTTGTAGCCGTTAGATCTATCTGCACGATACACTCTGTTTCCATACCGGTCAAAAATATCCATAACCAGATTTTGCTTACCTGCCAATGCAGAATAATCTATAACATCGTTCATACCATCATCGTTCGGAGTAATCACATTAACAAGATTTGGAACAACAATTCCGATCTCTACAGGATCACAATCATAAGAATCCTTAACAAACACTTTATGATCCCCTCTTGAAATATTGGTAAACACATTAGAATCCTGCCAGTGGATATTATCCATGGAATATCTATAGGCCGGATTTCCTCCCATCACTGATATCGTAACAGTATTATTGGCAATATCAATTCCTGAAACAACAGGCTGATCAGACGGATATACCGTAACTTTCTGCATAACGGTGCAATCTCCTGTTTTTAGTTTCACCCAATATGTTCCTATTCCCACATTATTAATACTCTGAGTAGTGGCTCCTGTATTCCATTCATAACTTTTAAATCCTGGTCCTGCATCTAAAGTTGTGGTATCTTCAGCACAAATGGTTTTATCTTTAAGAATAGCGGAATATACAGGGGGAATAACAACCAAAATAATTTTTGCCACAATATAACATCCCTGACTATTATAAACCCTTACATATACGGTTCCACTAGGAGCAATATAAGTTGTTTCATTTAGAATTTCATTGGTCTGATTAACAGCATCGGTTATTGAAGGATAATATTTCTTCAACACTCCGGTTTGGCTGGTTATACTTGCTGTAGTAAGATTAAAGGATGCTGTAGAGGGATTTTCTTCAATAAAACAAGATCTTATTGTAGCATCATTCACTACAATCACAGGATAGAATTTTAAAGTAATCTGTGCAATAGCACTACAGCCGAATTCGGATATTACTTTTACATAAATGACTCCTTCTGCTGATGCAAATGCTGCCGGAGTCGTAATTTCATTAGTGCCTGTAGTGAGGTCGGCCATAGAATGATAATATTTCTTGATCACATTAGGATTGGAAATAACATCTGCCGATGTAAGATCAAATAGAGCTGTTCCCGCATTATTATTGTTACAGGCTGTTAAAGTAGCATTTTTAACAGTAATAGATCCATCTTTAAACTTAAACTTTCCTATCTGTTTACATTTATTAAGCGGGTTATCCGGATTTGTTGCATCTGTATAACTGATACTATAATAGAAAACAGTAGTTGTATTAACAATCTGTGGAACAGTAATAGGATTAGCGCCTGTCAATGCCTCATTCTGACTTGTATGGTAGCTTACACTGAAATTCTGATTCCCATTAAGAATTCCAGGAGACAACGTAGAAAAGTCAAACAACTCACTGCTTGAGCATATAATGACTTCTCTTGGATCTGCCGGATTTACAGGAGCTACTCCCGGTGGGTTAAATGGATAAATCTGAATATTAGGATCTGTAAATGGTGAAGCTAGTGTTGCTGTTCCTCCCCAGGTTAAAGAAAAAGGTGCCGTTGTAGAACTCGTACTGCTTACCCAGTTATCAATGAACAGGTAATAAGTCTGGCCAGGCAAAACATCAAGATATTTGCAGTAAGGTGTTGTAGATCCACCTACAGCACTTAAAAGAGTACTGGTCATATTCAATCCTGTTGATGGTCCTACTCCGATAACTGTTGCAGCATTACAGCGTATGGGAGCGCCTAAATTCCCACAGGTAACATTAGGCCCATAAATAGCCCAGTCATAATCAGCGTCCGGATTATTGGGAACAAGATCAAAAGTCAGGGTTCCTCCTGTAGCAATTGTAATTTTATACCAAATCGAATTATGCTCTCCGCTTGCGTCCAAGCAGGTGCCCGAATTCACAAGTTCCTTGATATTACCATATCCTGTAGGACTATAGGTTATATCTGAATTTCCACAGACAGCCAATGCTGTAGCACAATCCGCCTGAGAATAAAAAGTCTGATAAACACAAAAAAGAATAAACAGTAAAAGTCTCCTCATAGATATATGTTTTATGGTTAAATTAGTTTAAATCAGAATGATAATAATTACACCAAATATACCTATAATTTAATTACAATCAATGATTTCATGAAAATTTTAAACTATTCAAAAACAAAACAATCAATCCTTATATAATTCCATATTGAAAACCGATTATTTTATACTTGTAATATTTCCGCAAAGATTTTCAAGATGAAATATTTTATGAAAAGGACTTTTTACTTCTTTTAAATGTTCCTTATCTTGAATAAAAGTATATCTTGAAGCAATAGAATTCATATCGGAAACAATCACCAGCCAACATTCATCCACAGAAGTATCATAATAAGGGAATTTTTCATTTTTTTTCTCAATAAGTTCCAGAATCTTTTCAGAACAGAGTTCATCAAAAAGATTCATACTGTACTCATGGGTAATGAAAACATTTCTTCGATGGAAAGATTTCCGGATCTTTTTCACACATCCTACAGCTTTGCCTTTTTTAATGCTTTTGTAAATATTGATAATATTTTCCTCCTGTTGTTCAAGATTATTAAACTTTATATCAGGATGAAACTCTAAAAAATAAACACCACGATATTTCGTAGTGTCTTCCTGTTCTAATAATATTTCTGCTTGGCGGAACATTTTATTCAAAGTGCTTTCCATTTTTTTCATTTCCAGATGATTGATTACCTCTGTCAGCTCTATTCCTATTTTTTTGTCATTTAATTTTGCGATAAAGTCAGGACTCTCGCAGGTAAGGTTTTCAAATTTCACCTCTGGAAAATGGTGCATAAAAGAGTTTAAAAGTAAAATTTCGGATTTCTTTCTATATTTTTCACGATCATGAAGCGGAGATTCATCTATTGTACGATGATATTTTTCTATAGGCTTCTTCTTCAAATGCCTGTTCAGATAATATAAACTCAGATTCTTAATTAAATCTTCATCAGAGAATGTCTTTTTCATGTGCGATTTTTTTATGAAATTAAAACACATGCAGCCATTGGCTTTCATCGTTAAAAGTTTTTGAAAATCAAAAATTTACACTCTTAAAGATAAACAAAAAAACAATTCAATATTTACTTTTTAAATTAATTTATCAAATAATTAATGTAAAGTTTATTTTCATAATTAATACCTTTGTCTGCTCTAACACAAACCAGCATATATGGATTTTAGGAATTTTAAAATACCTTATAACATCAATCCCCAATATTCAAAAAAAACAGCCTATTTTTCAATGGAATTTGCCATTGAACAGGTGTTAAAAATATATTCCGGAGGGCTTGGCTTCCTGGCAGGATCTCATATGAGGAGTGCTTACAATCTGAAGCAGGATCTTATTGGAATTGGCATTCTCTGGAAGTTCGGTTATTATGACCAGGCAAGAAATCACGATCAGACCCTACAACCTGTATGGACCAGAAAATTATACAGTTTTCTTGAGGACACCGGAATAAAATTTCAGATTGAAATTCATAGTGCCCCGGTATGGGTAAAAGTATGGTACCTTGATCCTGAAATTTTTAATACCGCACCTATGTTCTTCCTTTCCACAGATGTTCCGGAAAATGATCATGTTTCCAAAACCATCTGCCACAAATTATATGATGCCAATGAATCAACGAAACTTGCTCAATACATTTTATTAGGCAAAGGCGGAGCTAAGTTACTGGATGAAATGAATATTGAAAGGGAAGTTTATCATCTGAATGAAGCCCACGGATTACCGGCAGCATTTTATCTGCTGAAAAAATTTAATGGAGATCTGAATAAAGTCAAAGAAAAACTCGTATTTACAACCCATACTCCCGAGGAAGCAGGTAATGAAAAGCATAATTTAAAACTATGTTATGATATGTCTTATTTCTCCGGTTACAGTATGGAAGAAATAAAAAGTATAGAAGGATCCGATGATGACCGATTCAATCATTCCCTTTGTGCATTAAAAATGGCAAGAATAGCCAATGGAGTTTCTCAGCTACATGGTGTTGTTTCCAGGACTATGTGGAATAAATACCCAGGAATCTGTGAAATCACTTCGGTTACAAATGCGCAGGAGTTCAAATATTGGGCAGATAAACCTCTTTACAATGCTAAAGATGAAAATGATGCAACTGTTTTTGACTACAGAAAAAAACAATTAAAGAAGAATTTATTCAGCATTGTAGCTGACCAGACAGGAAATTTATTTAACCCGAATATTTTCACAATCGTATGGGCCAGAAGATTTGCAGGTTACAAACGGGCTGAGCTTCTCCTTCATGACAAAGACAGGTTTTACAGACTCCTTAATAATCCAGAATATCCGGTTCAGATCATTTGGGCAGGTAAACCCTACCCTATGGATTATTCAGCTATTTCTACTTTCAACACACTGGTTGAAGAAAGTAAGAATCATAAAAATATGGCAGTACTTACAGGATATGAACTTTCTTTAAGTAAATCTCTGAAACAAGGATCGGACCTATGGCTGAATAATCCGAGAGTTCCGCGGGAAGCATCCGGGACATCCGGAATGACAGCTGCAATGAATGGCTCCGTAAACTTATCTACCGATGACGGATGGATTCCTGAATTTGCAAAACATGGAGAGAACGCATTTGTTGTTCCAAAAGCAGATTACCTGAATATGAGTATCTACGAGCAGGATAATTATGATTTAAATAAACTATATGAAATCCTTGAAAATGAAATTATTCCGACGTATTATGATCATCCGGACCAATGGAGAAAGATTCAGCACAATGCCATGAATGATGTTAAACATCAGTTCAATAGTGATAGAATGGCAGATGAATATTATAAAGTGCTTTATAATGAAGCTGAATAACGAAGGTAAAGCTGAAATATAAAAAAACGGCCGGAAAATTCGGCTGTTTTTTTAGTTTATTTACTTTTCTTTTTTGCAGGCACTTTCATGCCTTTCTCTCTTGCTTCAGAAATCCCGATTGCTACGGCTTGTTTTCTGCTTGTCACTTTTTTACCGGAAGAAGATTTCAGTTTTCCCTCCTTAAATTCGTGCATTACCTTTCCTACTTTGTCCTGAGCTTTTTCTGAATATTTCGTTTTGCTCATGATAATTTTTTTAAGTTTTGGGCAGGGATACCCCTAATTCGTAAACTCTGGCGTGTTTCAAATACTTTGAACGTTCTCTTGAAGTAACCGACTCAAAATGATCATTTTTAATCACAATAATCGGATCTTCTGCATTTTCAATCTCAAAATTGGCTAAATATCTTTCATCAGGAGCATCCTGACGCATTTTAGCTTTTATTTTTTGCAATTCATCTGCATATTTCCTGAATCCCGGATCAGATGAATGGATAAATTTATATTCATCACCTGCATACACGTAATAATGAAGCTTTTTTTCTATCAAACCTGCCTCATCCGTAATTTCGGGGTTATCATTTCCATCTTTAAACCCTACTTCCACTAAAGTTCCGCCTTTTTTATGGGCACATTCTTCAGCATCTTTAAAGCTTGAAAAACCAGTATAAATAATTCGGTCATTCAATTTATAACAGTTCAGTTTCTGATTGTATGCATTAGTTTCCATAATTATTATTTGATTTGATTATGGTTAATTATATTCAATTTTTTTGCCAAAAGCCTCATTTAAAAAGCTTTTTTACACATTTTAATAAAATTATTATCTTTGAATTCCATTAATACTAGAAATGAAAAAACTCTTTTTAACCCTTACTATTGCCGCTGCATTTCAAAATGTATCAGCACAGGAAATTACTTTAGATAAAATATATTCAGGCTATTACCGTGGCAAAGGCATCGCCGGGATTACTTCCATGAAAAACGGCGAAAACTATCTGGTTATTGAACCCGCAGGAATTGCTAAATATTCATACAAAACTTCACAGAAAGAAGGAAATATTGTAGACGGACAATTTGAAAGCTATGAATTTTCAGATGATGAATCTAAAATTCTTTTACAAAAAGAGAGCCAGCCTATCTATAGACATTCTTTTCTTGGAAAATTTGAAGTGAAGGATTTAAAATCCGGAAAGATAACCAGTCTGAACAACGGAAAGCCTGTTCAGGAACCAAGATTTTCACCTGATGCCGCAAAGGTAGCTTTCATTTCTGATAACAATTTATTTTATCAGGATCTGACCTCAGGAAAAATTACACAAATTACCACTGATGGAAAGAAAAATTCTATTATCAATGGATTAGCAGACTGGGTGTATGAAGAAGAATTCGGGCATGCAAGACAATATGAATGGACAAAAAATTCTGACGCCATTGTATTTGTTAAATCGGATGAAAGCCAGGTTCCTGAGATTTACATTCCAATCTATGGAAAAAACCTTTATCCTGCAGAAATGCGTTATAAATATCCTAAAGCCGGAGAAAAGAATTCTGTAGTTTCAGCACAGTTATATCGCCTGGACAGTGGAAAAACAATACCACTTAACCTGAGTGCATTCAAAAACTATTATATTCCGAATGTTTTCAGGACGGCAAAAGCAGATGAGATTGTCTTAATAACCTCTGAAAGAATTCAAAATGCTTCAGATATTTTAAAGGTAAACACTAAAACAGGAGCTGTTCAGAAGCTATTTACTGAAACTGATGAAAAGTGGATTGATACAGACAGTCCCACTTTGGAATTCCTTGAGGACGATTCTTTCTTCTGGGCTTCCGAAAGAGATGGGAACAGACATTTATACTGGTATGATAAAGATGGTAAACTTAAAAAACAGATCACAAAGGGAAATTGGGAAGTAACTGATTACTATGGATTCAATCCTAAATCTAAAGAAATTTATGTTCAGACCACAGAAAAAGGCAGCATTAATAAAGTTATTTCAAAAATAAATATTGAAAACGGAAAGTCTCAGTTGATCTCGAATGCTGAAGGAAACAATTCTGCTAATTTCAGTAAGAATTATAATTATTTTATTGAAACATCTTCTACTGCTTCCAAACCATATACCTATGTTCTGAAAGACGGAAATGGTAAAACAGTAAAAGAACTGCAGAATAACAATGATCAATTACAAAAGTTAAAAGCTGATAATTTTGTTGAAAAAGAATTCATCACTATTCCCAACGCTGTTGGTGACCAGATGAATGCATGGATCATGAAACCTAAAAACTTTGATCCGAATAAAAAGTATCCATTGTTCATGTTCCAATATTCCGGGCCGGGGTCTCAACAGGTTGCAAACTCATGGGATAACGGAAATGCAATGTGGTTCAATCACCTTGTACAAAAAGGATACATTGTAGCTTGTGTAGACGGGCGTGGAACTGGCTATAAAGGGGCTAAATATAAAAAAGTAACCTATATGAACTTAGGAAAATATGAGATTGAAGATCAGATCACTGCAGCAAAATGGTTTGGAAATCAGTCTTATATTGACAAAAATAGAATCGGAATGTTTGGATGGAGTTTTGGTGGTTATATGACAAGTCTGGCCATGACTAAAGGAGCTGATGTATTCAAAATGGGAATAGCTGTTGCTCCGGTAACCAACTGGAGGTATTACGACTCAGTATATACAGAAAGGTTTATGAGAACTCCTCAGGAAAATGCTGACGGATATGATAAAAACTCTCCTACAGAATATGCCAATCTTTTAAAAGGAAAATTCTTATTAATCCACGGAACGGCTGATGACAACGTTCATTTCCAAAACTCTATGGAATTCTCTGAAGCTTTGATTCAAAATAAAAAACAGTTTGATTTCATGGCCTACCCTGATAAAAACCACGGAATTTACGGTGGACAGACAAGACCGCAATTGTATCAGAAAATGACGGATTTTATTCTGAATAATTTATAATATCCGCAATGAAAAAAATTATTTTATCGGCATGTATTTTATTATCCTTTTCTCTCCGGTCTCAGATAAAAGCATTAACAGAGGATGGAAAAGAAGTAGTTCTTTTAGAGAATAAAACATGGAAATTTGTAAACGAAAGTGACGAAAAAACTCTCGAAACAATTACGACCAATGATGAATTATTTGAAAAAACAAAAGAGTCTACCTTCATTGTAAAAAGTAAAAACGTTGATGGAGGATTTTATTATAATCCTAAAAAATGGAAAATCGTAAAAGCTCCTGAAAGCAGCACCTTCGTTGAATATGCATTCAACAATCTTTCAAACTCTACGGTGTATGCATTCTTTGGCAGTGAAATCATGCCGGTTCAGACCCTAAAAAACTTGAAGGATATTCTGATTTCCATTATCCAAAGAAATTCAGATTATTTTAAATTAAAAAAGTCTGAATACAGAACTGTTAATGGAATTAAAGTGCTTCATGTTGAATACAGTGCCAATGTCAAAGGGCTGGACTTTGAATATATAGCAAACCTCTACCTTACCAGCGGCGGTTACTGTAGCGTATCAACTCATACCTATGCCAATCAGTTTGAAGCTAATAAAAATGAAATGGAAAATTTTGTAAATGGTATTGTAAAAGCTGAAAAAAGAGGAACAGATGTGGTAGAAATCAAGACCTCTCCACCTCCTCCAATGGCTCCAAAAAAGTCTAAATAAAAGAACCCCCTCTATATTGAGGGGATTTTTTATTTATTTCATTAATCATTTGCGGCGGTATTATTTATTTTATCAATTAAAATTAAAAACCTATTTTTGGGAAATTTGAAAATTGATTATATGAAGACTAAACATCCTAAAGGACTTCCTTACCTCTTTTTCACAGAAATGTGGGAGCGTTTCGGGTACTATCTGATTCTTGGAATCTTTGTTCTGTATGTTATTGAACCTTCCGGTATGAAAGGAGGACTTGGATTGCCGGACAAAACAGCTGATGACATTTTCGGAACTTATATAGCACTGACTTACCTTACCCCCTTTATTGGAGGATTTCTGGCAGACAGAGTATTAGGATATATCAAGTCTATTTATCTCGGAGGTTTTTTAATGGCTGCAGGCTATATAGGAATGGGCGTTTTCAAGGAATTACCCCTGTTTTATACTTCTTTAGCTTTAATTATTATCGGAAACGGATTCTTTAAACCGACCATTTCTACTTTATTGGGAAATCTGTATTCCGAAGAACCTTACAAGGCCAACAAAGATTCCGGATACAATATTTTCTATATGGGAATCAATATCGGAGCATTTATTTGTAATATTATTGCAGCATTTATGCGGAATAAATTCGGTTGGGGAGAAGCGTTCATTACAGCGGGAGTGGGAATGCTGATCGGGATGGTTATTTTTACAATCGGAAGAAAACATTACATTCATGCAGCACAGATGAAGCCTGTACAGGAAGGTGACACTAAACTTTCAGAGATCCTGATCAAAGTATTTGTTCCTGCTATCATTGCCGGAGCAATAGGCTGGTTTATTCCTGATAATATCTTTGGCAGTGACAGTACAGATGCATTTATTTTTGCATGTATTCCTGTCATTTATTTTTATGCATCCCTTTACTTCAAAGCCAAACCGGAAGAAAAGTCTTCCATTGGTGCATTGCTATCCGTGTTTCTTATCAGCATGTTCTTCTGGGCTGTTTTCAAACAGAACGGAACTGCACTGACAAGATGGGCAAACTATTATACAGACAGAAGTGTTCCTGCTTCATTAGAAAAACCATTGGAAGGAATTTACATGGTGGAAGCAAAAAGCTATGAAGATAAGGAAGTGCCCGTTTATGACAATCAGTTCAGGGCTCAAAAAGATGAAAACGGAACACCTTTAAAAAGAACAGGTAAAGATGTTTATTTCGAAAATATTTCCGATTTAGATCGTAAGACTTTAGAGGGAACACAAAAGGTATATCTGTATAATACGGAATTATTCCAGTCTATTAACCCGTTCTGGGTTATTGCTCTGACACCGGTTATTGTTGGATTCTGGGCAATGTTGAGAAGAAAGGGAAAAGAACCGCTAACCCCTACCAAAATAGTTTTGGGGCTGTTTATTTCAGCACTTTCCTGCCTTGTGATGGTTTTAGCAGTAATGAACGGAGACAACGGAGCTGTAAAAGTTTCTCCTCTTTGGCTGGTAGCAAGTTATGGAGTTATTACCATCGGCGAGCTATGCCTTTCCCCGATGGGTCTTTCTTTTGTTTCAAAGCTTTCTCCTGCGAGAATTACGGCTTTAATGATGGGAGGATTTTTCCTGGCAAACTCTGTAGGGAATAAACTTTCCGGAATTCTAGCCAGTACATGGTACAGCTATGAAAACAAAACAAATTATTTTCTTGTTAATTTTGCATTGTTAATATTTGCAACACTTTTAGGCCTTTCTATGTTAAAAAGATTAAACAAGATCATGAAAGAGAAAGGGCATTAAACTCTTCTTTATTATAAAGAATATCAAGCTGCGAAACGATTCCGCAGCTTTTTTATTTAAAAATAAAATTAAAAACTTGCCAAAAACCCAAAATAAACTATATTTGTCAGTCTTAACAAAAATTAACAATAGAATGGATAATATTGAAGCAATAAATCCGAAACCGGATGAATTTGTAGAGAATAAGAATTCCAGACATCCCAAAGGGTTATGGGTTCTTTTCGGAACAGAAATGTGGGAGCGTTTCAACTTTTATGGAATGAGAGCACTTTTAACGCTCTTTATGGTAAATTCCTTATTGATAAAAGAAGCTGATGCAGCGATCATCTATGGTGGATTTCTAGCTTTATGTTATTTAACACCTCTTTTGGGAGGATTTATTGCTGATAAATATATCGGAAACAGATATGCCATCATCATTGGTGGATCTTTAATGGCTATCGGCCAGTTCTTATTATTCATCAGCGCCTCTACTTTCTCAGCAGATATTAGTAGTGCTAAGCTTATCATGTGGCTGGCATTATTTGTTATCATTTTTGGTAATGGATTCTTCAAACCGAATATTTCTTCAATGGTAGGAAGCCTTTATCCAAAACAGGAAAAATCCAAACTAGATTCTGCTTTCACCATTTTCTACATGGGGATTAACATCGGAGCATTTCTGGGTCAGTTCATCTGTCCATACGTAGGAGACGTAAAAGATGCTGCAACGGGAGTAAGAGATATCTTTGCTTTCAAATGGGGATTCTTAGCAGCTTCTATTGCAATGGTTATTGGAACAGTAACATTCTTTATCCTTAAAAACAAATATGTAGTAACACCGGAAGGAAGACCTATTGGTGGCTTACCTAAACACAATACAAGTGCTGATTTCGAAGAAGGCGAAACCCAGACAGCAAAATTCTCAGGTCAGTCTCTGGGTATTACCGGAGTTATATTTGTAGCTTTATTCTTTGTTTTCAGATATCTTCTGGTAGGAGAGCTAGGATTTAATTCCGTGGAAATGGGACAGCTGATCAAAGGAATCATTTATCCTTTCATCTATGCTGCCGGTATTTCATTGGCTTTCCTTATTATGAGTTCTGCAGAAAACAAAATTGAAAGGCAAAGAATCTGGGTAATTTATATTGTATCATTCTTTATTATTTTCTTCTGGGCTGCGTTTGAGCAGGCAGGTTCATCATTAACATTTATTGCAGATAATCAGACCGACAGAAATATCTTTGGCTGGAATATGCCTCCTTCAATGGTTCAGATCTTTAACGGAATCTTTGTTGTTATCCTGGCAGTTCCATTCAGTTTAATCTGGGATAAACTGCGTGCAAAAGGTAAAGAACCGGTATCTCCGTTCAAACAGGCTATGGGATTGGCATTGATCGCTCTATCTTATTTCATTATTGCACATAACGTAAAAGATCTTGGAAATTCAGGTTTATTAGCCATCAAATGGTTAATGTTACTATATTTCATCCAGACTTGTGGTGAGCTTTGCCTTTCTCCAATCGGACTATCATTGGTGGGTAAACTGGCTCCAAAAAGATTTGCTTCTTTACTGTATGGTGTTTTCTTCATTTCTAACGCTGCAGGTTATGCATTAGCTGGTTCATTAGGAGCGCTTATCCCTGCAACTGGTGATAAATTTAAAAAAGCACAGGAAATAGGGGTAAACCTTCAGGATGTTTTAGATAAAAAAGTAACGTTAACTGCTGATCAGGTTGCGGCATTTGAAAAAGCTCAATTACCTCTTCACAATCCTACATTTGTAGGTTTTGAGATCCACAACTTATTTGAATTCTTTATGGTATTCGTAGTACTTTGTGGTATTGCTGCTGTAATTCTGGGTTTAATTTCACCTATCTTAAAGAAAATGATGCACGGCGTAAACTAATTGTATCAACAAAATATTATAAAACCTCTGCCAAGTCAGAGGTTTTTTTTATTTTCGTATGATGGAAATTTCCGAAGATTCTTTATTCCAATCCGTAAAGGAAATCATTAGGCAGTCGCGCGAAAAAGTTTTTCGGCTAGCGAACTCTACTCTACTGCTTACCTACTGGCAGATTGGAAAACTTATTGTTGAAGATGAACAGCAGGGAAAAGAACATGCCGAATACGGAAAGTATACGCTGAGAAAACTTTCTCAGAAGCTTACCTTAGAATTTGGAAAAGGGTTTGATTATACGAACTTGTCTAATATGCGAAAGTTTTACACAGCGTTTCCAATTGTTGACACATTGTCTCAACAATTGAGCGGGTCCCATTACAGATTTTTCCCACTCAAAATGATAAAAACAATTTATTTGCCAGCAAATACCTGCTGTACCTCCCAAAAGAAGAAGAAGAATTAAACAAATTATTGACCAGGACAGAATCCGTTTTGAGCTGGATCAGGAAAATAAAAACCCTAATTAGAACTTAATCATATATCATTATGAGCTTAACTTTAGATGAAATACAAAATTTCAAAGGAAAATATCCCAGACAGATCTGGAGCCTGTTTTTCTCTGAAATGTGGGAACGCTTCTGTTTCTACGGAATGCGTGGAATGCTGGTCTTCTTCATGATCTCACAGCTTAATTTCCATGAAAAAGAAGCCAACCTTCAATATGGTGCCACACAAGCATTCGTATATGCCTTTACCTTTGTAGGAGGCCTTTTTGCCGATAAAATTTTAGGATTCAGAAAATCCCTGTTCTGGGGAGGTCTCCTGATGATCGTGGGAAGTTTAATCCTTGCTACAGATCCCCATAAATTCTTTTTCCTCGGAATAGCATTCACCGTAGTAGGTACAGGTTTCTTCAAACCTAATATCTCTTCAATGGTGGGACAGCTTTATAAACCTAATGATTCAAGAGCTGATGCAGGTTTTTCACTTTTTTATGCAGGGATTAACCTTGGAGCATTGCTGGGTGGTTATTTATGCATTGCCATTGGTAAAGGAGAATTTTTAAGTAATGTTATTGCGGAAGAAATGAGATGGCATATTGCTTTTGGACTGGCTTCAATCGTAATGGTAGTAAGCTTAATTAACTTTGTATTTACCCAAAGAACATTAGGAACTATCGGATTACAGCCCGGACATCCTTTAGCAGAAGTAAAAACAGCTCCTATTCCCAAATGGAAAGAATACGGAGTATATGTTCTGTCATTGGTTTTTGTACCTATTATTATGACAATGGTTGCTAAAACAGAGTATACAGATTATTTTATGTGGACAATCGGACCATTAACACTAATCTATTTATTCTATGAAATGTCCAAAGTAACCGCTTCTGAACGTAAAAAGCTTTGGGCAGCTTTGGTTTTCATTATTTTCTCTATCATATTCTGGGGAATTTATGAACAAAGCGGAGGTTCTTTAAGTATTTTTGCGGCTAAGAACCTGAACAAAGACCTTTTCGGACTGGATCCTAATGGTGTTAATAATTCAGGAGGGGCCTTCTTTATTATTTTCCTGGCGCCACTTGTAGGGCTGCTTTGGATCTGGCTGAATAAAAGAAAAATTGAGCCTAACACCATTATCAAATTCGGATTAGGATTTATTTTCCTGGGATTAGGATATTACGTCTTATTTGCAACCAGACTATTTGCAGATCTTCAGGGAATTACTTCATTGAACTTCTTCACTCTGGCATTATTGATCATTACTCTTGGGGAATTGTGTCTTTCTCCTATCGGATTATCCATCATGACAAAGCTTTCTACCAAGAATCTTCAGGGAATGATGATGGGAATGTGGTTCCTTGCTTCAGCCTATGGACAGTATGTAGCAGGAATTATCGGGGCCAGTCTTGCTACGTCAAAAGAGGGCTCCAGCAACTATGATGCTTTGATCACTTATACTGATGGTTATAAACAATTGGGATTGTATGCCGTAATTGCCGGAGTGGTATTAATTTTGATATCTCCATACGTGAAAAAATTAATGCAGGATGTAAAATAAAAAATAAGTTATTATGCTTATTTTTACACAAATATCACATTATGAAGAAAAGTTTAAGCATAATACTTTTATTATTATTCAGTTTAAGTTTTGCACAGATAAAGTGGATGACCATTGAAGAAGCTTTAAAAGCCCAGAAAGAACATCCTAGAAAAATCCTTATTGACTTTTATGCAGACTGGTGCGGACCATGCAAGATTATGGATAAAAAAACCTATGGGCATCCTGTAATTGCCCAGATCTTAAATGAAAGCTACTACCCCGTAAAGTTTAATGCAGAAGAAAAAAACAGCATCGAGATCTTTGGAAGAAAGTTTTCAAACCCTAATACAGAGCATAAAAAAGGAAGAAACTCCCTTCACGAATTCACTCAGTATATGAATGTAGGGGCAGTGCCTAGTACGGTTTTTCTGGATGATCATGGTGATCCGATTACAATCTTACAGGGAGAATTGTCTGCCAGAGAGCTGGAACCTTATCTGGAATTAATATCAAAGGATCTCTTTAAAAAGATCAAAACCAGAGAGCAATGGGAAGATTACCAGAAAAAATTTAAATCTAAAATCAAAGATTAGCATAAATCAAAGACTTTCAGAATCTGAAAGTCTTTTTTATATTTCCTCTTCAATATTTTTGTACTAAAAATTTCAAAATTCATCTATTTTACCGAAATTAGGGGTCATTTTTGAAATGACTTTAGATACTCCCATAGAATACGTGAAAGGAATAGGTCCGGAAAGAGCCAAACTCATTAAAAATGTTTTGGGGCTCTCTACTGTAGAAGATCTTCTGAACTTCTACCCGATCCGTTATCTGGACAAAAGTAAAGTATATACGGTCTCCCAGTTGCAGGAAAGTAATCTGGATATACAGCTTAAAGGAAAAATCACACAGGTGCAGGAAATTCAGACCGGCAAAACGAAAAGACTCTCAGCCAAATTTAATGATCATACCGGAAGTATGGATCTGGTTTGGTTTCAATATTCTAAATGGCTGAAAGAACAGATTCCTGTTAATCGTGAAGTATATATCTTTGGAAAAATCAATGTATTCAACCGTCAGTTTTCTATGCCACATCCCGAAATAGAAGCTGAAGAAAACAAAGAAAGTGATACCCGCCTGAAACCAATTTATCCTAGTTCCGAAAAACTTACTAAAAGAGGTCTGGGACAAAAATTTTTCCAAAATATATTAAGAAATGTATGTAAGGAAATTCCTAATCTTATTGAGGAAAATTTCCCTGAATATCTGATGAAAACCTTTGGGTTTATTTCCAGGCAACACGCTTTTCTCAACGTGCATTTCCCAAAAGATATGGAGTACTTTGAAAAAGCTGATTACAGGTTAAAGTTTGAAGAATCTTTTTTTTTCCAATTAGGATATGGTTTGAAAAAGCTACACCATAAAACCCAGTCATATGGAAACCCCTTTCCTATTATAGGTGATCATTTCAATAACTTTTATGAAAATCATCTGCCTTTTGATCTTACCAATGCTCAGAAAAAGGTGTTAAGGGAGATCCGCATGGATATGAAGAAACCCATCCAGATGAACAGGCTTTTACAGGGAGATGTAGGCTCCGGAAAAACAATGGTGGGATTACTGACGATGCTTATAGCAATGGATAATGGTTTTCAGAGTTGTATGATGGCTCCAACTGAAATCCTTGCACAACAGCATTACAATGGAATCAAAGAGTTGTTACGGGAAACAGACATTAATGTCAGGCTTTTAACAGGCTCCACAAAAGCATCCGAAAGAAAAATCATTCATGAAGAACTTGAAAATGGAATGCTCTCAATTTTGGTGGGTACCCATGCTGTTTTGGAAGATAAGGTTAAATTTAAGAGCCTTGGGCTTGCTATTATTGATGAACAGCATAGATTTGGTGTAGCACAAAGGGCCAAGCTTTGGGCAAAAAATAAAATACCTCCCCATATTCTCGTCATGACAGCAACTCCTATTCCAAGGACACTGGCTATGAGTTTTTATTCTGATCTTGACGTCTCAGTGATTGATGAAATGCCGGTCGGAAGAAAGCCTATTATCACTGCCCACAGACGGGAAAAAGACCGGTTGTATGTCTATAATTTCTGCAAAGATGAAATCAAGAAAGGCAGACAGGTTTATTTTGTATATCCTCTCATAGAAGAGTCTGAAACCTTGGATTATAAGAATCTGATGGAAGGACTCGAACATGTCATGGACTTTTTTTCAGAATATAATGTCACTATGCTGCATGGAAAAATGAAGCCAGATGAAAAGGATACCGCGATGAATTATTTTGCTTCCGGAAAAGCAGAAATCATGGTTGCAACAACAGTAATTGAAGTCGGGGTAAATGTTCCCAATGCATCGGTAATGGTTATTGAAAGTGCCGAAAGATTTGGACTTTCACAACTTCATCAGCTAAGAGGGCGAGTAGGAAGGGGAGCAGAACAAAGCTACTGTATTCTTATGACTTCTGACAAGTTATCCAAAGAAAGCAGAACACGGGTACGGACAATGACAGAGACTAATGATGGTTTTAAAATCTCTGAGGTTGATATGCAGCTTCGCGGCCCCGGAGATATTCTGGGTACCCAGCAAAGTGGTGTTGTAGATTTTAAAAGGTTAGACCTGATTAATGATTCTGCTATTATTAAAACGACCAAAAATACAGTAGAAAAGATTCTGGAAGCCGATCCCATGTTAACAAGACCAGACAATCTCATTATTAAAAATTACTATCTCAGATATTATAAAGGAAAAAATAAATGGAGTAAAATTTCATAAAAAAACCGCAGAAAATTTTTCTGCGGTCTCCTTATAAAACTGTTATTTAGAAGAAATTACTTTCCACTTTAAAAATTTATTTTAATAGTTTAGGCTTAATATTTTGTAATGTGGTGTGAAATATTTATATCTTATCTGAATGGTTAAAACCGCAACTATTAAAATAAATTATAAAAACAAAATGAATTATTTTTCCAACTTGCTTATTATAAAAACTAACTGATTTAGATTGGAGACGAGGGAATGAAACGAATAAAAATGCCTCCAACTACTTTCGAGTTTTCATGATTGTACCGTTTTGTTTAAAGATCTTCTATGCTTTCTAATTGGAAATTAATATAATTCATTTTGTTAACATCGTGATTTATATGATACTTGTTTACAGAAACAACTACTTTTCATTCATTTGTATCTTTCTATTTATATCAAATTTGTGTCACTGATTTTATACTTACAAAAGTCAGCATATTAATTGAGAATATTTTTATATTATTTCAATCATTAGTTATAAAATTTTCACTTATATGTGAATACAATATAATAAAAGATCTCCTCCTCTTAAAAAGAGATGGGATGAAAAATATTATACATCATATTTTAAGGATAAAATTTTCTTTGTTTAAACCGGAAGTATGATATTGCCAATTTACTGTAATCACTTCTGTAAGCACTTTTTTGAGCCCTTCAAAAGTTTCGGGTTTTTTCATGCAAATATTACCGCCTTTTACAAAAACTTCTTCTATTTCATTTTCCGGAATGCTTTCAGAGTATATAACAGTAACCATATTATTGAATTTTATATCTGTTCTGATTTCTTCAATACAACTTATACTGCTTTTGCCGGAGATGTTATATTTCAAAAATACAATTTCAGGGATAAATGTTTCGTCATTGTTCAAATACGTCATAACCTCTTTTGTATTATTAAAGCACTGAACTTTTATTGAAGTTTTTAGCTCTTTAAATATATTCTTAAAAAAAATTAATGTATTCTCATCATTATCTGCTACTATTACGTTCAGAAATTCTTTATTCATACTGCATTTTATGATTTGTAGCCGTACTTTGAGCTCTTCTTCGTTTTCCGACTATTTTTTGAAACTGGGATGGGGTAATTCCCGTAGTATTTTTAAATTGGGTGCTCAAATGGGCCACACTGGAATAATTTAGCTTATGTGCAATCTCTGTGAGACTTTGTTTATTCCGTATAATTAATGCTTTTGCATGCTCAATTTTTTGCAGAATTATAAAATTTTCGATAGAGGTATAAGCAACTTCAGAGAACAGGTTAGAAAGATATCCATAACTGTGATTCAGTTTCTCTGCAATATAAATAGAAGCTTTTACCGGGATTATCTCATCTGAAAAAACAAGTTCTACAATAGTATCTTTTATTTTCTGAACCAAAGCCGTTTTCTGGCTTTCTATAATTTCAATACCATAATCACCCAGATTTTTCTTAAAAAGATTGTGCTGTTCCTGAGTGAAAGGCTCATAAAACTCCACTTCTCCAAAGTTCAGAAGCCTGTACTTCAGTCCGTGCTCTTTAAGCTTTTCGTCCAACACCTTCTTGCAGAGGGCATTGAAATCAAATTTTACATACATTTTCATCCTAGTAGAAATAAGTCAAATTTTTAGTAAATATAATAATTTATTTCAAGTAAATGTGAAATAGAAAGTATTTTTTTAACATAATATTATAAAAAAAACTCCTGTATTGTTGAATACAGGAATTTAAACACTAAGGATGAAAAAAATATACTGATAAAAAGCTGGATCAGCTCAAAACCAAGCATATGAATGTATTATTATAAGTGATTTGGTTCTGTAACAAAGATGACTCAAAAAAAGAAATCACTTGTTATAGAATTACAAGATAAAGTTACAAAATTTTAAGTCAATTACTTGTGAATTAGAAACTCCATCAAATAGTCATCCATTACAAAACCATTGCCTATATCAAATACGCCTTCATCATAAACGCTGTAACCCTGGGATTCATAGAATTGTCTGGCTGTGTTATGTTTATTAACATTCAGAATAATTCTGCTATCTTCATTCTCTTTTACTTTTTCATTGAGAAATTGCAGCGCTTTTTTTCCAAATCCTTTTCCCTTGCTTTCAGGAACCAGGTAAATCCGGTGCAGTTTGGTGGTTTTATCGCTGTAATGATGCTCGTAACCAATAAAGCCCTCAAAAGAACCGCTATCTTCATCCTGAATCAAAAAATAATGATAATTGTGATTTCTCAGTTGGCTCTCAATTTCAGATTGGGAATACATTTCTGAAAGCATATATTTCATTTGCTCTTCTGAAAGTATGTCTGCATATGCACTTTTCCAGGACCTTCCCGCAAGCTCCTGAATAAGGGGAATATCTTTTTCTGTAGCTTCTTTTAATATCATAACTTAATTGAATTGTAATTAAAAAAAGTGAAAAGCCGCAACTTTTCACCTTTATGTTTTGATTATATTTATCCTGAATAGCTTAAATGTTATTCATTTCAGCTTTAATCTTAGAGTAAAGACCTTCTGAAGCCTGAACTAAGGGAAGTCTCAGATAATTCTTGATAATCCCTTTTTCAGCCAATACCACTTTAATTCCGCAAGGGTTTCCTTCAGCAAAAATCAAACGGGTAATTTCTACAAGTTTATTATGAATTTCATAAGCTTCTTTTACTTTACCTTCAAAAGCAAGCTGCACCATGGTAGAAAACTCTTTCGGATACCCCTGTCCTATTACAGAAATAACTCCATTTCCTCCAGCAAGGGTTACAGGAAGTGTAAATTCATCATCTCCGGAAACCAGTGAAAAGCCTTCAGGCTTTTTTCTTAAGATATCAAAATACTGAAGAATATTTGGTGCTGCTTCCTTAATCATAAATAAATTCGGAAATTCTTTTGCAATACGGATTGTTGTATCAGCTTCAATATTTTGTCCTGTCCTTGAAGGGACATTATAAATAATAATATTTTTCCCGGTTGAAGCTAAAGCCTTGTAATGCTGATAAAGTCCCTCCTGGTTAGGTTTGTTATAATATGGCGAAACAGAAAGTACAGCTTCAAACGCAGAAAGATCAGCTTCTTCTATCTGTTTCTTGACTTCAAGAGTATTGTTACCGCCTATCCCCAATACTAACGGAAGACGTTTATTATTTACCTTAATGATATGCTCAATTACCTGTTTCTTTTCCTCAGCAGAAAGTGTAGCAGCTTCCGCTGTAGTTCCCAATACTACTAAGTAATTGGTTCCGTTTTCAATATTATATTCAACAAGTTTTGTTAAACTGTCGAAGTCAACGGATAAATCTTCATTAAAGGGTGTTACCAATGCAACACCTACTCCTTTTAAAATGCTCATCTGTTCGAATTATTTTTGTCAAATTTAATAATTTACAATAAGAATTTGTAACAAATAATAATGTTTTATTATTCATATGGTTATATTTGCATATACTAAAAGATATTATGAAAAATAAATTCTTGTTACTAGGAATTGCTTTGGTGTCACTTACGGCCTGCAAAACAGCTTCCCCGCTGCAAATTGCAAATGTACAGACCCGGAAAAATATTTCTATTAATAACGAACTAAAAAATGATGAGGAGTTTGTAAAAGTGATTGAGCCCTATAAGCTGAAACTGGACAAAGAAATGAACCAGAAAATCTCTCACACAAGTGTAGATCTTACCAAGCAGGGAGACAATAGCAATCTGGGTAATCTTTTAGCAGATTATACATTTGAAGGTGGAAACGAATGGGCAAAAACAAACCTTAAGAAGAATGTGGATGCCGCATTAATCAATATCGGGGGGATCCGTACAACAATCGCGAAAGGTGATATCATGCTGAAAAATGTTTTTGAAGTTATGCCTTTTGAAAATGAAGTGGTGATTGTAAAAATGAAAGGAGCAGATTTACAGGATCTGTTTGAATATTATGCAAAAACACAGGTCAACAATCCTGTTTCTCATTTATATATTGAAACAAATAACGGACAGGTAATCAAATCTTTAATCAACGGAAAAACAGTAGATCCGGCTAAAGATTATTATATTGCCACTTCAGACTATCTTGCACTGGGTGGGGACAATATGAAATTTTTTGCCAAAGGAGAAACCATTGCTACAGGAATTAAAATGAGAGATTTATTTATTGATTATTTTAAAAAATCTCCTGAAGTTGTAGTAGGCTCAGATGTTCGTTTAAATTTTATCGGGAAGAAATAATGGATAGAAAAAGTTTTTTAAAAGCAATTGGCGGCGGTACTTTAGCAATGGCTTTAGCTCCCGGCATGATGAAGGCAGAGGAATTAGCTATTCCAGGATTAAAGTATGCCCATAAACTTACTATTCTCCATACTAATGATCAGCATAGCAGAATAGAACCTTTTGATTCAAGTTACACAAAAAACCCTGATCAGGGAGGCTTTGCAAGAAGAGCAAGCTTGATTCAGCAAATCAGAAATCAGGAAAGCAATGTTCTGCTTCTTGATTCAGGAGATATCTTTCAGGGAACTCCTTATTTTAACTTTTTTGGAGGAGAGCTGGAGTTCAAATTAATGTCTATGATGAAATATGATGCTTCTACCATGGGAAATCATGATTTCGACAATGGATTGGATGGATTCTTAAAAGTTCTTCCAAATGCAAAATTTCCATTCATCTGTTCCAATTACGATTTTAAAAATACCGTTCTGGACGGAAAGACTTCCCAATACAAAATTTTTAATAAAGACGGAATCAAAGTAGGTATTTTCGGAGTTGGAATTCAACTGGAAGGTCTTGTAGGTAAAAAGCAGTATGGAGAAACGGTATATTCTGATCCGGTAGATGTAGCACAACACTACTCAAATCTCCTTAAAAATGACTTAAAATGCGATCTTGTCATCTGCCTTTCCCATATCGGGTATGACTATAGAGACGAGCCTAATAAAATAAGTGACAAAATTCTGGCCGCCCGAACAGAGAACATTGATATTATTCTGGGCGGACATACCCATACTTTTCTTCCGGAACCTCAGACATATACCAACAGACAGGGTAAAAACGTATTGGTTAACCAGGTAGGCTGGGCCGGTCTTCTTTTAGGCAGAATAGATTTTCACTTCGATATCAATAAAAACGTACAGCATATCTCCTGGAACAACCAGGTAATTGACAGCAGCATAACCGTGTAATATGAAAAAACTCTCTTTAATTTCTCTTGGTATTTTAGCATCCCTGCAACTTACAAAAGCTCAGGTCATTTCATCAAAAAAATGGGCGGATCTTTTTTCCTACAATAATGTTCTGGCTATGAAGGAAGACAATGGAAAAATAATAGCCGCAACAGAAAACGGAATATTCTATTATACCATAGCAAGCGGAGAGATCACAAAACTGTCCAAAGCCAACGGACTGCATAATGTTGGAATAACTGCTTTTGATTATAATGCACAGACAAAAACAGGTCTTATCGGATATGCAGACGGATCAATGGATGTAATTACTCCCGATGAAATCAAATATATTGTTGATATTCCTATTGCAACAGGTTATAACGGCAATAAGAAGGTGAATCACATCTCAATAACAGGTGACCAGGCTGTTATTTCTGTAGGTTATGGAGTATCCATCTTTAACCTGAAGAAAAAAGAATTCGGCGATTCCGCATTCTTCATCAGTGCAGGTGTATATGAAGCCAGTAATGAAGCAACTATTTTTGGAAATAAAATATACTCGGTTACCAACACCGGGCTGAAAAGTCATGAAATCAACAATACTTTTCCGGTATATGCTACATGGACTACAGAAGTTCCCGGAGCATTCAATAATATAGATGCGGAAACTGAACTGGTATTTTCATCTGCTACCTCAGCATTTTTGTATAATAATGGTACCCCCACTCCACTTCCGGCAAGTTTTGCCGGTATTAAGGATGTTGTTGTAACCTCCACCAATATTGTAGTAACAGATAACAGAATATATACATTCGGTACCAATGGTATTTCTTTAGGGGCAGTAAGCCTTGGGGAATCCTGCAATACCGCTATCATGGCCGGAGGAAAAGTGCTTGGCGGAACTGTATTCTCCGGAATAAAAGATGAAAGCAACAATACTTATAAACCTTCAGGCCCCTATTTTAATTTTGCTTACAAATTAAATTTATACGACAATAATCAGTTGTTGGTTTCCACCGGGGCCAGAGCAGACATCTATAATTTCCCGGTTGACAACCCAAAGAAACCTGGTTTTTATTATTTCACCGGTACTGAGTGGGTTTATCCTTCATTCTTTATCAATAATGCCAGACAGACCAATGTTTTGGATGCGGTATTCAACCCTACCAATAATAATGAAGTGTTTTTTACCAACTACACGATGTTTGATAATGGAGTTTATAAAATGAAGTATAATGCAGGAAGCAAAGATTATGAATTCGTAAAATACTATAATCTGGGAGCAGAACCATACTACCGCCGGCCTGTAGGTTTTGCCACCGATGCCCAAAATAATCTTTTTGTATCGGTCGGATTTACAGACAGCGGCAGTCCTTCCATAGGAATCTATGATAAAGGAGCCGACGATTTTGTGGTTAAAAAATACAATTTTGCAAGTTCAGGAGTTCAGAAGCCAATTCTTCATGAAAATATGCTGTGGATCCCTTTGCCCAGAACAAATAACTTTTGGGTAAATGAATATAAAACGGCTGATAATATTTCTGATGATACAGATTATATGCTAAAGGAATCCAATGGGCTGGGAGGAGAAGGAACATTATCTGTGGCTTTTGATAAATCAGGAGATGCCTGGATTGGTACTGATAATGGTTTAAGAATTCTTCCTAATGCTGCCACCGAAATAAAGACCCCGGCTCCTACAGCCTCTCCTATTGTTATTGAACAAAACGGACTCGCTGAAGAACTTTTCAGAGATTCCCATATTTTACAGATAGAAGTGGATGGCGGAAATTACAAATGGGTTTCTGTAGAAGGGGGTGGTGTATATTATTTATCTTCCGACGGACAAAAAACAATAAAGCATTTTACAAAAGAAAATTCGCCTTTACCCACCAATAGTATCACAGATATAAAAGTGGATAAAAAAACAGGTAAAGTATATTTTGTTACTTATAATGGAATTGTAACCTATCAGGGAGATGTTGCAGATGTAAATTCTAATTTCGGAGATGTACTGGTATATCCGAATCCGGTAGTTTATTCTAATTTCAAAGGAAAAGTTACCATAAAGGGATTAGCAGAAAAAACCAATATAAGAATTGTAGATGCTGCAGGAAATGTAGTGCACTCAGCTGTTGCCAGAGGAGGATATTATGAGTGGGACCTAAATAATCAGAAAGGGACCAGAGTAGCATCAGGCATTTACTTTGTATTGATGACCAACGAAGACGGTTCTGATAAAGCTACAGCTAAAATAGGGGTGGTCAATTAATGAATTCACAAAACGGATTTTTACTTTCATTTATTAAATATGGGGAAAATGATGCGGTTCTGCATTGTTTTACAGAAGAAGAGGGTTTTCAGGCTTTCTTCCTGAAAGGGATTTATTCTAAAAAAAACAAAAAGAAAGCCCTGCTCCAACCATTGAACAGACTCAATTTCTCTATAAATCCTGCAAGAGGTAATGGCATTCCTTTGGTTTCAAAATTTGAATTGGTAAAAAACAACGATATTTATACTGATATTAAAGCTAATACGGTCATTTTTTTTATTGCTGATTTTCTGAACCAGATCCTTAAATATGAAAATAAAAACCCCGGTATCTTCCTCAGTATTGATGAATTCATTGAGGAACTGATCCATAAAAACTATCAGTCACATCTTCTTTTTTTACTGGCCATTTTAAAAATTCAGGGAGTTGCTCCATTACTCACTGAAGGAAATTTTTTAGATCCGGAAACAGGAACGTTTTCAGCAGGTTTAACTCATCAGCTCTTCAGTGAAGAGATTTCTGCGGTATGGAAAACAGCCCTTACCACCGAAAATTTTTATACAACCAAAGTTCATCCCTCGCTGAGAAAAGATTTTCTTGATAGTCTCCTGGTCTATTATCACTATCATATCACTGATTTTAAAATACCTGCATCATTGGAAATTATCCAACAGATATTTGAATAAAAACACCATAATAAAAGATCAGATTTCTTTATTATTATCACTATTCGCAGAGATCTCTGTTTCTGACTTGGCCATTTCTTTCCTTGAAAATCTCGGCTGTAAAATTTTTGCAATCAATCCGGTCCAGCCTGTCTGATGGGAAGCTCCTACTCCCCGGCCGTTATCCCCATGAAAGTATTCGTAAAATAAAATATAGTCTTTAAAGTCCGGATCAGTCTGGAATCTTTCATACTGTCCGTTTACAGGCCGTTTTCCATTCTCATCTTTTAAAAATATCCTGGAAAGTCTCTTACTTAACGAATCTGCAATCTGGTCCAGGTTAGAATAATTTCCGCTTCCGGTGGGATATTCAACTAAAAAGTCGGGACTATAATAAAAGAAAAACCGCTGGAGGCTTTCAATAATGAGAAAATTAATAGGAAACCAGATAGGTCCACGCCAGTTGCTGTTTCCTCCGAAAAGCCCGCTGTCACTTTCAGCAGGTGTATAGTGTACCGAATATTCTGTTTCATTCAGATTCAAAGTGTATGGCATCTGTTCATATTCTTTTGATAAAGCACGTACTCCATAATCACTTAAAAATTCTTCAGGATTCAACATCCTTTTTAAAAGCCTTTTTAAGCGGTGCCCACGCAGTAAAGACAGAAGATGCTTGGAGTCCTGCCCCTTTACCTGCCATCTGGAAACCAAAGCAGCAAGTTCAGGCTTATTATTCAGCACCCATTCCATTCTTTTCTTAAAGTCAGGAAGATTTTCAATCATTTCATCATCTATGACCTCTACGGCAAACATAGGGATCAAACCCACGATTGTTCGGAATCTTAAATACATATGAGTTCCGTCACTGGAAGCAATGGCATCATAGAAAAACTCATCTTCCTCATCCCAGAGACTGAATTTTTCATCTCCCATATTATCCAGTGAATTGGCAATAGCCAGAAAATGTTCAAAAAACTTTATCGCCAGTTCCTCATATACTTTATTATACAGAGCCAGTTCCAAAGCAATTCTCATCATATTGAGAGCGAACATTGCCATCCAGCTTGTTCCGTCCGACTGTTCAAGCTGTTCTCCATTGGGCAGTACTGAATTCCTGTCAAAAATCCCTATATTATCAAGTCCCAGAAAGCCTCCTTCAAAAATATTATTTCCGTTGCTGTCTTTTTTATTGACCCACCAGGTAAAGTTCATCAGTAGTTTCTGAAATGCGCTTTCCAGAAATTCAAGATCCGGCTTACTTCTTAAATATTCATCAATTTTAAACACTCTGAAAACTGCCCAGGCATGTACGGGAGGGTTTACATCACTAAGATTCCATTCATAAGCAGGAAGCTGGCCATTCGGATGCATATACCATTCGAACAGAAATAATTTCAGCTGGTGTTTGGCAAAATCCGGGTCAATCAACGAAAAACTAATGGTATGAAAGGCCAGGTCCCAGGTTGCATACCATGGGTACTCCCATTTATCAGGCATCGAAATAATATGTTCATTGTTCAGATGCTTCCAGTCATAATTTCTTATTTTTTCACGGGATTTCGGAGGTGGTATTTCTGCAGGATCTCCTTTCAGCCATTTTTCAACATTATAATGGTAGAACATTTTATTCCACAACATTCCTGCAAATGCCTGCCGCTGTACCAGCTTTTCATCTTCCGAAGCTATTCCTTTCTGAATATCTGCATAAAATTCATCTGCTTCAGTATGACTTACTTTAAAAACAGCATCAAAATCCCCGAAAGGATCTTTTAATTCTTTATCTGAAATTCTGAATTCAAATACTTTAGTTTCTCCGGTTTTGAAAGCTTCATCAATAAAAAAAGAAGCTTTTGTTCCTGTATTTTTTGGATTTATTGCCTGAGAATTTCCGTTTATCACAAAATTGTTGATTCCATCTTTACAATATTTTGACTCATTGGGTGCTTTATAAAGTCTCTCATTATTTGTTTCATTATTGCAAAACAGAACCTTTGCAGATTGCCGGGCATATATATTTCTGATTTCAAGATCCTGATGGCTGGCTCTGATCCGGTCCGCTTCTTCAGCATACAGCTGTGGTTTGTAATCATTATATCCCCAGTTCCAGGTATTACGGAATCAAACTGTTGGCAAAATAATGAGGAAAGCTTCTTTTTCAGATTTATTGACAATGGTAAGCCTGACCAAAATATCGTTCTGACTTTCTTTTGCATATTCAATAAAAATATCAAAGTATTCATTATGATCAAAAACGCCTGTATCAATAAGTTCATATTCCGGCTCTGTTTTATTTCTCTCTGAATTGGTTTTTATCAGGTCATCATAAGGAAATGCATTTTGAGGATATTTATATAGCATCTTCATGTAAGAATGCGTGGGAGTAGAATCCAGATAATAAAAATACTCCTTTACATCTTCACCATGATTTCCCTGGCCATTGGTGAGTCCGAAGAATCTTTCCTTAATCATTTTATCCTTCCTGTTCCAAAACCCGAAAGAGAAAACCAGTCTTTGAAGATCATCGCAAATTCCTCCTATTCCTTCCTCTCCCCAACGGTATGTTTTGGCTTCCGCTGTATCATGACCGGTATAATTCCAGGCATCACCATTTTCACTGTAATCTTCCCGCACAAGTCCCCATTCGCGGTTACTTACATAAGGCCCCCACTGCTTCCATGAAATATCCTGAATTCTTTGTTTTTCTGACATAGATGAGATTGTTTATACAATGGTAAAATGTATTTATAATGACAATAACCAGCTTTAAGTTTTCTTTACAGCATGAAAACCTGGTGATCCTATCCTCCTGTTGAAAAGCTTTCAAACGTAGTCATACCCCCGTCAACGAAAATGCTCGCCCCTGTGATATAATCAGCAAAATCACTGGCAAGAAATACAGCCAGATTCCCGATATCCAACGGTTGTCCGATTCTGTTATAAGGAATAAGAGTAAGAAGAGCACTGAGTGCTTCCGGAGTATTCCATGCATTTTGATTAATTGGAGTCTGAATGGCTCCCGGACAAATGGAATTGACACGGATTTTATCAGCTCCATATTCCTGTGCCAGGGTTTGCATCAGCATTCGTACAGCCCCTTTACTTGCCGCATAGTTGGCATGCCCTGCCCAGGGAATAATCTCATGAACAGAACTTATATGAATAATTTTACCACAGGCAATAGATCGTGCAGGATCTATTCCCCTCCGTAAAAATTCTTTAATAGCTTCCCTGGCACACAGAAACTGCCCGGTAAGATTGACCCCGATTACTGCGTTCCACTGATCAAGGGTCATATCTGTAATCCTGGCATCTTTCTGAATCCCTGCATTATTGACAAGAATATCTACTGTTCCCCATTCAGCAATAACCTCACTAAACATGCTGATCACCTGATCCTCCTTAGAAACATCACATTGATAAATCATTCCCTGCCCCCCGGCATCTGTGATCTCTTTCAAAACAGCTTTGGCTTCTTCAATAGATCTTTCCGAAGAGTGATTGACAATAACCGTTGCCCCTGCTGAAGCTAAAGATTTTGCGATTCCTGAGCCAATTCCACTGGAAGCACCTGTAACTACAGCCACCTGATTATGAAGTGATATTTCCATGTTTTATAATTTGATGTTACTCAAAGTTATGGAAAGAATCAGCAGGATAACAATTTTTGAATTTAAAATTTTCTTAAAGCTTTTTGTACATCAGATACTGAAGTCCGCTTTTTCCTATTCTTGTTTTTCCGTCATGCAGATATCCCGATTTAAGATAAATATGATAGGCAGATTCATTTTTATGGTTTACAGCCAAGACAATTTCATTACAGCTCTTAAAATGTTCTCTGATGAAATCATCTACCTTCTGCATAGCAGCTATTCCAATACCTTTTCCCTGCATGGACGGATTTACAGATAATGACCTTATCAAAACAGAGTTAGCGTTATCAGTAAGTTCAAACTTATCTTTTCCAAAGTCAAGCACAAAGAAGCCAACGGGTTGTTCGCCTTCCAGAATAGTCACCGGAAAAGCATCATGATCTTCCCTTTCTTTAATTCTCTGGAGGGCTTCTTCTGCTGTAGCTGTAAATTGTGACTGCTCATCATTCAGCACATAACAGATTGATGAAAGATCGGCTGTATCAAAAAATTCAAGACTTACCATATTATGATTTAATGATGATAAATATCTTCATACATGACTCCCGCCCGTATTTCTACAGGAAGTTTATTTTCCTGAGGAACAATAGGACAGTTATAATCGTAAGCATTATAAGCACAATAAGGCTGATAAGATTTATTAAAATCCAATATGATGGTATTCCCTTCCGGAATTTTCAGGTCCATATATTTACCCCCTCCATATGTTTCTTTTTCATTGGTAGCATCTCTGAATGGAAGGAAAAGATAGTCTTTATATTTTTTTTGTTTAATCAGATCCAGGCTTTGATATAAAGTCAGTGTATATGATTTTTCATCCAGATCAAATGTAGCTTTTCCATATTCTCTGTAAGATTTGGTTTTGCCTGAAGAGGTGGGAAGATCAAAAGGTTGGGCATCTTTTGTCTTAATAAATTTAGCTGTGATCCTGTATTTGATATCAAACGGAAAGAAAGGATGGCCTTTGAAATTCTTAAAATTATCATCCCGCAGGGGAGTTTCTTTCGGGTTTAGATATTCTGCGTTAAGTTCTTTCCGGAATTTTTCCACTTCTGCTTCTTCCTTTGATTTTTTCTGAGAAAAGAAACACATTGGAATAATTAAAAACAACAGGATATATTTTTTCATAGAACCTAAATTATAAGTAAAACTATGAATTTTTCATTGTATAAAGAGTTAAAATTATAATAAAAAGTATAATCTATTTTAAATAAAATAAGTAGCGGTTTGTGTAGCATACTTTTTGAAAATTAAAGCGCATGGACAGGAAAACATTTATTAAGACAAGTGCACTAGCTATTTCAGCAGTGTATTTTTTTCAGCCTGATTTCTTTATGGCGGCAGAAAAGAAAACTGCGTTTCCCGGGGAAGTGATTGACGCACCTGTTGTTATTATTGGCAGTGGATATGGCGGAGCTGTGTCAGCATTGCGTCTTTGTGAAGCAGGAAAAAAAGTGATTTTACTGGAAATGGGACTTAATTGGGAGAAAGCAGGAATTCCGTTTTCCAATCTTCTTAAACCCGGCAAAAGTTCTGCGTGGCTTAAGAAAAAAAGCATTGCTCCTTTTATGAATATTTTTTCTTTAACTCCTTTTACCGGAACTCTTGACCGACTGGATTTTGATCACATTAATATCTGGGTAGGAAGAGGTGTCGGCGGAGGATCACTTGTTAACGGAGGAATGGCGGTTACCCCGAAAGAAAGTTATTTTAAAGAAGTTTTTCCTGATCTTGATGCCGAAAAATTTTACAATTATTATTTTCCTCTGGTCCGCAAAGAATTAAAGGTAAATGTCATTGACGAACAATTTCTTAAAGAATGTCCTTATTATAAATTTACCCGTGTGGGAGAAGCTGAAGCACAAAATGCAGGTTTTAAAACCATGCGGGTTCCGAATGTTTATGATTTTAAATACATGGAAAGAGAATTCCGGAATGAAGTTCCCCGTTCAGCGCTCAATACTGAGGTCATTTACGGAAATAATTACGGTAAAAACAGCCTGGATAGGACATACCTGAAAAAAGCAATGGACACCGGAAATCTTGAGATTCTTGATCTTCACAGGGTTGACCATATAAAGCTTAATGATGATAAAGGCTATACATTAAATGTACAACAAACTGACACTTCGGGAAATAGAATCGCTGACAAAAGTTTCCGGTGCAAAAAGCTTATTCTTGCAGCAGGAACTATGGGAACCTTACAGCTGTTAATGCAGTCAAATGCCATTAATAATTTTCCTCTCAACGAACGAATCGGGAAAAATTGGGGAAACAACGGAAACTTTATGACCGGAAGAAACTGGGTCAGGCCTTTAACCGGGGGCACAGGTTCAAAACAATCAACAATTCCGGTAGGAGGAATTGATAACTGGGATGATGATGAGCATCCTTTTTTCACAGAAATTGCTCCATTACCTATGGGAATGGATGTTGCAACAGCTTTATATCTGCTGATTAACAGAGTTGATAAAAAAGGAGAAGTATCTTTTGACCACAATAGCCGGTCTCTGAAGGTAAACTGGGATGAAAGTAATACGGCAAATATGAAAGAAAATGCCAGGTTCTTTATTAGAAAAATGAATAAAGCAAATGGTGGTACCAGAAGCCACTTTCTGTTTCATAATGGTTTAGGAGCCGACATCTGTTATCATCCGCTCGGAGGCTGTGTATTGGGAGAAGCTACTAATGAATATGGTAAACTGAAAGGACACGATAATCTGTATGTTCTGGATGGATCATTAATTCCGGGAACAATTGGAGTAAACCCTTTTGTTACAATTACCGCTATTGCAGAATACTGCATGGAGAATCTGATCAGCCAGAATGAATTTACCTGATCAAGGCATTGATCTTACTTCAGAAAGATAATTCCGGATATCTTCCTCGAGCTTAAAAGGATAGGTAAAATCCAGTCTTTGAGCTACAGATGTCCCCAGTTTATGAACCAGATCTGCATAGGCAAACAAGGCAGACCAGTTTTCTTCAATATTACTCCCTGAAAATGTAGACTCCACTTCATTCCACATCCCTGCAGACAAATATTTTTTAAAAAGCCTTCCGTGCTTATTGGTCGTTATCATATTCCAGTCATGATTACCGGCAATATACCATTCAATCAGAGGAACCAGGTAATCTGTCCGCAATACATTTTCGGACATAAATTTAGCATAAAAAATATCTTCCCGTTTAAGGCATTTTGCCACATATGTCGTATCCCACCAGAAATCATTGATCAACTGCTGAAATTTTTGTTCTTCAGGAGGATGAATCATAACAGACTGATAAGTGGGAGGCTTCATATTTTCAGTCAGAGCGTCTTTATCAACCAACACCTGATATCCAAGATCCCAGTCTTCAGGAAGAACTTTTTCTTTCACATCTTCCAGGAACTCTGATACCTGATAAAGCTTAAAATCAACTTTTACATGATCTTTGTACAAAACCATTTTCATGGCATGTTTTCCTTCAAAGACCGTATCACTTTCCTCAATCATGGATATAGGATCTCCGAAAATACTGATCCAGCTATTGTTGACTTCGTAAGCTTTTCTGCTTTCTAAAACGAGTTCTACATCAAGATCACTGAAGTCATCTACCGGAGCATAGGGATTTACCAGTGAACTGGTTAATAAAACAGCCCGTATATCGGGATTGTTTTCAGCCCAGTCAATGATCTGGTTCAGTTTTTCCTCTCTTGCTCTCATACTAGTAGGATTCTGATATTTTCACACGGTAAACATCAGAAGAGTTTCTTTTGATAGCTTCTACAAAAAAACCACCTTCCTCAGGAATTACCTCTTTAAGATCGAAACTTTTACAATCTTTTGGCAGCCCCGAAAATACAAGGGTAAACCAAAAGTCCTGCATAAAAGGAACAGGGGTCCAATAGGGTGAAATTGAAATATTTTCAGCGTGAATAAGCTTGCTCCTGTGATCAGAATGGTTATCAAAAAGATAAGTTGAATGCCAGATTCTGATCAGATTCCCTAAAAACGGGGATGCAGGAAAACAGCAGTGGACAATAACCTGCTTCTCCTCTTCTATTTTAGTCTGAAGAGATTCCAGAAGTTCCTTTGCGATAACCGGTTTTACAATTATTTCTTCCACGCTTTTAATGATATTGAGAAGAAGCAATGAGTAATAAAATATATTACTCATTGCTTATATATTAATATTCTAATTCTAATTTTTCTTTTGTATAATTTCTGATCTCTTCAGTAAGTTCAGGGTGTTCTGCAAGCTTCTTACCGTAAGAAGGTACCATTTCCAGCAGTTTTTCTTTCCACTCTCCATGAAGTTTTTCAGGGAAGCATTTCTCAAGAACATTTAACATTGCATATACTGCTGTGGATGCTCCCGGCGAAGCTCCCAATAAAGAAGCAATGGTACCGCTTTTATTGACAACGACTTCTGTTCCAAATTCAAGCTTACCGCCTTCTTTCTCGTCTTTTTTAATGATCTGAACCCTTTGTCCTGCTACTTTTAATTCCCAGTCTTCTTCCTTCGCATCCTTAATAAATTCCCTTAGATGCTGCATTCTCTGAGACTTTGTCATTGCTACCTGCTGAATAAGGTACTTTGTAAGAGGGATGTTGTGCCACCAGGCTCCGAATAAAGATCTCAGGTTTTTAGTATTTACACTTTCCGGTAAATCAAGATAGCTTCCCTCTTTCAGGAATTTTGTTGAAAACCCGGCAAAAGGTCCGAAAAGCAGTGCTTTTTTACCGTCAATGATTCTAAGGTCAAGGTGAGGTACAGACATCGGCGGAGCATCTACTGTAGCCTGGGTATATACTTTTGCCTGATGTTTTTCGACCAGGTCCTGGTTATGACTTACAAGCCATTGTCCCGAAACAGGGAAGCCACCATATCCTTCACTTTCTTTGATATCGGAGCTATCCAGTAACGGAAGTGCATATCCTCCGGCCCCGATGAATACAAAATCAGCAGCTACCTGCTGTTTGTGATTATGGATTCTGTCTTTTACCTTCATTTCCCATTTTCCATTTTCTTTCGGGTCTATATCTTTTACTTCATGATACAGAAAAACCTCTACATTAGAGTCTTCAAGAAGATGTCTTCCCATCTTTCTTGTTAATGTTCCGAAGTTCACATCCGTTCCCATATCCATCTTCGTTGCTGCCATAACTTCAGACTTATTTCTCTTACTCATTACCAATGGAATCCATTCCCTTAGTTTATCATGATCGGTAGAAAACTCCATTCCTGAAAAAAGAGAGGATTCTGTCATTTTATCATGACGTTTCTTCAGATATTCAGCGTCTTTTTCACCGAATACCAGGCTCATATGCGGACAGGAATTAATAAAATCTTTCGGTTCCTGGATATATCCTTTTGTAACCAGATACGCCCAGAATTGTTTCGAGATCTCAAACTGCTCAGCAATACTTTCAGCTTTTGTAATATCAATGGTTCCGTCTGGCTTTTCAGGGGTGTAGTTTAGCTCACAAAAAGCGGAGTGCCCTGTTCCGGCATTGTTCCATGCTGCTGTACTTTCTTTGGCAAATCTCCCAAGTCTTTCAAAGATGGCAATTTCAAGATTTGGATCAAATTCATGCAGCAGCGTTGCTAAAGTGGCGCTCATGATTCCGCCACCTATCAGTACAACGTCGTATTTAGGTTTCGGTGTTCTGCTTGTAAGCGATTGTGACATAATTTTAAATTTTACTTCAAATTTCGGGAAAAGTTTTAAAAAGAAAAACGCGTTTTAGGATTTTAACACGTTATTTTTTATTGAAAAAACAGATATGAATTACACAATATATAATGATGGAAAGTATCAATTTATTTTGTTCATTTGATTTATCAAAACCATCATATCAGGTTAAAGAAAAATGGTATACCGGTCTTTAAAAAAAGACCGTCCGGCCTTTGTGGCCAGACGGAGCAATATATTGTACTTCTTATTTTTAATTCAATTTTGCAGTAAGCTTTTTAAATTGTTTTTCTGCATTCTTACCTTCATACAGAATCGCATATACAGTATCTATAATCGGCAGTTTAAGATTCTTCTGTTTTGCAGTTTTGTAAATAGAATCCGCAGCATAATATCCTTCTGCTACCATGTTCATTGACTGAATGGCTGATTTTACGGTATACCCTTTTCCGATAAGATTTCCTAAGTTCCTGTTTCTTGAGAAAAGGGAATAGGCCGTTACCAGAAGGTCCCCAAGATATGCACTTTCGTTTACATCTCTCGGTGCTTCATAGATAGCTTCCAGGAAAGTTTCCATTTCACGGATGGCATTTGATACAAAAACTGCTGTAAAGTTATCTCCGTACCCCAGCCCGCTTGCAATTCCCGCCCCGATCGCAAAAATATTTTTAAGAATGGCACTATACTCATTTCCTAATATATCTTTGCTGGAATGTACTTTGATAAAATCTGAACTGAAAATTTCCTCCAGCTTTTCAGAGGTTTCATCTTCGACAGCTGCAATTGTAAGATAAGAAAGTCTTTCCATCGCTACTTCTTCCGCATGACAAGGGCCGGCAATGACTGCCTGATTTCTGAAACCTATTTTAAATTCATCACGCAGATAGTGAGCAACTACATCATTCACTTTGGGAATAATCCCTTTAATTGCTGAAATAAAAATCTTATCCGAATAATCACAGGTCATTTTATCCAGGGTATCGGACAGGTAGATGGACGGTGTTGCCAGAACAACAATGTCACAGGCTGAGACCAGTTCATTAATATCGGTTGTCAGTTTTAAGCTCTTGAGGTTAAAATGAGCTGCTGTCAGATAAGTAGGATTATGCCCGCGTAATTCAATTGCTCCTTTTACAAATTCACTTCTTACGCACCAGTGTACAACTTTACAGTTTTCAACAAGCATTTTTACAATAGCGGTTGCAAAGCTTCCGCTTCCTACAACTCCTACAGAAATATCCTTTTTATTCTTTTTTGGATTCGAAGATTCTGAAATAATTTTCTTTTTAGCCATAATTGGAATGTGAAATGCAAAGATATTAAACATAGGCGTAACAAAGGCTTTGAAACCATGATAAAAGCCATTTTCTGAAAAAATTAACACTTCAACACAATTAAACAGGTAATTAACCGTTAAATACAGAAAATTCTGCATTTTAATTAAAAATAATCTCCAAAACTTATTTTTAATTAAATTTGCAACTTCAAACCGTTTTAATTTTACCAAGAGAAGAAATTATGAAGAAATTTCTAAACAGCAGGAAGAACGTAAACATTCTCCTAGGAGGACTTTTATTAGTAGTTTTTGCACAAGGAGTATTTATTGCCAAGTTATTCTCTGAAAGGGATGACAAAACTTATGAAGTAAACCTTGTAAAAATCAATACTGAAAAAGACAGTGTAGATTATTTGAAAATGAAAACAGATCTTAATCTTGTAGATCAGACTGTAGCCCAGCTTAACTCTTTCCTTAAATCCAAAGATATTTCAAACGAAAAGCTGATGGTCCTTAGCCAGGACAGTATTTCAAATTCTGTATATCTGGCAAAGCAGGCCAACCGGTACAGCCAGTATTTAATGGATCTGCAGAAAAAATTAATGCAGGTTCCTTTAGGGATGCCAACAGACGGATATATTTCTTCAAATTTTGGGATCAGGAAAAACCCAATTCCTTTTAAAACTGTTTTTGCTTCTGTAAAAACAAATGTCACTCCTGAATCCAAACCTGTTGCTGCTGCCCCAAAATCTGAGGTGAAAGCTGAACCTGTTGAAAAGATTATTGAAGTGACGGACAGTTATGGAATTAAAAGAGAAATCAAAGTCATGGTAACCCCTAAGGCTACACCCGAAGCTACTGTTTCAACACCGGCTGCAGTAAAATCTGTTGCTGCCAATACGACCGCTAAATCTTCTCCTGCAGAAAAAAACAACCCTCCTGCAGAAGCTGATCAAATGCAATTTCACAAAGGGCTGGACATTGCTGTTGCCTATGGTTCTGATGTAAGAGCTGCCGCAGCCGGGACCGTAATTTTCTCTGGACAGAAAGGGGGATATGGAAACTGTGTTATTGTTTCCCACGGAAATGGCTTAGCTACCCTTTATGGGCATTTATCACAATTGATTTCAAAAGTAAATGATAAAGTAAAAGTAGGTCAGGTGATCGCCAAATCAGGAAATTCAGGCCGTTCTACAGGACCACATCTTCATTATGAAGTACACAAAAACAATACACCGGTAAATCCGAAACTGTTTATGAATCTATAAAAGAAAGGCTATCGTAATGGATAGCCTTTTTAGTTTCAATCTTTTGAATCTAACCTATGGAGATCTGTCCAGATGGTCAATATTTCAAATATGCTTAAAAATCAACACAGATCTCCTATGGATAAATTTTTATTTTAAAACCTTTAGAGTTCCTTTCAGATGGGTAAAGGTTCCATCAGGACCTGCAATATTTGAGTACACTATATTTTTATTATAATCCTGGATATGAGTTACATTGAAACCTAAATGAGGTTCATGCCAGTATACCATGAAAACATTTTTAGCGACTTCCACCGCAGTATATTCTACTGTATCTGTACTGTTCTTTGAAGTGCCTGACATTCCGGTAAAAGTCATCGCCCTGTTATCTTTAAAGTCTAAAAGGAATTTAATGGCTCCAAAATCTACCTCTACTTTATGGCCGATCGCAGGATAAGGTGATTTTAAATCCCAATCCATTTCCCCAAGAAAAACTTTCGCTCCCATTTCCAGTTCATTTTTCCCTGGAAGATCAGGATATTTTTTAACCATAAAATCTACAATTGCAGGAGTAGTTTTACTTTCAGTTACTGCCTGTTTATAGTTTTCCAGGTAACTTTTCACAAAATCAAGGGATTTTGGTGATGTAGAAGGTTTTGCAAAATGAGAAGGAACCACCTGTTCCGGTTTCAGTGCTTTCATCGCCTCAATCTGTCCTATCCATTGATCAATTGCATGTACATTCTTAGTATCTGCCATCCAGAGATGTGAATCTACAGAAACTGAAATTCCACCTAGAATAGTTTTAATAGATGGAATCCAGAGAAAACTATGCGCAGGATCTTCTGGATTTTGTCGGATTTCAATTTTATTCCCCTCCAGATCAGGAATTGAAGCAGCTGCTTCTGGAACTATAATTTCTGACGGGGCATCTGATTTCAGCTGTGTTTTCCAGACTGAAAGTTTATCATCTTTTGAAGCAGATATCAGATAGGCTGTCTGGGCTGTTGATATAATTTTTGCATGAGGAAAGGCGTTTTTTATAACATCCAGTCCAAAATAAAAATCAGGATCACTATGGGAAATAAAAACGGTTTTCAGGTTCTTTCCTGTTGCCTTTATCTCTTTCACCAGCTGTTCTGCATATTGCTTCTGAAATTGAGCATCAACAAGCATAGCATCTTTATCACCATAAATAATGGTAGAAGTGATAGGGAAAATAGCATTGCTGCCCGGATTATACACTTTTACTTTGAGATTCCCGGCAAATATGCTGATAAATCCCAGCAGCGTCAATAATGACAATAATCTCTTTTGTATCATTTCTGTTCTTTTATATGTTAATAAGCTGCTGTAAAACGTTCACGAATATGGTTGTTCTGCTCCAGTTCATCTACTAAAACTACAGCTACATCCTCTACAGATAAACGGCTTCTTCCATTTTCATCAAATACCGGAGTTTCCAGAGAAGTTCTGTATTTACCAGTCCTTTCTCCTACATTTGCCTGATTCATTTCTACAGCCGGGCTAAAGAATGTCCAATCCAAAGTATTGTTTTCTTTGATTTTATTCAGATAATCCCTGGCAGCTGTTGCTCCAGGTTTGTAAGCATCGGGAAAATCCGGTGTATCCACAATCTGTATATGATCCGGTGTATAAAGACTTCCGGCACCTCCTACTACAATAAATCTTTTCACTCCAGCCTGCTCTACTGCTTTTTCAATATTTTCAGAACCGTTTAAGAAATCATTATAAAGATTGGGGTTTGCCCAACCTGCATTAAATGCACTTATAACAGCATCACTTCCCTTTAAGGCTTCTGATAATTCATTAACATTATTTACATCAATACTTTTTGCTGTTACATTTTCCTGTGTTTTTACCTTTGATGCGTCTCTTACTAATGCTTCAACAGCGTATCCTCTGTTTACTAATTCTGTTACTATATGGGCTCCAACAAATCCGGTTGCACCAATTACTGCTACTTTTTTCATAATATTTTATTTTAATTAAATTGTAATAATTTTTGTTACATTTATAGGTAAAAAATTTTACCTGAATTGATCTGCAAATTCTTGCAGGGATTTATCTCCTAAAAAATTAACCACTAACTGATCTGTTTCCTCAAACAAGGTATCTAAATGAATATTAATTTCTTTTCCAACACTGCAGGCCGGATTAGGATTCTGATTTTTCTTACCCAGTATTTCTGTATTCTTTACTGCCTTATAGATTTCAGAAATGGTGATCATGTCTGCATTTCTGGTAAGCTGGCTACCACCTTCTTTGCCTTGTCTGCTGGTAATCAGGCCTGCTTCCCTTAATACACTGATCTCCTTTCGGACAATCACCGGGTTCACATTAATACTACCGGCAATCCATTCAGAAGTAAGCCACTCCTGCGGACTCTTTGCCAATAATGTCATTATATGTACTGCCGTAGCAAATCTTGTATTATTCATTGTAATTACTCTGCAAAGATACACATTTTTTTAATTGTAACAAATTTTATTACATTTATTTTTTGTTACAGTATTAATTTATCAAGATCCAAAAGTAAATAATTAATATTCTGATTGATGGTACGTGTCGCCGACTGCATTTGATTGAGCATTGCAGCCCTGTTATGAAGATCATCTGCCCTGTAAAACCCTCCGTCACTGAAAATTACAGATTGATCGGCTGCATCTTTATTATCATCAAACTGATAATGCAGCCATCTTTCCTTCATATTACCGATAATGGAGCGTTCTTCACGATTAGAAAATTTTTTTTCAGTATACATATACCAGATAAACGGAGGAAAATTTGGAGACTCAAGCTTTTCTCTCCAGATATCTCTCAAAAGGTTACGCTGATGAATAAATTCTACTTTTTTACCTTTCGGATTAAGGGTTGCCAAACCGAATCCGGCCCCTAATACCCCACCACTGATGTCAATCGCATTGCTCCAGCCTTCATCCTTTACGATCCCCCCCGCTATTGAAGCAGCGGCACCTGCAATGATTGAGTATAAAATCAACTTGTTATTTCTGGAGGAATTAAGATTATCTACATAATTTCCAATCTGGGCCACTCTTTCTCCTTCACAATCAAATTCAGCAGCTACCGCATCAAGCTCTGTTAATGCAATAGTGATCTTACTGTTTATTTTAGTTTTTAGCTGCAGGACCTGAACCTGAGACGCCAATGAAGAATCCTTTTTGAGTTCAATAATTTTGTGTACCTCATCCAAATTGTCCAATGCATTTAAAATCAAAATACTCTGATCAGAAAATATATCTTTCAATTCTTTATTAGCCGTCAGAATAGAATCTGAATTATATGAAGGGAGCTTATCTGTGTAATTATATTTGAATGGTGCTTTGCAATAACTGTCTTTCAGGGTAAGGATGTTCTGTCTGAGAACCTGGTTCTTCCTGGAAACACAAGAAGTAAGCAAACCAAAAACAATAAAAAGGTAAACTATTTTTTTCATTCAAACTTGTTTTGTGTTTGAAAAATTGCAAAAACAGGTATTTAGATAGGGAATCCTGTTTCCATATAATTCATCTGTACGAATATAATAAAAAAATTTACCTGATTACAGGTAAATTTTCAGACTATTCATGCTGGATTATTTAATATCCAGTAATTCAACTTCAAAGACAAGAGTGCTGTTTGGCCCAATTTCTTTACTGATCTGTTGGTCTCCATATGCCAGGTGCGGAGGAATGATCAATCTCCATTTGCTGCCGACAGGCATTAGCTGAAGAGCTTCTGTCCAACCCGCAATCACTCTGTTTAAAGGGAATGATGCCGGAGTTCCTCTTTTTACAGAACTGTCAAACACTTTACCGGAAATGGTTGTCCCATGATAATGGCATTTTACAGTTGATTTCGGACCTGGTTTCGGACCGTCTCCTTCTGTAATAATTTCATATTGTAAACCACTGGGTAACTGTACAACACTTTCCCGCTTTCCATACTCTTCCATATATTCCTGGCCGTCTTTAAGATTCTTTTCTGCCAGTTCTTTTTTACGCTTAAATAACATATCTGCTACTCCCATAACTAATTTTTTACAAAGATAAGGCTTTTTTAAGGTTGGAAGTAGAGCGTATACGAGTGGAAGTCTAAAAATCAGGACACTTCCATATCAAGCAGATCTATTTATTTTTTTTATTTAATTATTATTAATCAATGGTTTAAAAAATAAATTCATTCTAAACTGTATGCTCAGTAACTTCATATTTCCAGCTGCCAGCTTCTGACTTACTTAAAATTCAAATAATAGTAACACTCCGTTAACGCAATTTTCGAAACTTGGCGTTATAATTGGATTTAAAAACTAAATGCCAAATCCACTAAAATATAATAAGAAGTTCGACGAACTTAATGAAGAGGAGAAGCAGCTGCTGGAAATCAATAAAAAATCGATTGCAGATTTTGTAGAACAATCTTCTTCTATAAGTGACGTAAATTATGCCACCAGAAATGCCCATGCGAAAGCATACGCAGTGGTAAAGGCTACATTTCTGATTGATCAGAATATTCCGGAAGCCCTGAAACATTTTTTTGATAAGGAAAAATTTGATCTTACTATCAGATTTTCCAATGCTCATCTCAAAATTAAAAATTCAAAAAGAGATATTCCTGCTTATGGTTTCGCAGTACAGATTAAAGATGAGAATGGCGGGCTTCTTGCCAACTATCCCCTGGTCAACTTCCCTTTATTTCCAATCAATTCAGTTTCCACATTCCTGAAATTGTTTACCGCTGTCAACCGCTCCTATATAACCAAATGGAATGGGCTGTATACTGCTGCAATACAGGTTTTTAAAACCATCCCTTCTGTCCTGAACACTTCATTTATAAAAAATGTTATGAAACTTTTCAGGAAAAGACACGACTTTATTCTTTCGTTTGATTATTATTCGATAGGTGCATACCGTCTTGGAGATCATATGATCAAGATAAAAATCAGCCCCAAATATATAGACCGGAATATAGGTAAGAAACAAAAAACAAAAGATGCCTTAAAAGATTATTTACAAAATAATGATTTTACAGCTGATGTTCTGATTCAGTTTTGCTATAACCTGAAAGACCAGCCCATCAATAAACTAAATGTAGAATGGAAAAACTCACCCTTCATTAAAGTCGGAGAAGTAAAAATTAATAAGGACTCGCTTCTTGATACCCGTAATTGCAACATTGAACTTCTGTCATTCAATCCGTTTGAAAGTAAAGTATTCTTTCAGCCTGTAGGAAAAATACAGAAATTACGGGATGAAGCCTATAAAGTTTCTGTTCAGACAAGAAGAAAAATTAATAAGCTGCTGCATGGTAAAGGCGTTGATAATAAAGCCTGATACAAGAGTGGAATAAATCATTTGTGAATACAGCATTATTGTATTATAAAAAAGACTGTTTTTTATAACAGTCTTTTTTATCTGAACTTACGTTCTTCTTCTTTTATAGCCAGATCATTGATACTTGCATACCTTTTTGCCATTAACCCGTTTTCATCAAATTCCCAGTTTTCATTTCCGTACGCCCGGAACCAATTTCCTTCTTTTGTCTGGTATTCGTATTCAAAACGGACAGCAATACGATTATCTGTATGTGCCCAATATTCTTTTTTCAGTTTGTAGTTACGTTCCCTAACCCATTTTTTCCGGAGAAATTCGACAATTTGTTCTCTTCCGTTGACAAATAAATCCCTGTTTCGCCATTCACTATCTGGTGTATAGGCTTTAGAGACCTTTACAGGGTCCTGACTGTTCCAGGCATCTTCTGCCATTTGGATTTTTTCCTTAGCCGTTTCAAGTGTAAACGGAGGAAGCGGATGTTTTTGTTCCATATTACGGTATTAAGTTGGTAATTATTTCTTTTGATTTTTCAATTAATTCATTGGATTTAAAAAGCTGACTTTCGATAATACTGCTTTCAAAAAGCATATAGATATGGTCAGAAAGGATATGGTCTTCCAGCAATTCCGAAAAATAATTTCTGAGATCTGTTTTGTGAGATTGGATGACACTAAGAATTTTAATGTTATCTGCAGGGATTTCCGACAAAATATTTAAAAAGCTACAACCTCTGAAATGTTCTTTTTTATTCATATAAATTAAAAAATCAAACGCACTGATTACTTTGGACTGTACTCCCTTAGCAGATGACGTAAAATGATGAAGCTCATTGAACCAGTACTGATGCCTTATATTTAAAAATTCCACGCAAAGATCTTCTTTTGATTTGAAATGCTGATAAAAACTGGCCTTTGCTACATGCGCATCAGAAATGATCTGATTGATACCTGTAGAATTATATCCCTGCTTTGCAAATAATTCAAATGTTGTTTCCACAATTCTCTCTCTCGGAGATCCCATATTTTTTATTTTTAATGAAACAAAAGTAATACAAAAAAATAAAACAGACAAACTTGTCTGTCTATATAAAGTATAGCCTGAATTCTTGCTCACGATTAGTAACAGATACTCTAAAAGGAATTCAACGCAAAAAAAGCCCCGAAATATAAATGTCAGGGCTTTTTTACTGTTTTATAAAACATTAATCTTCTATTTTTTCTTTTTCGGTTTTCTCTTTATCCGGAAACATCACAGATAAAAGAACAGAGATAACCAATACTCCTCCTACAATTCCTAAAGAAACCGGAGACGGAATATGTATCCATGGAGCTATAAGCATTTTAACTCCGATAAATGAAAGAATGATTGCAAGTCCATACGGAAGTTTGCTAAACATATGGATAAAGTTGGCCAGCAGAAAATATAATGATCTAAGTCCCAGGATTGCAAAAATATTTGATGTATAAAGGATAAACGGATCGTTTGAAATCGCGAAGATCGCCGGAATAGAATCTACGGCAAAAAGGACATCGGTAAATTCAATAACACCTACTACCACCAAAAGTGGAGTTGCCATCTTTATTCCGTTCTGAACCGTAAAAAATTTATCACCGTCATAATTATCGGATACTTTCCAGAAGCTCTTAATCAGTCTCGCTCCTGCCGTATTGCTGTAATCCTCATCATCTTCACCATCCCCTTCTCCCCAGGATTTAATTCCTGCATACACAAGGAATAAACCGAAAAGTGTCATTACAATATTGATCTTTACCGGTGTACCGAATATATTCATTTCAGGAAGATAGGTAATGTTAATCAATCCCACACCTGCGAAAATAAATATTGCCCTGAATATCAAGGCTCCGATGATCCCCCAGAAGAGGACTTTATGATGCAGATATTTCGGAACTTTAAAGAATCCGAAAACAAGAATAAATACAAATAAGTTGTCTACGGAAAGGGCTTTTTCAATCCAATAGGCTGCCTGATACTGGGTAAATTTCTCAATTGCCAGTGAATGGCTCTCGGGAGTTCCGTCTGTATTGAAAACCCAATATACTACTCCTGAAAAAACCATGGATAAAGATATCCAAACAATAGACCAGATCGTAGCCTCTTTGGATGACACTTCATGACTTTTCTTGTTAAATACTCCTAAATCCAGAAGCAGCATGATAACAACTGTTATCGCAAATCCCCACACCAGGCCAGGATGCAGTTCTAAAATACTTTGATGTTCCACTTGAGTTATATGTTATTATATGATAAAAGCAATAGATGTACAAGGTACAAATATTGCTGCTTTATTCATCTCTATATTGATAATTAATTATAGGTAATTCATCTGTACAGTCTGGATGGTCTGTTCAAGTTTTTTATCAGCAGTCGGATCCCCGATAGCATTGAACTTCCATTCTCCGTTTCTTTTATAAAATACCCCCATTACCATTGCTACATGTCCTTTAAATGAAGCATCATTTGCAATGTCATATTTAGCAAAAACTTCTCTTACATTGGTAGGTGTTCCTTCATAGATACGGATGGAAGCAAAAGGAATAGTTCCGAAATCCTGGCCTCTGTAACTGTTCAGTACCATTGCAACGTGGTCCACATTAGGTTCCAGCTGGCTGAAATCCACTGTGATAACTTCATTATCCAGTCCATCATCACCATTTACATCTCCTGTAAGGTCATCACCACTATGTCTTACTGACCCGTTTCTTGATTTCAGATTTCCGAAATAGATGACCTCAGTAACATTTTTGTTTGAATCATATAAAATACAGCTTCCGTCTAAATCCACCGCTTCCTTTTTAGTTCCGAAGAGACCTTTTTTTTCAATTGCTCCCCAGTTGATTCCTACACAAGCCTGGGTAAGCTCAGCTCCGTTTTCTTTTTTAAGGTTTATTCTTTGACCTTTTTGTAAGTTGATAGCCATTTTATAATATTTAATTGTTATTTATTTCCTGTAAAGAAGCCTAGCAAATAAATTATCTGATATTTAAGCTTTATTACTGTCTTTACTTTTCAAATTTCGTATTAGTTATTATTCAAATTCAAATTCAGCATCGCGCGCAGAATATTTGTTTCTTCATCAAAGTCAAATATTTTGCTCATGATATCAATATTCTCAAGATTTCTTAAATAATCTTTTAAAACTCCTTCTACTTCTGCCGGTAAACTTCGTTTTTTTTCGTTCATATTATTTTCAAGCAGCTCATTTTTCCTTTTCAGCTGATCAATGATTGAACGCTGATTTGATTGGTTTTCTGATATATCAAGCTGATCCAATTGTTTATCAAATAGATAAAGTTTTTTATCCTCTATACTAAAAATAAAGTAATCATCAGACTGAAAGATTTTAAAAAGTTCATATTCATGAATACCAAACAGATATCCACAGACAAAGCGTACTTTAAAACCCTGTATATTAAGCCTTCCCAATAATTTTCTCTCAATGGCATAATCCCGGTACTGATATGCCGGAAAAGAGCCAGGTTTCAGCAATGATTCATCTGCTCCTGTTCTGTAAAATTCCTGGGCATATTTTTTATGAAAGTAAAGTACATGATCCCAATCCGCAGTAAAAATTTCTTCTGTAAGATCTTTATACAATGTTTTCAGATGCCGGGAAAATATACCACTGTACATTTTCCTGTCTGTTTCGAAATTATCAATCTGCCTTTCTTCAAAGCCTGAAATATATTTTTTATTAATACCGATTTCATTAATAACAGCCAACATATCATTTTCCTTCTGCCTTTTAATTTTGGTAAGAAGTTCTATAAGGCTGTCAGTATACTGCAGGTGGAAAAGTTCCAGTTTACTGTAATCCAAAGCCGTATTTTCCTGGAACAGATTGTGAATAATATCTGTTTTGATGTAAATGGATATTATATCAATATGTTCAAAAAAATTAGCAAGAAGCTTTAGTCTTGTGAGCCTTCTTTTGCTTTGTGATAATATGGTTGCTGCATCATCCCCCACCTTGGTACCGGTATTAATTAACCTCTGACATTAGCTTTTAATTCATGTTCAAGTGTCTGAAGATCCTGGTCCAGTTTTCTTCTGTTATCGGCTCCCTGTTTCTGAATCTGTTTCACTTCATTTAATGTATTGATCAGCATTGAAGTGGTTTCCCTCAATGTTTCAATGGATACAATAGTCTGCTCATTGGCTCTGGCTACATTCACAGAGTTCTGTCCCAGACGCTCTGCATTCTTTCTCAAAATCTCTTCAGTGGTAGAAGAAACTTTTTGCTGAATCTCGATATTCTGCTGTTGTCTGTACATGGCAACGGCAAGTGAAAGCTGATTTTTCCATACCGGAAGTGTCGTGGTAAGGATTGTCTGTGCTTTTTCAGCAATCGAGACATTATTGTTCTGTACCAGTCTGATCTGCGGCAGAGACTGCATCATAATCACACGTACTACTTTCAGATCAGCCATTCTCCTGTCCAGCCTTGCAATGAAATCTCTTTTATCTGCAATCTGGTAATCCTGGTAATTCTGAGGATTGGCTTCCATCAAAGCAAGTTCACCGGCAGCTCTTTCCATCCTCAGATTTCCTGCAATCACAAGATCTTCAATCTGTTTAATGGAATTCACATTACTTTCAAAAATAGTTTGCAGAACTGCATTGTCTTTGGTAGAAGTAATGATACCTGCATTTACTTTATAAGAGATCTGCTCGATATTATTAATAATTTTATCATACTTGGCAAATAAATTTTCTACCTGTGTCATGATTTTCTTCATGAAAGGCAACTTGCTCAGAAAGCTTTTAACTTTATTTCCGTTCAGTTCTTCCACATCCACATAGTTCAGCTCTACCAAAAGATCATTGATAAGTGCACCTACTTCCCCTGAGTTGGATCTTCTTACATTTCCTAAAAAGCTGTCACTCTGGTTTGAAAGTGTTTTTTGAAGCTCGGCACCGAAATTCACAATAGATCCCGGATTGGCTTCATCAATAGAATTTGCCAGAACTTCATATTTCTGACGGTCTTCCGCCTGTAACTGGTTTAGATTTACATTCCCTTCCCGGTCTACAAGAACTGCCGGCGATGTATTCTGAACCGGCTGACCGGGTGGAACCATCGGAGCTGGCTCAAACGTTTTAAGAGGCTCTATTGACCCTAGTGGATCTGTTGGCTGATTTTCCTGATTATCCATGATTATTTCTGATAAATTGATACAAATTTCTCAAGGCCATCCCTCTGTCCTGCTCCTACAGCCTCGAATTTCCATTCTCCGTTTCTATTGTAGATTCTTCCGAATTCTACCGCAGTTTCGATAGAGAAATCTTCGTCCAGTTCATATTTTAAGATCTCTTCATTCGTATCTGTATTAAAAATTCTGATAAAAGAATTTCTTACCTGCCCAAAGTTCTGTTTCCTTGAATCTGCTTCATGAATGGTCACTACAACTGTGATTTCTTTAATAGCAGAATCAATTTTTGTCAGATCAATTTTGATCTGCTCATCATCACCCGCTCCTTCACCGGTAAGGTTATCTCCTGTATGAATCACTGATTTGTCCGGAGATTCAAGGTTATTATAAAAAATAAAGTGATTATCTGAAATTAATTTTTTATCCTCGCCCAGCAAAAACAATGACGCATCAAGGTCGAATGATGTTCCTGTAGAGGTATTATTGATATCCCATCCCAAACCTACAGTAAATTTAGGTGCGTTAATATTTTCTCTTTGTCCTTTTTGTAAGTTAATAGCCATAATATAATTCCGTTTGCGTTAAAGTATTGATGTTATTTTCGTATTCTTTTATTAAATGATAATTATTACTGATTGCCAGCTCCAGGAGCAGGTCCATCTGTTCTCTTTTTACTTTAGACGTAAGATAGTCAAAATTACTTGAATCCAACCCTAAAATATATTTTACAATCCTTGTATTGAACTCAAAATTTGGCTTTCTCATCACTTCTGCAATATGTTCTACATTGTTTACCGCATAGTAGTTGAAAAAGTTTTCAATCTTTGGATCAAGATCAAAATTCATCAGTTCTGCATAATATAGGAACATAAAATCTGCCTCTACATTATATTCATTCAGAATTCTGTTGACTGTATATTCATGACTTCCCGTAATTTTGATATCGTCTATAAAAATACAAAGTTTTCCTCTGAGAAAATCTTTATCTATATAATACGTATCATTGGCAATCAGATTTTTACGATCTTCAAAACTGAGATTACCATAATCTGTGATGTACGTATGATTTCGGTTGATCTTTGACAAAATGCTTGATTTTCTCCCTTTTTGAAACAGATAAAAATCAAGTTGTTTTTTAAAGAAAAAACACAGAAAATTTGAAGCTGTAGGAATAGCCATATAAGGGCTCGGCAGAACTACAATTTCAAGATCTGTTTTTAAAAGATCTTCATGTGAAGAAATGAATCCGTCGAATAATTCTTTAGCAAATTTTTCAGCATACGACTTATCGCCATATTTGAAATAGCTGTATTCTGCAGGTGAGAATGTAAACTCATCTGCTGAATGAATGTGGTGTAAGCTGTATCGTTTGTTCATATTTATATTAGTGTTTAAGTAAATGTGCGCTGAAACCAAAATTTTTCGCACCCTGATAATCTGCAACAGGATTATCTCCGATATGTAAAATATGATGCAGGGGAAGATTTTGATCTTTGATCTTATTCTTCACTTCCTGAAAGATAAGGGGGTTCGGTTTGGAACAGTTAATTTCATCAGAATAGATATGAAAGTCTATGTACTGATCCAGATTTTCGTGAATCAGAAATTTCCTCATCGTTTTTCCTTTAATAAAACCGGTATTACTCAGAATATTGATCGTTTTACCCTTATTTTTAATACGATCAAAAAATTCATGAATATTTTCGAAAATAATAACGGGTTTATATTCCAGGAAAAGTTCTTCACTTTCTATATAAAATTCATTCAGCTGATCTTTGGTAATAAGGCTTATCTCCATACCCAAAGAACTCAAAATCATCAGATAAATCTCAAAAGTATCGATATTTCCTCCGGTCACTTCGTTAATCGTGTTGCAAAGGTCATCATAATATTTTATAGTTCTTTCAACTTCTTCCACTGGCCTGTTTACCTCAAAAAACGAGGAAAACAGCTCAACTCTTTTTTTCTTAAATTCAGGATGAGATTTGATTAAAGTGAGCCACAGGTCAAAGGAAAAATGACAGTGGTTGTGAATGTCGATATCTGTTTTCAAGATGTTTTTAGTTAAAAGTTTTATTAGCTTTTCTGAAAAAGATTAAATTCTTTTGATCATCAATTAGTGTTTAATTTATCTATTCATCCCAAAGATAGAATTTTTATCAGAAATGTATGTCTTTAGTTCCCTGTTTTAAGATATTTTATGATTTACAGACGGAAATGAATAAAACAAGGACCATAAAAAATTACAGTCCTTTTTTATCCTCGGTTATGTTATTGTGAATAATCTTCTGTTAATTCAGTAGAATTTAACCTTTATTATTTTTCCGGCATTACCTTATACGTCGGGTCATCCTGAATATTCACTTCTATTATAGCTTCTGCATTCTTTAACATTCTCCGGCAATCTTCACTAAGATGACGAAGATATAAAGTCTTATGTTGCTGCTTATATCGTTTTGATAATTTATCCAGGGCATCAATAGCACTCATATCTACGATTCTGCTTTCTTTGAAATCCACAACAATCTCATCCGGATCGTTCATGGGGTCAAATTTATCAGTAAATGTGCTTACGGAACCAAAAAATAGCGGTCCATATATTTCATAATGTTTTACTCCATTTTCAGCCGTATACTTTTTTGCCCTGATTCTTTTAGCATTATCCCAGGCAAATACCAGCGCAGAAATAATCACTCCTACCAGCACAGCCAAAGCAAGATTATGCAGAATTACAGTAATCAGGGCTACAGTGACTCCTACAAAGATATCGGACTTCGGCATTTTATTCACGATCCTGATAGACACCCACTGAAATGTACTGATGGCAACCATCATCATTACCCCTACCAATGCAGCCATCGGAATTTTTTCAATGACAGGAGCTCCAAACAAAATGATCAGCAGAATCATAACTGAAGCAATAATTCCTGATAAACGGGCTCTTGATCCTGCATTAAGATTAACCAATGTCTGAGCAACCATTGCACAGCCTCCCATTCCACCAAAAAATCCATTGGTTATATTTGCCAGCCCCTGTGCCACAGATTCTTTATTGGCACTTCCTTTTGAATTGGTGATCTCATCTACCATAGACAATGTTAAAAGAGATTCAATCAATCCTACCCCTGCCATTATCAAAGCGTATGGAAAAATGATTTGTAAGGTTTCCAGGGAAAAAGGGATCTGAGGAATATGGAAAGTGGGTAAATTCCCGCTGATATGTGCAATATCTGCGACTGTTTTAGTCGGAATATTAAACCCAAGAACAACGGTGAATATAACAATAATTGCTGCCAAAGAGGCCGGTACAGCTTTTGTTATTTTTGGAAAAAAGTAAACCACGGCAATTGTTAATGCTGTTAACCCTGACATGATATACAGAGGGATTCCCTGAAGCCAGCCTATTGTACCATTACTATCTGTAATTTTAAACTGTTCAATCTGAGCCATAAAAATAATAATCGCAAGACCGTTCAGGAAACCGTACATAACGGGTTGTGGGATAAGCCTGACAAATTTCCCCAGTTTAAATATTCCTACCAGCATCTGAAATATTCCCGCAAGTGCTACCGTAGCAAAAAGATATTCCGTTCCATGGGATTTTATCAGCGCAATCAGGACAACAATGGTAGCTCCCGCTCCTCCTGAAACCATTCCGGGGCGTCCTCCGAGAACTGCAGTCACCAGTCCCATCATAAAAGCAGCATACAGTCCTGTAAGCGGTGAAAGTCCTGCCAGAATGGCAAATGAAAGAGATTCCGGAATCATGGTCATGGCCACAGTAAAGCCTGCCAGCAATTCATTTTTATAATTTATTGGCTTCGAAAAGTCAAATAAGTTGATTCTGTTTATCATTGATTTGCAAAGGTATGACTTGTTTACTGGTATACAAAAGTTTTCTTTCTAAGTCCAACCTATTTATTAATAATTTATACATCCGTTTATATAATATGTTAATTTTATTTAAAATTTGCCCATATAGAAACTTTTTTATAATTCTTCACTTCCTTGCTTCTAATTTTTGTTTAAATTTGAAAGCAATTAAGCAGATCAGTTTATAGCGGATTCAGCAAATCTGCTTATAAAATACAGGCTGTTAATATACCTCAGCCTGATGCTTAAAATAAAAAATTGCATGAAAAAACTTTAATAGGTTATATAGTATTACACAAATGGTAGAAAAAAGAGGTTTGAAAGAGAAGAGGGTGAATAAACTATCGACAATACGGAATAATCCTGGATAAATTAAAGTGGCAAATACACATTCTTAAAATTATCAATTATTTTGTCTATTGCGGGAGCATTACTGCTTCTGTTTCCTGTTACCTTTCAAGCTCATCCAATATTGCATAATAAATAATATACAACCTACTTTTTTCTGCATGAGTTTAACAAAGATAATATTCAAGAAAATGTTATATAAAGAAATCCATATTGGGAATTTTATTAAGGAGAAGGTAGATGAAAGTGAAATAACAATCGAAAGGATATGTAAATTTCTGGGGAAAGATGAGGAATCTGTTCAAAGAATGTATGACAGCAAATCAATAGATGTCGAGATCCTGTTACGATGGAGTAAGCTGCTGGAATATGATTTTTTCAGACTTTATAGCTCACACCTGATACTATATGCACCACCTGCAGCAGTAAATAAAAGCTCTCAGCGTTCAGAAAAAATTCCTTATTTCAGAAAAAACATTTACACCCAGGAGATTAAAGAGTTTATTATGAAAAGGGTTCTTTCCGGAGAAATGACACAAAGCGAAGTCATTAAAGAATATTCTATTCCGAAAAGCACACTTCACCGATGGCTTCAGAAAAGTGATACTACAAACGGATAATCCATATAGATATGCGCCCAAATTACAAAAGAATATATCATGATATGCTCAGGCTGGAATATCCGGAGAAGCTGCAGGACCCCAAAGTCAGGGAACTTCTTGAGAAATTAAATACATCCGAAGATGTACTTAAATTCAATGAAAAATTATTCAAGCAATCCAAAGAGAATCAAAAACTTAGAACCTACGATAAAAAAACAATGCTTAAGCTTCTTCAGTATCAGAAGAAACATGGTTATTCGACCAGCTATATGTCCAGGAAATATAAGATAAGCAGAACTACCCTTGCAAAATGGAAAGTAATGTTTGAAGAAGAACTTGATGATACAATAAAAAATGCCGGAAAATAATGACCGGCATTTTTAAAAAGGTAATAATAAGGAAAAACCTGGGCTACGTCACTGCTCCGGAATTATAAAAAACTTCTATTATTCATTTTAAATAAAGAAATCACTAATAATCCGGTTCCTGATATTCGTTATTTAGATTTGTACTGCTAAAAAATTAAACTATGATTAAAGGATTATATGAAACCCATATTGAGGTAAGCGATCTTGAAAATGCAGTCAGCTTTTATACAGAAGTGTTAGGATTAAAGTTCGCTCACAGAGATGAAACAAGACAAATTGTTTTTTTATGGATTGGAGAAGGAAAGGAGTTTATGCTGGGATTGTGGGAACAGAAAGAAAATCTTCAGCCCAGACATTTTGCATTTACAAGCAGCAAAGAAGACATATTGAATTATTCAGTTAAATTCCTTGAAGAAAGAGCGCTGAAACCTTATAATTTTCTGAAAGACGGAACCGTTCAGCCAATGGTATTTGCATGGATGCCTGCTCTGGCCATTTATTTTAATGACCCCGATGGCAATCAGCTTGAATTTATTGCAGTTCTTGAAGGAGAAGGGAAACCGGAACTGGGTGTACTTTCCTATGAAGAATGGATGAAACATATATAACCCAATAGAACGGACAGCTCATCAGGCTGTCCGTTTTTATTCATTATTTATCAATTTCTTCACTGCCAGAACATGCTTACAAGGTCCTCTTTCTCCCTGGTATTTACTGAACCATTCGCAGGTACAACGTTCTTTTTCTTCTTCCAGGATTACAGTATGATGTACTCCTGTTCCCTCCACTCTGGCTTCAGTTCTTTTTGAATTGGTATTTAAAATTTCGACTTTCCCATCTTCAATCAATTTTTCAGCATTTTTCATCCGGGGGTTCAGCTTTAATATCCGGCTTAATTTAAAAGGAAGTCTCCGGTAAAAGAAACTGTGGTCATCAAGATCATATCCTAACATCCCCATTGCTGCTAATCGTCCGGTAAGATTGGTCATTTTATTCAGACTGATATTATCTTCCAATGCCAGAGCTGTTGCATTAAAAGACTGATTGGCATAGGCATATTTATCCAGTACATCAATCCACTCATCTGAGATTTCGGTAACCAAACTGTCCAGCAGCGCTCCTTCTCCCGAAAATCCCCGCCAGCTCTCTTTTGACAAGGAGAAACTAAATCTGATATTTCCCATATACAGCTGCCATGTTGTCGACTGCATATTAGAATGAGCAAAAACCTGCATATAATCTATATAAGGGAGAAGAGGTTCAAGTAAACGAAGCCTGTGGATTCCTCCTACACAGACAGCTTCTGCAGATTTTACTGGAGAAAACATAGGCTTATTCCCTCTCACGATCAGATAATAGTCAGATTTTATTACTCCTTTAGGCATTCCTCTGAACAATTGCTGTGTCTGAATTTTATTAAATACATGTAATTGTTCTGATTCAGACAGATAGATCTGCACTGTCCCGAGACCTTTGATCCACTTCACGGGCAAAGGGACCTTTCTTTCCACTACTTTTGTTTCTTCTTTATATACCCCTACTTCCTTTTCACCTACAGACAGCATTATATTTTCATTAGGACGAATACTTCCCAATGCGGTAATCATAGGCTGGTTAAAATCAACATTGGTAGTTCCGTTTTCTAAAAATTCTCCATCAAGCCCGTCAGGTAAAACATCTATCCGTGCATACACACCGGCACAGTGTGAAAAGCCTTCAAAACGCAATCTTTCATTTCCGGCAGTAACAACAGGATCTTTAAGCAGTGCCATCTGGAATGGTGAGAGGTTAAAGCTTGATTTTACAATGTTAGACAGCGTAATCAGACAGCGTGCCAGTATAAATGGCTGTCCAACATTTCCCCAGAAATAACATGGGGCATCAGTATTCTTCTGTATTTCGCTATATTTTGCGAGAAACAGTTCTTCCAGATTTCCTTTCTTTCCCAAAGATGACGATCTGGAATAGTTGTAAATAAGCGTATCTTCCATAATTTATTTTTTAAGAAGAAGATTGCAGATTTTTTTCAGACTTGAGTTTTCTTTCCAGTTGTTTAATTTTTCTTTTACATTCTCATTGGCTTCCGACTGGTTTAAAGCCAACACCTCATGATAAACTTCCAGCAGTTTTTTCAGATTTGTTACCGCCTGATCCATCTGAAGCAATATGGCACAAATTAGTTCTTCTAATGCTTTATTATGGTTTTTGCTGACATTAAGCATGTGGTGCTGTATAAGATCTGTAAATCTTTTAACAGGTGCCCATTCAAGTTTTTCATGTAAGCCGATTACCTTTCCTAACCTTGCATTATCTATCATATGATGGGAAACATGTTCCAACCATATTTCAGCGGCTATGCCCCTTATTGTTTTGTCTCCATCCAGAAAAATAGTACCCAGAAACAAATATCCCATTTCCTCCAAAGGCTTTTTGATCGTATAAAGTGCTTTGGCAGTATTCAGAACCATATTTCTTTCGTACACTTCTGCAAGTCCGGAATAGAACAGACATATTTTAGCTACCCTTGCCAATACATTTGCCGGCATATTAGGAAAACTCCACATAAAAGCATGAATGTCTGAATGATCTTTTTGTTCTGCAATAAAATATTCAAGAAACAGCTGATCTTTTCTTTTGGTAAAATGGTATTTAGGGATGGTAATACTTAACTCAGCCGGATAGTATGAGTTCTTTTTGCTGTCAATTGTTTTCCATTCGTATACACCGGAGAAAAACTCTTTGGGAATAGTTCCGTAACCAAAATCTTTAAATTCGTTAAAAGTGATCTCCGGCGAACGTGTAGTACCTGCTGTCATCCACCATTCCGGATGTTCAAATCTTCCTTTTGGCAGGCTATTTTTATCTAAGAAAAATAATAAAAGAGCTTTATATTCATCCTTTAATTTTTTTTCAGCCAATGCCAAAGCTTCTGATGTATTATCCAAAGCACATCGTTGTAATGCCAGCTGTAGATCCAGAGAGTCAGGACTTACATTTTGATTCTGATAGATTTCAAATCTTTCAACTAAAATAACAGGATCAATCCAACAAGGCGTGTGGGTTATTGTTGATAATAAAGGTATTTTATCTCCGGCCTGCATTTTCCGGTATGCCTCTACTGCAATTTCTTTGAAAGCTTTCATAGCAGTTCCTCCCACTCCAATTCCATGTAAAGGTCCGAGTTTTTTATGGTAGTTGGCGTAAGCCTCCCGTGTTGCTTCTTCATCACTGGTTTTTTGATATATTTTTTCCAGATTTTTTAACTGCTCAGGATATCTTACCAGCAAGCGCAGCCCATAATTAATTATCAGATTACAAAGTATTACATTAAAATAAGGGACTTCCCACTTTGAAAGGGTCTTACATGCTTTCTGGAATACCGGCTCAATTAATTTTACAGATTCTGCATCTGCTTTATCCGCAAAACGGATAAACCCGGACAGCGCAATATCATAGTAATAGGTTCCCGGATTTTCTATCGCTAACGGAAGAAGAAACATCAGATCTTCAAAGTTCTGAGGTTCATCAACTTTATTTTCTTCCATAACCAACATTGGTTTTTCAGCAGTAATATCATCGAGTTCCTGTGGATTGTCATCAATATATTTCGCCAATACAGAACGTACATTGATCAGTATATTATCTGAATAATGTGAAAGCGCTTCTTTAATATGATCAGAAACAGGAATGTATTTAAGGATAATTTTGGCCGCCTTAGACTGTATTCCGTCATCTTTACTAACGAATGCAGTACATAAACTTATCCCCAGCATTTCCGGATTCATTACCCTCTTCTGAAAAATCTTCTCTGTTAAGGTAAGGCTGGAAACCACTACCGTTTTAACTTCTGAACTCAATAAATTAGGAAGATAGTGTGAAAACTCATCTGCTTTAAATGTCGGATACCGGATTATTTTCTTCAGATGTAACAATATTGTATTCACAGCTTTTGATTGTACAGAAGCCAGCCCTGCAAGCAATTCATCCTGCAGTGCGGTCAGTTCTTCATCTGTAGGTTTGAAAGCAGTAAATGCATCCATGAACCAACCTGTTACATTTTTATTAAAATTCCTGTTGGAGGCCAGCAAACATTCTTTCAGAAATCTCCTCCTGTCTATTTTTTGTTCTGCCACCAGCTTTTGAACGGTAGGAAACCACTCTTTATAAAAAGGTAATGATTTGGAAGGATACTCACATAAATACCAGAAATGAGTTTTCAATGTTTCGGGATACTGATCAAGATCTGCCGGATAATTAGACAGATGATGCCCTAACAGTTCTGGTTTAGGCTGTACATATCCCTTTTCTGACCAGCCCAGAATATCCTTATAATTAAATGCGGTAAATTCAGCCTCTACAGATTCATTAATAAAATCCGAAAACCATTCAGGACATCCCCATTCCAGGATCTGTTCCGTGTGCTCTCTGTTCCTGAAAAGCTTCCAGTAATTTTTCCCGAAATTTTTTTGATCCATGCAGACAAATGATGCAATATCTATTATACTGTGCTGGTCTTCAGAACCGGCAGTATGGTACGAATTCTTGGTCATGACGATCTTATTGATCTCCCGGTCCATTTTTTTAATGGTTGGGATCAATGCTTTTTTTTGTTCTGCACTAAGCTGCTTTAAAAAAGGAATAATCTCATGTACTTTACCCTCATTAAGGATCTCATATAGTCTTTCTTTCATGGGTTTTAATTTGATGAATAATTTTTTTCAGGTTATTTTCTTTTTCCCATTCATTGAGTTGATCAGCTATAGCCTCATCCATCTCAGAGTGATTGAGATTCAATAGTTCATAATAAAGTTCCAGTATTTTTTTTAAGTTAAAAACAGGTTTTCCTATTCCTGTAAGTATAGTGGTCAGCATTTTCTCAAAACCCTGATTATGCGTGGCAGTCAGATTGATATACCCAGATAATCCGTCTGTCAGCCTTTTAACAGAGGACATCTGGAAACTGATATTCTCCCCCAATAGTTTTCCCAGTAACCGGATATTAAAATCATCTGACAGCATTCTGTTAATCAGAACTTCAAAAGCTATATCAGAAAAAGCTCTGTCTTTATTCAGTAACCCTGCTGTCAGAAATAAATAATGCACAGGCTGAAAAGGCAGGTTAAGCTTCATCCATGCATTAAGAAATGCTATATTTCCTTTAATATCGTACTGATAGACCTGATTAGATAAAGTCTCATTATATTTTTTGGCAAAAACAGATCCTGAAAAATAGGGCGCTGAATATAAAATATAATTGAGATCATCCTGATATATATCGTGGTAAGAATTAAACAGATAATCCAGAAACGCAGCATTTTCCGGGAGTTCCTTTTGATTCTCAATCATGATCAATAACTGAGGGATTTCTTCTGTATTATTCCATTTGTAAATTTTTCTGCTTCCGGGCTTCCATTCAAAATTACCATCCAGATATGTATGGTCATAATGATCTCTGAAGTAATTCTGATCAAAAAGAGGTTTAAGGAAACTTCTATATTGAACATCAAGCTGTTTTTCCGCATATTGCTCTGCGTCCGCAAGGTTATCTTTTTTTACTCTGAGCAGGGCTGCCTGAAGATCAAAAAGAACAGGCTGCTCTTTCTCATCCTGATATGCTCTTAACTTATCAATCAGCCTATCCGCCGAAATCCAGCATGGAGTCTGATCGGGCACTGAAAGCAAAGGCAGGTTTTTTCCTTGCTTCAGCTTATCAAAAACTGCCAGCAAAAGCTTTTGGTAGGCTTTAAAAATAAATGGAGTACGCTTTTCCCCCCAATTTTCCAGTCTAGGAAACTCGAGTCTTGCCTGAAGCAGGACAGATGATGGAGTCTTTTGTTTTAATAAGCCGTAATTAATAAAAAAAGTTGCTAGCAAATGCTTTAAACCTCCTGTTCCCTTCAACTTAAAAGCAGCTTTAAAAGCAGGTTCAAGCTGATCAAAATGCTCTTCTTCAAGTTCATTATTCAGGCGCATCAATGCATCTAAAAACTGGTCTGCAGAGTGGGTCTCATAACTGTTGAATACCTGAGAAGCCAAAAATATAAAGTCTTCTACAGTTGCCACTGAAGCAATGGGTTCCGGTATATGCCATGATAAGGCTTCATATCCGAATTCTTCATGATTCCGGACTTCTTCTGTTAAAAATCTGTCTAATAGTGAATGAGCATCAGCAAGAAGACTGCTTTTATAAGACTGTAGCTCTTTCGTTATTCCGGATGACTGAGGATCACCATACTTGCCAATAATTTTTGCTCCCTTTGTCTGTATTGTTTTGTCTTTATTTAAGAAGACCGGCATCAGAAGTATACAGACTTCTTCACTATATTGCTTGTTGCTTTTTATTATTTTTTCCAGAATCAACAACAGCCCGTTTAAAACATTCTTGGCAGAAAGCGTTAACAGAGGCTCTACAGCATGCAGAAAGAGCTCAGTTTTAAACTCTTTCTCTTCAACAACCTGGTTCAGGACTTTCAGGATCCCGGGAAATAACGAATGCTGTACTGACTGAAAGACAAGAAACAGCTCCTCCTGTAGCGCCAGTATTTCATTTTCTTTTGGTTCAAGGCAGGAAAATAAGTCAAGAAACCAGGTATTCTGTTCTTTTGAAAAATTAAAGCTGATGGCTCTGATACTTGATTTTAAAACCCTGAAACGGTCTATCCTATTTTCCTGAACAAGTTTTTTTATAATTTTTTTCCAGCTTCTTTCCTCATCATATTGAACCATAATGTTTGATTCATGTTCAAATAAAAGCCAGATATGTGAATGTAAGGTAACGGGATATTTGGAAATAATTTCATCAAAAGAACCCTTTGAAATCAGTGATGATGAAAGCAATAAAGCACGCATCCCTTCATTTAATGTAAAATAACCTTTCTGCTCCCATTCCAATACCTTTAAGTAGTTAATTTCTTCAAGGAATGAGTGACTCTCTGAAATCCATTCAGGAACGTAAAATTCAAACAGTTCGTCAATGAGAGGTACCGGCCAAGAATAGTATCCGGGGCTTACTTTTTCATATTCATTTTTTGTTTTACAGCACACTAAAGCAGCCAACACAGAAATACTATTGTGCCCCCATTCTTTATTGATGTGTTTCTTTAAAAGTACGGCAATTTCTTTTTTGTCTTTCGGTGTCAGCTTTTTCAGAAAAGAAATAATTTCCTTGATTTTATAGTTTAAATAAATAGCTTTAAACTCTTCCTCAATAAGCATAAATTCATTATTGACAGCTAAAATATAAAAAAATGACCTACAGCCGTCAAATTATCCCTTAAAAGTGAATTTTTTAACAAAATTTTAAGTAATCAGGCCTGCTATGTAACAGAGAATCTGATCTTCCCAATCGATAAACATCTGAAACGTTTTATTTATTCCCATCAGATTCTTAGCACCAGAATAGAAAAAGCCGTACACAGTACAGCTCTTTCTATTTTGATGCTATTTTTGGTTTTTCAGACACCAATATAAAATCCTGGCAATGTTTCTCGCATCATCTACCCCTCTGTGATGAGTTCCTTCCAGAACAAGCCCCAGCTCACCCAAAGCCCTGTTCATCCCTACACTCTTCCTTATACCAGGGTGAATTTGTCCGAATAGCGTTTTTACATTAATGTGATCATCACTCATAGGATAATCTATATAAAATCTTTCTGCCTGATTCCTGAGCATACTCAGGTCATAATTTCCGTAGCTCGCCCAGGCCAGTTCTTCAGAATCATATTCTGCTTTTAAAATATCAAATGTGTCTTCAAGCGCTATCCCTTCGTTATCAAGTATATTTTGTGTAAGTGTAGTAAGTTCCGTACAGAACGGGCTTACCTTTGACAGCCGGGGTTTTATCAAAATCCCTTCATTTTTAGAGATCTTACCGGTTCCGGTGTTCAAAATACAAACACCAATCTCAATGATCTCACTTTCCTGACCTCTTGGCGGACGGCCTTCCCAGCACGTTGCTTCCAGATCTACTATTAATATATCTTCTGTTGTTTTCATTTGCTTAATTTTTTATTTATCCATGTTACTGATAGAAAGAAAGGTGTACTCTCCTTGCTCCTCGTAAAGATCATACTCAACTTATTTAAAGCTTATAGTAATCTATACCATAAGCTTTTCTTTTATACAATCAATAACTATAGAGTTCAGTTTTTTGTTAATTCTTTTTTGCTCTCCTTTTTCAATGGCAGCGAAAGCTGCCGGAAAATCTTTCTCAAAATCCTCCAGAATATCCCGCACAAAAAAGCCGATGACTTTCCCCATCATTTCAGGTTCAAATTTGCCTATCTTGCTCGTCACGTTATTCAGACGGTTTGCAGTTACATAGGTTTGAATTTCTTCCCATATTTTTTGAGCTGTTTCACTGAAGGGAATATGTTCCCGAACTGATTTCTCCTGTTTTTTAACCATTTTAGATTTTTCGGCCCATTTTTCATTCTTATTTTTCAGAATAACCCTTGCTCCATTTCCAAAATATCTGGTCTTTAAAGGCTTAATGATGGTTCCTTCACACATATTGTTCAGCAAAGGCAGTCCCAGCCAATCCGGAATTTTAGAATTGAAAGTATTCGGAAATCTTAAGGCCTCTTCCAGGCTTCCCTGAAACAAAGTCTTTGCGTAGAAAAAACCGGCTTCATCAAAGATGTTGTTGATGATATCCGTATCCAGATAGGTAATTCCGTTCAGCTTAATATCAAACGCATAAAATTCGTTATAAGGTGCATATTCAATACCTTTCTGCACTTTTACTGCACCTGTTACAGGTTCTACATCTTTATGCTTATAGCCCCCGCCGAACAACTCACCATAGATTACTACTGTTTCTACCTTAGGATACATTGCTTTCACTTTCCGGAATACATGTATCACATTCTTTCTGTAATGTTCTAAAATCTGATGTGCATTGAAAAATTTCTCATCTTTCCCGATAAAAGCAGTTCTCTTTCCGATCTTGATTTCTTTTCCGTCGGTAAAAAAAGAGAAATTAACTCCATGAACTTTTTCCTGTACAATGAAAACCTCATCTCCAAAACCCTGCAGTATGATCTGATCGATCACCTGGGTCCGGTAAGTATTTTCTATAGAATTATATGTTTTGAAAATCATTTTTAAAGTTTTTTAAAAGTCTTTCAATATTTTCCTTTCCTACGGGGTTCAGGGAATGACAATAAAAATCCGGTAAGTTCAAATCTTTATCCATACAATATTCTATCAGCCATTTGCCACAGTCATATCCTGTTTTTTCAACAAATTCCGAAGAGTTCAAATAGTGTCCATCTGCAAGATCATGATCAAAAGAGATCATTTCCGGAAGTCCCTTTTCCAAAATCCAGCTTACAAACTGTTCGTAATTCCTGACAATATCCCAATCTTTCCTCAGGAAAATATCCTGGCTGGTATAATGATACACTTCAGCCGGATATCTTATATCATCCAGAAACAGTAATCTTTTTGTGACTTTCATACTTGGTAAATATTTAATGTACTGATAGACCTTCCTTTTTACACCATCATATCCGCACAGTTGGAACTTGCAAAAGCAAATGGCTTTGCCTTGAACACATATCCCATTCCCAGAATATATCCCATTGCATCTTTCAAAGCAACATTGGATTTGAAATCCGGGTCGGTATTAATATCTGCGTGCACCTCCATTTCCACACCATAAGCTTCTAATACAGAGCAGATAGCGTATGCAATCTCAACAGATTTATTGACCTCATTCAGCATGCGTTCCTTGATACTGATGCTCTGTATCTCTCTTTCTTTTCTAATAAAGGTAAACGCTCCTTTTCCCTCACGAATGACTACTACCGCAGTAGCATAATTGATCGCATCTCCATATACATGAGAGTCTGATCCCACACATACTTTCAGACGGTGTCCGTTTGCCTGTTCGCGGATGATGGCTTCCTCTATCAGATGGGTGATAGGACTCTGGAAAATTTTCCCATTCATATTCTGCCATATTTGTTGTTGCGTTTCCATTTTTTCTACATATTTAATTCATAAACAATTTTTAATAATTTAAATAATCGACCAGCAATCATTTTTCCTGATTTTAAATTTTCAGGTTGGGAGAAAGCCTGTCTATATAAATTATGCCTGTTAATATTTGTAATGATCTCCTGCTCTTGACAGACTTTTCCCTTTCCTGATTTTGTGAATATTAACCGGCCATTTCTTTTTCAAATTTGAACTTTCATGGTATTATTGATCAATTTCAGATCCGGCCGGTTCATTCACGTCAAGTACTCCATAAGGGAATCGAACCCTTATTTCCTGCACAAAAGGCAGACGTCCTGAACGGAGTATTAAACCCACTGACCAGGAATCGAACCTGAACAACAAGAGTACATTTCCTGCATGCTGCCATTACATTACCAGTGGTTTGGTGGAAGTAGCAGGATTCGAACCTACTCAGCAATGAAGCAACAGATTTACAGTCTGCCCCGACTCTCCAACTTCGGCATACTTCCTGATTTTCATGAGCAATTACCCATGAATAATAAGTAATTCTCTTTTTCCCTTTTAAAAAGAAAAGGTCTGTCTGAATTGACTAAAAGATCTTCTGCGCTTGACAGCCCTTTCTTTGTATAATAAAGGATATTTCATAAGAGTATACACTCATATACACCTAACCTCTATTTTTGGAGATGGTTATGGGATTCAAACCCATTCAGCTTATGCAACGGTTTTGCAGACCGTCCCGACTCTTCCACTTCGGCGAACCATCAGATTTAAAATAAAGTCAGTCTTATGGGTTTTATAAGAACTTCTGCGCTGACCAACTTTATTTTTACCTAAAATTTATAAATGATATCTCCAATTAATTTTTAACTGTTCAGACTTTATATAAAGAAAAGTCTGTCTGTATTTCCGTGTTTGGCGTAAAGATCTTCTGCTCCTGACAAACTTTTCTTTTCTCTGAAACAATTAACATTAGTTATCTGCGATTTTGGAAAGACTCGAACTTTCAACTGCCGGTTTAACAGACCGGTGCTCTGCCATTGAGCTACAAAATCATTGTAATTCCGGAAGGACTCGAACCTTCAACCTTCGGTGTATCAGACCGATACTCTAAACCACTTGAGCTACGAAATCATTGGTATTCCATAAGGGTATCGAGCCCTTGTCGTTCGGTAGAAAGCCGAATGCACTTACCACTATGCTAATTGGAACAAATTGTCTGGAAAGCAAGATTCGAACTTGCGACCTCCCGCGTCCAAGACGGGTAAACAACCACCGTTATCTTTCCAGCTTTGGGGTTCACTTCTGTTTCTTTCCGGGAGACAGCCGGATGGAAAAATTTCCATGAACCCTGGTGATTCCGAGAGGATTCGAACCTCTAACCCTGGGTTTAGAAAACCCATGCTCTCTCCAGTTGAGCTACGGAACCGTTTTTTGTAATCCCAGAAAGATTTGAACTTTCAACCCCCGGTTTAAAAGACCGGTGCTCTAACCAATTGAGCTATGAGATTTTATACTTTGGGTGTCTCCGGGGATCGAACCCTGTTCTCCGGTTCCACAGACCGGCGCTTTACCAAATAAGCTAAAGAAACCATAAAAAAAGCGCCTCTTTTCGGGAGGCGCTTCATATATTTTAACGTAAGAGATCATTAGCTGACCCACGTATATAAGCACCTTTTATCCACAATTCCACTTTCAAGAATACATGCAACACCTGTCGGCTCCTGTCCGAATAATCTTGAATATTGATTGAATATTTTATGTAATTGTTTCATTTTATTTTTTGTTTGTTTCTAAATTATTTTTAACTGAATCCTGAAAACTGTTGCTTTCAATTTTCGGTTGCAAAGTAAATATGAATTTTTGAAATCCACAAATAAATTTTCAAGTTAAATCATTGTAATTCAGTTAATTACATTCAATTTTTAGTATAAAGAATTCCTGTCCGCAATTTTTTGCGGATATCTAAAATACCTAAATGACTGTCTCTCATCGGGTTGCTTATCACTCTATTTTATCGTATTAAAGTTTCATTGTTTATTAAAAATTTTTCACGTTTATGGTTATTTTTTTTAATTCTAAATAATTTTCTGCTCTAAAAATAAAAAACGCCTCAGGAAACCCGAGGCGTTTATGCAGTATTTGATTATTTTTTTACAAGTTTACAGTAAATAATTTCCAAAGTCAGCACATTTTACCTCGTTCCATATCACCGGATTGTATCCGAATAAGCCTTTTGTATATAGGCTTTCGCATATTTCTGCATTGATATGTGCTCTTTGTATTCTCATAATTTCCGGCGCAAAGATAAAATCTTTTTTATAATAATTTGTAATTTTTCACGAAACGGAGTAATAAAAACATGTCACTAATCTTTTTTTGCACCGACTTTACAGATCATGTTATGAATTACTTTTTAATTCCTGAACATCTTGTTTCTTCCGGTTTTAAATCTCGATATATCTTTGAGAATTACCTCATCAGCCGGATTAAAATGTTTTAATTCATTCACAATCTCTGAACGTGTATTTACTTTTTCAGCAATGATTTCATAGGCAATATTCCTGGTTATGGCCTGGAGTTTCACATCTTTCCTGAATTCATGTTTCATTACATCCAGATAGATCATTTTTTTATATCCCGGCGTTTTCTTATACAGATCCTCAATTTCCATTTCCAGTTTCCGCACATCAGAAATATTGGCAAAATAATTATTCAGACAGTTGAACGGATCTTTATCCTCATTCCAGCCTTTCAGTAATATTTGTTGGGCTTCCTCTGTTTTCTCCATTTTTTTACGGTAAATCAGAGAAGCTTTTACCATCTGGCTATTGGCCGTATAGTCATCTACAACCATCTGATAGTAAATATGTGCGTTCTTAAGATCATTGATTTCCCTATAAAGATCTCCTACTTTCTCTTTCTGCTCCATTTCTTTGTAAAGATCAATAGCTTTTTTATATTGTTTTGCTTTTTCATAGCAGACCGCTGCATCAGATTTGTTTTTAAGTTTTTTAAGATACACAGCAGCAGCTTCATTATAGAATCCTCCGTCTGCCAGTATTTTTGCGCCTCTGTAATTATCCTGCAAAAGATTCATATAGACCTGTGCTGCTTTTTTATATTCTTTTTCTGCAATATATTTACGGGCCAGTTCTTCATATTTATCCCGGATCTTGTCAAACAGTGAAGCTTCAATATAAAAGTTTCCTCCACCTGCCCCTCTTCCTTTGGAATATTTCTGATTTTGTTCCTTATCTTTTAAAGAGGTAATCACCATAAGAATAATAAAAGCTACAATCAAAAATATAGCTAATGTTCCTACGACACTCCAGAAGCTTTCATGGAACAGCTGAGCCACAATTCCGATGATCTTAAACATGGCAAGCAGTACAAATGCCGCCATAAATTTATCTATGAATTTCTGTTTATTCATCATCATCTTCAGTCTTTAAAATTGTTTTATCCTCTCTGAAAAGTCTGTAGAGAAGCAGCATCACACAAATAATAAGAGCCCAGACAAACCAGTTATAGCCAAACATTTTTACTAAAGGATAAAACAGGTATACCAGCATAGCAACAAGTATTGCTATTAAAAGAAATTTTATCCAGCCCGGAACATTGTCTCCTCCCAGGTTTAACGTCTTTCTTTTAAATATAAAGGAATAAAGTCCTACAGCCCCGATCATAAAAAGGACCAGATACAAAATATCCAGGACCGGAGCCTTTTCTTTTGGTGCAGATCCTCCTGTTTCAATACCTTTTACTTTCGATTTATCAACCGATGCTGAAGATGGATCTGTAAAATCAACCGTGCCGTAAAGACGGCCTAAAGAATCAGCCATTAAAGCCTGTCTCTTCTTTAAGAGGTATTTGACAACATCTCCATTCACCGGCTTTCCTCTGGTATATTGTTTCAGAGAGTCTGAAATTTTTCTTTTCAGCTTTTCAGTATTTCCTTCAACATGTTTTTTGATTTTCCTGGTATAAATCATTTTTAGAGAATCCCTGCTTTGCTGTTCTTTATTCCCTAACTTTTCAATATCATGCCCTATTTCACTTACATTTCTTCCGCCTGCTTTCCTGTAATCTTCTTTTTCCTTCTCATTTTTGGCTTCCATCATTCCTGCCGTAAGCAGTTCGCCGGATAAACTTTTCCTTTTATGATAATACATTGAATCAATCTTCTGATCAATTTCTGATATCCCTGATTGAAATGCAATCATATCGGAAGGAGCCTTTACAGCGTCTGTTACTATTGTTCCGGAGGAATTTGTTATTTCCTGCTTCTCAGATTTATCCGGGGTCAATGGTAGCGCAAATCTTAAAATAACTGCAATCACCAGAACAATCCAGAATATTCTGCGCGAATTTTTGGTTCCCGTACTCCCTGGTTTTCCATCAGAGTTCCCTCCCAATAAGTTCTCAAGCCAGGTAAATTTACCAAAACCATCCCCTCTGGAAGTCCCCAGAATATCCAGGGGAACTCCCAGTTCTATCGCTCTTTCAGGATATTTTTCAATATATTTTAAATACTTTTCAATCTCTTTTTTGTTTCCCGCCATTACTTTTTTCAGATCAAACGGCAGATTATTCATCCATTCCTCTTCTGTTTTTGCCGGCTGTAGCGCTTCCAATACTTTCTCATCATCCATTTCTACCGTATAACTTTCTATTTTCTGAGGAATTTTAACTCCGTTCAGTGGTTTTACGACGGCTTCTCCTGTTGTTTCCACGTCATGGAGTAATGCAAGCCAATCAACTTCTTCAGAAAGTTTTACCAAACCAAACTCCGGATGCATGATCAGAAAATGTACTTCAAGCTGTTCCCAATCTTCAGGATTGATCTTCGGATAAAAAGTAGTATATTCAGGAATGAACAGCCTGTCATCTACACACTGAAAGTAAGCATTTCTGCCAATTTCCTGAGGAACGGCATCATCAAAAACAAGAAGGCATCCATATAACACATTGGGTTTTTCAGCAGGAACAGCATAAAATCTTGCCTGGCCTACATAGATGTTAAGCTTCTCCATTTCCTGCAGCCAGACCAGAGGAGAATCTCCTTTGATCAGAACTCCTTTTTTAGGATAATTGTTTTTTGGGAAAGGTTTAATTCTAAGCTCCATAATCCAAAATCTGTTCAATAAATGCTTTTAAAAATCTGGCATACATCTCTTCCATCGTTTTCACTTTCAGTAATGAATGTTCCGGAAGATAATATTCTGAACCTCCGAACTCTGTATACGTAGCAAGGGATAGAAATCCGTATGCCGTGGAAGGGATGAAAAACTCTTCAATACTTTTATTACTGCTTCTGAAGGTCAGCATTCCACGAGCATCAGTAATAATTTCACTACCATCAGGAAAAGTAAACTTATTTTTATTCTGTTCTGCAAAAATTTTAATATCGAACCTGTTCTTGTAAAGGTTAAGTGAGTTTTCATACAAACCGCTTAGCTCATTACCTGATATGACCAGCTTATCATTTTTATTGATTCCGATTTTATTAAAATTACTGATAATTTTTAAACCGCTGCGATTCAGTTTATTAACTTCCGCAACAACTTTTACATTGTTTTTTTCTATCTCTTGATCTTTATCTGAAACAACTTCAAGAGAAATGTTTCCATCAACATTTATCTTATAATGAGTGGGAATCTCCGGCTGGTATAAATAAAAATTCTTACCGAAATAAATCAATTCGTATGACTCCGGAATATTAAAGCCTGTAAGATTCTGTTCAGAATATTCCTTGGTATTGATATTCAATTTTGAGATTAATTTTCTGTCAGGCTGGTATTGACAGAGAATAAAATGCTGTTGTTTATTTTTTGTCAAGGCAAACTGCCCCCTGGGCTTTACAGAAATATTTTCAAACAAAACCTCACAGCCGTGATAGGTTTTATAGTAATCGTAAGAATGCCTGTCATAATAATTATCAGAAAGATACGTTTTCAGCAGCTGTTTTTTTGAACTCAGAATAAAAAATTCACCCTCATATAAAAACCGTGCTATCTGATTAGCCGGAGTGGGGAATAAAACCGGGTAATTTTGCGGAAGATGTGTTTTCTTTCCGTTACTTTGTTCTCCCGCTTTTTTTCTTTGTGGCGGGTTTGCCCATAACTCCTGAAGTGGCAGCTTTATTTTCTGAATATGTTTTCTTGCCCCTTTATCATGTTTGTAAATGTTAATCTCGCCATCTGAAGTGGTTGTGACTAAAAATTTAAGCCTGTCTCTGTTCTGATGAACAACTTTCTGAACCTTTTCATCAACCATATTCTCCTGATGGGTAATGAAGAAGACTTCAATATCTTTTTCAGACTGCTTTTCACTGAAGAATTTACCCAGTGCTTCTGAGACTTCAAGAACCGGGCTTACCTGATTAAGGTTTTCAACCACATTTTCTACCGTATTTAAGGAAACCGGGATTCCCGCCTTACCTAATGCAATAACCTTACATTCAGAATGGGCTTTCGGATGTTTAATAACTGCAATAGCGGAAGCAAAAGCCAGTACTTTTGGAGTTCCCCAGTTTCTGAGGGAAGTATCGATCAGAATAACCCTTTCAAAAATATTTTCTTCAGGTGGTATTTCTCTCTGAATGTAAAGGGTTTCATTATTGGCTATACGATTCATAAATACTTCATCCTCATTGGCAAATTCAGAGAGAAGCATCCTGTTAAAGTCTCCTTTATTGGTTATATCAGAAATCCCGCCAACAGGCTGTTCTCCGGGTGAGAGATGGCGCATTGGGATTTTCAGTCCGCTCCATATTCTTTTAATGAGACTGCCTACCTGAAATGTTTTGGGCTCTTCCAACAATTCCCTGATAAAATCCTTACCTGAATCTGCACCGTTCTGCCCTGCCTCATCATCCAGCTCAGGCTCTTCAATAAGTCCTTTCATCGCATCAATGATGGACTGAACTTCAGGAAATTTTTCATTGAGTTCCATCGCGTTCAGATCCCTGTTCAGTACGGATGGCCCTGCATGTTGCTTTTCTGCACTGGCAGCAAGCTCTTGAGGTCTTTTATAATAGAAATTCAGATTAAGCTCTGCATTGACAGGTGATATTCTGTTATGAACATCTTTAAAAAGGGTTTGTAAAAGTATAACCCTGTTTTGCCCTTGCTTATAAGCTTTAGGAAGTGATTTAATTTTTTCCAGGAACTCAATTGCTTCGTCTGCGTTGAATTCAAAGTTTCCCATACTATAAAATTCCGCAGTCCTTTTCAAAGGTCCAGCAAAGTCTGTATATCCATCCTGCATTGCATATATAGCCATAAGCAACGCCCCGAACGGAGGCCATCCCTGTGGCTGGAGCTCTTTAAGAATTTCTATAATATAAGGTCTGTAAGCAATCGCCCCTACTCCCGGAACTGAAATAAGGTTATAATCATGATAACCGGAATCCCCCGGAACATCTTCATCTGTTTTCCATTCCCAGAAATAATTTTCATAGGATTGGAAATAGGTTTTTAATTCCATTCTCTTGATTTTTCAGTAAGGCGGAATGAACTTAAGGACAACTGTCGCAGATCCGTATTTTTTATGGTAAGGTAGCTCCCGCGTTCATCCCATAATAACCATCTATCCAAGTCCTTATTATATTTCTTCTGCAGGAATATGCTTAGATTTTTAAATTCAAAGTCAAAACCCGCAGGCAGAAGGTGACCATCTTTTAGCCAGTATGCTTTCCCCGGGAGGCTTAGTAAAGGACTCCCTATAAACAGTGCTTTATCTCCTATAACAGCCCATTTTATTTTTTCAAGTTTAAATTTTGGAAGTACGGCAATCCCTTCTTTAATTTCTGATAAGTTACTCAGTAAAGCAATTCCCTTCTGTTCTTCGGTACTTTCTTTCAAGCTGATATGAACTTTGTCTTCAATACCAAAGTAGTTTTGGTTGGAAGCCGGAAAAGTAAGCCGTAGTGCTTTGTGTATCGGGGTCCAGAGTAATGCCGTTCTCATCTTCTTACTGGGAACCAGAGCCCCTTTCCGGAACAGCAGCCCGTTGCGCTGTTCATACACCAAAAGGTCAGGCAGCTGATGCAGCTCTGAAGCGGATATCTGCTCTTCCGTAAAGCCTTTAAGCCATATGGTTTCATCATCCCCCGCCAGCTGAATATTTTTCCAGTCCCTGATTGATCCCAGAAAATCTTCACCGTTACGGGGCAATTCCGCCCAGAATTCTTTTATATGGTTTGAAGAATCTTCTGCCATAAGCTTTCTATTTCCTGTTGAATGTATTGTTTCTGTTCAGGATTTCTGATCCATTCACAACGGGTCTGTAAATATCTCAGTTTATCTTTAATCACATTCTGCTCTTCAAAGCTCAACATTCCGTCATTCCATTTTTCTACAAGGATCTTCACATCTTTCATAACCTCTTCGGGATTGGGGGTTTTGTTCTGCATAGCCTGCGGATGTGAATCCGGATGATCATCTTTCTCTATTGTTCTGTTGATAATTCCTTCCAGAATTTCAATCTGTTCTTCAGTATCCCAAATGTGTTTCAATACCCAAAGATCGGAAAGAACAGCTTCATTTCTTCCGCAGATCAGCGCACTTGCGGCAATCAGGTTCTGGAGTTTTACTGCTCGCCGGTCCGAAATAGCAATTCCTGTATTCCTAAGGCTCATAATAGTATTCAGATACACTTCATAAATTGGCCTAAGGTCTACTTTTCTGCATAAGTTCTGCAGTGCTTTAATTTCATCGGTATAAATTTCCGGAATTTCTGTTTCTTCTTCATTTTCCAGTTTCCTTCCGGCCAGAAGTACCTGCTGTAATAATTCCGGGTTTACATAATCTACATTGATCCTTATCAGAAAACGGTCAAACAATGCATTTAATGCTTCATCTTCCGGAAGGACATTACTTGCACCCACAAACATCAGGGCAGGAAGATACTTTGTTTCTTTTCCTCTTTTGAATATTTTTTCATTCAGGGCTGTCAGAAGCGAATTCAAAATCGCAGAATTGGCATTAAAAATTTCATCTAGGAATATCATGGAAGCTTCAGGCATCATTCCTTCTGTATTGGTCAGGAGTTCTCCTTCTTTCAGCTTCCTGATATCAAAGGGGCCAAAGATTTCATTGGGTTCTGTAAAACGGGTTAATAAATATTCAAAGTTTTTACCGTCTTTTACAGTTTTTGATAACGTTCTTACAATTGCCGATTTTGCCGTTCCCGGAGGACCATACAAAAAAGCATTCTCCCTCGCCAGAAGACATATTCCCAGCAGGTCTACCACATCATTTTTCCCGACAAACGTATCTTTTACGTATGAGAGTACTTTATTGAGTTTACTGATATTCTGAATCATTGGTTTTCTTCAGTTATTATGTTTAATTCTCTCCAGAATACGTCTTTGTGTATTCCGAATTCTGCATTTAGCAATTTATTAATATATGGAATTTCTGCCAGCTTATAGTCTCTCTTTTCTACAACTCTTTCCAGATACAACTTCCGGTAGGTTTTGTTTTTCAGTTCCTCTTCCCAATTTACATGACTCAGATCAAGGTCATAACCAATCCCGGAATAATGGAATGTTTTTAAAATGTCTTCCACAAGTGTAATCAGAGGATCTTCCGGATCAACAGTATTCAAAGCCATTATAATCTGAGGTAAAAATCTCAGTGACAGATCAGCGGACAATATGGAAGAAACATCTCTTATTCCCCTGAATCCGGACACAAGAGTTTTCAAATCCTTTGCAGTATTTTCCCTGATCAGATAGAGCTGTGCACTATAATAGAGTACTTTCCCAGCCCATACTGCAGCCTGTTTATTACAGCTCAGCTGTCCGGACAGGAATTCCAGCCTTTCTTTTTCAAATTCTGCTTCGAAATAATGCTCCGCTTCCGATTCTTCTGTTGGGGAAATTTCCTTTACAGCAGAGAAAAGAGTTATGCATTCATTCTTTCTGAGCAAAAATAAAGTATCTAAAAATGGTGACTTTGTTTCCATCATCTAACAAAAATAAAACTATTTCGCTGAGAATAAAACTTTTATCTCAGGATTGATTTACATACAGTATGCTTCTTTAAAAAAATGATGATATTATATTTCCCGTATTTCTTTCAGGCAACTATTTCAATAATATTATTTTCAGGATCCAGGATAACACTTTCATAGTATCCGTCACCTGTTATACGGGGTTCACCGGCAATGGTATAGCCGTCTTTCCTCAACACTTCAGTGAGTTCATCCACTTTTCTTTTACTTTCTACCGAAAATGCCAGATGTATGATTCCGAACTGCTGGGCTTCATAAGAATTTGTATTTTCCCTGATATCTGGCCTGGTCATAATTTCCAGCCGGCAGCCATTATCAAAGCTTAAAAAGTAAGATTCAAAATTTTTGACAGGGTTATGATACTTTTCATTGGAAACAGCACCGAAATATTTCTGGTAGAATTTTCTGATGGCTTCAAGATCCTTTACCCAAACTGCTATATGTTCTATTTTCATATTTATTTTTTACTATTGACAAAAGTAGCAGGATGAACATTGAAATGTTTGCTCCATATTATTCTATTCTTATCCTGTATTTGCACTGTTTTATTTTCAGCTCAGAGGTATGGTATTTCAAGTACAACAGATAAACAATGATTAAAACATTAGCTGATAATATCTTAAAGATTACATTTCCAACAAATCCGTTCCACCCTCACAATAAGAGAGACAAACTAAAAGTATTATCTTTGTACATTCAAAATAAAATTATGAGTATTCACATCAGTGCAAACAAAGGAGAAATTGCTAAAGTAGTATTGCAGCCGGGGGATCCGCTTCGTGCACAGTATATTGCTGAAAATTATTTGGAAAATGCAAAACTGGTAAGCAAAACCAGGGGAATTTTTTATTATACAGGTCTTTATAAAGGTAAAGAAATTACTGTAGGAGCCAGTGGTATGGGTTTCCCCAGTATCGGGATCTACTCTTTTGAGCTGTTTACCGAATATGAAGTAGATACAATTATCAGAATCGGAACTTGTGGTGCCTATACGACGGATCTTAAACTTTTTGATATTTTAAATATTGAAAATGCTGCCAGCGAGAGCACTTATGCTAAGTATGCATGGGGAATCGAAAATGAAATTATTTCTCATCAGGGAAATATTTTCAATACCATTAATGAAACGTCTAAGGAATTATCATTGAATGCTAAAGCCATTAATGTACACAGCAGTGATATTTTCTACAGAAAAGATCCGGAAACACCTGCTATAGCGACAAAATATAACTGCCCGGCAGTAGAAATGGAGGCTTTCGGATTGTTTGCAAATGCCCAGCATTTAGGTAAAAATGCAGCTACAATCCTTACTGTAACGGATATTATTCCAACTCATGAAAAAATTTCTGCTGATGAAAGAGAAAAAGCTTTAAACCCAATGATGGAGCTGGCTCTGGAATCTGCAATAAAAAGTTTATAAGAACGAATATGTAAATTTGTAAAGAGAAGAAGATAAGCTATCTGTAATATGAGCTTTTTCTGTTTACATTTATTACCCAAAAAGAGCTTTACTGATCAGTAGAGCTCTTTTTATAACCTGAAAAACTTCCTGGCAGTTTCTGTGGTTTCATCAGCTACTTCAGACAGGCTTAATCTTTTCAGACAGGCAATCGTTTGTGCCACGTAAGGCAAAAATGCAGGTTCATTCCTCCGGTTCCGGACTCCGGGTATATTTTTGGGAAGCATAAATGGTGCATCTGTTTCAATCATTATTCTGTCAAGCGGAACATATCTGATCACCTCCTCCAGATGTCTGAATCTCCTTTCGTCGCTGATTGCTCCGGTAAATCCTAAATAAAATCCTTTATCAAGGTATATTTTAGCTTCTTCCAATGTGCCTGTAAAGCAGTGGACTACAGCTTCAGGTAATTCCTGCAGGTATTCATCTGTAAGTTCATTAAATCTTTTAAATGCCGATCTTTCATGAAGAAAAAGAGGTTTCTGTATTTCTATAGCTAATTCAAGCTGGGCTTTATAGCATTTCTCCTGAGCAGACCTGGGAGAAAAATCACGGTCAAAATCCAATCCGCATTCTCCAACAGAGATCACATGATTCTGTTTCAGTAATTTTCTAAGCTCATTGATACTCTCGTGATGAAATGATTTTGCATCATGGGGATGAATTCCTGCGGTTGAAAATAAAATCCCCGGATATTCTTTTACTATTTCAGCAGATTCTTTACTTCCACGAACGCTTGTGCCTGTAAGAACCATCTGTTCTACTCCATGATTAAGGGCACGGTTGATAATTTCGTCATGTTCTTTATAGAACTGTTTATTGGTGAGATTGATACCAATATCAATGTACATGTTCATTTGTTAATTTGTTAATTTTTTATTTGAATCAGAGGCAAAATTATCCCTATACTACGCATCCTTTTTACGCAGTACAATGTTTCTATTCATTAATAAACTTTTCCAGGAAACCTATCAGCCTTGTTCCTCCATGATTCCACCGGATCCCATGCCCTCTTTCTTCCCTTATTTCAAAAACAAGCCCATGCTTATAATGAAAAAACACGTTCCACCACGTTTGATTCTCCAGGATATAACAGATCTTCTCCATAACTTTTGCCTGCTTCTGCTGGTTGTTTCCTTTCACCTCACCCCAAAAGTAATCGTCCATTCTGCCGTTATGTTTTTCCCACGCACGTTGCGCAATACTTATTTCATTGTTAAAAGGCTCCCTGCAAGCCTGTATCAGGACATTTCTAAAAGGAGGGACCGCATTTTCATCGCGTATACTTGCTGAGGTCAGCCTTTGTCCTAAAACAATAAGCCAGTCTTCAATTGAAATTTCCTCTATTCTTCCTGCCTTAGCTTCATCATGTTCCCTGCTTTCCAGTATATTGATAAATCTGTCAAAAATTTCCTGACGATTGACCTTTATTTCATCCATAAAATAAGGTAAATCCCATTCAAGGGTGTCTGTTTTGTATTTTTGGATATTCTTTTCGAGATTCATCACATGTTCTTCTGCTAAAATACCCTGATATTTTGCTTTCCAGGAAGCAGAAATAAAGGGAATAAGATTTTTAAACATATCCATTTTTTATGATAGTCTTATCTGGTTTGAGAAAAGCTGTTCTTCCCTGATCAGATATCCGACAAGATTAAACCAACAGCTACAGTGGTCCAAAATCCAGGCATCAGAAGAAATAACAACCTCTGAACAGCCTGCGAGAAACTTATCCGGATTAAATTGTAGTTCCACTTCCCAATTGAGATTATTTTCTAAAGCAAATTCATGGATAAGCTGTTTTATTCTCCCACTGTTGGATACGGGCTGGTCAAAAATCCACACCAGCTTCTGAACTTTATTTTTCACAAAAAAGGCTTTTATCAATGCAACGGCCTCCATGGTCTGCTTTACTTTTTTATAAGATCCGTGAATTCCTGAAAGGTCCCGAAAGCAACCGTCAAGTCCTTCAAAAATATAAGCTCCTGACAGCAAGCTTTCCAATAGAATCAATACATTAAAGCCATCAAGATAAATTGTCCGGTTTTTTAATGCCCCGATCTCAGTTTGTTTTAAATTCCTGTTGCGGATCTGATGATCAGATGCTGAGGCTCCTCTTATCGCCTGTATCTGACGAGTCTTAAGTCTGTATCTGTTTCCGACAAGTTCAGAGGCTGCCTTTTCTGCATATTCTCTTGTCAGCAGATACTGCATGTCCTGAACCGCAAGTTTAAGTTTGCCGGTCTGTTTTTCCGAACCAAATAATGCATCATCTCCTGTATTTTTTCCACGGTTTCTGTTATTCATGTCCAAAAATAATTTTTTTGGGGCAGTTATTTTACAGAAAATTGTTTTAATCCGTCTATTCCCATACTTTTTTAAACTCTGTAAATATGAAAGGTTTATGATCATGGAACAAGGCTTGTTCAACCCTTGAAGTTTCAAAAGGTTAATATGATTTTATTTAAACCATCCGTTACATGTTATATTTTCTACAAAAAAAAGGATATTTTATACAAAAGTTCTGATATTAATTAGGGATATGTTTGCAGAAATTTAATAAGATCATTATGACAACACTGAAAAAATTATGTTATCTGCTTACAGCAATATTTTTATCTGCATCTTTCGTTTCATGCTCCGATAATGACAGTGAAATTGTAACAGAGCAGCAAACCCCTTCTGAGGTTCTGGCTTCTACTCCATGGGAAACTACAGGAGCAAAAGACAAAAATGGAAATAATGTGGCATTAACGGATGCCAGCCTAGCCGGATATGTAGGTTTCGCTTATTTTAGAGCCAACAGTAAATTTGCAATTTATGGTTTGGATGATGTATTGAGATCAAGAGGAACATGGTCTGTGGATGAACAGGGTAAGAAAAGGACAATCACAGCTTTAAATCCTGACGGATCTGCCATCTTTACCCGTGATGTGGATATCCTTGTTCTCAATAAAAATGAATTTACTTACAGAATTCATCCAAGCGCTGCAGACCCTTCGCTTTTTTATGATATTATCCATACCCGGACTTCTCATGCAGAACCGGCCAATGGCCAGCTTATATTAGCTTCCACCCCATGGGAGACTACGGGAGCAAAGGATAAAGACGGGAATAGTATAGCTTTAACAGATGCCAGTGTTGCAGGATATGTAGGCTATTCTTATTTCAAAGCCAACGGAACATTTACCATTTACAGCCTGAACAATGTTCTAAGATCACAGGGAAAATGGTCTGTTTCTGCTGACGGTAAGAAAAGGACACTGATCGGTTTGGACGCCAATGGTGCCGTTATTTTCACCAGAGTTGTAGATATTCTTACTTTGAATGAAACTACTTTCACTTACAGAATTACTCCTGATGCGGCCAATCCAACTGTTTTTTACGATATTATCCATACTCAGGTTGCCCATAATGAACCTCAGTAGTAGTATTTAATCATAGGCAAAGTCTGTCCGGTCCGGGCAGACTTTACTTTATCCGTTATATCGTATCAGAAAGGGATTAAATATATTCTTTCCACCATTTTTTCCAGATGGTTTGTTCCAGCTTATCCAGGTTTACTTTTTCACCTATAACAGGTAGTGTGATTGGCTGATGACTTTCTTCAGCATATTGTGAAACCAGTTCCAACGGCTCATACCAGCTGTGCTGTGCCAGTTTAAATTTTGAGTGATGAACAGGAATAAAGTTTTTAGCTTTCAACTCCTTTACTTCTTTTATTATTTCTTCAGGCAGGCTATGAATGTAGGGCCATTTTGCATTGTATTGGCCACATTCCATCACGGCCAAATCAAAAGGTCCGTATTTTTCTCCTACTTCTGTAAAATGGTTTCCATAACCACTGTCTCCTCCTAAATACAGATTCTTTGAGGGAGTTTTTAAAACAAAAGAGGTCCAGAGTGAGATATTCCGGTTGAGTAACCGTCCGGAAAAATGCCTTGCCGGCGTCAGGGTAATGGTAAATCCTTCTGCCAGATCTATACTTTCCCACCAGTTCTTTTCAATAATTTTTTCTGGTGACCACCCCCAATATTCAAAATGCTGGCCGGTTCCCAAACCGCAAATAACCACTCCTACCTTATTTTTTAAGGCCTGAACCGTTTTATAATCCAGATGATCCCAATGATCATGGGAAATAAGCAGATAATCTATATCAGGCATATGTTCCGGTTTATAATAATCTGCCCCCTGAAATGCTTTTACAGATCCTGGCATGGGAGATGCATTTCCACTAAAAACAGGATCTATCAGAAATCGCCTGCCGTCAGTTTGTATGAAATAAGAGCTATGCCCGAACCATACCATAACATTCTCATCCGGCCGGAGATTCTTCAGATCTGTTGCCACAAACGGAAGTGCGGTCCGGGGAAATGCATTTTCTATTTTGCACAGGCTTCCCAAAAGTGCTTTGGTCATACTTTCACCCTCCAGTAAGGCCGGTGTGATCAAAATATTCTGAAACTTTCCGTCTCTATAGTTCGAAAGTGTGCTGAAGTATTCTTTTCTTTTTTCATCGGGAAACTGCCCGAGTTGTTTTACTAAATTCATCTTTATTTTTTTACATCCTAAGTCTTTCTTCTTCCAGATCCAGCCTTGTCAGGTAATGTCTTATATATTCTTCATCAATATTCGGATTCCGCCTGTTTTCCTCCCGAAGCCAGATCCTTTGTTGTTCAAGGGTTTCAAAGTAAATTTCTTTGGCTTCGTCAGAAAGTTTATGGACAGAGTCTTCTTTATCTTCCTGTTCCCAGCGGTCCATCAATTTATTGAAATATTCATTTTCATTTCTTCTTTCCTTATAGTTCTCATCAAGGTATCTGAAAGCTATACGCCGCATTTCTTTCCGTAAAAAATGTTCCGTTTCCTCTTCAGACAGATATCCGCCATTGGAATCTGATAAATTGAGTTTTTTAATCAATACAGGTAGAGTCAGCCCCTGAAGAATTAAAGTTACCAGGATCACCACAAATGTGATAAAGAGAATCAGATCACGATGCGGAAAGGGTTGTCCGTTTCCCATCATAACCGGAATTGATAAAGCTGCGGCTAAAGATACTACACCCCGCATCCCTGTCCATCCCATCAATACGGGAGCTTTCATTCCCGGATTCCGGTCAGCTACATTGATGAAATTCCGCATAATTAATGTGGTGAATACGGCACCCAGAGAAGCCAAAAACCGTACAATAATCAATACTGCTGTAACCAGCAGTCCATAATTTACAGCTTCGGACAAGCTTATTCCTTCTTTTTTCAAGCCCACCATAATTTCAGGAAGGTCCAGCCCTATCAGTAAAAAAACGATCCCGTTAATCAGGAATACAAAGCTTTCCCACACATTTGATCCTCTTAACCTGGATTCAGAGGTTCTGAAGATCTTATGTCTTCTGACAGACAGGAATAACCCGCCGCTTACCACAGCCAACACCCCTGAAGCATGTACTTCTTCTGCTGCAATATACATAACATAGGGAGCCACCAAACTTAGTATAGCATCCATATTGACATCCGTTGGAAATATTTTTTCAATTTTCAGGAAAATGAATGCCAGTATAACTCCGATTCCAAGTCCACCAAATACCATCCAACCAAAGCTTATCACAGCATCCTGCCAGATAAACTGTCCTGTAGCAACAGCTACCATTGCAAACCTGAAGATGATCAGGGAAGAAGCATCATTAAACAAACTTTCTCCCTCCAGAACTGTGGATAAATTTTTAGGAACCTTTACAAATTTCAAAATGGCACCAGCACTTACAGCATCAGGCGGAGACACTATTCCACCCAATACAAATCCTAATGCCAGTGAAAACCCCGGAATGTAAGAATTGGCAACAAAAGCGACCGAAATAGCGGTAAGAAAAACCACAATGAATGCAAAACTGGTAATAATACGCCTCAGCTTCCATATTTCTTTCCATGAAACGGCAAAGGCAGCTTCATATAAAAGAGGAGGCAGAAAAATAATAAATATAAGTTCAGGATCTATTTTTATAACCGGTAAACCCGGGATAAAACTAATCAACAGACCTGCAATGACCAGTATAATAGGATAGGCCACCTTCAGGCAATTAGCCAGCATAATTGCACCAATAATCACCAGGACTAAACCCAGGTAATAAATAAAATTTTCCACCATTGCTTTTCAATTAACTTTAAACCAAATTATAGAATTTTTAAGAAATATAATAGTGATAATTTAATTTTTTGGATCCGAAAATAGAAGTCGTATCTTTTATATGCTCTGAATGTACTGTCAAATCAGACACATGAACTCTTCACAACTTATTAATGATGAGCATCATCACTACACTTATCAACAAAATAATCCCTATTATAATGGCACTCTGAGTAACATGCTTCATATACCTTTTCCTATCAAAGGTAAATGTTTCGGGATGAATGCAGAATTCGTCAAAGACAAACGGATCTATTTTCAAATCAGGCCTGAAATACGCCACGCCCTGAATGAACCTTCTCCGTAAGACTTTCAGGTTTCCCACATAATAACGATATCCCGCATCCACTCCTTCAAAATCAACCTTCACTAAAGATCCATTGTCATTTACCGTCAATACATATCTTTTATTTCTGGCGCTCAGTATTATATCATAATCTCCTGGAAAATCATACTTCTCTAAATTAGTATACAGAATCTGATCTATAGTTCCATCGATTCTTTCATAATGAATTCCCTTATCATCAACCACAATCCGACTGACTACCCTGTTCATTACTTTTTTCCGATAGTTGTAAAAACGATAAAGCCCAACTGCAAGAGCCGGATAGTATAGTATTGCCACGACAGCAAACAGTAATGGTTTTTTACATATAACAACAGGTAATATTAATACGGCTAGAAACACCGTCAACAATAGAAGTCCTCCGAAAATTCTGGTAAGCCACGTCATCATCCACCATGGCTTAGAAAACAAAGGTAAAAATTCTTTTCTTACATCCTCTTGCATCTGTACAAGGTACGAAAAACAAATTATAAAATATAAAAAGAACTCCAGTACAGCGCTGCAGTTCTCCTGATACAAAATTGAAAATAAGATATGGCTACTAAAACTATATGATTCTATAGAATGGATTATAAAAATTGATACAGTAAACCAGCATCTGCTAACTGTTACAATTCTTCTGCAAAACAACATAATATACAGGATAAAGCTGTTAACCCAATTTTAATTATTGTTTATTTTTTTTAATATAAATTTTACTGTCTTACAGAGAATCCTTGCTAAAGATTAGCTCTCTATGAGTGACAGAATTAAATAAAGTTTTGCTAATATTAAGTTTTTCCAAATATTTATTTTATTTACAATTTCGGTCATTTGAAATCATTTAAATTTTCACAAACCTTTGATAAAAATGGGTTCTTTTTAGTATATAAACAATATTTTTGCACTTAGAAAAGAATTTAATACACAATGAAAATCATATTTTTTCTGTTACTTATTGGGTATAATTTTTCATATGCACAGACAGCTGCTTCGGCTGAAAGTTTAAAAGAATATACTTACGAAGAATTACAAGAAAAATTCTATGATTATAATTATGCCGGCAGGTCTGATAAATCAAAACAAATTGCACAATATTATTTGGCCAAAGCAAAAAAAGAAAAGAATAATTCCCAAATAGCAGAAGGCTACGCATTTATGTATGTTAATGAAAATAAAGAAAATGCATTAAAATACATTGATAGTATGAGTATTATAGCAAAAAAGCTAAATGAAAATATATATCCCACCCGAATTTATCTTTTAAGGGCTAATGTATTTTTAAAGTTTAACAATCAAAAAGAAGCACTAGATAATTATATATTAGGGCTAAAATATGCAAAACAGAAAAATAATAAAAGACAAATTGCTCTGGCAGAAACCAATATTGCCTATTTAAACAATTTCATTGGAAAACACGCTGAAGCAGCCACAGTATTAAGATCTTATATGAATAATGCTGACTATCTCAATGCTAATGAAATAGAAAAAATAAGAGTAAATCTTGCAGATACTTATATTGAGATTAATAAATTAGATTCAGCCACCCTATTGATTAATAAAGGATTAGAAGTTTTTAAAAACAAAGACCCCTACAGATATCATCAATACTTGACTTTAGCAGGATTTAACAACCTGAAACTCAAAAAATATCATAATGCCATTGGCAATTTATTGGAATCTAAAAAATATTTCCTGACCACTGACGATGAAAGAAATAAAAATTATACGCTTTTTTATTTAGGACAATCTTATGACAAAGTACAATTAAAAGATAAAGCCGTTCAATGTTTTGTAGAAATAGACTCACTTCTGCAGAAAAATGATTATGTTTTTCCTGAACTCCGGATTGTATATACCTATCTAATAAATTATTACAAAGAGAAAAACAATAAAGAAACACAACTTTTCTATATTGAAAGATTTTTAAAGATTGATCAGCTGCTGGATGCACAATTCAGATATGTTTCCCGGGAGCTTCCCAGACAATATGATACTCCAAAGTTATTAAAAGAGAAAGATTCTATTATTAATGAACTGGAAAACAAAAAAATATTTTTTATTCTGTCTCTTTGTACTTTATTACTAATACTTTCATTACTTATATTCCTATACCACAAATCTAAAAAAGCTGAAAAACGTTATCAGAAAATTGCTCAGGATTTAATTCTGTCTGTAAATGACAGTACTGTAAAAAACGAAACTAAACCTGAAAAGGAAATGATTCCTGATCATATCCATGACCAGGCAGTTATTAATCACAAACCCATAAAAACAATTTCTGAGGACCTTACTCAAGCTATTTTAAAAGGCCTTAGGAATTTTGAAGCTAAAGAACAATTTTTAAATAAGGGAGTTACATTAGGAAGTCTGGCAAAAAAGATAAGAACAAATACCAGATACTTATCCGAAATCATTAATACCCATAAAGGGAAAAATTTTGCTGCGTACCTGAATGATCTCCGTATTGATTATGCTATTAACAGACTGGCACATGATAAAAAATTCCGATCTTACAAAGTTCCTTCAATCGCTGAAGAACTCGGTTATAATAATGAGCAAGCCTTTACATTAGCTTTTAAAAAACGTACTGGAACTCCGCTTTCTATATATTTAAAAGAAATTGAAAAGTTAGCTGACACAGAAAATTAGAAAATTATGTCCTCTACTAAAGCATATGAATAAATAGCTTTAATTGATCCAGAGAAAAGAGAAATATAAAACCTTGATTTTAAGGCATAAAAAAGCCCAGCAAACTTAACATTTTGCTAGGCTTTTAATAGTGGTCCCACCTGGGCTCGAACCAGGGACCACCTGATTATGAGTCAGGTGCTCTAACCAACTGAGCTATAGGACCTCAAAACTTGGTTAAATTTTGTGTTTGCAAAAATAGTAAAATTTATTTCACTACAAAATTTTTTATTGCTTTTCTTGGCAAAGTTCTACCAGCACACCGTTTGTGGACTTTGGATGAAGGAAGACAACTAATTTGTTATCAGCACCTTCTTTCGGTTCTTCAGAAATAAATTGAAACCCTTCTTTTTTTAATCTTTTTATTTCCTCTATGATATTTTCTACTCCAAATGCCAGATGATGGATCCCTTCTCCCTTTTTTTCAATGAATTTTGAGATCGGACTTTCCGGATTACTGGCTTCTAACAATTCGATTTTACTTTCACCGGTTTCATAGAAGGAAGTAACAACCCCTTCCCGCTCTACAGTTTCTTTCTTATAAGATTCTTTACCCAGTAATCTGGCAAAAAGTTCATCGGAAATTCCCAGAGACTTTACAGCAATACCAATATGTTCTAGCTTCATAAATACTAATAAATATAATTAAATCGTAAATTTGATACTGTAACTGAATTTCAAAGTATCAATTCAAACAAAAGTACTAAATTTGCAGAAATTATGGAAAGTAACAGACAAAGAAAAGTAGCACAGATCATTCAGGAAGACTTCGCAGAGCTTTTCCGGAAGCAGGCTGCAGACAGCAAACAGGGCATATTGGTATCCGTTTCAGATGTAAAAGTAACTGCAGACTTGGGAATTGCTAAAATTTATCTAAGTATTTTCCCTCAGGAATTCCGTACGGCAATCATGAAGGAAATTGAGGAGAACAAAGCACAGTACAGAAATTTCATCGGTCAGAAAATGGCTAAACAGGTACGTGTGATCCCACAACTCAACTTTTACCTGGACACTTCCCTTGATGATGTTGAAAAGCTGGAAAGAGAATTAAGAGGTGAAGGCGACAATCCTGTTTTATAGATCTTGAAGAATATTGCATTTTATATAGCATCCCGATACCTTTTGGCAAAAAAAGGAAGCACTGCCGTTACGTTTATTACGTGGCTGGCCGTAGGTGCTATGACTGTTGCTGTAACTGCAATGTTCGTCATTATCTCTGTATTTTCGGGGCTTGAGGACCTGAATAAAGACCTTATTTCCAACCTCCATGCTGATTTAACCCTGAAAAGTACTTCGGGGAAGACTATTAAAAACCTGGATCAGGTAAGTGCTGTTTTAGGAAGTCATAAAGAAATCAGCAGTTTTTCACGAATCATCGAAGAAAAAGTATACATCAGCTTTAACGGAAAAGGAGATATTGCTTATTTAAGAGGAGTTGACTCTGCTTATATCAAGGTTAATCCGATCAATAAAGATGTATTTTACGGAAGTTATCCCAGCTTTAAATACTCTAATGAAGTATTAATGGAAAACAGTCTGGACAACAGGCTTTCCATTCCTGTAGATTCTTCAAACCATTACGCAACGGTTTTTATGCCAAAACCGGGAACCGGAATTATTAATAAGGAAGAAGACATCTATAATAAGAAAGATATTTTGGTGACCGGAGTTTTCCCTGGTAAAGACCAGCTGGACAATTATATTATTTCTCCTATTGAGCTCACTGAAGAACTCCTTTCCCTTCCTAAAAAATCCGCATATCAGATTGTTATTAAGCTGAAAAATCCGGAAAACGCAGATGCTGTAAAACAAAACCTGCTTTCTGCGATCGGAAAAAACATTGAAATTAAAACCAAAGAAGAAGAAAATGCTGCTTTCTGGAAGATGATCAATACAGAAAAAATGTTCATTTATCTGATCTTTGCCCTGGTGATTTTCATTACCACTTTTAATCTTGCGGGTGCTATCATTATTTTACAGCTTGATAAAAAAGAACAGGCTAAATCACTCATTTCTCTGGGCTTCCCTTTAAGCCATCTGAGAAGAACTTATTTTTACACCGGAATGCTTATCGTCATTTCAGGGGTAATTACAGGGCTTATTTTTGGAACAGCGCTGTGCTACTTCCAATTATATACTGAATTTTTCAGAGCCAACGAGGTTTTACCATTCCCTGTGAAAATTGTAGGAAAGAATTATATTATCGTAGCCCTTACTGCTTCTGTATTTGGTATCGCCATTTCCTGGTTTTTCTCCAAAATCAGCAAAGAGTATATTACTAAAAGTTAATACAATAAGCTCATCTATTTACTCGCGAAAATCCTTTGAGGTTTCATTTTTTTGTACCTTTACGCCCCAATTTTAAAAAATGAAACGAATTTTATCTTTTTGCCTGGTAAGCCTGTTTTCTATCAATGCTATTGCCCAGGCCCCTGCCAACTATTATGATGGTACAGCAGGTTTAACCGGATATGCTTTAAAAACAAAACTCCATCAGATCATCAAAGTTTCTTCAGATCTGGGATATAGCGCATTATGGGTTACCTACGCAACCTCAGATGTTGACCATTACTATGAAAATAACGGAACGCTGCTTGATATGTATTCTGAAAAGCCTGCAGGACCTGATACTTATGAATACATAATCGGTTCACCTGCTTCCGGCGGAAATCAGTGCGGAAGCCAGAATCAGAATAATGAAGGATTTTGCTACAACAGAGAACACTCCTTACCTAAAACTTATTTCGGAGGACAAAATGCAACACCGATGGCAAATGATGCTCATTTTGTAATTCCTACAGATTACTACGTAAACAGTAAAAGAGGAAGTTATCCTTATGGTGAAACAGCTTCTCCCACAATATCTTTTACTAATGGAAGTAAAATAGGACCTTGCAGCTATCCCGGATATAGTGGAGTTGTTTTTGAGCCTATTGATGAATTTAAAGGAGACATTGCAAGAATGCAGCTATATTTTGTGACCAGATATGAAGATAAACTTGCTTCTTTCAGCCAGTTTCAAAATGCTTCAAGCCCTTTAGACGGGACAGTTAACAGAGGTTTACAGCAATGGTACCTGAACCTTATGTTGGAATGGGCTTCCCAGGACCCCGTTTCCCAAAGAGAAATAGACAGAAACAACGCTGTCTATGCAAGACAGGGAAACAGGAATCCATATATTGACCACCCGGAATATGTAAATATGGTGTGGGCAAATTCTGGTTCAGACACTGAGGCTCCAAGTATACCTGCTAACCTGACTTCCAACAATCCTACTGACAGTACAATATCATTAAACTGGACGGCCTCTACCGACAACGTTGGAGTAGCAGGATATGATGTGTATGCAAACGGCGTACTTAAGGCAACGGTATCCGGAACTTCTACAACGGTTACAGGATTAACACCACTTACAACATATAATTTCTATGTCATTGCCAAAGACACTTCAGGAAACTCCTCTGCGCAAAGTAATATTGCAACAGGAACCACTCTTGCTGCTCCTGTTGGAGGAAGCTGTGGTAACGAAGATTTTGAAAATATTCCAACAGCATCGGGAACAGGATACACAACCCAGACATGGACTCACAATAATATAACATGGACAGCCACAGATGCAAGGACTGACCAGACCATCACAAACAAAGCAATTACAGTCAGAAATGGCAGCTTGACAAGTTCAACCATTTCAGGCGGAATTAAAAGCTTGACTTTAACTACCCAACTGAAATTTGGAGGAAGTCCGGGCTATTTCAATGTTCTTATAAATAATGTGAACGTAGGAACAATTCCTTATAGTGCAACTGCGACTGCCACGACTATTGATAACATTAATGTCAGTGGAAATATCATTATTCAGCTTACCAATTCATCTACATCCAACAGAGTAGCTCTGGATGACCTGAGCTGGGAGTGCTTCTCCACATTGGCAACTACTGAAACAAAAAAAGATAAAGCAGACTTCACAATCTACCCTAATCCGGTAAAGCATAACGAACTGTTTGTAAAAGGAGAAAACCTCAATAAAATTTCAAAAGCTGAGATTTATGATTTATCCGGGAAACTGATTGATACCGTATCCCATCCTTTTAAAGATTCAAATAAAATCAATCTTAAAGGGCTGGTAAAAGGAAACTATATCCTGAAAGCTGACAATTATTCTGCTAAATTCATTATAGAATAATTTAAAAAATATTTAAACCTAAAGACCGGATTTGTCCGGTCTTTTTTTTATTTTTGATCACATGGATTCCAATAAAAAATTAGGGTTGATAGGACGAAATATTTCCTATTCTTTTTCTAAAAAATTTTTCGAAAACAAGTTTCAGAAACTTATGCTTAAGGATTTCTCTTATGATATTTTTGATCTTAATGAAATCAGTGAAGTGGAAAACCTTTTTTCTTCTCCCGGGCTTTTAGGGTTTAATGTTACAATACCCTATAAAGAAAAAATCATCGGTTATCTGGATGAATTAAGTGATGAGGCGGAAAAAATAGGAGCGGTAAACTGTGTCCTGATCCGGAACGGTAAAAAGACTGGATACAATACGGACGCCTTCGGATTTGAAAAAACACTTCTTCTTCATAAAAAACCATCTCAGGACAAAGCTTTGATTTTAGGAAAAGGAGGAGCAGCAAAAGCTGTAAAATATGTGCTGGACAAACATCATATTCCTTCTATTACCATTGCTAGAAATACTGATATTAATTTTGACAATCTGAACCAAGAAATTGTTCAGGAACATTCTATAATCATTCAATGTACTCCAGTGGGGACGTACCCAAATATTGAAGATTGTTTAAACTTTCCTTTTGATGCTCTGTCCCCGGAACATCTGGTAATAGATTTAATATACAACCCCAGTTATACCAAATTTATTATTAAGGCCTCTGAAAAAGGAGCTAAAACCGTAAATGGTTATTATATGCTTGAACAGCAAGCAGAAAAAGCCTGGGAAATTTGGAATTTTCAAAAAAAATAACATAAATTAGTACTTTAATTGGCTTTACAGCTATATAGAAAGGATATTAACGCCACTCACATAAAAGATTTGCTATGATTACAGAAAACAATCTTTCTGAAAACGAAGAAAAGAAAAATCCTAACGAAGTATCTCAGGAAACCTCAGAAAATAACGAATCTCATGATGCAAGCTCACATGAGGAAGATGGGGAACATCTGGAAGAACATGAAGATGTAGATATCAGTCTGGCTGATGCTTTGAAAGAAATGGAAAAAATCATCAATACTCCCAATGCCGGTGAAAATTTTAAAAGGTTCAGCCAGCTGAAGGAAATAGCAAGTCATTACATCCATGATGAAGTGGAAGATAAAAAGCATGAATATACAGAGGCAGGAAATGCCCCGGAAAATTTCAGCTATGAGCATCCTTCACAAGCAAGATTCTCTGCCTTAGTCAATATTTTTAAAGAAAAACATGATGACTTCCAGAAAGGACAGGAAGAAGAACAGAAAAAGAATCTGGAGCACCGTCAGAATATTATTGAAAGGCTTAAAAACCTGTATACCAACTCAGAGCCGGGAATCAATCTGTTTAAATCCATTCGTGAAATTAAAGAAGAATGGTCAAAAGCAGGGCAAGTTGCAAAATCTGAATTTAAGATCCTGAACAACAATTACTTCCACCATTTGAATCAGTTTTACCAAATGCTGGACCTGAATAAAGAGTTTCTTGAACAGGAGTACAACCATAATCTAGAAAAGAGACAACACATTATTGCCCGTGCCAAAGAACTGGAAAATGAACCGGTGATTCAGAAGGCTTTAAATGAACTTCAATATCTTCATAAACTATGGAAAGAAGAAGCAGAACCTGTAGCAGAAGAGTTCCGTGAAAAAACCTGGGAAGAGTTCAAAGAAATTTCCAATAAAATTCACGAAAGAAAATCTGAACTTTCCGCAGTTATTGAAAAAGAGCAAAATGTCAATCTTGAAAAGAAAAACGAGATCATTGCCGAAATCAAGAAACTTTCTGAACCTGCTGAAACACCTAACCATAATTACTGGCAGAATGCTATCAGAAGAGTAGAAGACCTTCGTGCAGACTTTCTGAAAACCGGAAGTGTTCCAAGAAAACTGTCCAACCAGAACTGGAATGATTTCAAAACAACACTGAGAGCCTTCAACACAACTAAAAATAATTATTACAAATCATTAAAAGGGTCCCAGCAAGCTAACCTTGAAGAGAAGTTAAAGCTGATTCAAACCGCAAAAGACAATATGAACAGTGAGGAATGGGATATTGCTGTTCCGCTTTTTAAAAAGCTTCAGGAGGACTGGAAAAAGATCGGACATGTCCCTAAAAGCATGACCAATAAGATCTGGGATGAATTCCGTGATGCATGCAATGCTTTCTTCAATAACTACAGGGAAAAAAGCAATACTTCCACTGATAACTGGAAAGAAAATTATAAAAATAAAAAGGCCCTTCTTGATGAATTAAAAACCGTTTCTAACGAAGAAGGGAGCATCGAAAAAATTGAGCAGATTAAAACTTCGTGGAACAATATCGGAAAAGTTCCAAGAGATAAGATTTCAATTAATACCGAGTTTAATAAGACTTTAAGAGAGAAATTAAAAATCAATAAGATCAACGAACTTGAATTGAAAGAAGAAGGCCTATCTGAAAACCAGCTTACTGATAAAGCAAGAAAGATCAAGAATCAAATATCTGACCTTGAAGCGGAGATTGTAAAACTGGAAAATAATCTTTCCTTCTTCAATAAACCATCAAGAGAAAATCCTCTGTTAAAAGATACTTATAACACGATTGATGAAAAAAAGGCTCATCTGGAAACATTAAAACAGAATCTCCACAATATTATTGCAGGAGAATAGGATTTAACAAAATAAATAAAGGCGGAGCAAAGCAATTTGTCTTCGCTTTTTCTTTTTTATCAATATGAATACTGACGAACTTTATATTAAAAGATGCATAGAACTGGCACAGAAAGCTCTGGGCAAAACCTACCCTAATCCACTTGTCGGAAGTGTAATCGTACATAACGGAGAAATCATTGGTGAAGGCTACCACCATAAAGCTGGAGAAAATCATGCAGAGATCAATGCCATTAATTCAGTTAAAAATAAAGAACTGATTCCGGAGTCAACCATCTATGTATCGCTTGAACCCTGTGCTCATTATGGAAAAACACCTCCATGTGCCTTAAAAATTAAAGAACTAGGATTTAAAAAAGTAGTAATCGGGGCGATGGATTCCCATGACAAAGTCAACGGTAAAGGAAAGAAAATCATACAGGATGCAGGAATTGAGGCCGTTTCCGGGATTCTTGAAAAAGAATGCATTGAACTTAACAAAAGGTTTTTCACGTATCATGAAAAGAAAAGACCCTATATTATTTTAAAATGGGCAGAGTCTGGTGATGGATTTTTAGATAAAGATTTTAAACCCACAGCGATCTCCAATGCATTGGTAAACCAATTCGTTCATCAGTTAAGAGCTGATGAGCACGCCATTTTAGTAGGAACCCAAACCGCTTTAAACGATAATCCGGGGCTTACTGTAAGAAATACAGAAGGAATAAACCCTGTAAGAATTCTGATTGACTTTGACTTAAAAGTTCCTGCAGATTTCAATATTTACAATAATGAGGCAAGAACACTGGTTATAAATTCTGTGAAGGAAATTTCTGAAGAACATGTTCAGTTTATTAAAATCAACAAGAACAATTTCCTACCTGACCTGATGGAGGCATTATACAAGGAACAGATACAGTCCGTCATTATTGAAGGAGGCCGCTTTACACTACAGCAATTTATCAACGCTGATCTTTGGGATGAAGCCATTGTCATTAAGAATGAAAATTTAAACCTGGAAAATGGCACTAAAGCTCCTGAATTCAGACATACAGCTACCAGGATTGAAAATTACAGAGATAACAGCATTTCCTTTTTTAAATCAAAATAAACGTATTTTATCACTTTAAAATGAAATAATATTTTTAAATTGCTACTGCAAAAAAGTATTATTATGAAAAATTTAAAGAAAATCACGCGACAGAACTTGAAAAAAATTTCCGGTGGAGATGCGCCGGAATGCTGTTCTTATTATCCACCTAACTTACAGCATTGCTGTCCTACCCCATCCAGCATGAGCTGTCCACCACCCTGGATTGAAGGATCTTTCCCATGTTAGCATTTTATCAGCTGTACAAATTAACCAAACAAAATTATAATAATCATGAAGAATTTAAAAAAAGTATCTAGAGACCACTTAAAAATGATCAAAGGAGGTGGCTTTGTAACTTGTACGTTACCTAATGGAGACTTAACAAGCTGTAGAGATTTCTGCCCTACAGACTTTTGCGGCCCGACAAGCTATAGGTGTTTACTTCCACTGGATTACTGTGGCTAAGCAATACAAAGAACTCTAAATAAAACCAATAAAGTAAGCCGTCAGAATTTTTGACGGCTTACTTTTATGAATGATGATGCAGCAGAATACTAAAGCATTTAATACTTTTGCAAATATAAAGCCGGTACCAGAATGACGTTTGAATATAAAACCATAGAAAAACCCATAGAAAACATTTTACTAAAAGAGAAAGGAAGCAAATTCATTGGATTTGCTTATCCCGTGAATAGTGAAAGTGAACTGAAAAATGCATTGGAAAAAATAAAAGAGGAACATCCAAAAGCAACCCACCACTGCTATGCTTTCAGAATGGGATTAAATGGTGAAAATTATCGGGCTAATGACGACGGCGAACCTTCGGGAAGCGCCGGATTGCCTATTTTCAATCAGTTGCTGGCAAACGAAATCACAAACGTCCTTGTTGTTGTGGTACGGTATTACGGAGGAACAAAACTTGGTGTATCCGGATTGGTAAAGACCTATAAGGAGTCTGCCAAAATTACCCTGGAAGAAGCACATATCATAACCAAGGAACTGGAAACAGAAATAGAAATTCAGTTCAACTTCAATCAGCAGAATACCATATTTACCCTGCTTTCAAAATTTGATGCAAAAGTCTTAGATTTTGATGCCAACGAAAACTGTATCTTAAAAGCATCATTAAAACTGGCACAAAAAGAAAACATCTCGGAAAAACTATCCGAGATGCAATATGTTACATTTGAATTTAAAGATTAATCTCTTCTTCCGCCAAGGAGCAAAGAGCCCCAGTAAAGAAGCTGCGCCAAAGAACCCAAGGCAGCAACCACATAAGTTCTTGCAGCCCATTTCAAACTATCCTGTACACCTACAAACTCCTCGGTAGTTACCGTTCCCGTATCTTTAAGCCACTTCATTGCCCTGTTGCTGGCATCATATTCTACAGGCAAGGTAACAAAAGCAAAAAGTGTAGTAATAGCAAACATGGCAACACCTATAGCAAGCACCGTTGTATTCCCGTTTGGATTCTCTATAGTTCGTGATGCTGCCATAATCGCAATACCTGCGATAAGAACAAATTGCATCAGATTAGAACTTATATTAACAATCGGAACAAGTTTTGAGCGTAAATTTAACATTGAATATCCTACGGCATGCTGTACGGCATGTCCGCATTCATGTGCAGCCACAGCTGCTGCAGCGGCATTTCTCTGCATATATACTCCTTCGGAAAGGTTTACTGTTTTATCTACCGGATTATAGTGGTCCGTCAGCTGCCCGGGAACTGATATTACCTGAACATCATTAATCCCGTTATCTCTCAACATCTTTTCCGCTACTTCTTTCCCCGAAAGCCCGTTCCGGAGATGCACATTGGAATAATATTCAAATTTTGATTTCAACCTGGATGAAACCCACCAGCTTACCAGCATTGAAATACCAATAATGATATAATAACCCGTCATTTTATATTGATTTTGTGTTTAATTTTTATCCATAATCATATAAAAACTGTGCCAAAGTATATGATTTTATTATTTATATTTGCCCTTAAATTACTCTCAAAAAACATGTCTACAGTTTCAATCACTGAAGTAAAAACAGCCGGTCAACTCAAACAGTTTGTAAGATTCCCCATGGATCTTTACAAAAACAATCCGTACTATGTACCTTCGTTTGTTAATGATGAAATCAATGTGTGGAATACAGATGAAAATCCGGCTCTTCAATATTCTGAAGCTAAACAATATCTAGCTTATAAAAATAATAAAATAGCAGGAAGAATTGCAGTTATTATCAACCATAAAGAAGAGAGGGAACTGGGGATAAGAAAAGTACGCTTCGGATGGATAGACTTTATTGATGATGAAGAAGTTTCCCGGGCATTAATCCAAAAGGCAATTGATTATGCTAAGGAAAAAAATATTGATAAAATCGAAGGGCCAATGGGCTTTACGAACCTGGATAAAGCAGGAATGCTTATCAAAGGTTTTGATCAGCTGGCAACCATGATTGGTATTTACAACCACGAATACTATCCGCAACATCTTGAAAAACTGGGGATGGTGAAAGAAAAGGAATGGGTAGAATTTGAGATTGTCTTTCCTGACTCCCTGCCTGATAAAATCCATAAATTCAATGAATTAATTTCCGAAAAATATAAACTTAGGGTTTTAAGGTTTCAGACAAAAGAGGAGATTCTACAGTATGTGGATGCTATGTTTGATTTGTTGGATGAAACTTATAAACATCTTTCTACCTATACTCCTATCTCCGATGAGCAACGTAAAACGTATAAAGAAAAGTATTTTAAGCTTATTGATAAAGATTTTATAGTATGTATTGCAGATGAACATAATAACCTGATCTCTTTTGCCATTACCATGCCTTCCTATTCAAAAGCATTACAGAAGTCAGGAGGAAAACTTTTTCCTTTTGGATGGTGGCATTTTTTAAGAGCAGGAAAGAAAAATGACAGGGCAAACTTTTACCTGATCGGTATCCACCCGGATTATCAGCGAAGAGGGGTTACCTCCATAATTTTCAAAGAAATATTTGACACCTTTAAGAAAAAAGGAGTAAAATTCCTGGAAACCAATCCGGAACTTGAAGAGAATAAAAGCATCCAGCTTTTATGGCAGGATTACAATCCTGTAAATCATAAAAGAAGAAGAACATATTCTATTTATCCGGAACACTGGGAAATTAAAAATTAATTATGGATCAGATTATTAATTTATTTACAGTAACTGTTTATTTGATTCCTTCTCTGCTTATTCTATGCGCATTGATCATTTTAATCAGGGTTAACAGCCATTTTTCAGTCATATTAATGATTATATCTGTCTTAGGAAAAATCTTAACAGACAGCATTGAACTTTTTATAACAGGAGCCAGGATTATTTCTTTTAACATGGATTACATCATTTCATTTTTGAAAATGATACAGTCGTTCAGTCTGCTGTATAATTATACCTTTGCAATTAGCTTTTTGATTTTTATCTTTCGTTATAAAAGCCAAAAGAAACAGTCACTAAATAAGGCTGCAAAATTTTAGCAGGGTCTGCAGAATTTCAAAATCTAAATTATTAATTTCATATCCGGAAATCATGAAACCACAACTTATCATTTTTGCTATTTTAATTGCAGGATTTATTATCTATAATTTCTTTTTCCAGGCAGAAGATGACAAGACCAATACGGTGATCAATATTACTTTTGCAAGTATTCTTTTTGGATATATTTCATTTATGGCCTATTCTCTTCTCAAAAAATTGAAAAAATAAGTCTTATTTTTATTGATTCTAAATTATCGGTTTTCCCAATTTTCATCCGACTTTTAAGCTGATAAATTTCATGCTTTCTTGTTTATTCGCTAAATTTGCAAATTGAGATAATAATGCAAAAATGAATTTACCTGAAAGTTATATTCCAATCCTTATCCAGGCCGGTGTAGCAGTAGCATTTGTAGCTGTTTCTTTGCTTGGAGCGCATTTCTTAGGTCCAAAGCAGAAAAAAGGAAATTCTGTGAAAAACCAAAGCTGGGAATGTGGAGTTCCTAGTGAAGGAAACGCAAGAACACCGTTTTCTATCAAGTACTTCCTGACTGCGGTATTGTTTGTACTATTTGATATTGAAATCGTATTTTTTTATCCATATGCAGTAAACTTCAGAGAATTTGGTTTAGAAGGGTTCCTTGCAGTGCTTACTTTCGTGGCCATTTTCTTCGTAGCGTTCTTCTATGTTTGGAAGCGTGGTGCATTAGATTGGGATAAATAGAAAGAAATTAAAGTTTAAATTAAAGTTTTAGATGATGATTCTAAATTATACCAAGAGGGATATTAATTTAAAATCTAAAATTTAAAATCTAAAATCATCTACAAGATGTCAGATAAAAAACCAGTAATAAGAACAGATGCACCTGCTCCCGAAGGATATGAAGGAGAAGGGTTTTTCGCAACAAAACTGAGCAGTGTAATCGGAATGGCAAGAAAGTTTTCACTTTGGCCGTTACCTTTCGCAACCTCTTGTTGTGGTATCGAGTTTATGGCTACCCTAAACCCAACCTATGATGCTTCAAGATTTGGTATGGAAAGAAACTCTTTCTCTCCAAGACAAGCAGATATGTTGATGGTTTGTGGAACTATATCAAAGAAATTAGGACCTGTCCTAAAAGAAGTGTACACTCAGATGGCTGAGCCAAAATGGGTGGTGGCAGTTGGTGCATGTGCATCCAGCGGTGGTATTTTTGATACCTATTCTGTACTTCAGGGAATTGATAAAATTATTCCGGTAGACGTTTATGTTCCGGGATGTCCGCCAAGACCTGAACAAATTATCGAAGGTGTAATGCAGGTACAGGCACTCGCAGAAAGCGAAAGCATAAGAAGAAGAGATATGCCTGAATACCAGAAATTATTAGATTCTTACAATATAAGCAACTAACGGAAATGACAAACGAATTTGTACTAGAAGCAATCACAAGAGAATTTCCGGAGTCCGTTATTTCAAGTTCAGAGCCTTATGGAATGCTGACTATTGAAGTAAAAAAAGACGATATCAAAAAGATCATCCATTATCTTAAAGATTCATCATTGGAAATCAACTTCCTTACTGATATCTGTGGAATTCATTACCCTGAATTCCCGGATAAAGAAATAGGGGTTGTATATCATTTACATAACATGATGACCAACTTCAGATTACGTCTGAAAATATTTATGTCCAGAGAAAATATAGAGGTAGACTCTCTGGTGGACCTATACGCCGGTGCCAACTGGATGGAAAGAGAAACCTATGATTTTTACGGAATTAAATTTAAAGGGCATCCGGATCTGAGACCAATCCTAAATATGGAAGATCTTGGCTATCATCCGATGTTGAAAGAATATCGCCTTGAAGATGGTACAAGAACGGATAAGAACGATAGTATGTTCGGAAGATAAAAAATAATGCATAAGCAGTAAGCAATAAGCTTAAAGCCTATAGCCTAAAGCATTTAAATTATGAAAGATAACTCATTATCTAATATACTTAACCAGTACGAAAGTAAGGAACAGATTGACGGACAATTATACACCCTCAATTTAGGACCTACCCACCCTGCTACTCATGGGATTTTCCAGAATATCCTAACGATGGACGGAGAAAGAATCCTTCACGCTGAGCAAACAGTAGGATATATCCACAGAGCATTTGAGAAAATTTCCGAAAGAAGAAACTACGCTCAGATCACTACCCTTACCGACCGTATGAATTACTGCTCTGCACCGATCAATAATTTAGGTTGGCACATGACAGTAGAAAAACTGATTGGTGTTGAAGTTCCAAAACGTGTAGACTATATGCGTGTTATCTTAATGGAATTAGCAAGAATCGGTGATCACCTGATCTGTAATGGGGTAACCGGAATGGACTCAGGAGCTATTACAGGCCTTACCTATATGTTTATTGAAAGGGAACGTATTTATGATCTGTACGAGCAGATCTGTGGAGCGAGAATGACTACAAATATGGGAAGAATTGGAGGGTTTGAAAGAGACTTTACTCCGAAATTCCATGAGTTAATCAAGGATTTCCTGAAAACTTTCCCGCCAAGGTTTAAAGAATTCTGTACCCTATTAGAAAGAAACAGAATTTTCATGGACAGAACCATCGGTACTGGAGCGATCTCTGCCGAAAGAGCATTAAGCTATGGTTTCACAGGTCCGAATTTACGTGCAGCAGGGGTAGATTATGATGTAAGGGTTGCACAACCGTATTCTTCATATCAGGATTTCGACTTCATTATTCCTGTAGGAACTTCCGGAGATACTTACGACCGTTTCATGGTTCGTCAACAGGAAATCTGGGAATCTATCAAAATCATCAAACAAGCATACGAAAATCTTCCTGAGGGTCCGTTCCATGCGGATGTTCCTGATTTTTATCTTCCTGAAAAGGCAGATGTATATCAGAAAATGGAAGCATTGATTTACCATTTCAAAATTGTAATGGGAGAAACTGATGTTCCAAAAGGAGAAGTTTATCATGCTGTAGAAGGTGGAAATGGTGAATTAGGTTTTTACCTTGTAAGTGACGGAGGAAGAAGCCCTTACAGACTTCACTTCAGAAGACCATGTTTCATATACTATCAGGCGTATCCTGAAATGATTACAGGTTCTGTTATTTCAGATGCCATTGTAACCATGTGTAGTATGAATATTATTGCGGGAGAATTAGACGCATAAATAATAAGATGTCGGGTATCAGATAAGATGCCGGACTCTTAGCTTTATATATAAATTTAAAATCTGATGTCTGAAATCTGACATCTGAAATCTTAGATAAAATGAGCGAAACAATAGCTTTTAAACCGGAAAGTTTAGCACAGGTACACAAAATTATCGCAAGATATCCTGAAGGAAGACAGAAATCTGCTCTTCTGCCTGTACTTCACCTGGCACAGAAAGAATTCGGAGGATGGTTAGACGTTCCTGTAATGGATTATGTTGCAGAACTATTGAGTATCAAACCGATCGAAGTATATGAAGTGGCTACTTTTTATACCATGTTTAATATGAAGCCGGTGGGTAAATATGTTTTGGAAGTTTGCAGAACAGGACCTTGTATGGTTTGTGGAAGCGAAAAGATCCTTAATCATATCAGAACCAAACTGAATATTAAGGATGGGGAAACTACTGAAGACGGTATGTTCACATTAAAGCCTGCTGAATGTCTTGGAGCTTGCGGATATGCGCCAATGATGCAGCTTGGCAAATTCTTTCATGAAAATTTAACGATAGAAAAAGTAGATGAAATCCTTGATCTTTGCAGACAGGGACAAATTGCTTTGGATTAATTAAAATATACAATGAGTAAAAAACTTTTACTTAAAGACGCACATATAGAAGGCATTCGCTACTTTGAAACTTACCGTAAACAGGGAGGTTACACAGCGGCTGAAAAAGCCTTGAAGATGACTCCTGATGAGATCCTTGAAGAAGTAAAGGTTTCAGGATTAAGAGGACGTGGTGGAGCCGGATTCCCGACCGGGATGAAATGGAGCTTTTTAGCAAAACCTGAAGGCGTTCCAAGACACCTGGTGGTAAATGCCGATGAATCTGAGCCTGGTACATTCAAGGATAGGTATCTGATGGAATTCCTTCCTCATCTGTTGATTGAAGGAATGTTAATCTCATCTTACTGTTTAGGTTCCAATACTTCTTATATCTACATCCGTGGAGAGTACTCATGGATTCCGGATATTCTGGAAGAGGCTATTGAAGAAGCCAAAGCAGCAGGATTTTTAGGTAAAAATATTTTAGGAACCGGTTTCGATCTGGAAATCTATGTACAGAGAGGAGGTGGAGCATATATCTGTGGTGAGGAAACTGCATTGCTTGAATCCCTTGAAGGAAAAAGGGGTAACCCAAGATTAAAACCGCCATTCCCGGCTGTAAAAGGTCTTTGGGAAAGACCAACAGTAGTAAATAATGTTGAGTCCATTGCGGCAGTAGTTCCAATCATTGATATTACAGGAGCCGAATATGCTAAAATCGGAGTTGGTAGGTCTACAGGTACGAAGCTTATTTCAGCTTGTGGAAACATCAATAAACCTGGTGTATACGAAATAGACATGACCATCACGGTAGAGGAATTCATCTATTCTGATGAATATTGTGGTGGTATTAAAGACGGTAAAAAATTAAAGGCTTGTATTCCCGGAGGAAGTTCTGTTCCGATTGTTCCTGCTAACTTATTACTGAGAACCGTTAATGGGGAGCCAAGATATATGAACTACGAATCATTGGCAGATGGTGGCTTTGCTACCGGAACGATGATGGGATCCGGAGGCTTCATTGTATTGGATGAAGATCAGTGTATTGTAGAGCACACGATGACTTTAGCGAGATTCTATAATCACGAAAGCTGCGGTCAGTGTACTCCTTGCCGTGAAGGTACAGGATGGATGTATAAAATTCTAAAGAAAATAGAAAACGGACAGGGAAAAATGGAAGACATTGATCTTCTATGGGATATCCAGAGAAAAATCGAAGGAAATACAATCTGTCCATTGGGTGATGCCGCAGCTTGGCCGGTTGCAGCAGCAATCCGTCATTTCAGAGATGAATTTGAATGGCATGTTAAAAACCCAGAATTGTGTTTAACACAAAATTATGGATTGGCAAATTATGCAGATCCTATTCCGGCTGTTGAAAAAAACGCATAGATGAAAAATTTTTTTGTTGTCGGCTTAATGTTGTCGAATTTTGTTTTAGCTCAGCAAGCTAAAAGTGATACATTGGTGAAAGAAAGTCCACTTGTGGACATGGCAAACCGCAGAGTAGAAGAATCTTTACAGAAAAAGGTTGTAAATCCGTTTAAAAAGGGATCTGTTATGGCTTTTTGGGGGTGGAATAATGCTGTATATTCAAATTCAGATATCCGGTTCAAAGGTGATGGATATGATTTTCAGCTGAATAATGTGGTAGCCCATGACAGGCAGACAAAATTTGAATGGGGAGTATATTTTAATCCAACAAACATTACAATTCCTCAGGTAAACTACAGAATTACTTATTTTATTAAGGATAATCTGGGGCTTACACTTGGGATGGATCATATGAAATATGTAATGGATCAGAATCAGTCAGTAAATTTTAAAGGATATATTGACAATCCGGAATATGCTGCCATGGTTCAGAATGGAAAAGTAGACCTTAGCGATGAAAGATTCCTGACGTTTGAACACACTGATGGACTGAACTATATTAACATTGGAGCACAGAAATACCACAATGTATGGGATAAAAAGAATTTTGATCTTTTCTTGAGTTATGGTGGTGGATTGGGAGCTTTATTACCTAAATCCAATGTAAGACTGATGGGAAATGAAAGAAGTGACAGATTTCATCTGGCCGGCTTCGGAGCTGATATAAGAGCGGCATTAAGTCTGGTTGCTATAAGACATATTGTTGTTCAGGCAGAAGGAAAATTAGGATATATTAATATGCCCGACATTAAGACTACTCTGAACAATAAGCCCGATAAAGCTTCACAAGATTTTGTGTATGCACAGTTCAATTTCGGAATTGGATATACATTTAATACAAAAAAGTATAATTAAAATATAGCTTACTGCATAAGCGAAAAAGCATAGAATATGAGCGAAGAGGTTAAAAAATTCAAAATAACTATAGACGGACAGACCACTGAAGTTTTGCCTGGTACTTCTATTCTGGAAGCAGCAAGACAGATTGGCGGAAAATCTGTTCCTCCGGCAATGTGCTACTACAGTAAACTGGAGACCAGTGGAGGCAGATGCAGAACATGTCTGGTAGAAGTTTCTAAAGGATCTGAGGCAGATCCTCGTCCAATGCCGAAATTAGTGGCAAGCTGCAGAACGAATGTTATGGACGGAATGGAAGTAAAAAACCTTACTTCCGAGAAAGCTCAGGAAGGAAGAAAAGCGGTTACTGAATTCTTATTGGTAAACCACCCGCTGGACTGCCCTATCTGTGATCAGGCCGGAGAATGTCACCTCCAGGACTTAGGATATGAGCATGGTGTGGAGAATACAAGGACCGAATTTGAAAGAAATACTTACGAAGCAGATGATCTTGGACCTCACATCAAATTGAATATGAACCGTTGTATTCTTTGTGCAAGATGTGTGCTTACTGCAAACCAGCTTACCGAATCAAGAGAACACGGTATTCTTTTCAGAGGAGATCATGCTGAAATTTCTACTTATTTGAATAAAGCTCTGGACAATGATTTCATCGGAAATGTTATTGACGTTTGCCCTGTGGGAGCATTAACAGACAGAACAGCACGTTTTGCAAGCAGAGTATGGTTTACAAAGCCAATGAATGCAACCTGCAAATGTGATAAATGTTCCGGGAAGGCTGTAGTATGGATGAAAGGAGATGAAATTGTAAGAGTAACTGCAAGAAAAGACCAATGGGGTGAAGTTGAAGAATTTATCTGTGACACATGTCGTTTCGAAAGAAAATCTTTATCAGACTGGAACATTGAAGGGCCTAGGCATATCGACAGACATTCTGTGATTTCATTGAACCACTACGAAAAACCAAAAGATGAACTACGGGTTCTGGATAATCCGATGGCTAAAGAAATCAGCGAAAAAGACGAAAAATAATTAATAAGACATCAGATTTCAGATACCAGACTTCAGACAGTAAATTTAAATCTGACATCTAGCATCTGACATCTTAATATCTAAATAAAAATGGATTTAATTACATTTAAACTTATACTTGTATTAGCTCTTTTCCTGCTATCCTTGACGATAGCGGCCTACTCTACCTGGGCAGAAAGAAAAGTAGCAGCAGTTATGCAGGACAGAATCGGGCCGAACAGAGCAGGTCCATTTGCATTACTACAACCACTGGCTGATGGGGGGAAATTCTTCTTTAAAGAAGATTTCACACCTGCCAATGCTGAGAAATTCCTCTTCATACTGGGGCCGGCACTCGTAATGTTTATTTCACTGATCACGGGAGCGGTTATTCCTTGGGGTAAAAGTTTAAATATCGGTGGAACTTCTTTCGATCTTCAGGTAGCAAATATTGACGTGGGTGTACTTTACATCATCGGAATGGCTTCTATCGGGGTATATGGAATTATGATCGGAGGTTGGGCCTCCAACAACAAATATTCATTAATCGGGGCTATCCGTGCTTCATCCCAGATGATTTCTTATGAATTGGCAATGGGATTGGCATTACTTTCCATCATTATGATGACAGGAAGCTTAGACCTTAAAGAAATAACAGAAAGCCAGACTACAGGAAAACTATGGGGATTGATCCATCTTGACGGTATGAACTGGAATATTTTCTATCAACCGATCGCTTTTCTTGTATTCTTCATTGCCGCTCTGGCAGAAACAAACAGACACCCGTTCGATTTACCTGAATGTGAGTCCGAACTGGTAACAGGATATTCTACAGAATATTCTTCAATGAAGCTGGGACTTTATATGTTTGGGGAATATGTGAACATGTTCATCTCAAATGCTTTTATGGTAGTTCTTTTCTTTGGTGGATACAATTATCCGGGAATAGAATGGGTAACTCAAAACTGGGGTGAAAATACTGCAGGAATTTTAAGTATTGCAGCGTTCTTATTTAAAACAGTACTTGGAATCCTGATCTTCATGTGGATCAGATGGACGCTTCCAAGATTCAGATATGATCAGTTAATGCACCTGGGATGGAAAACACTCATCCCAATGGCATTGGTAAACCTATTAATTACAGGAGCTGTAATTTTAGCGTTCGGAAACTAGGAGAATTGAAATAAGCTAATCTGAAAATTTAATGCAAATTATCTTTAGCTTCATAATATTAAAAATTAAGATAAGAGACAGGATTAGTCGAAAATCTAGTGTCTAACATCTAACATCTATAATTAAATGAAACTTACAAACAGATCAAAAGTTGTTTCTAATAAAGAAATGACCCTTGCTGAAAAAATCTACTTACCGGCGATTTTCACAGGTATGGGGATCACATTTAAGCATGCTGTAAAAAATATTGTAAAAGGTCCGCCTACTTACTCTTATCCTGAAGTTCAAAAACCAAGAACAGAGATCTGGAGAGGTCAGCACGTTTTGAAAAGAGATGAAGAAGGCAGAGAAAGATGTACAGCCTGCGGACTTTGTGCCGTGGCATGTCCTGCTGAAGCGATCACTATGACTGCTGCTGAAAGAACCAGGGAAGAGAAACATCTTTACAGAGAAGAAAAATATGCTTCAGTATATGAAATCAATATGCTGAGATGTATTTTCTGTGGAATGTGTGAGGAGGCTTGTCCTAAATCTGCCATCTATCTTACTGACAGACTGGTGGATGTGGAAACCAACAGAGGATCTTTCATCTATGGAAAAGATAAATTAGTTGAAAAAATAAATGAAAGGATTGATATCACGACAAGACAATCCGAGAAACAAAAAAATGCGGTAAAATAATGGATCAGTTTTTATTTTTCTTGGTGGCGTTTTTAGCAGTTGCAAGTGCTGTTTACTTTGTATTTGCAAAAAATCCTTTGTATGCTATTTTGTCATTAATTGTTACAATGTTTTCAATTGCCGGAATGTATATTTTGCTTAATGCACAGTTTCTGGCAATTATCCAGATTATAGTTTACGCAGGTGCCATTATGGTGCTTTTCCTTTACATCTTAATGATGCTTAACCTTAATAAAGGAGACGAAAGTAAGAAAAACAATACTTTAAAGTTTGTGGGAGTTTTTACGGCAGGTCTTCTTCTGGTAGGAGTGTTAGGAGTATTCAGAGGAGTAAGAGACAACCACATTGTCGTTGAAAATGTAGACAAAGGTGTGGGTCTTACTAAAAATCTGGGTAAACTTTTGTTTAATGAATATGTTTTACCGTTTGAGCTTGCTTCTATTCTCATTTTAGCAGGTATTGTAGGCGCGGTATTAATCGGTAAAAAAGATTTATAAAATTATGGGAGAAGTAAATACATTTATACAAAGCATCCCTTTGGATTACTTCATTATTCTGTCTTCAGTCTTATTCTGTTTGGGAGTAATGGGAGTATTGCTTAGAAAAAATGCTATTGTGATTCTGGGCTGTGTAGAGCTTATGCTGAATTCTGTAAACCTTTTATTGGCAGCTTTTTCAGCATATAAAGGAAACGGCGACGGACAACTTTTAGTTTTCTTCATTATGGTGGTTGCTGCTGCTGAAGTAGCAGTAGGTTTGGCTATTATTGCTATGCTGTATAGAAACACCCGTTCTGTAGATGTTAGTATATTTAATAAATTAAGAGGATAAGAATGGAGAATCTAGTATATGCAATAGTACTTTTACCACTTTTAGGGTTTCTTATTAACGGTTTATTCGGGAAAAGCCTTCCAAAAATATTGGTTGGATCATTGGCAACTGCAGTAGTATTCGGATCTTTCTGCATTGCTGTAAGCCTTTTCATGAATTTCAATTCAGAAAGCCAGCCCGTAATCGTAAAAGCTTTTGAATGGTTCAGAGTAAACGGAGTTCAGATCAATTTCGGATTCCAGATTGATCAACTTTCTTTAATGATGGTTATGATCATTACGGGAATCGGTTCACTGATTCACTTATACTCTATCGGATATATGAGTCATGATAAAGGATTTTATAAGTTCTTTACTTACCTTAATCTTTTCATCTTCTCCATGTTACTTTTGGTAATGGGAAGCAACTACCTTATCTTATTCATCGGATGGGAAGGGGTAGGTCTTTGTTCTTATCTGCTGATCGGATTCTGGTATACCAACGAGGAATATGGTAAAGCGGCAAGAAAAGCTTTCATTATGAACAGAATTGGTGACCTTGCGTTATTGATCGGGATCTTCATGATTGCTGCTCAGACCAATGCTGTAGATTATCTTTCTGTAGCAGAAAACGCTTCAAAATTTGAATTAGACGGAACAGTGATTATCTTTATCACAGCGAGTTTATTCATCGGTGCTACCGGTAAATCTGCTCAGGTTCCATTATATACATGGTTACCAGATGCAATGGCCGGACCAACTCCGGTTTCTGCGTTAATCCACGCGGCAACGATGGTAACTGCGGGTATCTATTTAGTAGTAAGATCCAACTTCTTATTTACTTTAGCTCCAACGGTTCAGGGAGGGATTTTATTCATCGGATTCTTAACGGCTGCTTTAGCTGGATTCTATGCACTTCGTCAGAACGACATCAAAAAAGTGTTGGCATACTCTACTGTTTCACAGCTTGGATTTATGTTCATTGCTTTAGGTCTTGGAGCGTATACAACAGCAATGTTCCATGTAATGACGCATGCGTTCTTTAAGGCTTTATTATTCTTAGGTGCGGGTTCTGTAATCCATGCGATGAGCAACGAACAGGATATGCGTTTCATGGGAGGTCTTAAAAAATATATTCCTCTTACACATGCCACATTCCTTATCGGGACATTAGCAATATCAGGTTTTCCTTTATTATCGGGGATGATCTCTAAAGACGAAATTTTAGTAGCAGCTTTCGCTAAAAATCCAGTTTACTGGGTAATCTTATTTGTTTTAGCGGCAATGACTGCAACCTATATGTTCAGACTATACTATCTCACATTCCACGGAGAATTCAGAGGTACTGAAGAGCAAAAGCACCATTTACACGAAAGTCCGTCAAATATGACATTACCATTGATCGTTTTGGCTGTTCTTTCTGTAGTTGGAGGTTTCATCAACCTTCCGCACTTCATCGGTCACGGGCACTATGCTAAACTGATGGAATGGTTAAAACCTGTTCTTACAGAACAAAGCTATAGCCAGATGGAAGCAACTCTTTCAGGAGTTCCTTTCAATACTGAAATGATATTATTAGCAGCTACAGTACTTATGTTCTTCTCTGTATGGTTCATTGTAAGAAATACTTATGTGAAAAAGAAAAAGATGGCTGTCGCAGAAGAAAGTTATACCGGATGGGAAAAGCTTTCTGCTAAGAAACTATATGTAGACGAACTTTACAATGCATTGATTGTAAAAACTGTTGAAGGATTAGGACGAGGAGGAAAAATGTTTGATAAGGGTATATTAGATCGTTTTGTAAACTTTGTAGGTGATGGGGCTGAAGACAGTGGAAAAGCTATGAAGCGTGTACAAAACGGAAATGTAGAGACGTATATTCTTATCATGTCTTTAGCTGTGGGAATCATATTAATTGTTAACTTTTTATTACAATAATAATGTCTTGTTTATTATTAACATTATTACTTTTACCTCTAGTAGGTTCGGGATTAGTTTTTGCCTGGAAAAATAGCTCCAGCAAATATTTGGCGCTTGGAATTGCATTGGTACAAATGCTTATTACCTTCTATATGCTTTCGGATTTTAATTTTAATCCGACAGTAGACAGTGTTTTACAGCATGAGATCAATTATCCATGGTCACAGTTTATGAAGAGCTCTCTTCACTTCGGTATTGATGGGATGAGCATGCTTCTTTTATTACTGACCAATATTCTGGCTCCAATCATTATTTTATCTTCTTTCAATGAAAATGTAAACTACAGAAATACATTCTACGGATTGATTCTATTGATGCAGTTCGGGCTTGTAGGAGTTTTCACTTCTTTAGACGGATTACTATTCTACATTTTCTGGGAAGTAACACTGATTCCGATTTGGTTTATAGCCGGACTTTGGGGACAAGAAAATAAAAGGTTTGAATTTACTACGAAATTCTTCGTATATACATTTGTTGGATCATTATTTATGTTAGCCGGATTGATCTATGTGTACAATCACTCTGCATCGTTCGCTTTAACAGATTTATATAACGCACAGCTGAACGAAACACAACAGACGGTGGTATTCTGGTTTATTTTCTTTGCATTTGCAGTGAAATTACCGGTATTCCCGTTCCATACATGGCAGCCGGATACTTACACCTACTCTCCTACTCAGGGATCGATGTTATTATCGGGTATCATGCTTAAGATGGCGGTTTATGGCGTAATGCGTTACTTACTTCCAATCACTCCGCTTCCGATTGCCGGAATTTCAGGGCAGATTGTAATCATCCTTGCTATCGTGGGTATTGTTCACGGAGCCTTGATTGCAATCATCCAGACAGATATGAAAAGAATCATTGCTTATTCATCATTCTCCCACGTAGGATTGATGGTAGCAGGGATCTTTGCTTCAGCAGTGGTAAGTTTAAGAGGCTCATTCAATGTAGAAGGAGCAGAAGGAGCTTTGGTTCAGACATTTGCTCACGGTATCAATGTAGTAGGATTATTTTACTGCTGTGATATTTTATACAAAAGATTTAAATCAAGAGATATCAGACAAATGGGTGGTTTAGCTAAAGTAGCGCCTAAGTTTGCCGTATTATTCTTGATCATAATATTAGGTTCAATGGGAGTGCCATTAACCAATGGATTCATCGGGGAATTTATTCTTCTTAAATCAGTGTATGATTTTAACGGAACAGCGGCTGTAATTGCTGGTCTTACGGTAATTCTTTGTGCTGTATATTTATTGAGATTCTACGGAAAAGCAATGTTTGGAGAAGGAGATGAAGCCGTTCTAAGTACAGCAAAAGATTTATCAGGTGTAGAATTTTCTGTATTGGCAAGTTTAGCGGTTTTTGTGATCTTACTTGGTATTTTCCCGCAACCGGTAATCGACATGGTGAGTAGTTCAGTGAAGTTTATCTACCAATCAATGGTAAGTTAATTTGATATTTTAAGAAATGAGTGTTTTAATTATTGTTTTCCTAACGGCAGTTATTGCGTTATTTTCAGGAGTTTTTGAACAAGGAAAATTCGCAAGATACATTGGGATTTTGGGATTAATCATCGCATTGTACGTAAGTTTTATGCCAGAATGTTCGTTCTTCGAACACTACAGACATATGTATGAATACAGTGCCAATACTGCATTATTCACTAAAATATCAATTGTAACCACCTTATTGTTATTCTTTCTGGGAGGTTTTGCATTCAGCAACCACAGAAGTCACCAGTCAGAATTATACGCTTTAATGCTGTTTGCATTATGTGGAGGAATTATCCTTTTCGGTTACCAGAACTTAGTGACGATGTTCCTGGGTATAGAAATCCTTTCTATTCCATTATATGTAATGGCAGGAGCTAATAAAACTGATTTAAGATCGAACGAAGCTTCAATTAAATATTTCTTAATGGGAGCATTTGCAACAGGCTTTTTACTTTTCGGAATTGCTTTCATCTATGGAAGCGCGGGAAGCTTTGATCTTTATAAGATTCACGATTTCGGAGTTGCCAATACTACTAATATCATGTTTATATTAGGGGTATTACTTATCCTTTGTGCTCTTGCTTTCAAAGTGGCCTTAGCCCCTTTCCATATGTGGAGCCCTGATGTATATGCAGGATCTCCTTCATTGATTACAGCTTTCATGGCAAGTGTGGTAAAAATCTCCGGTTTTTTTGCATTATTCAGATTAATGACGATCGGTTTTGCCGGAGTGACTCATGAATGGATCAATGTACTTGGGGTATTCTTAATCATAACTTTACTGCTGGCAAACGTAATGGGTCTTGCCCAAACAAATGCGAAAAGAATGTTAGCATATTCTTCAGTTTCCCATGCAGGATACATCGGACTGGTTTTCTTCGGAATGACAAGTCTGTCAACGTATAACCTGGCCTTCTATTTATTTGCTTATTCTTTATCAACAGTAGGAGTTTTCATGTGCCTGATCTGGGTAGAGAAATTAAAAAGAGAAACTTCTTTCGGAGCATTTAAAGGATTGGCAAAAACAGAGCCTTTACTGGCTACAGCTGCTACGATCTCTATGCTTTCAATGGCTGGGGTTCCTTTAACAGCTGGTTTTATGGGGAAATTTGCTTTATTCTCCCAGGCTATGAATGGCGCAGCTTTCTTGGTATTGGTAGCGGTATTAGGTTCTGCCCTATCTATCGCTTACTATTTAAGACTGATCATTGCAATGTTCTTCTTTAAAGAATCTACATTCAAGTCCTCAGAAAAAGTTACCCTTACTTACAACATCATTGCAGTAATTGTAATTGCAGCAATTATCATCCTGGGAATATTCCCGGATCTGTTTGCAAGAATGTTCGGACTATAAAATGTATATTAAAAATATCTTATAAAGACCTTTCAAAAATCTGAAAGGTCTTTTTTTTGTAGGATTTTTTATAAATTACACCCCCAGAAACTGATTCCGGTTCCTGAGGTTATAATTATGACCTTTAATTACCAAACACCCATCACATGATCACCTATATGACACTGCCCGGCGATACTTTAGAAAAGATTGCTGCCGACCTGAAAGTTGAAAACCCCGTATACCTTAAAGAATTTCACAATACATACTGTGCCCGTCACAACAGGCTTGCGGAACCTGTACAGCTGTACCCCGGAACTCTTCTGCATATCCCATTCGGAGATGAAATCAATATTCTTAACCAACAGATCAATGACAGGGGTGACAGCTTATATTACCATCCTCCTCATGGGAAAATGATATATCAGATTCCTTTACTGGGCGGGGCCTATACCATCAGACATCAGAAATATCAGGATGGAATTCTACAGGCGGGCTATCAGTATCAGACAGAGCTGAAATACCTGAGAGCTGAAAAAAATGATCATTTCTTTTCATTGCAGATCTTCGGATCCGGTAAAGACGGAATGGAATCTGACAGTAAAATGGCCGGCCTAGCTAAAGCCTGCGCAGCAATTCTGTTTCCTGTAGAAATCAGGGTAAACTCAGCACTTGAGCTTACCGATGTGAAACTCTACCATCCAGAATTAGCTATTAAAAATGAACTGGATACATTGAAGAAATATTTTACAGACAATTTTTCTGCTTCATATATTGATCAGATGAAGAAAAAAGTGGAAGATAGAGATCATACGATGTCAAGTATCAGACAGACGTTGCCGGTACATTTTCTTTTTGGTTCTTTTTACAGGGCAAAGTATAGTGACTGGACAGACTCCGGGATTTACCATGACTTTATTCCATGGCTGACCAATGCTTCCCCTATCCGTTTCGAGCTTTATAACCGGATCTTACCCAAAGAGCAAAACGCTGCTGATGAACCTCTAAAAATTATCCAAAGTGGTAAATCGTGTGATTACCGGAATCTTAACGAGCTTTATGATAAAAGCTATCCATATCAGGAACAGGCTTCTTTCAATAGCCGCTCCGTGTCCTGCAATCATGAAGCTGAATATATTTTTGACCGCACAGATCTGGTTATTAAAAAGATCATCGGATCTTTTGAAATTCAGATTGGTGATGTAACCGAAAAAGATGTTGTTATCATGGAAAAGCAATAAAACAGAGAGATTAAAAACTGAAATTGCTATTGATAACGGAAAATAAAAATGTCTTATTTTACATTTAAGTTAATTTAGTATCTTTGAAGCAACACCAAAAACGCAAAATATGTCCGGATCCGCATCACCACATGACGGAAAACATTTCGTTATACAGAAAGGAAAAGCTCAATGTAATCAGGGAGACCTGTTTCCACAGTTTAAAGTAACTTCCCATCAGAAACATTACTGGAATAATGAAGAGGGGCAGGCTGATTATCTGGCTGTCACTGAAGATGATCTGCAATTTAACCCTCAGGGTCCAAGTTTCGGAAAGTGCAAACTGAAACCATCAGCGGGAGGATATCTTCCCTGTGCCTATTCTCCTGCCGGAAAATGGCAAAAAACTTATGAAAAAGTAAAAATATTGGGAAAAAGCTGTGTCACAGAAATTTCAGAGCTTATGTGTTCCACAGGAGGAAAGATCACCATTATGGAACACGGGCAGACCGCGGCTATGAGTAAACAGAATATAAAAAATGCAGATCCGCAGGAACAGCATCATATCAATCCTTTTTTAGATTTTAAAGAATTTCAGAAGGAGACAGAAGACCATGAAGCAGATGCTTATTAACCATAACCTTTTCCACCATGTCAAAACAAGGAGTTTATAAAATTTCAGGAAATACCAAACCAAAAGTTGGTGAGCAGGTTACCTACACAATAGACGAATGGTATCCGGCCACTCCAATAACAAAAAGAAATCCGGCACTCGTTACCTGGCACCTGTTTAAAAAGGTAAATGGAAAGTTTGTACCTACTAACATAAAGAAAGTTGGGGTAAGCAGTTTTACTTTTAATACAACAGCCTATAAAGATACATTCAGGATAGAGGCATATCTTCACAATCCGGAAGGAAGAGCACCTATGGCGCTGGAAATACAACCCCAGCCCAGCGACGTACCAAAAATTAATAAAGTTGAATTAAAATATATAGATGATACCCCGGGAACCGTCTTCAGTTTTACAGAAAAACTGGTTGCAGAAGCCAGATGTATGAACCTGGAAGCTGAGTATCTGCTGTTTACTCTTTGGGAAGATGATGCCGGTAGCTCAGGACATAGTAACAGCAATACTCCTATAGACAGCAAAAAGGAGAAGGTAAAAAACGGAATTGCCAGAGCAGAATTCATGCTGACAAAAGCGCTTATGAGAAAAGCGATGCAGGGGGAAACAGATCCACAGCAAATAGAATTCTATGTAACGGTAGAATATTATGCCCATAAAAAGCATGCAACCAATAACGTAAATGTCAGTACTCCTGACGAATTACGTCCTGTGTCTGGCCAACCATCACAACAACAACAACAACAACAACAACAACAACAACAACAACAACAACAACAACAACAACAACAACAACAACAACAACAACAACAACAACAACAACAACAATCACCCGAACCAGCTCCGGTACAACCTCAGCCAGAACCCCAATCAGCTCATGGAACTGCCCATAATACCCAGCCGGCAACCTCTCCCCCTCCGGGAGGAGTCTCTCCTGCAACTGTGGATCCGGTAAAAGTAGAAGACCTTCTGGATGCCTATTTTGCAAAAAAAGAATATATCAAACAAACCGGAGAAGAAGATGGTACCCATACCTATACTTTCGGAGGAAGTAAAAGCGGCAACAAAACGGGAACTGCTGAAGAGAAAAATAAGGTGGCAAAAACTATTCTTGATAAAATTAAAGACAGCCTGAAATCTCAGAAAAAATATACTACTCTTGAAGTGATTGCCGCAGCATTAACTGCTGAAGCTTACGGTAAAGATACTGTCAATCAAAAAACAGTAACATTTAAAACCTTTAAATTGGGCGCAGACTTCAAAAAAGTAGACAGTGCTCCATTAGATGATAAACTGTATCTGGTAGCGAGAACTATGCTGCTGGATGGAAAACAGGTCTCTATCTCCATCAAAGAAAAAGACGGAATCATCAAAGGTACCGCAGATGCCATTCTACCTGTTCTGGAAATTACCGAAGAACAGATGGAGCAGAAAACGCCTGCCGGACAGGCTGTTCCAGGAACTGAAAAAACAGTATTCACAGGAACAGTAAAAGACAATATGGTCAAAATCCCGATTCATCTCCGTCCAAAATCCGAAGAAGAACTGCAACAATGGAAAGATAAGATCAGCAAAGGAAAAGAAGACGGAACTTACACCTATACCTTCGGTGGTCCTACAAGCATAAAAAATGACGCTGAAAAAAAATCGATCGCCGGAACGATCCTCAAAAATGCTAAAGAAGGCAAACGTGGAAATCCTAAAATAGAAGACGGAAAGACATCCAGTGTTGAAGAAATAGAAAAAGTTTTAGAAATAAAAGATTACAGTGCCGGAAATACCATTACCTTTAAATTATTGAAAAAGGTACCGGAATTCTTGTATCTTCACGCTAAAGCTCAGGGAGAGAAGCAGCATGATAAGGAGTTTCTGAAGAAGGATGGAGCTTATTTTGAAGTTTCTAAGAAATGTCCAAGATGTGGAGTTTTAACAATGGAAGAACTTAATGCTATATTTACGGATGCAACTGAAGATAAAAAAAGAGAGTTAAGGGATGCCTTCAATAAAGCAAATAGTAAATTAGGACTTAATACCTGTCAGCAAAAAGCTCATTTCTTTGCTCAGGTCAGAGAAGAAATAGGAACATCAATGGATGTTAAAGATGGAGAAAATCTTAATTATTCGGCGGATGTTTTATATAAAGGAAAATGGAACGCCAAAAAAAATAAATATGAAGTAATATTTAGTTACTATTATCAAAATAGAGAACGATCTTATAGAGATGGCAGAACATCTGAGCATCCTTCTAATCCAGTAGCTATTGCAAATAATGCATATGCTAACAGAAATGGTAATGGTGATGCGGCAAGTGGCGACGGATGGAAATATAGAGGACGTGGAATTATTCAAATTACAGGAAAAGATAAATATAATAAAATAAATTCCAGATTAAAAAGTGATTATTCAGAATTTGGTGTAGACATAGATGCCGATAATATTAACAATTTAAACGAAGGCACAGTAGCTAGTATGGCATATTGGAAAGAATACGGATGCCAAGATGAAGCAGAAAAAGGAGTTACCAGAGAAAATTTTGATAAAATAGTAAATATAGTAAATAGCTTAACCCCATCCCGAGAAGACAGATGGAAGCATTTACAACAAATGATCAAAATTTTTAAAGTCTCTGAGTGTAATGGTAATGAAGCTGAACCAAATTCAGCATGGCATAACCCACTTGATAATATGGAATTAAGAGGATGGTATTCTGATACCCAATGGACACCAGGGAAAAGTGATTTCCATGGAAGATCAGGTGGTAAGCATGATGGTTTGGATCTTTATGCTCCTGTTGGAACTCCAGTATATGCTTGTATCGACGGAGAAGTCACTTACAAGGCTGACCCGGGAGGATATGGCCATAGAACATTTTTAGAAGGAACATATAATGGAAAGAAATATTTCTTTATGTACTGTCATCTTTCGGAATATAAAACAGGCAAATTTGAAGCAGGCAAAGAAATCGGAAAAACCGGACAAACAGGAAATGCCTCTGGACAGCCTGCGAAAATGGCACATTTGCATTTTGAAGTCCGGACAGAAAAGATGTCTAAACCTTCATTTAATCCTTTAACAGAAATACCGGAACTTGGAAAAGCTGTTAATACAAACCCTGACCGTAACTCTCAAAATGGATTATAATTTATGAAAATTTCAAAATACTTAATCATTATCAATATATTCTTTTTATCCTGTAAGGAAACTTCAGGACAGAATATCGGTAATAAACATTCTGATCCAAGTCCTAAAATTGAACAACTTATTCCCAAAGACCAGAAAATAATAAGCCAGGAAAAGCTTGATATTGATGGTGATAATGAAAAGGAAACGGTAATAACAACCTCAGATGCCAGTGCTACAACATCTTATGAATATTGGTTTAAGAATGGTAAGCTTTTGTATCAATTCTCTTATCCATCAGGTTCTATCAACAAAAAATGGCTGGTAAATTTGGATGATGATAAGCTAAATGAAATTATCAGAGCTCAGGGGTATGAAGATGGTGTTGATTATGCTATCTATGATATTCAAAATGGGAAACAAATTCCCCTTTTATACTTTAACCCTGCCTTGCAGGATACTCAATATCCAGGAAAAACATTTTGGGGATATCCTGGCGATATAAAAGAATTGATAACAAATGCTGATAAGAAAATTCTGGTCTCATTAAACAACCATTTTGAAAGGGATGGAGATTATATAATACCTAAGGACCAGCGTGAATTACCCTTTATTTATTTTAAGGGAAGTACAACTCAGCCTGATATGACTGTCAATGAAATTCATAGTCCACAATATAAGAGTTTAGACGAAATTCGTTCTCTTATAGGTATACAATCTTCTGGTTCTACGTCTGAAGAACCTGTTTTTAGTACTAATGCCAACTTCAATAATGATCAGATAAAATATCGGATTGACGTTTTAAAGAATATTTCGGATAAAGACGCATATGACCAGAAGCATTTTAACCTACCCATAAAGATCTACAAAGGAAATGTATTGTGGAAAAGTAATAACTATTTGGTTTTTGATAAACGAAACAGTTGTATATCTGAGGGATTCGAGACAGTAGCAGTGAAAAATAATTACTTCACAATAGAACATCAGGATTGCTCGGATTATAACATATTGGTGAGTACCTATATCACCTTTAAGGTTAATGGAAATGAAATTTATCTACATAAATATGGGGAGAGTTATTTTGACAAGAGTAACCATGAGAGGAGTATGCCAATGAAGGTATGGACAGAAAAGAACTTCGGAAAAATCAAATTTGAAGATGTAACTACAGCGTTTCTTGAAAAATTACAATAGGCAATTTAAAACAATAAGTTAGTTTATGAGGGCGGATTCAAAATTCTGGAAACAATGAGATTGACTTATTTAACTTTTCTATTCGCTTTTTTTGGTTTATTATTAAACTGTAATAACACCAAATTAAAAGAATCTGAACCACAAAAGGCTGTAAAACAAACTGAAATTAAAGAAATTTTCAGTTTAGTAAAACCTGTCAATAAACCTGAGGAGCCACTGTATACTACTTTATATAATGGTTATTCTATTTCAATACAGTCAGACTCGTCTCATCAGGAACTTATCTTTAAAAAAGGAAATGTTGAAATAAAAAAAACATTGAAATTTTATTATGAAAATCCTGAAATTGTTTTCCATCTTTATAAGTCTGATCTTGATAATATTATAATATTAATTGAAGGCAGGGATTACTATGGCAGTAACTTAGGAGTATATTATATCGGAAGCAAAACAAATAAAATCATTGAAATAGATGATTCACTCAACTATACTCAGGATAACCCGGAAACGAAAGGATTTAAATTCCCAAAAGCAGAAATCATCAAAAAAGATGATGAATTAAAATGTAAGTTCTTCCTGGGAAATAAACTCTTATCTGATAAAACCTATGATATTCCTACTATAGAGAAAACTAGCTCTTCAAAAAAAGATATAATAGCTGACGCAAATCAAAGCACCACTCCTTCGGATTTAAAAGGAACCTGGGCTGTAATTTGTGAAAATGAATTAACAGAACTTGAGATTAATAAAAATGAAGGTTATTTATCCCTATATGATTTCAATGCAATTTACATCAATCTAAAGGTTGAAAAGGTATCCAATAAAAATGAATATCTTCTAAAATATGCAAGCCTAGCCTCTCAGCAAGATTACTATAAAGAGAATTTGAAAATTATAGATGAAGAAATATCAAAAGATAAGGTGATAGGAAAACTGATTCTACAAAAAAACGGAAAAGCAGAATTACAATGGACCGGATTATATAATATGAAAAAACAAAAGCTGGAATTTGTGGGCAATGATTTCCTTCTCATCAAAGAAAACGGTGGTAAAACACCTTTGATCCTTGAGCCATGTAAATAAACCCAGAAATATTCAAGATTATATAAAACAATAGCCCGTTTCTTCAAAAACCGACATCGGGTCATTAAGTTACTTAATTACAATATCAGCACCAGATCTCCTTAACTTTTATAAAAAAAGAAAAGCAAAGATATAATCATACGGAATTTTCGAAATTTTTCCTAAAAAGATGACCTAGAGTATTCCTGAGAGTTCCCTTCTTCAATTAAAAGCATCCCGTAGAAGTGGTGTTTTTTTCATAACTTTACTCTAAATTTAAGTACTTGACTAACCTTTATAAAAAAGACTCACCCTTTAAGGTTTACATATCATTCAAAAAATATTTGGATGTATTGGAACATATCCGTTATAATGACCGTCTTGAATACCGGGTTAATTATGCTGAATCTCTGATCGACAGAACCAGGAACTTCAAAGAAATAAAAGAAGGATTCCAGGATATCAGTCTGCTTGAAAAGCATGAAGACCTTATCAGACTACTTCTGGCGGATCTTTTTCCTACAGGCCTGACAAAGAATGAAATAAAAGCAGCAAGTATTCCTCTTTCCAATATTACCTTTAATTATACTGAAAGGTTTAAAAATATTCTGAAAGATGCGGGGAAAGATTTTGAAATTGAGCTCAGAAATATCAATGATAATGAATTTTATGTGTTCTGCTGCTGTTTAATTCTCCAGAGTTATTTCAAAAAAGATATAAAAAGCACAATCCCTCTTTATTATGATATCCCCAATAAACAGGGGATCATGAAACATTACAAAATTACAGTCAATTCAGATTTTACCGAAATTTACCCTACAGAGCATGCTAAAATCCCTTCCGAGGATATTATGGATATGCTTCTGGAAAACCTTGATGACTTTAAATTATGGAAAAAATACTTTCCTTCACAATCCTGGGTACTGAAAGGATTTACCATCATTTCACTTGTAGACTGTACCTCCGAAGTTGCCTTATCTGATCTGAAATCAAGCATGATCGAAATTGATCCTGAAGATCTCAACCCAAATGAAAACCTTACAGAGATTTTCAAATCTTATTTTGATGTCGCTGAGCTTAATTTCGGATTAATGACTTTCAACAAGAAAGAGCAGAAGCTTGATAAACTGCCCATATATGAGAGTCTTCTGACTAATCATATTCTTGATTTCTGGATCAACACTTTTGATGAGGAAATCAGGAAGAATACCTTCGATAATTTAAGTCACAATTCAAAACCTATTGTCGTTTCCAATGTTGATAACCTGGATGCAAATGTAAAACAACTTCCGTCATTCAGCATTTTAAAAAACAACAATATTAACAGTTTCATGGTGATTCCCATCATGAAAGATAATGAGCTTCTTGCCATTATGGAGTTCACTTCTCCTGTAGCAGGTAGCTTTAACGGTTTGAAGCTAAAAAAACTGGAGTTTTTTACTGATATGATTCTTTTCTCTCTGAGCAGGTTTTATTTTGAAAAAAATTATCAGATTGAAGCCATTATTCAGCGTGAATATACAAGTATTCATGACAGCGTTGTCTGGAAATTCAGAAATGAAGCAGAAAAATATTTTACTGCTTCCCTCGGAAAGAAAATGTATACTTTAAAACAGATTTCATTTAAAAATCTAACTCCATTGTTTGGGGTATCAGACATCCGGTCTTCTTCTGAAAAACGTTTTAACCTGATGCTTCAGGACCTTAATCAGCAGATCGACTGGCTGAATGAGATCTTAACACTGACAAATTCTGACTCAGAAAAATTTATGCTTGCACTGGATGTTTTTGAAAATGAATTAAACAATGAAATCAAAGCGGACACTGAACAGCGTTTTCAGCGGTTACTGAGGGAGGAAATTCATCCTTTCTTACAAGGGAAGCTGGAAGTAAAATCATCAAGAGAAGTAAAATCAAAGATTAAAAACTACTTTTTACAGGTACTTTCCCAGACTGATTTGTTTTACAATCACAGGAAAAAACTTGATGATTCCATTACACTAGTCAATAGAAAATTAGCTGACATGCTGGATGAAAATCAGGTCAAAGCACAGGACATATTTCCTCATTATTATGAACGGTTCAAATCTGATGGCGTAGAACATAATCTGTACATTGGCTCTACAATTGCCCCTGACCTGCACTATACTTCAAAAGTTATTCATAAGTTAAGATACTGGCAGCTGAAAACCATCTGCAAAATGGAACTTGATTTTCAGATTTTTAAAAAGGACCTTCCGATCCAGCTTGATATCGCTTCCCTGATATTTGTATATAACGAAAAAATAGATATCCGGTTCCGGATGGATGAAAAACGTTTTGATGTAGACGGTGCCTACAATTCATATTATGAAATCATCAAAAAGCGCCTTGATAAAGCTCATATCAAAAATTCAGCAGAAAGGATCACTGCCCCAGGGAAAATAACCATTGTTTACTTTGGAATGGAAAACCAAAAGGAATATCTGGACTATATCTCAAAACTCCAGAAAAAAGGTATTCTGCAACATGATGTAGAATTTTTAAAGGTCGAAGATCTTCAGGGAATCACGGGACTGTTGGCGCTGAGAGTTTCGATAAGTCAGGATCAGTCTATAAAATAGGTATCCGGTTTTTTAAGTTCACCTTGCGGAATTTTTGCCTGCTCAAAAATAGAAAATTCGATGGTACGGCAGATACTGTTCAGGGCAAGATCATTCTCTTCTTCCCCGAAAGGCTCCCCGATTTCCTGGATAATAGCATCCAGAGCAATAAAAGTATAACTTATTAACAGAACTATTAAAGGCATCATCCAGCCTAAAGAATCCACTAATCCAAAAGGCAGCCAGAAGCAATACAGATAAACAGTGCGATGAAGCAAAACACTATAAGCAAAAGGTAATGGGGTATTATAGATTCTTTCACAACCTCCTGAAATATTGGAGAACTGATTGAGCTGATGATCTAAAGCGGTCAGTACAATGGTATCTATATTCCCCTTTTTATTTTGTTCATTCAGCCAGTCTGCAATAAATTCCAGGATAATACCAGGAATGAATTTTTTACCTTTCAGCTGATCTACCTGTTCCTGAGAAAGCAGCCTTGATAAATGTTCCGTCCCGGATTTATCTCTCAATTGGTAATTCAGTGACCAGCAAAATGCTGAAATCATTTTGATGATTTTTTGCTTTTCTTCTCCAGCTACCGGAGATGGATCGTTAATCAATGACAAGATCTGTCTTGTCATAGACCTGGTTTCAATGACGAGCAGCCCCCAAAGTTTCCGCCCCTCCCAGAAACGGTCATAACTGGCCGAATTACAGAAGCCCATAAAAATAGCGAGAGCCAATCCTATCAATGTAAAGATAGTAGGATTCAGGTGTACTTTATAATCAAAGATTTTACCTTTGAAATAGTAAATTGCCAGGGAAAAAAGAGTTATGATAGTAAGTTGGACTATAATTTTTTTCAAAACAGACCCCCTCCATATAAATAACATTTTCAGCCAGTTCGCACGTTGTCTGACAATCATCTTATTGTACTTTTTAATTAAAGACTCAGAAAAGCAAATCCAAAGGACAGCACGGAAATAATGATCCCAGCCATAAAGACCTTATAAGTAATAGATAAAAGTTTATATTTCCGATCAAGAACCTTTCCGAGATAATAAAGGTCTTTTACCATAGAATCATAAATATAATCTCTGTCTTTGATCAGATCTTTCATGGCATTATGATAATCATCAAACAGCATTTGATGAAAGTTTCCAAAAAAGAGCAGATTTACTTTTCTGTTGACAATATCCTGATCAGTGAAGGTTGTTTTGGTAACATTTGGTTTGGTAGACAATATCGCAAAGATAATCGTCAGTACACTGGACAACAATAGAATAAAACTCGGAAGGATCAGATGGGCATTCTTCGGAGTATCCAGCTTGGGAACAAGTACGGAAAGACAAACCGAAATAATCACAGCGTTAACTGATAACAAAATATTGGCTTTACTGTCTGCAATATCACTCAGTCTGGTATGGTTGTTAAGCGTTACCCTGAATAAGGTATCAACACTTCTGTCTGACTTCTCTTTTTCTTTCTTACCTTCAATCCCCTCTTTTTTGTCTTCTTCTTTACTTAGCTTCTTTTCAATTTTCTTAATATTCTTCTTTTTTAGAGGTTCCCAGTTTTCTTTCGCATATTCCGTATAAAAAGTATGCTTATTTTTAAGCATATCCAGATTTCCGGCATTCCATTCATCATTGGAAAAACATCTTACATTAGTCAGCTCCCATTCTTTTCTTAATGCATCAGAAATATCATTATAATCATGGCCTGCAAAATGGCTGAAGTCGGCATCTTTTACGATTTTTTCCAACAGATTATCCGGTTCATGAGTAATCTTCGTCGCAAGAATAAGCTTTTCAACATCCCTGATATAATTCTCAGAATAATTTTCCTGAATCAGAAAACTCTTCATAATCTCCACTCCTCTCTCCTCATGATTCATGGCACATTCTATGTATCCGGTATCATGAAACCAGAGAGCTAGCAATACCTTTTCCTGATCATCATCAGAAACAGGGGTGTTCTTCATGATTTCTTCTGCCTTATTCACCGTATAGGCAGTATGAATAAAATTATGATAAAAATATACTGAAGATAACTTATCTTTGAATAAGATTTCAACATAATTTTTAGCTTTGTCTAGAATGCTCATTCCTGAATTTTTGTTAATGTAAATTTATGAATTTATCCTTTAAAACTCATCTAAAAAAAACTTCTATTGTTCTGAGAACAGTATTATCCGCAGGAGCACTTTATTCCTGTGCAACATATAACGTACAAAAGGGCAAAAACTTATTTGAAGTAAAAGATTCCGATATAAAATCAGAAAATGACTTTAAACTTTTCCTGATTGGTGATGCTGGAAATGCAGATGAGCCTCAGGCACAGAAAACACTGGATTTGCTTAAAAGTAAACTGGATTCTGCAGATAGTAATTCTATGCTGATCTTTCTTGGAGACAACATCTATCCTAACGGTATGCCTAAAGAGACCGCAAAAGATTATGCTCTTGCTAAGCAGAAATTAGAAGGGCAGCTTGCAATCACTAAGAATTTTAAGGGAAAAACTCTTGTGATTCCGGGAAATCATGACTGGTACAACGGACTGGAAGGCCTGAAAGCACAGGAAGACTTCATAAAAAGTTATTTTAATGATAAAAAACCGTTTCTTCCTAAAAATGGCTGTCCTATTGATGATATCAATGTAACCAAAGATATTAAGCTAATTGCTATTGATACAGAATGGGTGATTTCAAACTGGGACCATCATCCGGGAATCAATAAAAATTGTAATATTAAAACCCGTGAAGATTTTTTCACGGAATTTAAAGATCTTATTATTAAAAATCAGGGTAAAAGAATTATTGTTGCACTGCATCACCCTGTAATTAGCAGCGGTACCCATGCCGGTTATAATTCTCTAAAATCCCATCTATATCCTTTTAACAGCAAAGTACCGGTTCCCATTATTGCCAGCTTTGTTAATATTCTGAGAAGCTCTTCAGGGGCCAGTCCGGCAGATCTTAACAACCAACATTATGCTGATCTGGCCAACCGGCTGAAAAGTATCGTTCAGGATAAGGAAAATATTGTCTTTATCTCCGGACATGATCACAATCTTCAATACCATGAAGAGGGAAATATAAGGCAGATTATTAGTGGTGCAGGTTCTAAAACAGATCCGTCTACCATTGCTGAACAAACGGACTTTTCTTATGGAGGCAGTGGATTTGCAGTTTTAAACATACGAAATGACCAGAGCACAGATGTGGAATTCTTTTCGACAAAAGATGCCCGGATTCAAAAGTTAACCCATATATCAGTCATTTCTAAACCTGATGTATTTGTTAATAATTTTCCCAATTCTTTTCCTTCAACATTCTCTTCAAGTATTTATCCGGTAGAACTAACCCAAAAAGGTAAATTCTACAAGTGGCTTTGGGGAGAGCACTACAGAAAGTATTACGGGATTCCTGTTGAAGCTCCTACTGCCAACCTTTCAGAATTGAATGGCGGTTTTGTCCCTTTCCGGGAAGGAGGTGGAAACCAGTCCAACAGCTTAAGGCTGCAATCAAAAGATGGCCAGGAATTTGTCATGCGGGGAGTGAAAAAAAGTGCCATCCGTTTCCTTAATAATATGGCCTTTAAAAAAAGTACATTTGGAGAAGAACTTACCAATACTTTTCCTGAAAAGTTCTTATTGGACTTTTATACTACCAATCATCCGTTTACTCCATTTTCAGTTGGGAATATGGCTGACAAACTAGGTATTTTCCACAGTAATCCAAAATTATATTACATCCCTAAACAGCAAGCTCTTGGAAGGTATAATCTGGACTACGGAGACGAAATGTATATGATTGAAGAACGCTTTTCTTCTGATGCCAAAACACTGGCTGCACTGAATAATGCCAAAGACATCGTTTCAACGGATGATGTGCTGAAAAACCTGAACAAAAGTTACAAATACTCCATTGATAAAGGATCTTATATAAGAGCCAGAATATTTGATATGCTGATCGGTGACTGGGACAGACACTCAGATCAGTGGAAATGGGCCGTATATGAAGAAGGAAACAAGGTAATTTATAAACCCATTCCTAAGGACAGAGACCAGGCTTTCAGTAAATATGATGGTGCCGCGTTCAGACTTATTATGAATGTTCCCGCTATACGCCATATGAAAACATTCACGGAAGATATCAATAGTGTAAAGTGGCTGAACATGGAGCCCTACCCTTTGGATCTTATTTTTCTAAAAGGATCTAGTCAGGAAGAATGGGAAACCCAGGCCAGATATATTCAGGAACATTTAACTGATACTGATATTGATGATGCTTTTCAAAACCTCCCAAAAGAAGTACAGGATGAGACCATTGCCGATATTCAGAGAAAATTAAAAATAAGAAAAACAAAATTACAGAGCTATGCCGTTCAGTATTATGACGTACTTCAGAAGAAGGTACCTTTAGCAGGAACTGTAAACCCCGATAAATTTGTCATCACAAAGAATAAACATTCCATACTGGTTCAACAATATGATCTGGGAAAAAACAAAGATAAAAATGAACTGGTATTTGAAAAAAGCTATGATGATTCAAAAACAAAAGAATTGTGGCTCTATGGACTGGAAGATGATGATATTTATGAGGTAACAGGATCAGGAAACCCTAAAACAAATATCAGACTGGTAGGGGGATATAATCATGACATATATAATGTGGCAGATGGAAGGAAAGTAAAGATTTATGATTTTAAATCCCAAAAGAACACCTACAATGCCGGTAATGCGACAAAAAATATAACAGATGATTATAATATCAACACTTATAATTATAAGCATCCTAAATACAATTCTGTTGCAGGTTATCCGAACCTAGACTATAATCCTGATGATGGAGTAATTGTGGGGGTATTGGCAAATTATACTGTTAATAATTTTATTCGTGATCCGTATACCCAAAGACATAGCCTTAAAGCTAATTTCTACACTGCAACAGCCGGCTTTAGCCTTGCGTACAAAGGGATTTTCAAAAAAGCCATTTCAGGATGGGATTTTAATCTGGATGCAGCGTATACCACCCCAAGGTTTTCACAAAATTTCTTCGGACTTTCCAATGAAAGTAAATATGATAAAGAAAATACAGAAAGAGAATACAACAGGGCAAGGATTTCCAAATTCTACTTTGCACCGTCTGTTTCAAAGAAAAGCTGGATGAACCTCAGCCATCAGGTTCAGCTTACTTTTGAAGATAATAAGGTGCAAAGGAAGGAAGGAAGGTTTGTCAGTGAATCTCCGGATGTAAGACCTGAAGTATTCAACAGCCAGCAATTCGCAGGGGCAAATTATACATTCAGCTATAAAAACTCAGACAATACAGCATTCCCCACTCTTGGCATGGAATTTATGCTGAATGCCGACTGGAAGGCCACACTTTCAGACTTCAACAAAAATTTCCTTACCCTGAAAGGCATGCTTGCTATTGATCACCGGATTGATAAAAAAGGAATTTTCGTTTTTGCCAATTCAAGTAATGTCATGTGGATTAATAATAATAATTTTGAATTCTATCAGGCTGCAGCCATTGGGGGAAATAACGGAATGAGGGCTTTCAGGAACGACAGGTTTTCCGGCCGGTCCTATTTTACCAACAATTCAGAAATAAGATGGGATTTTGGAAGAATACGAAATAATATTGTTCCTGCCAATATGGGAATTCTTATAGGCTACGATATCGGAAGAGTATGGAGTGATCATGAAAACTCCAGAAAGTGGCATCAATCGGCAGGTGCCGGAGTCTGGCTGAGCATTGTAGAAATGATGTCTGCAAGGCTTAATTATTTCTACGGATCAGATGGAGGCAGAATTTCTGCAGGAATAGGAATGAAATTCTAATTGTTAACTATATAAGCAAAAAACCACAGGTCATCTGTGGTTTTTTGTTTATATAATGATCAGTGATTAATTTTTAAAAAGCCAACTGATATACATTTCCTCCTTCGTCTTTTCCTTTTTCATCAGCGATAAGCAAAGTTTTATCATTGAAAAAAACAATTGCTTCCTTCTGGGAGTTATGGTTCAACGAAATTTTCTGAATCTTTGCAGAGTTGAAATTATCTGCCATAAATCCGGTAAGAACATGAATATTTTTATGGGTAAGCAATACAATTTTATCTTTTGTGCTGTTGATGGCAGCAGATGTAATAGCAGCATCATTATAACCACCCTGAAGTTTTAATCTTCCAATTAACTTTGCTTCAAAATCACCTTCCTTATTGGGTACCTGAAATACAAGAAAAGTCCCGTCAAAACCTTTGCTCCTGTTTTTGGTGAATAAGTAAAAATTCCCATCCATTTCAACAAAGCCTTCACAGTCGTACAACAGGTTTGACTTTTTCGGTGGAAATTCAGTTTGTCCCTCATAATGAAACTTTGTAGTTTGTATTACTTTTGTTGTGGTTTGTTTCACATCTTTCAGATCCGTCTTTAAAATAGCCAGATCCTGTCTGTTATTATCATTATTCCCAAAATCTCCAATATAAATATTCCCCTGAGCATCAGAAATAATATCCTCCCAATCTGTATTTTCTGCATTTTCTATCGGTATTTGGGCAAGCAACTGCCCTTCACTGTTTAGCCCGTATATGGAATTTTTATTTCCTTTATCTTCTATTACCCAGGTTATCTTTTTATCTTTGGATAAAGTAATCCCTGAAACTTCTTTCAGTTTTTTCGGTAAAGAGTACTGTGTCTGTAATTTATCATTTACGGAATCAGATGGTTGGTTTTGAGCTTTAGGATTGCAGCTTAATAGAAGTGATATAGGTAAAATAAGGAATCTAAGCATATTGTTTGTTCTTTTTTAATTATATGAAACGAACTATGAATAGTTCTGAAATACTATGACTGTTTTGCTTTTTCCCAAAGGACATCCATTTCCTCTAAGGTCATATCAGCAAGTTTTAAGTCTTTCTCATTTGCCAGATCTTCCATCTTTTGAAATCTTGAGATAAACTTAAGATTGGTTCTTTCCAAGGCAGAATCAGGATTAATCCCAGTAATTCTGGCATAATTGATCAGTGAGAAAAACACATCTCCCAGTTCCTGTTCTTTTCTGTGCGGATCTGTCTCCGCATGAAATTCCTGAATTTCTTCATCTACTTTTTTCCAGGCATCTTCTGCATCATGAAATTCAAAACCAATACCCTTTACCTTATCCTGGATTCTGTAAGCTTTTACTAAACTCGGAAGGCTTTTGGGAACGCCTCCTAAAATAGACTTATTCCCTTCTTTCAGTTTCAGTTTTTCCCAATTCTGTTTTACCTCCTCTTCATTTTTTACTTCAGTATCACCATAAATATGAGGATGGCGGAAAATCAGTTTTTCATTGAGGGAATTAATCACATCTGCGATATCAAAACTTCCTTTTTCAGAACCGATTTTAGCATAAAAAACCAGATGGAGCAGTACATCTCCCAGCTCTTTTTTTATTTCCTGTAAATCGTCCTGTAAAATCGCATCTGAAAGCTCATACGTTTCTTCAAGGGTAAGATGACGAAGCGACTGTAATGTCTGCTTCTGATCCCACGGACATTTTTCACGTAAATCATCCATAATATCCAGTAATCTTCCGAAGGCCTCTAGTTTCTCCTGTTTCGTATTCATAAGTAATGGGAAATTCAATCTTATACAAATGTAAGGGTTATTTTGGGTCTATGGCAAGCGTTAAGGATTAAAATTAGGGGTTAATAAATACAGTTCCAAAATATCACATCAGGATCAGGGCTTAAAATTGAAATTAACGGGAATTTTCCCAGCTGATTTACCATCCGAACTAAAACAAAAAACCTTGTTAAGAAATTCTCAACAAGGTTCTGTATTTAAATTCAAAAAAATGAATTATCCTTTTTTAGTATGGGTACTTTTCGGAGCTGATTTTGCTGCTGAAGTTGCTTTTACCTTCGGGGCAGCTGGCTTTTCTGCTTTAGGAGCAGTTTTTTTTGCTTCTTTTTCAATGCTTACTTCTTCAGCCGGTTCTCCTTCTAAAGTTTCAGGCTCAGCTTTCACAAAGCTTTCAGGAGTAATGTATCCTGCTTTCTGAAGAATGTTGTACCATTGTGCCAATTTTTTGATATCAGAAGAATATACTCTTTCTGTATCATAGTTAGGAAGTGAAGCCAACATAAATTCCTTCAGTTCTGCATCAGAAGATTTGTGAGAAATTGTTTCCTTATAATCGTTGTTCTTAGCAATATTTTCAAAAACTTCGAACAAAGGAACTTCTTTATCAAATGTGAACATTGCAATATTATCCAATAAGCTCACCTGGCTTGAATTACCAATGCTTACCTTCTTCTTATTGGTAACATCTTCAATAATAAAACCGTTTCTTAATTGAGAAACTAGTTTGTAAAGTCCTGGTTTTCCAGAAATTGAAATTATTTTTTCTAACAGCATAATTTTATTTTTTGTAAATTTTGCAACCAGCTTTCAGCCTTTGCTTTTTATTATTCTTTTTTATCCTTGTTTAATTTATTTTGGAAATCTCATTTTGTAACCGATGTTTACGTCACCCTGAGAGATCTTTGTCAGTTTACCTTTTACCAGCTTCTTCTTCAATGCACTCAGATGATCAGTAAATAAGATCCCGTCAATGTGGTCATATTCATGCTGAATTACGCGGGCTCTAATATCGGAAAAAGTTTCTGTATGTTTTACAAAATTTTCGTCATAATATTCAATAACGATCGTCTCTTTTCTTTTGACGTCTTCTCTTACATCCGGAATGGAAAGACAACCCTCATTAAACTTCCATTCTTCGCCTGATTCTTCAAGAATTCTGGCATTTATGAAAACTTTCCTGAACTCGGCAAGCTCATCTTTAATGTCTTCATAATCCTCATCTTCTGCAAGAGGGGTCACATCAATAACAAACAAACGGATATCCAGCCCGATCTGAGGAGCGGCAAGACCTATGCCATTTGCACTGTACATTGTTTCAAACATGTTATCAATCAGTTCCTGCAAACCTGGATAATCTTTGTCTATATCTTTTCCTACTTTTCTCAAAATAGGATCTCCAAAAGCTCTTATCGGTAAAATCATCTTAATTTTTGTTCTAAAAAATTCTGCAATATAATTGTTGCACTTACTTTATCTATTAATCCTTTTTCCTGTCTCTTTTTCTTATTTTTCCCACTCTGAGAAATAAAAAAAGAGGCCATTTTTGAAGTAAACCTTTCATCAAAACGATGGACTGCAATATCCGAAAATTCTTTTTGAAATTCTCCTATGAACTTTAAAATATCGTCCTCCACTTCTGAAACATTTCCTTTCAAATCAATGGGAAGTCCAATCACTACTTCATCTACTTTATTTTCATTGAAATATTTTTTCAAAAATTCCATGAGAAAACGGGTCTCTACAGTATCCAGACCACTGGCTATAATCTGCATATCATCCGTCACAGCAATGCCACAACGTGCCTTTCCATAGTCTATTGCAAGGATTTGTCCCATAAGTCTGCAAATTTAGTAAAATTTAATGATTTTATTCATAGCGCACTTTTTTTATATAAATCATGTTTTATTCCATATTTTTTTTTATAATTTTAATCTTCCAAAAAACAATATATGAAGAAACTCATCCTCGTAAGACATGCAAAAAGTGACTGGCCGGAAGAAACGGAGGATTTTGACAGACCTTTAGCAGACAAGGGTTTGGAGGATGCTATGAACATGTCCAGATTTCTGAAAAACAATAATATTTCTATTGATCATTTTGTGTCCAGCCCTGCGGTACGTGCACTGAATACCTGCAAGATTTTCAATCAGGCCTATCAACTGAACTGTGCTACTGATGAAAAATTGTATAATCCTTCAGAAAGAAGCTTTGAATCTGTAATTTATGATCTGGATGACAACCTGAATTCGGTTGCATTCTTCTCCCACAATAATGGAATTTCCAATTTTGCTAATTCTATTTCTGAGGATATTTTCCATTTCCCCACCTGCGGAGTGGCGGGTTTTGAGGTAGACTGTGATTCCTGGTCAGAGTTCGACGGTGCCAAAAAGAAACTGCTATTCTTTTATGAACCCGGGAAAATATAACTTTACTTCTTTACTTTTTTATGTATCAATATTGATCCTTCTTTTCTCATGTCAGAAACAGAAGAAAACCTACTATGAATCTATTGCACTGAATGATATAAAACTTTCCTCTTCTCCAAAACCCGGAAGCTGGCAGTATAATCATGAGGAACATTTCCAGACATTTGCAGATTTTCAGAAATTAAAAAAGATAAAACCTGTACCTGGAAAGGGCACCATTTATCTTCAGCCCATCGGGCAGTTTGATAAACTTCAGAAAAAAGAAATAATACTTATCCAACACTATTTAAAAACCTATTTTCAGCTGGAAACAAAGGTTCTTTCTGTTTTATCCAACACTATTTTCCCTGAAAAAGTTAAAAGAATTTCAAAGGAAGGACAGGAACAGGTTCTTGCGGGATATGTACTGGACAGTATTCTGATTAAAAGAAAACCTAAAGATGCTATTGTATTAATGGGTATTACGGAGAAAGACCTTTTTCCACTACCGGAATGGAATTATGTATTCGGACTGGCGTCATATAAGGATGGTGTGGGAGTAACCTCTATATACCGATTTGCAGACGGCCAATTAACAGATTCTAATTTTAACAAAAGTCTTTTAAGATTAATAAAAATCAGTTCACACGAGATCGGGCACATGTTTGGAATCAGCCATTGTCTGAATGCCAACTGCGTGATGAACGGAACCAATTCATTATCGGAAACGGATTATCATCTTGCCAGAGCCTGCTCACTCTGCCAGAGAAAACTCAATTCAAGTATCCATTATGATAACAAAAAAAGACTTCATGAGCTGAAAGATTTCTTTGAAGAACAGCATCTCAACACTGAGTTTTCCTTAGCACAGCAAGATCTGAACCTTCTTCAGTAAACTAAGATATATTTTATCGGCTGCATATTCCCTCCTCCGGAGAGGTGGCAAAAAATTTATTTTTTTGGGGGGATTAGATTCGGCTAAAGCCATTTTTGATTAGAATCCGCATTATTTGTGAACCAATTAGCGCCATTTATGTTAAAGAAAAAAGAACGGCCTGGGGCCGTTCTCTATAAAACATCTTATGATTTCAATTTTATTTCTTCTTCAGATCCAGATCATCAAAATCAAAGCTGAAGTCCGTAACATCAGAAACAGGTTTCAATTTTGCAGCCACAGCTTTTCCATTCTCGTCATAACTGAAAATAATATAAGCATCTGCGTCATAACTTCTATCATCCCATTTGATGATAAAAGAATTGTTGGAGTAAGGAAGCAGTTCCCCCTTCAGTCTCGGGGAATTCTTGCATGAAATTCTATATCCAGCTCCCTGTTGCACTATATCTACATCACCAAACCAGGCATCATTGTAGGTTCCTGTAAATTGCTCAGCTTTCGGATGAAGATTTTTTTCTTTTTTAAATGCATCAGATCTTGCAAATGCTGCTTTTTTCTGTTTATTATAATCTTCTTCTATTTTAGACATTCTCTCACTATAAGTTTTCAGCCAGTTTCTGTCTGCAACTCCAAGATAAGAATCTTTAACCGTATTAGTAATTGTATTGAATGCAGCTCCCGATTGCTGGTTTGTGAGAACCACAATCCCCAGTTTAAGATCCGGGATTAGTGTAAACTGTGTCACAGTTCCGATTAATCCGCCTGTATGCTGTACCTGTTTATGACCTTTTACATCACTCAGAAACCATCCCAGGCCATATCCGTAAAAACTTGTATCATACGGATTCTTTGCAGCTACCTTATCAGGAATCTGCAGACTCCATAGTTGCCGGGCATTTTTATCAGATACCAGTTTTTTTCCATCTCTGGTCGTGAAATTATTCAAAAGACATTCGGCCCAGGTTGTCATATCTTTGATATTACTCATGATTCCTCCTGCTGCATTAGCGGTCTCGTTCCAGTCATGAGGAACTGTGACTGCTTTTCCATCTACCGGAGCATGGGCATCTATTTTATTGGGGTTTCCTTTAGCCCTGCTATAGCTTCCAAAACTGGAAGTCATTCCTACAGGTTTCATAATTCTCTGCTCAATAAATTCAGCCCAGCTCAATCCTGAAACCCTGTGGATCACCTCTCCTGCAACAATAAACATGATGTTATTATAATCCAATGTTGTTCTGAAAGGATTCTCAGGTTTCAGATACCGGACATTATGTACAATATCATTTACTGTTAAACTGCCCCCTTCCGGAAAAAACATCAGGTCTCCCTGCCCCAATCCTAATCCTGCTCTGTGGGTGATCAGGTCTTTTATTGTTACATTCTGAGAAACATAAGGATCATACATTTGAAACTCAGGGATATATCTGGTTACTTTATCATCCCAATCCAGCTTTCCTTCGTCAGCTAAGATCGCCAATGCCACACAGGTAAACCCTTTGGAGTTGGAAGCTATTCCTACCAGCGTGTTATCATCCATAGGTTGTCTGGTTGCCAGGGAGCGTACACCGAAACCCTTGGAGTAGGTTACTTTTCCATCCTTCACAATTCCCACGGACATTCCGGGAACATCAAAGGTTTTCAGGGTATTTTGGATCAATTCATCCAATTTTTTTTCTTCTATCTGGGCATTTGCCAACCCTATACTGAAAAGAAAAATAAAAAAAGACAGTTTCTGCTTCATTGATTTTTAATTTTCCCAAATTTAGTAAATAACCTCAAAGCTTCTTTATATTTGCAATTTAAAAGCATAAAAAATGGCAATAAACAGATTATTAGTTTTATTCTTACTTATCATAAACTGTAATTTGTATTTCTCCCAGGAAGTGGTTATTAAAGATGACAAGGTTTTACTGGATGGAAAACAGATTCTGAAAGCTGAAAAAATCAGTCTTGCTCAATACTCATTTTTCTCAGTAAAAGATGATGAGGAAGTGTTGCTTTATAAATATATGGATAATGAAACACCGAGCTATGTAAATGATGACTTCTTTATTCTTAATTTTCTGACAGAAAAAATAAAAGTGGAATCTACTGATCTTGGAAAAGTCTCGAATTTTATGAATTCAAAGAAAGCTATGGAAAAGATTATTAAATGGCTGTTAAAAGAAAGGGTTATTAACCGGAATGGTGAATTAAATCCTGACCGTATCGTTATTTTTAAGGAAAAGTATGATGAAAATATCACAGCCAGAACCTTAAGATAATGACAAAGATTCTTCTTCTTTCCGATTCTCATTCTTATATAGATGAACGAATTCTTGAGTATGCTGCCCAGGCTGACGAGATCTGGCATTGCGGAGATTTCGGGAGTATGAATGTTATTGAGCAGCTTGAAAAAATCAATCCACTGAAAGGAGTATATGGAAATATAGATGATGCCAGAATCCGTGCAGAATTTCCGGAAGTAAACCGGTTCCTCTGTGAAGGTCTTGAAGTTTTAATGATTCATATCGGGGGGTATCCTGGAAAATATACTTCGTTAGCTAAGACTGAGATTACCCGTAAAGCTCCCAGATTATTCATATCCGGGCATTCCCATATCCTGAAGGCGATGTACGATGACAAAAACAGTCTTTTACACCTCAACCCCGGTGCTTGTGGAAAACAGGGATGGCATAAAGTAAGGACCATGATGCGATTTGTAGTGGACGGTGAAGAAATAAAAGATCTGGAGATTATAGAATTAGGACCAAGAGTCTGAAAGTATGAAATGGAATTGGCAGAATTTTAAAAGACATTGTATGTAATTGACAAACAACTGTTTATGTTATACATTACACAAAAAGCAGATTAAATTATGAAAATCGGGGATACAGTTTCTGTAGTTGATGAAGATTTAAGCGGAGTTGTAACTTCCGTAAGGGGAAATATTGTGGTTTTCAAAGACGAATATGGCTTTACACATCAATATGCAAGAGAAAAACTGGTCTTTAAGGATGCTGATCTTTATGAAAATATCAGAGTGATAAAAAAAGCCGAACCCCAAAAAATTGTTTCCAAAAAACATCAGAAAAATCATTTGGTTCTGGATCTGCATTTTCATAATTTAGTAAAGAACCCCGAAGATTATGACAGTTTTGAAAGGCTGTTTATTCAAAAGGAAAAATTAATAGAAGTGTTGGAGTTCTGTAGAAAAAATAATTTAAAAAGACTTGAGATCGTTCATGGTATTGGGGACGGAACTTTGCAGAGAATGGTCCGGGATGTTCTGGAGAGCCAGATTAACATTGATTTTTATAATAAGGAAATACTTCACCATCAATCAGGTGCGGTAATGGTAGAATTTCACTAAATTTGCAGGAATTGAAATATGAACGTACTTAATTTACTTTTTACCAAAGACGGATTAATCTATCAGATTGTTAAGAATAAAAGCATTCTGGAGGAAAAGTCTTATTTCGTTACAGAAGAAACACCGGAAAACCTCATTGAGGAAAAACTTGATGAAGTTCTTATCAGGCAGCGTTTTGATGAAATTCAGGTAATTTCTGCACTCAATCATTTTACCCTGATGCCGGAGGGATTCTCTGAGCATGAAGCAGGCTTTGATCTGATTGCCTTTAATGCTCCGGCTGATAAAGAGAATGAAGAGCTTATGCTTTCAATTAACAAAAAGTTTAATATACAGTTCTATTATACTTTTCCAAAACATTACTATAAAAAAATAAAGGAACTTGCAATTCCCGCACATTTTAATTTCTCGGGAGAAAAGTTTTTAACTGCTCTTAATAATAAAGGGAATAAGGAAATTCATATTAACCTGTATCACAATCAATGTGAATTTTTTGCCATTGATCAGAAAAAAATAATACTTTACAATAACCTGGATGTTAATTCTGAGGTTGATTTTCTCTATTTTATTATGTTTACCTTAAGCAAGATAGGTTTTGGGATCAATGAAACCAATTTTTTTGCCTATGGCGAAACAACAGAAAATGAAACGTTTATTTCAGAACTCCAGAAATTTGTTAAAAATCTGAAAATTGTTTTTGACAATATTCCTAACAAGAATTTTATACTTAACTAAGGATAAGGCTTAGGAATAAAGGCTCAGCCTTTTAAAAAATAACAATTACATATTTTTTAATTCCTAATCTCCAATACCTTACCCCTAAACCCTAAAAATATGTTCAGAATCATATCAGGCAAATGGAAAGCCAAAAAAATTGCAGCTCCTAAAAACTTCGAGGTAAGACCAACTACTGATTTTGCTAAAGAAGCCTTATTCAGTATTCTGGAAAACAAATATGACATGCAGTCTGTTTCCGTACTTGATCTGTTTGCAGGAATAGGCTCTATTTCATTAGAATTTGCTTCCAGAGGATGTCAGGATATAACTTCGGTAGAAATGAATCCTAAACATACAGCATTTATTAATTCCACTGCATCTGATCTGGACATGGCACTTCAGATCAATGTACAGCGAGGTGATGTATTTGACTGGCTAAAAAAATTCAGAAATAAAAAAGCTTTTGAAATAGTTTTTTCCGATGCGCCTTTTGAAATGGAAGAGAAAAAATATTACGAGTTAATCTCTCTGGTCCTTAATAATAAATATTTAAAAGAAAACGGAGTTCTTATTGTGGAACATCAGAGCCGTATGAAACTGGATCATCCTAATCTGGCAGATACCCGAAAATACGGAAATGTAAGTTTCAGTTTTTTTGAACCCAATAAAGAAAATGATAATCAGGAACTCTAATTCCTGATTATTTTTTTTGAGTTGGCGGGAGCCTCTTCCCCCCATTTGGTAATGGCCTGTAAAACAGGCAGCAATGTCTTTCCAAAATCCGTTAAAGTATATTCCACTATTAAAGGTGGTTTCTCTGTAAATACTTTCCTGTCAATGATATTATCATCTTCCAGCTGCTTTAACTGCAGACTGAGGGTTCTTTCTGTAATGGTAGGAATAGATTTCTTTAATTCATTATATCTTTTTGCACCATCAATTAAATGATGCAAAATAACCGCTTTCCATTTCCCTCCTATAAATCTCATGGTTACACTGGTGCAGCAAGGATATGATTTATTATCTACTGTATACATTTTTTATACTATCATTTTTTACCGTTATTGCAAAGGTAATAAACTTAAATTAATTTTGTAACTATAAAAATGATAGTATAAAATTATGAGTTTTTTAGAAAAAATGAAAACACGGTATACCGTAAAACAGTATAACCCGCAAGGAAAAATCAGTGAAGAGCAAATCAATGAGTTGAAGGAAATCCTGAATCTGAGTCCTTCATCCATTAACAGCCAGCCATGGAATTTCATCTTTATTACTGATCCTGCAGTAAAAGAAAAACTTGCAGACGCATCTTATTTTAACAAGGAAAAAGTTTTGGATAGTCATCTTTTAATTGTATTTCAGGTATTAAAAAATCCGGATGACTTCGAAAAACAAATTGAAGAAAACCTTCCTGAAGGCGCAGTAAATTATTACCGTTCCATGGTAAAGCCTAAAGGTGAGAACGCTGTTAAATCCTGGCTGGAGCATCAGGTATACCTGTCATTAGGGGTTTTACTTTCTGCATGTGCAGCAATAGGCATTGATTCGACTCCTATGGAGGGTATTGACACTCTGAAATATGATGGGATCCTGAAAAATAAGTCTTATGAAACCCTGTTTGCCGTCGCTATAGGTATAAGGGCTGAAACTGATGCTAACCAACCATCAATAACGCCGAAAAGAAGGCTGAAAAATCAAAATGTGATCCTTGAGATATAAAAATCATGTTTGGGAAAACAAAAAAGCTGCCTTATTAAGACAGCTTTTTTATTATAGTACTTTTAATTCCAGATCAATGGTTTTTCCAAAAAACTTTTTAGAGATTTTCTCAAAGTTTTTGGTAAGATCTGAAAGATAAAAATGATAATTAGGGTTAGGATTATTATCATTTAAAAGATGATACTTATCCAGGATAATCTTCAGATGGTTGGCTACAATATTTGGCGAGTCAATAACCCGAACCCTGTTTCCGTAATATTGTTTGATCTCATCAATTAAGAGTGGATAATGCGTACAGCCAAGAATCAATGTCTCAATATTCTTAAGTTTATTATTACTCAGGTAATTGTAAATAATAGCATGAGTAATCGGATGATTCTTAAATCCTTCTTCAATAGCAGGAACCAGCAAAGGGGTTGCCAGCTCATCCACCTTAATCCATTTATTATGTTTTCTGATACTTTTTTTATAAAGACCTGAATTCACAGTAGCCTTCGTTGCAATCACCCCCACATTATTATGAATTTCATATGAAACTTTTTCTGCTACAGGGTTAATAACATCTATTACCGGAACTTTACCCGCAACGGAATGCATTACCTCGTTTAGTGCATTTGCTGTAGCTGTATTACAGGCAATCACTATTGCCTTACAATTCTGCGCCAGTAAAAAATTAGTAATCTTTGTAGAATATTCAATAATTGCTTCCCTGGATTTTTCTCCATAAGGAAGGTGCTTGGTATCTCCAAAGTAAATAAGGTCTTCATTAGGAAGGAGTCTTTTAATTTCTTTGGCAACTGTAAGTCCTCCTACTCCGCTATCAAAAATACCAATCGGCTGACTGGGTGAAAGATGCGAATAATCTTGCTTTTTAGTTTTCAAATTGTGAACTGAAATTTTATACAAAAATAGTGAATTGCATTGTAATTAATTAAGATTATCAATGGAATAATCTTTTGGAAATCTCACTTTGTAACTTACTCTGAACTTTCTGGTTTCAGATGGTGAAATTTTGACATCCCAGATCAAAAACCCTTTTTCTTTGTCAAATTCTGCATGGTCACTTTGAATAAGTTCAACTTTTACAGATTCATCTTTACTTATAGGAATCAGATCCTTTACCTCAATATTAATCGTCTCTTTCTTATTGTTCCTTACTATAAGATCATAAGAAAATGTTTTTTCCTGATAAGAAGAAAAAAACTTTTCACCTGCCTTGTCATTAATAATTTCCTTACGTACACTTATTCTTTTATCGTCACCCAGGGTAATGTTTAATAAATCCTGAGTTTGATCAGGATTTATCCGTGTCTCTCCTACATACATATTTTCAAAGATTACACTGGCCGGTCCTGAAATAAGATTATACTTACTAAAGTCTTTGATACGCGCCATCAGATAAGCATTGGTAGTCTGCCTGGGAACTGTAACATACTTATATTCCGCCGGAATTTTTATTTGTTTCAGATTAATAAAATGACCTTCATCGTTAGACATTATATCATATGGAATATCCACATCAAAGCTTATGTTCAATTGATTCTCAATAATCTTAAACCCATATCCTATCATAACAACTTCTTCAATCTGTTTTTCTGCAGAGATGGTGTCTTTTTTACGAACAGAAGAAGGCCTTTCCTCATTTTTAAAAGAATTCAGAAACCAGGGTTTCATGACAGGAGCATTATTATTTCTTGACGATTGTCCGTTAATCAAAGAAAGTTTGACCCCTTTCCAGTCAAGTCCGGTATCCTGTGTTATTTTTGCCTTAAATGTGATATCCAATGGCTCAGTCAATTTACTTCCTTTAATTTCATAAAAAGGCTCCCAGGAAACATTCTTAGCAAGATATCCAAGATTCATTTTTGCATTTACAGCACCATTACTCATTATCTTCAGGACAAAAACCCCATCAGAATATGTTTCTTCTGAAACTGCATTTGCTTTAAGTCGTTTTTTAAAATTGTCAAGCCTTAATACTGCCTCCGCATATTTTTTATTAATATCCAGCTGTGCAATACTGATCTCACTTCTTTTTGTTTTATAATAATCAGTAAGCTGCATAAGCTGTGCTACACTGGAAGTATTACTTCCTACTAAAAGAGCCTGGTTCTTATCCAGCAGCTCAAGTGTTTTTTCATTGGTCTGGCGTTCAATATTAATTTTGGTGATAATATTTTCCAAAATACTGATACTATCTTTAACCTTTTTTTCTGCAGGATTAAGATGGTCAGCATATTTAGAAGGAAAGCTGTCACTATACTGCGCTGAAAGAATTGAAATATTTTTATTATTGGTATCAATCTGTATGGATTTTTCAACAATATCATCAGATATATTGGTAATAATCACCTCAGAAACTCCGGATGGAAGTGAAATATTTACCAGATTTTGGAGTTCTGCCGAATTACGGTAAACATTTATAGCAGTAACTTTTGCTTTTACAAAAATTGGTTTTTGGGAAAAATAAAGTACAGTTGAAAAAAGAGAAAATAGCAATAGAGTCTTCTTCATGGTTTATTAGTATATATTTAAAGCTAATTTCAAATATACATTAATAAATGTTATACTATAAATAAATCAGAAGCAATTCCGTCTGCCATAAACCAATGTTCCTCGGGAATTTTTAAATGCTCGTTTTCTATAATCAAAACTCCTTCTTTTATTTTGGATTTTATTTCTTCCTGAAAATGGTCCTGGATTTTACCTGAAAATTTTCTTTTTAAAGTCAACAGATCTACTCCCCATATAGTACGTAACCCAATCATAATCATTTCATTAAACTGATCCTCCTGAGAAAGGATTTCCTCGCTCTTGGCAAGATTTTTGGCAGCAAGCTTTTTAATATACTGCTGATTATTGGCAACATTCCAGCTTCTGACATCAAACCCATTGTAGGAATGAGCCGATGGGCCTATTCCAAGATATTCCTGATACTTCCAATAAGCAGAATTATGTCTGGAATAAAATCCGGGTCTGGCAAAATTGGAAACTTCATAATGCTCAAAACCATTATCTTTTAAAAAGGCTGACATATAGTAAAATTCTCTGTTCTGTTCCTCTTCTTTCGGGCTTTTAATCTTTCCTTTTGAAATCCAGTTTTCCAATGTCGTTTTGGGTTCAACGGTCAAGGCATATGATGAGATATGGGGAATTTCAAGTTCAACTGTTTTCTTCAGATTTTCTTTCCAGATCTCAAGATTAGAGGTTGGAGACCCATAGATCAAATCAATACTAAGGTTCTCAAACCCAAAATCCTGGGCCCTCTTAACAGAGCTTTCCGCTTCAGATGCATTGTGTGCCCGGTTCATCAGTTTTAAATCTTCTTCAAAAAAGCTCTGAGTTCCTATTGATAAGCGATTAACCGGAGTCCCTGCCAGCTGTTTTAAAAACTGCTTATTAAGATCATCCGGATTTGCTTCCAATGTGATTTCAATATCATTTCCAAAACTAAAGTATTTCAGAATCTCATCAATTAAAGAATTAATTTCATCAACTGAAAGAATAGATGGGGTTCCGCCTCCAAAATATAATGATTTCAAAGTCTTATTTTGCAATTCATCTTTCCGTAGAAATATTTCAGTTTTCATTGCATGGAGCATTTCATCCTTAAAATTCAGGGATGTTGAAAAATGAAAGTTACAATAACTGCACTTCTGTTTACAGAAAGGAATGTGAATATATATCATAAAAAAAGCTCTGAAAAATTCAGAGCTCAAATTTATTTAAATTAAATTGATTAATATCTAAATCCTCTAACATTAATAAAGTTATCGAAGTTATAACCAAGACCGATCATAAAGCTGTTTCCTCCATAACTCTGAATATCAGATAATCCAAGATTGTATGTTGCACCAATCATGAATTTGTTAAATCTTACTTTAACAATTGGAGAAATACTCAGATCCTGATTATCGAATCTGTTTTGAACCGTTCTGTAGCTTACTCCGAAAGAGAAAGCATTGATATCATTAGAGAAAGTTGCCATCAGGTTCCAGTCAACCATTCTCGTAGAATTTGTATTTAAGTTAATTAATGCTGATGGTGCTAAAGTAATATTATCAGCAATGTTCCAGTTGTATCCTAAGTTAAGGAAGAATTTAATAGGTGATGGCTCGTAATTGTTTACGATAGATTCGTCATTACTTAATGCGATATCATTTACTGAAACTCCTCCGAAAAGGCCTCTGTAAGTAGCGGCAAGACCGAAGTTGGCATACACCATAAAGATATTACTTTCTTCTCCTCTCAATAATGGGTCTCCCCCCTCTTCAGTATTGATTTTTGAGTAATCAAAGTTCATGTTATAGAAGTTAACACTTGTACCGAAAGAAAACTGATCCTTTCTGTCTCCTTCGCTGCTTAATGGAATAAAATATGAAGCACCCGCTGTAATACCTCCGGCAGAGATCGGCCCGTTACTGTCTCTGAATACAGAAATACCTGCTCCCACTCTATCAAAAATGTTCGCATTAATCCCTAGTGACTGTACATTCGGAGAATTGTTGAACTTTGAAAATTGTTGTTGATAATTGGCGTTGAGCTGTACGTAATCTGTTTTTCCGTATTGAGCTGGGTTGAACAGGAACTCACCATCCAAAAGATATTGCTGATAGTATGGTAGTGATTCTTGTGCTTTGTATGCATTTGACAAAAGAGCTAAACATACGATAGCATATAGTTTTCTCATAACAAATCTTGATTTCAATTCAACAAATATAAAAAAATTCTCAATATATTTTTAGTTTTCCAAATAATTTCTCCATTTTTTTACAGCATCCGCCATATCTTTGGGCATTGGGCTCTCAAAATATAATTCCTTTTTTGTTGTTGGATGTATAAATCCTAAGGTGTGTGCATGAAGTGCATGTCTGGGCAGAATTTCAAATACATTTTTAATAAACTGCTTATATTTCGGAAGATTTACGCCTCTTAACGGAGTGTGTCCCTCGTATCTCTCATCATTAAATAAAGTGTGTCCCACATGTCTGAAGTGCGCCCTGATCTGATGGGTTCTTCCTGTCTCAAGTTTACACTCTACCCAGGTCATATATTTGAATCTTTCCAGCACCTTATAATGGGTAACCGCATGTTTTCCCTGGCTTCCATCTTCATATACAGACATCTGCATTCTGTTTTTAGGATGTCTTCCTATATGCCCCCGGATCGTTCCTTCATCTTCCTGCAGATTTCCCCATACAAAAGCCCAGTAAAGCCTTTTGGTTGTTCTGTTAAAAAACTGCTTTGCTAGAAAGCTTAAAGCATATTCGTTTTTGGCAATCACCAGTAAACCTGACGTATCCTTATCAATTCTATGCACAAGACCTACCCTGTCCAGATCAGATTTTTCCCCGTTCTTTTCGAAATGATAAGCCAAAGCATTCACCAGCGTACCATCCCAGTTTCCGAATCCCGGGTGTACAACCATACCTGCTTCCTTATCAACCACAACCAGATCATCATCTTCATATATTATATTGACAGGTATATCCTGCGGAATGATAACATTCTCTCTTGGCGGATGCGTAAGCAGTACTGAAATCTGATCTCCCGGCTTTACACGGTAGTTTTGCTTTACAGCGTTCCCGTTAACAATAACGTTTCCGGCTCTGCAGGTTTGTGAAATTTTATTTCTTGAAGAATTCTGCCGGTATATCAAAAGGAACTTATCAATTCTTAATGGCTCCTGTTTACTGTCCACAGTAATATTAAGATGCTCATACAATCCCTTATTCTCTTCATCAATATCAATATTTTCAATACTGTTGGAGTCTAGTAATTCTTCATCTAAAAAGTCTTCGCTATCTTCTGACATTGTTTGATTTTTTACACAAAAGGCTTCAACATTTTGCAGTTGAAGCCTGTATTATTTTATACTTGTTAAATATTATTCTACTACTACTTTTTTAGCCTTTGGCTTTTGAGTAGTCTGCTGACCACCTGTATTGGATGATGCAGCCGGTTTAGTTGTACTTCCGGCAGGCTGACTGCTGGAAGAAACTTTGGCTTTTTCCGTACCGGCAACAGGTTTAGAAGTTGTGACCTCAGTTTTCGCCGGTTCCGCTTTAGGGGTTTCTTTCTTAGGAACCGGAGGCGCTACCGGTGCTTCGTAAACAGGTTCAGTATGAACTTCTTCGTATCTCACCGGCGGAAGAGAGGTATCCACCTTCATACGGTAAATTGAATTCAGCTGTTCCACCTTAGCCCGTAGTTCGGCAGGAGTTCTTTTACTTGCCCATAAATCGATCTGCATCCCCTGGTCACGGACATCTCCTGCAGCAGGATCCTGATAGTAAATAATATCAGATTCATCTTTTCCTCCATCTTCATATTCTACCAGTCCTACCTCAAACATACTTTTTGTAATAACAGCCCTTGCTTCTTTTACCGAAAGCCCTACCACATTAGGAATTGAAATATTTCTCATCGGACCGGACCCTACCACAACATCAATGACAGAGAATCTAGGTAATCGCGTTCCGGGATTCACCGCATTTCCTTTATACAGTATTCTTAAAAGTGCATCTTTCTGGATGCTTGGCTCATAAATCGTATCTCCTATCTTAAGACCTACCTGATCCAATCTCTGGAATGCCAATCCCGAATATTTATTGATAACATCCGGTACAGCAATCTGAGCCCATGTTCTTGGATTGACCCTCAGACGCACCGTTCTTCCGTCTTTTACTCGGGATCCTGGTGAAGGATAAATCTGAAGAACCTGGAATGGCCTGTATTTAGGATCATAATTAGCACTGTCTACTTCATATTCAAGCCCGGTATCATCTAATATTTTAATAGCATCATGTACAGACTTATTAATAACATTCGGAACCGGTATCTCCTGACCATGATTTGTATGATATTCCAACCAACGAAATGTGAGCCATACCAAGCCCACAAAAACGCCGATGGCTATTACTAAATTCAGTAAAACTTTCCAATTGAAAAGTGATTTAAGCATATTAAAAAATACTTTAATTAGAACCGCAAATATAACTAATAATTTTAGAATGTGCTTTTTATTTAACAATTCATTTTTGATTTTAAAATTTCCGGATTTCCCATATTGCATTACATAAAATGATTAAATTTGCCTTAATTGATACTATAATGGTTATGAACAAAAAAAGCGTTGCCGTAGTAATGGGAGGCTATTCTGACGAATATGTTGTTTCTTTAAAAAGCGGGCAGTTGATTTATGATTCTTTAGACAGAAATCTTTATGATGTATATAAAGTTGTGATCCTGAAAGATGAATGGTATTTCTTAGGGGAAAATGATAAAAAGTACAATATCAACAGGGGAGATTTTTCTGTTAATTTAGAAAATGGAGAAACCCTGAAGTTTGATGTCTGCTTTAATATTATCCATGGAACTCCTGGAGAAAATGGCATTTTACAAGCATATTGGGATGCCATTGGCCAAAAATATACAGGCTGTGATTTTTACCAGAGTGCTCTTACTTTTAATAAAAAAGACACTCTTGCCGTTCTGTCAAAATACGGAATCCCTTCTGCTAAAAGCGTTTATTTAAGGAAAGGCGAAACAATCGACATTGACGGAATTATAGAAGAATTAGGTCTTCCGGTTTTTGTAAAGCCCAATCAGTCCGGGTCTTCTCTGGGTATTTCAAAAGTAAAAGAGAAGTCAGGTCTTATTGCCGCTACGGAAATTGCTTTCAAAGAAGATGATGAAATCCTGATTGAAAGTTTTTTAAACGGAATGGAAGTTTCTGTAGGAGTCATTGATTTCAAAGGGGAAACAATTGTACTGGGAATCACAGAAATTGTATCAAAAAATGAATTTTTCGATTATGAAGCAAAATATGAAGGAGCTTCTGAAGAAATAACTCCCGCAAGAATTGATGAGGAAACCACCAGAAAAGTGGAGGAAATTGCCAAAAGAGCGTACAATTCGTTAGGAATGAGTGGATTTTCACGAAGTGAGTACATTTTAATGGATGGAATCCCTTACATGCTCGAAATGAATACAAACCCCGGATTCTCCCCGGCAAGTATTCTTCCGCAGCAGGCAAAACATTACGGAATTTCCATTACTGATCTTTGTGGAAATGAGGTCGAAAAAGCCTTAAACAAAAGAAAATAAAAAAATTAGAGATGAGAGGTTAGAAACCGGAAAGCAGGCTTTCACATCTCTCATTATTTATATCTTAATTCATACCCTATACAACATGAAAATTGCTGTTTTCCCCGGATCATTTGATCCTATAACACTAGGACATTACGATATTATAGAAAGAGCGGCACCGTTATTTGATAAACTGATTATAGCTATCGGACAGAATTCCCAAAAGAAATACATGTTCCCTCTTGAAAAAAGAATGGAATTCATTCAAAATTCAGTAGCAGAGTTTCCTAACGTGGAAGTGGACTCTTTTGAAGGATTAACGGTAGACTACTGCTTTGAAAAAAATGCTCAGTTCATTATCAGAGGCCTTAGAAACCCTGCCGATTTTGAATTTGAAAAAGCGATTGCCCATACCAACAGAACTTTAGCTCATAAAAAACTGGAAACTGTATTTTTATTAACGTCATCAGGAAAATCCTTTATCAGCAGCAGCATTGTAAGGGAAGTCATTACCCACGGCGGAGAATACGAACTGATGGTACCGGACTCAGTAAGAGTACAAAAATAGAAAAGACAATAAATAAGCAATAAATGATAATTGATAAAGTGGCTGGGAATTTGCTTAAGCAAAAAATCACTCATCGATTATCATTTATTATGTATATATATGCACGAACAGTTTAATTTTGCCATAGAAGTACTTGGTACAATATCTTTTTCCATGTCAGGAAGTTTTGCTGCTATGCAGAAACGGCTTGATCCTTTTGGAGTCCTTATTATTGCATTTGTTACTTCTGTAGGTGGAGGAACTGTAAGAGATCTGCTTTTGGATATCCCGGTTTTCTGGATGCACGATCTTCTGATGTGTTCATTAATCCTGATCACCAGTATATTTTCAATGGTATTCAAATCTCTTGAAAAGAACTTTAAGGTGACCTTATTTATTTTTGACAGCTTCGGATTGGGACTGTTTACAATTATTGGTGTCCAGAAAGGCTTAAATGCAGGGATACATCCTATGATCTGTATCGCATTGGGAACGATCACAGGTTGTTTCGGAGGTATAATCCGGGACATACTGCTTAACAGAATTCCTTTGATTTTCAGAAAGGAGATCTATGCAACAGCATGTATTGTAGGAGGTGCAGCATTTCTGTTAATGACTAAATATACGCCTCTCTCTTATACCTTTATACAGATATTTACCATTTTACTGATTGTTGGCATACGGACCTTTGCTGTAAAATACCATTGGCAGATGCCTAAATTTTATGGATATGATCAGAATTCAGAAATGTAATTATTTGACTAGTCCTGAAAATCTGATACAGATTTAAGTACAAAAATAAATAATTAAACCAGAGTAATTTTACTATTACTTTGGTTTTTGTTTTTATAGGTTTTCATTTTAATTTGTGACTGGTTATGCATTTG
>NZ_QNUE01000005.1 GCF_003385595.1 Chryseobacterium flavum | reverse complement strand
TATACTGAGCTGGATTTCAGCGACCTTAAAACATGCTGCAGATGCAACCCTTACATACACAACTGCATTTGCTGATACATAAGCAGAAGGATTGGTTATGGTGTTGGCATTTCCTGCCATAGCATCTGCCTGATTGGTGTAATACGCAAAGGTTACCCCCGGCGTAGAAGTAATGTCAGGCTGAGCTGAAGTAAGATCGAAAGTAGCTGTCGAAGAGTTTGAACACTGGCTTAATGCTGCATTCTGTATCACTGGTACAGATCCCTGTGTTACGGTAACAGACTTTTGGTACTGGCATCCTGCCGGAGTCGTTACCGTTACGGTGTAGGTTCCCGGTGCTGATACGGAGATAGTATTTCCGGCAGAACCGTCAGACCATGCGTAGGTATTCCCGTTGCCTGTGGAGGAAGCTGTCAGCTGAGTTGGAGCCTCACATACAATAAGGTTTCCGCTGATCTGTATATCAGGATCACTTTCTGCGGAGATGGTAATGGAAGCCGGAATACTCTGGCATCCCGCTACAGAAGAAGTGAGGGTGTAAGTTCCGGGAGTATTAACCGTAATGGACTGAGTAGTCTCTCCTGTAGACCATGTGTTTCCTGTGGTTTGGTTTGAAGTTAAAGTAATACTTCCTCCAAAACAGATGGTATCAGAAGAAGCTGTAATGGAAGGAACAGCTGTTGTTAATGTACTGAGCTGGATTTCAGCGACCTTAAAACATGCTGCAGATGCAACCCTTACATACACAACTGCATTTGCTGATACATAAGCAGAAGGATTGGTTATGGTGTTGGCATTTCCTGCCATAGCATCTGCCTGATTGGTGTAATACGCAAAGGTTACCCCCGGCGTAGAAGTAATGCCAGGCTGAGCTGAAGTAAGATCGAAAGTAGCTGTCGAAGAGTTTGAACACTGGCTTAATGCTGCATTCTGTACTATAGGTACAAATCCCTGTGTTACGGTAACAGACTTTTGATACTGGCATCCTGCCGGAGTCGTTACCGTTACAGTGTAGGTTCCCGGTGTTGATACGGAGATTATATTTCCGGCAGAACCATCAGACCATGCGTAGGTATTCCCGTTGCCTGTAGAGGAAGCTGTCAGCTGAGTTGGCGCTTCACATACAATAAGGTTTCCGCTGATCTGTATATCAGGATCACTTTCTGCGGAGATGGTAATGGAAGCCGGAATACTCTGGCATCCCGCTACAGAAGAAGTGAGGGTGTAAGTTCCGGGAGTATTAACCGTAATGGACTGAGTAGTCTCTCCTGTAGACCATGTGTTTCCTGTGGTTTGGTTTGAAGTTAAAGTAATACTTCCTCCAAAACAGATGGTATCAGAAGAAGCTGTAATGAAAGGAGTATTAGTGATTTGAATATATAATTGTAGCTTTACGACATATACTCGAGAGCATGCTGCAGATGTAATGCGTACATAAACAGTTGTATTTCCTGATACATAAGCAGAAGGATTGGCTATGGTGTTTGTATTTCCAATCGCAGCATCTGCTAGATTGGTGTAATACTCAAAGGTTACCCCGGGAGAAGAAGTAATGTCAGGCTGAGCTGAAGTAAGATCGAATGTGGCTGTAGAAGAGTTTGAACACTGGCTCAAGGTAGCATCCTGTACATTTGGGGCAGAAGTTTGTGTCACGGTAACAGACTTTTGATACAGACATCCTGCCGAGGTTGTTACCGTTACGGTATAGGTTCCCGGTGTTGATACGGATATTGTATTTCCGGTAGAGCCGTCAGACCATGCGTAGGTATTCCCGTTGCCTGTGGAAGAAGCTGTCAGCTGAGTTGGAGCCTCACATACAATAAAGTTTCCGCTGATCTGTATATCAGGATCACTTTCCGCGGAGATGGTAATGGAAGCCGAAGGGCTTGTACAGATGCCGTTTGAACTGATTAAGGAATAAGTTCCGGGAGTGTTGACTGTAATAGATTGTGTGGTTTCCCCTGTTGACCATGTATTTCCAGTAGCATGACTTGATGTTAAGGTTATCGTCCCACCTGGGCATAATTTGTTTGCTGAAGGTGTTATTTCTGCAATTAAGCTTTTATTTCTGAAAACAATCGGATGAATCTGCCGACAGGTATTAAGTGTATTTCCCTGATTGTTTGGGTCATGATAGTCAATGCTGTAATAGTAAGTAGTATTGTTATTTACTATAATGGGAGTCGTGATAGGGTTGTTGCCGGTAGAGGCATCATTGGTATTGCTAAAGTAGGCAATATTAAAATTCGAATTTCCATTAAGTATTCCTGTAGATAACGTACTGAAATTAAAAAGAGTTGTAGTTGAACAAATGCCAATTTCTCTTGGTGAATTGGGATTGGGACCTGGGCTTCCTGGTGGGATAAATGGGTTAGGGGTTGTTGCAGGATTGTTGAAAGGAGAAATGAAACTAGCGGTGCCACCCCATGTTAAATTAAAAGTATGAACAGTTGAGGACCAGTTATCCAAATATAGATAATAGGTCTGTCCTGCTGTTACATCCATATACTTGCAGTATGGATTGGTATTCCCACCGGATGAGCTTGTATTTGTATTGGTTGTATTCATTCCTGTACTGGTCAGGGCTCCTGATGCGTTACATCGGATGGGAGGTCCTAAATTGGAACAGGTTGCATCAGGTCCGTAAATAGCCCAGTCGTAATCTGCCGGACCTGTGGGAACGAGATCGAAGGTTAGCGTGCCGCTTGTGGCAATTGTGAACTTATACCATACGGAGTGGTGTTCTCCGGAAAGACAGCCTCCTAAATTTTCATTGATATTTCCGATTCCTGATGGCGTATAATTAATGTTGGAATTTCCGCATATGGTAATTGCCGAGATGCAATCTTCTTGTGCTGATAATGATAGGTTGTAAATAAGGAAAAATAGAAACAGTAGTTTTTTCGTCATCTTCGTTTTTTTTGGTGCAAAGTACTGTTATTTTTTTTGTTTTTTAAAGTGTAAAATACTGTTAATTAATTGTTTACGTATATTTTTCGTTATTAAGTTAATTAGTATTTATTTTTATTGTTTTTTTTGAGTTATTGATTAATTTAATTAACTTATATTATGTTATTTTGTTTTATAGTGTTTGTTTGTTGGATATTTGTTATTTTATTTTAATATTTTCAATTAATAATTAAAATAAAATTGAATTTGTAATGCGGGCAATTTGATTCGTATGAATTAAATTAAATTTTATTATCTTTTTTTAATAAAAGAGATTGAAATTTTGTGCTTTAAGAAAAAATGTATACTTTTGCAGTCCAAAATGAGATGTAAAATATGTTAATAATTCCAGTAAAAGATGGTGAATCCATCGACAGAGCTTTAAAAAAATACAAAAGAAAATTTGATAAAACGGGTACAGTTCGTCAATTAAGAGCTAGACAGCAGTTTATTAAGCCTTCTGTGACTTTAAGACAAGCTAGACTAAAAGCGGCTTACAAACAAAGAGCGCTTAGCAAAGAAGAACAGGCTTAAGATTTTTTCTTAACCATATATTAATTCACTTCTTAAATTCTTATATTTGAGAAGTGAATTTTTATTTTTATACCTGAGGTAATGCTGGATAAATTTTTAGAATATTTACAGTTCGAAAAGAGGTACTCTCCTCATACCATCACAAGTTACAAAAAAGACCTTGACGACTTTCGCTGTTTCTATCTCAGAACAGAATCATCAGAAGATATTTCCAAAGCAGATAAAAAAATAATCAGAAATTTTATTGTTGATTTAAGTGAACATGGAATATCCAAAAGAAGTATCAACAGGAAATTGTCTTCTCTGCGGAGCTTTTTTCTTTTCCTTTTGAAAATAGGAGAGGTTAAAGTTTCCCCGGTGGAAGGAGTTGCATCTCTTAAATTTTATCCTGAAAAGCAGATCCCCATGTCGAAAGAGGAAATGGCAGATCTTAATGACAGGGTTTTTCAGCAGGTGAGTGATGGATTGGAGAAGTGTATCATGGAGGTATTGTATCAGACCGGAATGCGGAAAGCTGAGCTTTGTGGCCTGATATTTGAGAATGTTGATTTAAATGGAAATGAATTAAAAGTCATAGGAAAAGGGAACAAAGAGAGAGTAATTCCCATTTCTGAAGATTTATCTGTGCTTCTTAAACGCTATCTTGAAATAAGAAAACCGCAGACAGAATTCAAGACCTTTTTTTTTGTGAATAAGAAGGGGAAAAAACTCAGCGAAAAATTTGTATATATGGTAGTTAATAAGTACCTTAGTCTTATAACAACAAAAGAAAAAAGAAGTCCTCATATCCTTCGTCATAGCTTTGCTACTCATGTGTTGGATAATGGGGCGGAGATCTCCAAAGTGAAAAAAATATTAGGGCATTCCAGTCTTGCCAGTACTCAAGTCTATACGAATGCCAATATTGAACAATTGAAAAAAGTGTTTAATCAAGCTCATCCCCGAGCATCAAAAAAAGAAGAATTATGAAGATCACAGTACAATCAATTGGTTTAACTCCACACGAACCACTAGAATCACACATTGACAAAAAAGTAAGCAAACTAGATACCTTCTATGATAAAATTCAGGAGTGTAAAGTTTTTTTGAAAGTAGAAAATAACTCGGATAAAGCTAACAAAACAGCTGAGTTGATTTTAGCGGTCCCGGGAGATGATATTGTTGTAAAGAAAACAACTACAAGTTTTGAGGAAAGTCTGGACCTTTGTGTTGATACTGCTAAAAAGCTATTAATCAAGAAAAAAGAAATGGCATAGTAAAAAAAGTTAAAAAAAGTTTATAAAAAATTTGAGAATTCAAAAAATCCGCTCTATATTTGCACTCGCAAAAAAGGAACAGCGATCTTTTGAATTCTTTTTTAATTTGCCTCCATAGCTCAGTTGGCCAGAGCACGTGATTTGTAATCTCGGGGTCGTGGGTTCGAATCCCTCTGGAGGCTCTATTAATATAAACATGAGGGGAGATTCCAGAGTGGCTAAATGGGACTGACTGTAACTCAGTTGCTTCGGCTTCGTAGGTTCGAATCCTGCTCTCCCCACATTTTATATTATAAAAAAAACTTGCAGGATTAAAGAAAATTTCTTAGTTTTGCACAGCGTTTACCAATAATTTTGGAAACAAAATTGCGGAAGTAGCTCAGTTGGTAGAGCGTCAGCCTTCCAAGCTGAATGTCGCGGGTTCGACCCCCGTCTTCCGCTCAAAGAAAATCACGCTCATCAGTGTGATTTTTTTAATTAATGCCGACTTAGCTCAGCGGTAGAGTGCTTCCTTGGTAAGGAAGAGGTCACGGGTTCAAGTCCCGTAGTTGGCTCTCGAATTTCCCGAATTCCTTTCGGGATTTTTTTTATCCATATTCAGCCGTTTCTTCTTTGGGATGAGAATCTTATATTATATAGAATTACAATCATAAAATTTTCGTTAAATTCGTGTAAAATAATTTTTGATGAATATTCTCTTATTAGAAGATGATCTTATTCTTTCTGCAGAACTTTGCCGGTTTTTAGAATCCAATAATTTTAGCTGTGATAAAATTTATGACGGAGAAACTTTTCTCCGTCAGATCAAGAATAATACCTATGACCTGTATCTGCTGGATATTAATGTGCCCAGGATAAATGGGCTTGATGTGTGTCAGACCATACGTTCTTTTGATAAGAATACACCGATTATTATTATTTCGGCCTACGGAGATATTTCAGATAAAAAAGATGCATTTACCAGACTGGCGGATGATTATCTTGTAAAACCTTTTCAGTTTGAAGAATTGCTTTTGAGAATCAATTCTTTACTGAGACGAAAAACACCATCAGATAATTCAGATCAGGATATTATACAGGTAGATGATCTTATCATCAATAAAACTGAACAGAAAGTCTACCGTAGTGGTAATGAGATCACACTTACCCTAAAAGAATTTCAACTACTGGTTTACCTGGCGGAAGCGCAGGGCAGAACCGTTTCCAAACAGCAGATCACTGAACATGTATGGGAACATAATTTTAATACCAATACCAATACGGTAGAAGTGTATATCAATTTTTTAAGAAAAAAGATAGACAAAGATTATAAAATAAAATTAATACATACGCGTTCCGGTTTCGGATATTACCTAAGCCCATTGTAAATGTCTTTAAAAAGAAAGATTGCTTTAACGATCAGTATCGCCTTTTCATTACTTTTTGGAATGGTGATGGCTGTGATTTATTTATCTTTCAATGATTTCAGAAGAGATGAATTTAAGGAAAGGTTCAGACAGCGGCTTGAATTTACGAGCCATTTTATCTCCCGATCCAAAGATTTTGAAGAAGAAGCACCGATTTTTTTTAATGAAAACTCTGATAATATTCTTTTAAATGAGAAGATTTTAATTTTTAACGAAAATAAAGAGCTGATCTACAGTACAATAAAAGACCGGAACGTTACCTGGGATGAAGCGATGCTGAAAGAACTGGATCATAAAAAAATTATTTATACGGAAAAAACAGTTCCTGAAATCTATGCGGCATTAAGGAACATCAACGGGGAAAATTATTATATTCTGACCAGTGCTTTTGACACCAATGGAAAATCAAAACTTACTTATCTTAAGTATCTTCTGATCCTTGCTTATGTTCTGAGTACACTTCTTATTGGTTTTTTCAGTTATTATTTTGTTGAAAAATTTCTCCGTCCTCTGGAAGATCTGAATCAGGAAATTTCGGAAGTTACGGCTCATAAGCTGACTACACAGATCCCGGTACAACATTCAAATGATGAAGTGGGAGTTCTTGCCAATTCTTTTAATACCATGATTGCAAGATTAAATGATGTATTTCAGTCGCAAAAAGACTTTACAGCCAGTGCATCCCATGAAATCAGAACTCCAATTACGAGGATGGCCTTCCAGTTGGAAAACCTGATTAAATTCGGAGAACACTCACCTGAAACCTTATTATCATTACAACGGATACAGAGGGATGTATACCAATTGTCAGAGTTAACAAATTCATTATTGCTGCTTACAAAATTTGATAAAGAAAATATTCAGAGCATTTATGAAGAAGTGAGGATTGATGAAGCTATTTTTGAAGCTTTTGAAGGAGTTGAGAAAAGCTATCCGGAACTCCGGCTGGATTTTTTAATTACTGAAGAAACTTCTGAAAATGCTCTTCTTACTATAAACGGCATCCAGTCTTTGCTGATCATTGTTTTTATTAATTTATTTAAAAATGCAGCCGTCTATTCAGACAGTACTAAAGTGAAAGTACTGCTCACAGAGACCAATGACCATGTTACTGTAGAAGTAATTTCACAGGGAAATACAATTCCGGAAGAAGAACAGGCTAAACTGTTTGAGGCATTTACAAGAGGAAATAATGCGCAAAACATATCCGGGTCCGGACTAGGACTTCGTATTGTTAAGAGAATTCTCGAATATCATGATGCTGAAATATGGTATTCTTCTCCGGCTGAAAATCTGAATACGTTTACCATTATCTTTAAAAAATAGTTCCCCGGTTCAGGGAAGCTGAGATCTGTATTCCATAATATTTAATTTTTTTTTAAGCCCCATTTAAGCTCCTTTTAATTGGACTAAAGCAATTTTGTGTTTAAAAGGAGTGAATAATTGCTCAGTAGGGCAGTTGCAGGAGATCAAAAACGGCAGGTTTGAAAAAACAGAGAGCAGGTCTGCGATAAAATGATGACCATTCAGAAAGGGAAGTGTAACCCTTATTGAATTTAGACTTTATGGAAATAATATTACAGATCCGTGATGTGAAGAATAAAATCATACTATTTGCCGGACGGCTTAATTCAATCGGTACAAACGAAATCTTCTATTTAACAATGAGAACATATGCTATTCCTGTGTTAATGATCTTAACATTCTCAGCCTGCTCAAAAAGAGAAGATGAAAAAAGGGACCGCTACAAAAAAGGATTTGAGCTTAGCAATACGATGATGGGGTCGATCTCTCTGGCAAAAGCTGAGAAGAGAAATATAGAAGGTATATACCGCTTTTACGGGAAAATAATAACAGCTGAAAACAGATCTATTGATATTTATCCACTTGCAGCAGGAAATGGGATAAGTGTAAATGTGGAAATTGAAGATTATGTAAAAAAAGGAAAGGTTCCGGCAGCCGTCAGAGGTCAGTTGCAAAAAGTGCAGGATCTTCTTCAGCAGGCAAGTACAGTATACAATGTGAGAACTGGAAGTATTTACAATGTTGTGGTACCGATAAGCAGGAATATTTTTCTGAAAAATATTAACAAAGATTTGCAGCGGAAAAATGACTGGGGTGAAAAAAATGTTGATGTGGTCAATACTTCGAATGTATGGGGTATTATGAATGTTAACCAATCTGATATTGATAAAATAAGTTTTGGAATGAAAGCCTGGGTTTCGACATTATCTTATCCTGACAAAGTTTTTGATGTTAAAATGGATAAAATATTTAATGGTATTGACCCTCAACCCAATCCAATAGAGGACAGGGGGGTACTGAATAACACCGGATTGCTGATTCCGGAGCGTGGAGCTACAATAAAAGTGTTTAATCTGGAAAACTATTCAATGCTTACTGTTCCGTCCAAAGCAATAATTTTTGATAATAACAAAAGTTTTGTGGTGGTTTATAAATCCAGGACAAACGTAAAAATCAGGGAAATTAAGGTGCTGAAACAAGTGGGGGATATTGCTTATATTATACAAGGTTTAACTGAAGGGGAAGAGGTTATTACCTGTAATCAACTGATAATATATCGTTCGCTGAACAGTTAACCCTATATTCCTTCAACTGCTTTTTTAGTTGATTCCAAAGACCTTTGACTATTTATAATTATTTGGAAAACTTATTGCTGCAACAGTATCTGTCCTGCATATTTTTCCAATTATTTTCCTGATATTAACAGATCCAAAAAAAAGGGTCCGGACCTGATTGTCTTTATTATTGTATATAGTGTCGGATCTGGAATAAACTGTATTTCAGGCTTTTTCATAAAAGGTTTCAGAAAGATTTTTTCAATCCGGAAAAATGTGTAAATTTGCAGTCTCAATACATTGAAATATAAGGTTTGTACTTCATTGGATTTGAATATTGAAACTTTTTTTAAGAAAAAGGTTTTGGTATTTAAAAATTCATTATATTTGCACACCGAAAATTTGAAAAACAATAAATAAATAATTTTAAATCATGGCAAAGGAAACGTTTAATCGTAACAAACCACACTTGAACATTGGTACTATTGGTCACGTTGACCATGGTAAAACTACTCTTACTGCTGCTATCAGTAGCGTATTAGCTAACAAGGGTCTTGCTGAGAAAAAAGATTTCTCTTCTATTGACTCTGCTCCAGAAGAAAAAGAAAGAGGTATCACTATTAATACAGCTCACATCGAGTACGAAACTGAAAACAGACACTATGCACACGTTGACTGTCCAGGTCACGCCGACTATGTTAAGAACATGGTAACTGGTGCTGCTCAGATGGATGGAGCTATCTTAGTATGTGCTGCAACTGATGGACCAATGCCTCAAACTAGAGAGCACATCCTACTTTGCCGTCAGGTAAACGTACCAAGAATCGTTGTTTTCATGAACAAAGTTGATATGGTGGATGATGCTGAGCTTTTAGAGCTTGTTGAACTTGAACTTAGAGATTTATTATCTACTTATGAATATGACGGAGATAACTCTCCAGTGATCCAGGGATCTGCTCTTGGTGCTCTTAACGGAGATGAGAAGTGGGTTAAGACTGTTGAAGAATTAATGGATGCAGTTGATACTTGGATTGAGCAGCCACAAAGAGATCAGGATAAACCATTCTTGATGCCTATCGAAGACGTATTCTCTATTACAGGTAGAGGTACTGTAGCAACAGGTAGAATCGAAGCTGGTGTTATTAACACTGGTGATCCAGTTGATATCGTAGGTATGGGTGATGAAAAATTAACTTCTACTATTACAGGGGTTGAGATGTTCAGAAAAATCCTAGACAGAGGTGAAGCTGGTGATAACGTAGGTCTATTGTTGAGAGGTATTGAAAAAACTGACATCAAGAGAGGTATGGTTATCGCTAAGAAAGATTCAGTTACTCCACACAAAAAATTCAAAGCTGAGGTTTATATCCTTTCTAAAGAAGAAGGTGGACGTCACACTCCATTCCACAACAAATATCGTCCTCAGTTCTATGTAAGAACTACTGACGTTACAGGTGAGATCTTCTTACCAGAAGGTGTAGAAATGGTAATGCCTGGTGATAACTTAACGATCACTGTTGAATTGTTACAACCAATCGCTCTTAACGTAGGTCTTAGATTTGCGATCAGAGAAGGAGGTAGAACAGTAGGTGCTGGTCAGGTTACTGAAATCATCGACTAATCCATCTTAAACAATATTAAAGCTTCCGTAAGGAACTTCTCTACGGAAGCTTTTAACTACGGGCATCGTCCAATGGTAGGATACCGGTCTCCAAAACCGTTGATCAGGGTTCGAATCCTTGTGCCCGTGCAAATATAAATTATGAGTTCATTTGTCGATTTTTTAAAAGGTTCTTATAACGAATTCAGACATAAAGTTGAATGGCCAAAATGGGCTGACCTTCAGTCATCTACCATTGTAGTGACTATTGCGACAGTGATTCTGGCATTATTTACCTTTGGAGTTGATGAATTGTTTTCAAAAGCAATCAGCAACATAATAGGAATGCTAATCAACTTGTTCAATTAATTAAAAGTATTTTCCCATAATGAGCGAATTGAAATGGTATGTGCTGAAAGCAATCAGCGGACAGGAAAATAAAGTGAAAAACTATATTGAGACAGAAATCAAACGTTTAGGGTTTGAGCAGTACGTTACTCAAGTGGTTATTCCTATGGAAAAGGTTATTCAAATCAGAAACGGTAAAAAAGTTCCTAAAGAAAGACCTTACTATCCTGGATACTTGATGATCGAAGCTGATCTGATGGGAGAAATTCCTCACGTTATTAAAAATATTCCCGGTGTTATTTCTTTCTTAAGCTTGACAAAAGGAGGAGATCCGGTTCCAATGAGGAAATCTGAAGTAAACAGAATGCTTGGAAGAATGGATGAACTTTCAGAATTTGCAAGTGATGTTGAAATTCCATACGTAGTAGGAGAAAACGTAAAAGTAATAGACGGACCTTTCAATGGATTCAATGGTACTGTTGAAAAGATCCTTGAAGATAAAAAGAAAATCGAAGTTTCTGTTTTAATCTTCGGTAGAAAAACTCCAATGGAACTTAGCTATATGCAAGTAGAAAAAGTATAATAATTATTTTATATAAAAATTGAAAGACTGCTCCAAAGCAGTCTTTTTTTTGTCTGAAAGGAGTAAGTAGACTGTCTCAATTTTAATTTTTTTTTAAGGATTTATATCTTGTACTTTCTTTGAGTGGCATATTTATTGTAATCTAGGAATCAATTCATTCGAACTTTTATATTCTTTTTTTCATACGCTGGTTACAGTCGTAGGGAATTTTATGTCTTTTAATTAAAGGAATATGAAAGATGAGCTAAAAGCACAAGTCTTATATAAACACACAACTCAATGACAAAAATTATTTCGATGATCACTCTGGTGGGTACATCTGTACTCATAAGTGCGCAAGTTGGTATCAATACTGCTACGCCGGAAAAAGAACTTACCGTGAACGGTACAATGAAGACATCTGGAATTGTTTTCAAACAGCCTATGGAAAAACTGAAAGCGGACGAGAATTACACTTTCATAATCAAATCTCCGGCTCCGGAAAACAAGATTACAGCGTATAATGATTCTTTTGTGCCTAATTCACCGGCACCCATTAACCTTGTTCAGTTCAAAATTACCTGCGATCCTGCAGATAAGGATTGGGTAAACCAATTTGATACAAAAATTAATTCAAAGAAATTTCTTGTAGTGATCTCTTCTTTCGGATTCACTCAACCTACCCGAACAAATTCCGCAAACTGGCTGACCCCGGTTCCTCAGATATTTGCCTACTCCTCTAATGGAACATGGAAACTAAAGGCCGACTATCATGGATTCTCACCGGATGCATCACTTCCTACCGGAATCTGGACACTGAACTTATTGGTATTTGACAGATCGTATGCCAAAGATTTCAATGCTACACAAAGCCTTAATGCTTCAACAACGGGCGCAGCAGCAGCCCCATTAATTCAATAAAAAAACGTAAATTATATGAGAAAAATTATTGCGATACTTTTTACAGGTTTTGTTGCTTTAAGCATGAATGCACAAGTAGGAATTAATACTACAACACCTAAAGGAACTCTTGACGTAGAAGGAGAAACATTGGTAGAGTCCTATTTGATTGATACGGAAAATACGAAGGCAGGAGGAGATTATCTTCTTATTACCCGTTCAAAAGATAGTTCGCCGGTAGGAAAAGTTAAGCTGCTGGATATTTCACTTCGTAATGTAGCTCCTGTTAACATGTATAACGTTATTTTGAAGAATGTCAGACAGGATGAAGTTATTAATATGAATACTGGGCTGGATGCAGATAAATATGTTGTTGCGATTACAGGTGCTGTTTTTACAGGTGCTGTATCAGCAGCGAATATGTCCACTAATCCTAAATCCTACGGCTCTTACTCTACAGAAGTTACTCAGGTAATCAGTGGGGGTAAAACCTATCATGCTATTAATTTAGCTTTTAAAGGAGCCGGCACTGTTTCATCCCAAAACGGAACATGGACGTTTACCTTAAATGTCTTTGAAAAGTCACTAGTTAAAGACTGGGGAACTTTCAATGGTTCTGTTTCAGCATCAGCTTCACCTGGTTATTCAGGAGTTTCAACCAATACCCCTCTGGGGCTTCAATAAAAAATTATGAAAAGAAAAATTTATATCACAATAATCTTATGTCTTGGGATATTTCTGAATGCCCAGAAAGGAAAAGTAGGAGTGAACACAGCAAACCCTGCAGAGACACTTGACGTTAATGGAAAAACGTATACAAATTCATTATATCTGAGAAATCCGGGAGAACCTACAATGTCCGGAGGTAGCTTTTTGGCAACTTCACAAAATGCTTTGCAATTGTATGATCCGGCCTTGGAAAGCAGTGGATTGTTTAATTATCTTAAACTTACCCTTACCGGAGTATCGGGTGCAGGAATTACGGATTATGACACAAAGATAGATGCCAATAATTTTCTTGTTGTACTTCATAACTATTCATTCAAGCTGAATGACGGAAGTACCAATGTAATGCTTGATTATGGGGACAACGGTATCAATGATAATAAACAGGGGTCTCCTGATGTAACTGCTTTCAAAAAAAACGGGACATGGCATATTAAAGCATTGTTTACAGATAGCCGGATTATTGCTACCAATGCATCTGCGCCATCCAGGACTTATAATAATTTTACAGTAGATCTTTATTTGATGGCCTATAAAAGATTAATCACAAAACAAAATATAAGTGATGTGAATACTGATCTCGGAGGGACGGACGGTTCTATGCAAACGATTAACAAACCATTAGGTTTTTAATTTTGAGATTAATCTCTTTTAATATTGTATAAAGATCAGTTCCGGATAAAGTAAAAATCTAAATTAAAATTTACAGAAACTCATTTGATGAATAATGCCTTGCAAAATTAAACTTTTTAAAAATCAGCAATATCCGTTTGTAGTTTCAAAAATATTTTATACTTTTGCAATCCGAAAAGTAGGTTTATTGTTATGTGAGTGCATAACCTACTGAATAATAAATGCTTCCAAACTCATTAATTATTCAAATTTAAAAAACAAACAATGGCTAAGAAAGTCTTTAAAATGGTAAAGCTTCAGGTGAAAGGTGGCGCAGCTAACCCTTCTCCACCAGTAGGTCCGGCATTAGGTTCTGCAGGTGTGAACATCATGGAGTTTTGTAAGCAATTTAACGGAAGAACCCAAGATAAGCCAGGGCAAGTTTTACCTGTAGTGATTACAGTATACGAAGACAAATCTTTTGAATTCGTTATTAAAACTCCACCTGCAGCAATCCAGTTAATGGATGCGGCTAAGATCAAAGGAGGTTCCGGTGAACCAAACAGAAACAAAGTAGGTTCTGTTACTTGGGATCAGGTTAAGAAAATCGCTGAAGATAAAATGGCAGACCTTAACTGCTTTACATTGGATTCAGCTCTTTCTATGGTTGCAGGTACTGCTAGATCTATGGGATTAAGAGTAACAGGAACTAAACCAACTAACGCTTAAAACTTATTGAAATGGCAAAATTAACAAAAAAGCAAAAGGAAGCTTTAAGCAAAGTAGAAAAAGGAAGAATCTATAACCTTGAAGAAGGTGCAGCTCTTGTAAAAGAAGTAAACACTGCAAAGTTTGATGCTTCTGTAGATATCGCTGTAAGATTAGGAGTAGACCCAAGAAAAGCAAACCAAATGGTAAGAGGTGTTGTATCTCTTCCTCACGGAACTGGTAAAGATGTTAAAGTATTAGCTCTTGTAACTCCAGATAAAGAAGCTGAGGCTAAAGCTGCTGGTGCAGACTATGTAGGTCTTGATGAATATTTAGATAAAATCAAAGGCGGTTGGACAGATGTTGACGTTATCGTTACTATGCCTGCTGTAATGGGTAAACTAGGACCTTTAGGTAGAGTTTTAGGACCAAGAGGTTTAATGCCAAATCCTAAGTCTGGTACTGTAACAATGGAAGTTGGTAAAGCTGTATCTGAAGTAAAATCAGGTAAAATTGATTTTAAAGTAGATAAATACGGTATTATCCATGCTGGTATTGGTAAAGTATCTTTCGATGCTGCTAAATTGAAAGAAAATGCTCAGGAATTAATCCAGACATTAATCAAAATGAAGCCGACTGCTGCTAAAGGAACTTATGTAAAAAGCATTTATTTGTCTTCTACAATGAGCCCAGGTATTGCAATCGATACTAAATCTGTTAACTAATATAAATCCTTAAGACAATGACAAAAGACCAAAAAGTTGTAGCAATACAAGAGATCAAAGACTTGCTTCAGGATGCAAAAGTAGTATATGTAGCAGATCTAGAAGGATTGAACGCTGCTAAATCTTCAGATTTCAGAAGACAGGCTTTCAAACAAAATATCAAAGTAAAAGTTGTAAAAAATACACTTTTACAAAAAGCAATGGAACAAATTGAAGGAGTAGATTACTCTGAAATGTTCCCTTCTTTCAAAGGAAATTCAGCGTTAATGATTTCTGAAACAGCTAATGCTCCTGCGAAATTAATCCAAGGGTTCAGAAAGAAAGAAGAAAAGCCGGCTTTAAAATCAGCTTATCTTCAGGAAACTTTCTACATTGGCGATAACAACCTAGACACATTGGCTAACATCAAGTCTAGAGAAGAAATGATCGGTGAAATCATCGGATTACTTCAGTCTCCAATCCAGAGAGTTGTTTCTGCTCTTCAAAACAAACCTGAAACAGTAGAGGCTAAAGCTGAAGAAGCTGCTCCTGCTGTAGAAGAAACTCCTGCTGAAGCTCCTGAAGCTGCTGCAGATAGCACTGAAGAAACAAGTGCTGAATAATTATACTCAAAAAATTAAATAAATAATCAACAAAAACATTACAACAATGTCAGATTTAAAAAATTTAGCTGAAACGCTAGTAAACTTAACAGTAAAAGACGTAAACGAATTAGCTGCTATCCTTAAGGATGAGTACGGAATTGAGCCAGCTGCTGCTGCAGTAGTAGTTGCAGGTGGAGCTGCAGGTGAAGCTGCTGAAGAAAAAACTGAATTCGATGTAATTCTTAAGTCTGCAGGTGCTTCTAAATTAGCTATCGTTAAATTAGTAAAAGATTTAACTGGTGCTGGTCTTAAAGAAGCTAAAGATATCGTAGACGGTGCTCCAGCTCCAATCAAAACTGGTGTATCTAAAGACGAAGCTGAAGCTCTTAAGAAGCAATTAGAAGAAGCTGGTGCTGAAGTAGAATTGAAATAATCAATTTTATTATAAATCAAGAAGCCTGAGCAAACTGCTCAGGCTTTTTTTGTTGTAAATTTTTTTTAGCAGATATTCGAATATGATCAGTTTCTTATCTGTAAAGCAAGTTACTCCTCATTTTCTCTAATCATTATGCTTTATCACAGAAACAACAAGTGTGATATTGTAAAAATAGCAGGTATTTCAGAGATGATATCTGATGCTCAGCTAAAATTTATCCAAACAAACCTTATTGGTGGCAGCTGGAGAAAGGGGGAATATCTTACATTTTGTACAAGAAAGTGGCTAGTTACTGATTATATGTATCTATGAATACTGCCGGGCTATCGGCAGGGTTGTATATTACTAACTAAAAAGTTGACCTCTTATAAGGATTGTGAAATATTTATTATAAAGTTAGTATTGCTGCGGGCTATCTGGAAATCAAGTCTTCTTCTTTTATAAGAATCTCAAAATGAGGACATTTTATTTGTATTTGTGAAGCTATTTTTGTATCTTTGCCCCTCTTTTGGCGCGAAAAATTGTTTGTAAATCTGTAAAATACTGAAAATCAACTCTTTCATTGTGAATAGCATGGAAGGGATTTTGTGTATATAGATATTGCGGTAATTCTGCCTCAAAAGTAATAAAAATATTTTGCATTACGCTGTGAAAAGATATACCAGTGTTGCAGTTAGAAAGAGCCGGGTACAAAGTTAAAAGAGCTGAAGGTCTTCTGTGAGCGCCAAAAACACTTTTACCTTTACTTTTACCTTAGTTTCTTGTTCTTTTCTGATATTTTTTAATAAATCAAAATATTTTTTAACCCTTTCTTAAAAGTTTTATGAGTAAAACAAAATCAACAACTCAGGGAAATCCGAGAATTAATTTCTCGTCAGCGAAAGGAAAAATCATTACACCAGACTTTTTGGATATCCAGATTGAGTCTTTTAAAGAATTTTTCCAGCTAGATACACTTCCTGAAGCCAGAAAGACAGAAGGTCTTTACAAGACTTTCCAGGAAAATTTCCCTATTACGGATTCTAGAAACCAATTCGTATTGGAATTCTTAGATTATCTGGTAGATTCTCCACGTTATTCAATTGATGAGTGTGTGGAAAGAGGTCTGACGTATTCAGTTCCTCTAAAAGCAAGACTTAAACTATACTGTACAGATCCGGAGCATGAAGATTTCCAGACTGTAGTTCAGGATGTATACTTAGGTCCGGTTCCTTATATGACACCAAGTGGTTCTTTCATCATTAATGGTGCTGAGAGAGTTATTGTTACGCAGCTTCACCGTTCACCAGGTGTATTCTTCGGACAGACATACCACGCAAACGGAACCAAACTTTACTATTCAAGAATTATTCCTTTCAAAGGATCTTGGATGGAATTTACGACGGATATCAACAGCGTAATGTACGCGTATATCGACCGTAAGAAAAAATTACCATTAACAACTTTATTAAGAGCTATCGGTTATGAATCTGATAAGGATATCCTTCAGATTTTTGATCTTGCAGAAGAAGTAAAAGTTTCTAAAGCAGCCCTTAAAAAAGTAGAAGGGAGAACATTGGCTGCGAGAGTATTGAACACATGGTTCGAAGATTTCGTAGACGAGGATACAGGTGAAGTAGTTTCTATCGAAAGAAATGAAATCATCTTAGATAGAGAGACGATCCTTGAAAAAGAACATTTGGATCTTATTCTTGATGCTGGTGTGAAATCTATTTTGATTCACAAAGAAAACAGCAATGAGTTCTCTATCATTCAGAATACATTACAAAAAGACCCTACCAACTCTGAGAAAGAAGCGGTGGAGTACATTTATCGTCAGTTAAGAAATGCAGATCCACCTGATGAGGAAACTGCAAGAGGAATCATTGAAAAATTATTCTTCTCTGAACAGAGATATTCTCTTGGTGAAGTTGGACGTTACAGGCTAAATAAAAAATTAGGTCTTAATATTCCGACGACTACTGAAGTTCTTACAAAAGAAGATATTATTGCTATTGTAAGACACCTTATTGAACTTGTTAACTCTAAGGCGGAAGTTGATGATATTGACCACTTATCAAACAGAAGAATTAAAACTGTTGGTGAGCAATTGGCAGGTCAGTTCGGTGTAGGTCTTTCAAGAATAGCAAGAACGATCAAGGAAAGAATGAATGTTAGAGATAACGAAATCTTTACTCCGCTTGATCTTGTTAATGCTAAAACCTTGACATCGGTAATCAACTCGTTCTTCGGTACCAACCAGCTATCTCAGTTCATGGACCAGACGAACCCGCTATCAGAGATCACTCACAAGAGAAGATTATCTGCACTGGGACCTGGTGGTTTATCAAGAGAAAGAGCAGGTTTCGAGGTTCGGGACGTTCACCATACACACTACGGAAGAATCTGTCCGATTGAAACTCCGGAAGGACCAAACATCGGTTTGATTTCATCTTTAGGTATTTATGCTAAGATCAACAGATTAGGTTTCATTGAAACTCCATACAGAAAAGTAGAAGGAGGAAAAATTGAACTAAACGCTGATCCTATCTACCTGAACGCTGAAGATGAAGAATCTAAAGTAATTGCTCAGGCTAACGTTGAATTGAGTGATAACGGTGAATTCGAAACAGACAGAATTATTGCAAGACTGGATGGTGACTACCCTGTAGTTGAACCAAATCAGGTTGACCTTATTGATGTGGCACCAAACCAGATTTCTGGTATTTCCGCTTCATTGATTCCTTTCCTTGAGCACGATGATGCGAACCGTGCCTTGATGGGATCGAACATGATGCGTCAGGCCGTTCCTCTATTGAAGCCGCAGGCTCCGATCGTGGGTACAGGGCTTGAGCAACAGGTTGCAAGAGATTCAAGAATTTTGATTAATGCTGAAGGTACAGGTACAGTAGAGTATGTAGATGCTGACAAAATCGTTATTAAGTATGAAAGAAGCGAAGACGAAGATTTAGTACAATTCGAGTCAGCTACTAAAACATATAATCTTACTAAGTTCAGAAAAACCAACCAAAGTACAACCATTACATTAAGACCAAACGTAAGAGTAGGAGATGTAGTAGAAAAAGGACAGGTACTTTGCGACGGTTATGCTACTGAAAAAGGGGAATTGGCTCTTGGTAGAAACTTAGTGGTAGCGTTCATGCCTTGGAAAGGGTACAACTTCGAGGATGCGATCGTAATCAACGAAAAAGTAGTACGTGAAGACTGGTTTACTTCTATCCACGTAGATGAATATTCACTGGAAGTTCGTGATACCAAATTAGGTATGGAAGAGCTTACTGCAGATATTCCAAACGTTTCTGAAGAAGCTACTAAAGATCTTGACGAGAACGGTATGATCAGAATCGGTGCTGAAGTGAAGCCTGGAGATATCATGATTGGTAAAATTACTCCAAAAGGTGAATCTGACCCGACTCCTGAAGAAAAACTTCTTAGAGCAATCTTCGGTGACAAAGCTGGTGATGTAAAAGATGCATCATTAAAAGCTGACTCTTCACTAAGAGGGGTAGTTATCAACAAGAAATTGTTCTCAAGAAACATTAAAGATAAAAAGAAAAGAACTGAAGAAAAACTTAAACTTGAAGAAATTGAAAACACTTACAAGGCTAAGTTTGATGAGTTGAGAAATACTTTAATTGAAAAATTAAATACACTGGTAAGCGGTAAAACTTCTCAGGGAGTACACAACGACCTTGATGAAGAGATTATCGGTAAAGGTGTGAAATTCACTCACAAATTATTGACTTCAGTTGAAGATTATGTAAACGTTAGCGGTTCAGACTGGACAGTAGATGCTGACAAAAATGAATTGATCAAGCAATTAATTCATAATTACAAAATCAAATATAATGATATTCAGGGAGTTAAAAACCGTGAGAAATTTGCTATTTCAATCGGAGATGAGCTTCCGGCTGGTATCATGAAACTGGCTAAAGTTTACATCGCTAAGAAGCGTAAACTGAATGTAGGGGATAAAATGGCAGGACGTCACGGTAACAAAGGTATCGTTTCAAGAATCGTTCGTGAAGAAGATATGCCATTCCTTGAAGATGGAACACCGGTAGATATCGTATTGAATCCACTTGGGGTACCTTCCCGTATGAACATTGGTCAGATCTATGAAACAGTTCTTGGATGGGCTGGTCAGAAATTAGGAATGAAGTTCGCGACACCAATCTTCGACGGAGCGAGCCTTGATCAGATTACTGAATACACAGATAAAGCAGGCCTTCCAAGATTTGGTAACACTCACCTTTATGATGGTGGTACCGGAGAAAGATTTACTCAGCCGGCTACAGTGGGTGTAATCTACATGTTGAAACTGGGACACATGGTTGATGATAAGATGCACGCACGTTCTATCGGTCCTTACTCATTGATTACTCAGCAGCCGTTAGGAGGTAAAGCTCAGTTCGGTGGTCAGAGATTCGGAGAGATGGAGGTTTGGGCTCTTGAAGCATTCGGAGCATCTAATATCCTGAGAGAGATCTTAACTGTGAAGTCGGATGACGTGATTGGTAGAGCAAAAACTTATGAAGCAATTGCAAAAGGTGAATCTATGCCTGAACCAGGTATTCCGGAATCATTTAACGTATTACTTCACGAGTTACAAGGTCTTGGATTAGACGTAAGATTGGAAGAGTAAGATATCAGATGTCAGACACTGGATGTCAGATTACGGCACTCTAAAAATTTTAAACCAGTTGAATTTGGAATGATGATTTCGTCTGAAATCTGAAATCTGAAATCTAAAATCTAAAAAATTATGTCAAATAAAAATAAAACAAGTAGATTTAATAAAATAACCATCGGTTTAGCTTCACCGGAGTCTATTTTACAGGACTCAAGAGGGGAAGTTTTAAAACCGGAAACTATTAACTACAGAACTCACAAACCTGAAAGAGACGGGTTGTTTTGTGAGAAAATCTTTGGTCCTGTAAAGGATTACGAATGTGCTTGTGGTAAATATAAGAGAATTCGTTACAAAGGGATCGTTTGTGACCGTTGTGGAGTAGAAGTTACTGAGAAAAAAGTAAGAAGAGAAAGAATAGGGCACATTAACCTTGTAGTTCCAATCGCACACATCTGGTATTTCCGTTCATTACCAAACAAAATCGGTTACCTTTTAGGTATCCCTTCCAAAAAGCTGGATATGATCATCTACTACGAAAGATATGTAGTGATCCAGCAGGGTATTGCGAAAAAATTAGACGGTTCTGATTTTGAGCACATGGAATTCCTAACAGAAGAAGAGTATCTTGATATTATGGAAACCCTTCCTGTAGAAAACCAATACCTTGATGACTCTGATCCGAACAAATTCATCGCCAGAATGGGTGCTGAAGCTGTTGAAGATCTTTTAAAGAGAATTGATCTTGATGCTCTATCTTTCGATTTGAGACATAAGGCTCATAATGAAGGTTCCAAGCAGAGAAGAACTGAGGCTTTAAAAAGATTGAACGTTGTAGAAGCATTAAGAGGTGCCAATACAAGAATGATCAATAAGCCTGAGTGGATGATCATGCGTGTACTTCCTGTGATTCCACCGGAGCTAAGACCATTGGTTCCATTGGATGGTGGGCGTTTCGCTACTTCGGATCTGAATGACCTTTACAGAAGGGTAATCATCAGAAATAACCGTTTGAAGAGATTATTGGAAATTAAAGCTCCTGAAGTAATCTTAAGAAACGAAAAGCGTATGCTTCAGGAATCAGTAGATTCATTATTTGATAATACAAGAAAATCTTCTGCAGTAAAATCTGAATCAAACAGACCATTGAAATCACTTTCTGATTCATTGAAAGGTAAGCAAGGTCGTTTCCGTCAGAACCTACTAGGGAAAAGGGTTGACTACTCTGCGCGTTCGGTAATTGTTGTTGGTCCAAACTTACAGCTTCACGAATGTGGTATTCCTAAAGATATGGCAGCTGAGCTATACAAGCCGTTCATCATTAGAAAACTAATTGAAAGAGGTATTGTAAAAACAGTAAAATCTGCAAAGAGAATTATTGATAGAAAAGAACCGGTAGTTTATGATATCCTTGAAAATGTGATGAAAGGCCATCCGGTACTATTGAACAGGGCACCTACTCTTCACAGACTGGGTATTCAGGCTTTCCAGCCTAAGATGATCGAAGGTAAGGCAATCCAGCTACACCCGTTAGTAACTACGGCTTTCAACGCCGATTTCGATGGTGACCAGATGGCGGTACACTTACCGTTAGGACCAGAAGCGATCCTTGAAGCTCAGTTATTGATGTTAGGTTCTCAGAATATCCTGAACCCTGCAAATGGTTCTCCTATTACGGTTCCTTCTCAGGACATGGTTCTTGGTCTTTATTTCATGACTAAAGAATTAAGTTCTACAGAAGATATGAAAGTAAAAGGAGAAGGCCTTGCATTCTATTCTCCGGAAGAAGCAGAAATTGCTTATGCTGAAGGAAGAGTTTCTTTAAATGCCAAGGTAAGATGTAGATTACCTGTTAAAGAAAACGGAGAGATCGTAACAAGACTGATTGACACTTCTGTAGGTAGAATTTTATTTAATCAGATCGTACCTAAGCAGGTAGGATATATCAATGAGCTTCTTACGAAAAAATCATTGAGAAACGTTATCGGTAAAATCCTTGCTGAAACGGATTTCCCTACAACAGTGAAGTTCCTGGATGCAATGAAGGATCTTGGATATTCAAATGCATTTAAAGGAGGACTTTCATTCTCTCTTGGAGATATTGTAGTTCCTGCTGAGAAAAAGCAAATGATTGCTCAGTCAATTGAAGCTGTAGATGAAATTAGAGCTAACTATAACATGGGTCTTATTACAGATACAGAACGTTATAATCAGGTAATTGACGTTTGGACAAACACCAACGCCGGATTAACGGAAATGATCATGAGCAGAATGAAAACAGACCAGGGAGGTTTCAATTCTGTATATATGATGCTTGATTCTGGTGCGAGGGGTTCTAAGGAGCAGATCCGTCAGTTATCAGGGATGAGAGGTTTGATGGCAAAACCACAAAAAGCCGGTTCTACCGGGGCAGAGATCATCGAAAACCCGATCCTTGCAAACTTTAAAGAGGGCCTTTCCATCCTGGAATACTTTATCTCAACCCACGGTGCACGTAAAGGTCTTGCGGATACGGCTCTTAAAACAGCGGATGCCGGTTACTTAACAAGAAGGCTGGTAGACGTTGCGCAGGATGTTATCGTTACTGAAGATGATTGCGGAACTTTAAGAGGTACAGAAGTTACTGCACTTAAGAAAAATGACGAGATCGTTGAAAAGATCTCTGAAAGAATCTTAGGTAGAGTATCTTTACATAATATTTATGATCCTGAAACAGATGAGTTAATCGCTGAAGCCGATCAGGTAATTACTGAACAGCTGGCTAAGAAAATTGAAGAAGCAGGATTAGAAGCAGTTGAAGTTCGTTCACCACTTACTTGTGAAGCTAAAAAAGGGATCTGTGCAAAATGTTACGGAAGAAACCTTGCTACAGGTAAGATGATCCATATGGGAGAAGCGGTAGGTGTAATTGCAGCACAATCAATCGGGGAACCAGGTACTCAGCTTACGTTGAGAACTTTCCACCAGGGGGGTACTGCAGGAAACGTATCAGAAAATCCATCCATCGTTGCCAGAAGAGACGGTATCGTTGAAATGGATGAAGTAAGAACTATTACTTCCGAAGATGAAAACGGAAACACTGCTGAAGTAGTAGTATCCCGTTCTACAGAATTCAGATTGGTAGCTGATAATGAGTCAAGAACTCCGTTAATGGTTGCCAACGTACCTTACGGATCTATATTATCTGTAAAACCAGGTGATAAAGTGAAGAAAGGAGATATAATCTGTAAGTGGGATCCATATAACGCAGTAATTATTGCTGAAACTTCAGGTAAGGTAGAATACGAAGATATCATTCAGGGTATTTCATTCCAGCTTGAAATTGATGAACAAACAGGATTCGAAGAAAAAGTAATCTCTGAATCAAGAAATAAGAAAGCCGTTCCTACTTTAAGAGTGGTAGACTCTAAAGGTGTTGAACAAAAAGCTTACAACTTACCGGTAGGTGCCCACTTGATGGTTAACGATGGTGAAAAAATTAAGGCTGGTAAAGTCTTGATCAAGATCCCGAGAAAATCTGCAAAAGCAGGGGATATCACCGGAGGTCTTCCGAGAGTTACCGAACTATTCGAAGCAAGAAACCCTTCAAATCCAGCAGTTGTTACTGAAATCGACGGGGTAGTTTCTTATGGAAAAATTAAGAGAGGTAACAGGGAATTGATCGTAGAAGCTAAAACTGGTGAAAGAAAAATTTATCTGGTAAAACTTTCTAATCAGATCCTGGTTCAGGAGAATGACTTCGTAAGAGCTGGTTCTCCACTTTCTGACGGTTCTATTACACCGGAAGATATCTTAAGAATTAAAGGCCCAACTGCGGTTCAGGAATATCTGGTAAATGAGATTCAGGAAGTTTACCGTCTTCAGGGGGTAAAAATCGACGACAAACACTTCGAAATCATCGTAAGACAGATGATGACAAAAGTATCTATTGTTGATGGAGGTGATACTCAATTCCTTGAAGGAGCTCTTGAGCATAAATATGACTTCCTGGAAGAGAATAACAGAGTATTTGGACTTAAAGTAGTTGTGGATGCTGGTGATTCTAAAGAATTCAAACCAGGTCAGATGATCACTGCAAGAGAACTGAGGGATGAAAACTCTAAGTTGAAACGTGAAGATTTAGCTCTAGTACAGGTAAGAGAAGCTCTTCCTGCTACAGCAACTCCGGTACTACAGGGTATTACCAGAGCCGCTCTTCAAACTAAATCCTTCATGTCTGCAGCATCGTTCCAGGAGACAACTAAAGTTCTTAACGAAGCAGCAGTAGCAGGTAAAATTGATGATCTGAACGGTCTTAAAGAAAATGTAATTGTAGGTCACAGAATTCCTGCAGGAACAGGTCTTAAAGAATATCAGAATGTTATTGTAGGTTCTAAGAAAGAATTCGAGGACCTTAACTAAAATTAATGATTTGAAATTTGGGATTTGAAATTATTTTTATATTTTCACAATCTCAAATTTCGAATTTTAAAAACATAATTTATAACAATGGACAACAATCAAAATCCACAAGACGGAAACATCAACATCGAATTAAATGAAATGGTAGCTGCTGGTATCTATGCTAACTTAGCATTGGTAAACCACTCTCCATCTGAATTCGTTGTAGATTTCATCCAGTTAATGCCGGGGGTACAGCAAGCTAAAGTAAGATCAAGAGTAATTCTTGCTCCGCTTCATGCTAAGAGAGTTTTAAATGCTCTTCAACAGAACATCGCTAATTATGAGCAACAGTTCGGAGAGATCAAAGAAGTTGAGCCTTTCGTATTAGGAGGAAACAACGTACAAGCGTAAGATTTCTTTTTACAATAAATTAAATGCTCCAGTTTTGCTGGAGCATTTTTTATTCCATATAACCGGGGATTTGAACATAAAGAATACATTATTGTTAAATTTTTAATGATAAAATAAAAATCATCATCTCAATATGTCAATTTTATATCTTTGCTTATAGAAAAAGTAGAAATTAGGATATGATCAATCATTCATTTGTTCTTAGTAAATTCGGGTTTTTGGGGAGCGACTTTTCAGCTGAGCTGGAAAAGCATGCAGTAATGGCCAATATAAAAGCTAAAACAGAAATTATAAGAGAGGGGCAGAAAAACAAATACATACCTTTTCTTATAAAAGGCTCTGTTAAGGTATTTACATTAAATGACGGCAGGGAACTGATTTATTATTTCGTTAAACCGAATGATAGCTGTCTTATGACTTTTTCTTCTATTTTTACAGACTATGTCAGTAGGGTATACGCCATTGCTGAAGAAGATTCAGAAGCTTTGCTGATTCCGGTATCTGTAATGCACGACTGGCTGATCAGATTCCCCGAAATTAATAAGTTGTTTTACCGTGAATATGACAGACGCTTTTCGGAAGTTATGAACATGGTAAATGATGCTGTCTTCCATAGACTGGATAAGAGGGTGTTGAATCATATCAGGCAGCAAATCTCTCTCACCGGTAAGCATCCTATAAAGATCACACACCGTGAAATAGCCAATAGTCTGGGAACTTCCAGAGAAGTTGTAAGCAGGGTCTTAAAAAAAATTGAAAGTGACGGTGAAATTTTGCAGACAAAAGAAGGGATAAAAGTTATTGTAAATGAAAATGTTAGACCAGTCTAATTTATGTTGTTTTAAAAGTTTTCGTCTTATCATTGATAAAAACAATTTCTTAGGTGACTTTTATCACATATTTTTGAAACAATAACTTGATAAGTTTGTCATATTATAATTTAAATTGTATATGACAAAAGCTCTCTTATTTTTGTCAGTATTTTCATCAGGTTTTGCTTTTGCACAAGAAGACCTTCTGAAAGATATTGACACTCTCAAAACCAATACAGAAATTTCACAACCGGCTTTCAAAGCATTACAGATTGTTACCGGACAATCTACAAAACTGGCTGCTAAAAAAGAATGGTATATCGTTGTTGCACACAGATTTGGAGACATCAGCACAGGATTCAAAGATTTTTTCGGACTGGATAATGCTTCTACCAAACTAGGCGTGATTTATGGCATTACTGATGCTGTTTCCCTTAGTTTATCCAGGGAAACCAATATGAAAACTTTTGAGGGGGCTGTTAAATACAAACTTGTAAAACAAAATGATAACTTTCCGGTTGATATTGTGGGATATAATGTAATGGGAGTCAATACGGATCTGAGTAAAGATAATTACCCGTTCCTTACATTCGGAGACAGGCTTTCCTATCTTACTCAGGCTTTGATATCAAGACGCTTTAATGATAAGCTTTCATTACAGCTAACTCCATCGTTTGTTCACAAAAACCTCTATGAGCCGTCAGTTGAAGATAAAAATCAATTTCTTGCCGGATTGGGAGGCCGGTATAAAATTTCAAAAAGAATCTCTGTCAATGCAGAGTATTTCGTAAATTTTGATAGTCACAGTTTTTATAAAAATCCCCTGTCATTAGGAGTAGATATAGAAACCGGGGGACATGTTTTTCAGCTTTTATTTACAAATTCCCAGATCAATTCAGATATCGGATATCTTACCAATGCTTCAGGAGAATGGGGAAAAGGTCATATTTTCTTTGGGTTTAATCTTTATAGAGTTTTTTAATATGAAAAAGTTAACACATTTCTGGATCATATCATCAGCAGTATTATTAACTGCCTGCGAAAGCAGTACCTATGAGGAAATTTCAGACAATATACCTATTTTATTGCCGGTAAGCTATACTGCAGACATAAAGCCTATTGTGAATAATAATTGTATAGGATGTCATTCTGCAGGAAGCTTTAAGCCCTTAACAACCTATGATCAGGTAAAAGAAAATATAGACGGAATTCTTGACCGTATTCAGAGACCTGCCGGAGATCCGGGAAAAATGCCTCAGGGAGGGTCATTGTCTGCAGCGCAAATCAATATGTTCATAAAATGGAAAGCTGACGGATTAACGGAAAATTAAAAAAGACTGCTATGAAAAAATTAATAGTATTTAGTGTATCACTGTTTTTTGCCGGTTATATTTCGGCACAGAAATACAGTTCAAAAACAGGAAAAGTAACTTTTGAGGCGTCAGTACCTTTATTTGAAGATATTTATGCACAGGATGATAACAATGTTGTGGTTTTAAATGCAGATAACGGAGAGCTGGCATCGCTTTCCGCAGTTAAGAACTTTCATTTTAAAACAAAATTAATGGAGGAACACTTTAATGAAAGCTATGCGGAAACTGCCAAGTACCCGAAAGCAACATTCAAAGGAAAGATTATCAATTTTGATAAGACTAAGCTGACTGCAAGCCCGCAAAAATATACGGTTCAGGGAACTCTGAATTTTCACGGTGTAGATAAAGCTGTTACTTCTTCAGCGACATTGTATGCAAAGGATGGTAAGATTTATATGCAAGGAGGATTCGTGGCCAGACCAGCTGATTATAAAGTGACAATCCCAAAGATGGTAACGAAAAAAATAGCTGAAAACGTAAATGTCGAATATAATTATATATTGATAAAACAATGAGAAATTTAATGTTGATCTTCGGAATATTCCTGAGCTCATTCCTAGTTGCCCAGAATAATGCAAAATCAATATTTGATATTGCCAGAAGCGGGACAGTTATTGAGGTACAGGAACTGATGAAGCAAAATCCGGATATTATTAACCAAACCAATGACAATGGGTTTTCTCCACTTATTCTGGCTTGTTACCGGGGAAATACCGAAGTTGCCAAATTCTTGATTGACCATGTGAAAGATGTTAATTACAGAAGTCAGGAAGGAACAGCATTGGCCGGTCTTGCTGTAAAATATAACCGTGACCTGGTAGAGAGGCTGTTGAAGAAAAATGCAGATCCTAATATTGCAGACAGTACAGGGGTAACTCCTTTATTCTGGGCTGTTAAATTTGGAAATAAAGAACTGGTAGAACTGCTATTGAAATACAAAGCAGATAAAACGAAAAAAGATTCAATGGGAGTAACTCCTTTTGAATATGCTTTAAAAACTGAAAATAAAGAAATCATTAATCTCTTAAAAAATTGATATGAAAAAAACTTTACTAACATTAAGCGTAGCCCTTGTAAACTTTGCCTGGGCTCAGTTCTCTTCAGGAACGGTAAGTCTGGGGACAACTGGAATGACTGTGAAACTTGACACTACACCTACTCTTGCAACTCTGACACTTACAGGAAATAGTACTTCTTATTTGGGAATAGGGGCCGGAGACGCGGGAATGGATGCAGGGGCAGACGGATTTATTTATAATAGTACTTCTACTGTCAACACAAATCTTGATTATACCTTTAATGGCATTGGAGCTTCTCCTACTGCGGATGCTGTTCAGGATTGGACCATTACATCCAATACTGTTTCAGGAAGTACACGGACTATTGTTGCGACCAGAAGTTTATCAGGAAGCGCAGGAGATAGCCCGATTCCAAATGCAGCAGGCCCGCTGGATATATTTTATGCAAGAGGAGGCAGTACTACCATCTCACAGCATAGTTCCAGTAACAGGGGATATGCAACGTTAACTATGACAGCAAGTAATTTATCTACCAATGAAGCCGCTATACAAAGTAAAATCGTAACCCTTTATCCTAATCCGGCAAAAACAACAGTAAGTTTCAAGAATTTTGATAAGGTAAAATCTATTGAAATCTATGAAGCTACAGGAAGAAAAATAAAATCTGTAAAACCGGATAAAGAAAGTATCAGCGTTGAAGATCTTAAAACAGGAAGTTACTATTTTGAAATTGAATTGAAAGACGGCAGTATCCTGTACGAAAAACTTATTAAAGAATAGTCAATAAAAAACACAATCTAAATATTTAATAATACCTCTGTTTTCAGAGGTATTATTTTTTGTATTGAATACTTAATTCCCAGTGTGTTGAAAGGATTTTCATATCTTTGTATCTCATCAGTTGCCATGAAAATTATTTTTGAAAAATATAATCCTGACTGGAGAATCCAATTTGAGTCTATCCAAAATGAGCTGAATGGAACTATAGGTTGTTTAAATCCGCAAATTGAGCATATTGGCAGTACATCTGTAGAAGGATTATCTGCAAAACCGATCATAGATATTATGATTGGTGTAAAGGATGAAAAAGAGCTGGATAAAGTTCCATCCCTTCTGGCGGGGAAAGAGTATATTTATTATGAAAAGTATAATGAAGATATGCCTTATCGCCGTTTCTTCATTAAATTAAATACCTTTCTAAACCAACAGAAGTAATTTATGCTTAGCCAATGGAGAATGATTTAAAAGGAATAGCCCGTAGGCTTGCAGGAATCAAAGTACTGAACGATTATGTGGAGTATGGTGGAATTGCTGCAGCAATTCCACCATACATGGAAATGTTTAGCATAGATACTGCCTGTTCTATGGGATTTTGTGCAGAACATAGTACTGTAGCGGAAATGTTGAAACATGGGGAATATCATATCAAAGCGTTAGTTGCGGTAGATCACGAAGGTAATGCAGTACCTCCCTGCGGGCGATGCAGAGAATTAATCAGTCAATTATCCAGAGAAAACCTAAAGGCTATCATAGAAGTTAAGAATGGCGTATTCGTGATGTTAAAGGAATTGATACCTTTTGACTGGAAAGAAGGTATTGACAGAGAATGGTAATGTATTAACCGGACTTAAAATAAAAGATATTAATGGAGTTTAAAACCTTAGCAGATAGTAGTATAAAGGATATTTTAGCTGTGTTTAACCTTTCTTTTTCAGATTATGTGGTGCCTTTTCACTTGTCGGAAGAACAGCTTATTTTCAAAATTAATGCTGAAAAAATAGATTTGAATCTGTCTGTAGGCGCATTTGAAGATGGAGAGCTGGCCGGGTTTATTCTTCAGGCTGAAAAAAATGAGAATGGCGAGACAATCATTTACAACGGAGGAACAGGTATCGTTCCCGAACACAGGGGAAAAGGATTAGTCAGGAAAATGTATGATTTTATTATTCCAATATTAAAAAAGAAAAATGCTGATGTACTGCTTCTTGAAGTAATTGAAGGGAATAACCAGGCAATAAGGGCTTATGAGAATTTAGGCTTTACGAAAGTAAGACGTTTACTTTGTTTTAATGGGAATATTAAGTCCGGAAAAAGACAATCAGCAATTAATATAAGAGAACTAAAGGAATTTCAATGGGACAAATTCCGTTCATTCTGGGATATTGAGCCTTCATGGCAAGGCTGTATATCTGTACTGGACCGGATTCAAAACGATCTTATCACTTTCGGGGCTTATGAAAACGAAAAGCTTATTGGCTATTTGATTTATAATCCTGTTATAAGGAAAATATATCAGATTGCTGTTGACAAAGATTACAGAAGAAAAGGAGTAGGGACATCCCTTTTTGATGCTGTTGGAAATGGACAGCCTGTATCTTTTAATAATATAGATGATGTATCAGAAAATACAAGCAGGTTCCTTAGTGAAAAAGTCGGTCTTACAAACTGGATTTCACAATTTGAAATGAAACGCTTTCTATAAATGCTGTTGGATTTTAATCAACAGGTTTTAATATACTTTTAATCTTCTGAATTTTTCAGGGAACAAGATAGAATGTAACTTTGCCAAAATTTAAATAATGAAGCGAGGAATCCATTTTTTACTGCTGCTCATTTCCTTAACGGCTTTTGCCCAACAGGGAAATATTGATACTGCCCAGGTTATTGTTCCGGGTCGTCAGAACAGTCCGGAAGTTCAGTCGAAGCCCTATGTGATTATGATCTCTACAGACGGTTTCAGATATGATTATGCCAAAAAGTATAATGCTCAAAACCTTTTGAGACTTTCAGGAGGGGGAGTACAGGCTGAAGCAATGATCCCAAGTTATCCAAGCATAACTTTTCCCAACCACTGGAGCTTAATCACCGGACTTTATCCATCTCATCATGGTTTGATTGATAATTTTTTCTATGATTACAAGAGAAAAGAAGGATATGCCATGAACAATAAGAAAAATGCTGAAGACGGAAGCTGGTACGGAGGAACTCCGCTTTGGGGATTAGCAGAAAAGCAAGGGCTGGTTTCAGCTTCTTTAATGTGGGTAGGATCAGCCAGTGATGCCGGGGGAATGAGGCCTACTTATTATTATCCTTATCATGAGAAATTTACACCCTCTGAAAAAGTTGAAAAAGTAGTAAACTGGCTTAAATTGCCTGAAGAAAAGAGACCTCATTTTATTTCGTTGTATTTCCCTGAAGTAGATGGCAGCGGTCATCATTTCGGGCCCGATGCCAAAGAAACTGAAAATGCTGTGCATCTGATTGATGAGGCAATTGGTAATTTGGTTCAGAAGGTTGATGACCTGGGATTAAAAAATGTCAATTTTATTTTTGTCTCAGATCATGGAATGATCAAAGTAGACGGAGGTACACCTTTGGAAATTCCGGCTATTCTTTTTGATAAAAACAGGTTCGATTTTTACAATTCCCAGACTCTGTTAAGGGTTTATGTTAAAAATTCGCATGAGGTGAAAGCGGTTTATAAAGAACTGAAAGCCAATAAAACAGATGATTATGAAGTGTATCTGGATAAAAGACTTCCTAGATACCTGCATTTTGCAACAAGAGATGATCAGTATAACAGGATCGGACAGATTCTTCTGATCCCGAGAGCTCCTAAAATCTTCCTTGAAAAAGGGAAAAAAACATCTGTTGGAAAACATGGTTATAATCCTAAAGTTGTTCCGGAAATGAAAGCTATATTCTTTGCATGGGGACCGGAATTTAAAAATAACATGGTGATCAGTGAATTTGCGAACATCAATGTTTATCCATTGGTAGCTGAGGTTTTAGGATTAAAAATTGATCAGCCTATTGATGGAAAACTGAAAGTTTTAAAAGGAACTTTAAAAAACAAAAAATAGTATTGATTAAATATATTATAAAATAATTTCGGCGCACCTTTGGTGCGCCGAAATTACTTATAGCTAGCATCTTAATTCCAGCCTTGAACTTTTGTTTCAAGACCAAAGAAATTAAAATTGAGAAGCAAATTCTTTGGCAAAATCTTCCAATTTAACATTTCCTGTAACAGGAGAACCGTGATCAATATAATCCTTCTGTACAACACCGGTTCTGATTCCTCTACCCATTTCGACATATAGCTTAGCCATGTCTTCAGGAAGTCCGGCCTGCAGCATTCCGTTTAAAGAATCTTCATCAGAGAATTCTATCCATGTAAGCTCCGGCTTATTAACAGCAGAACCCAAAACTTTAGCAAAATCAGATGCTTTTCTTATATCGCTTACAATATATCTGATAGTATTGGTATTTCCGTCTTTTACCAGTTCTTCAGCCGCCGCTTTCGCAATATCAGTTGGGTGTACAACTGGTACTTCAATACTTGCAGGATAATTTGCTCCAATGATTCCTGCATTTTGAATCAAAGGAATATCATTGAAAAAGTTATTGTAAAAATATCCGGCTCTTAAGAAAGTAAAAGTGGTATCTTCTACTTCATTATACAGTTTTTCAATGTTGTGAAGCCCTGCAATCGGACCGTTTTCTACCGGTGATTCAGCTCCTACGCTGCTTAGCATTACGGCTCTTTTTACATTGGCCTTTTTTAAAGCTTCAGCATAATTTTTTCCGGCATTCGTTGTGTTTTCCACAATCTTATCCGGGCTGATAGCAGGAGGTGTCATTACAAAAACAGCATCAGCCCCGTCAAATGTCTGGGTTAAAAACTGAGCGTCTGTGATAGATCCTATGGCAGGAGTAGCTCCCAGAGATTCAATATCATGTTTTCTTTCATTGCTGCTGCTTACTATAGTAACATTATGCCCTTCGGTAATTAATTGTTGTGACAATGGTTTAGCTACGTTTCCTAATGATCCTGTGATTACGATTTTCATATGTAAATATTTTTTTATTTCTGTGAACAAAGTTATATTTGTACTTACTTTTATACAAGTACTTACCCTAAAGTATGTAACTATGACAGCGATTAAAGAAAGTTCAACCATTCAGGAGAATAAAAAGACGATCCAGGATTGCCCGGTAATGTATGTTATGGAAAGAATTGGCGGATTCTGGAAACCGATTATCTTATTCAATCTTTCTACAGGAGAAAAAAGATACAGTGAATTGAAAAAAGCAATTCCTGCCGTAACGGAAAAAATGCTGATCCAGCATTTGAAACAGCTCGAAACAGATGGGTTGATTATCAGAACAGCAAAGCCTGTAGTACCTCCTCATGTCACCTATAAGCTGAGTGAAGCAGGTAATGAACTGGCTCCTGTTATTGATGCGATGGCTGCATGGGCATTTCAGGACATGGAAAGGAATGATAAAAAAAGCGCTGAAGGAAACAGATATATAGCCAATCAGGATCAGAATGCTTTTAGCCGGAACTTAAAAAAATAAAAACAGGCGCTTCAATCTGAAGCGCCTGTTTTGTTAATATTTTGTAGAAGAATTATTATAAAGACTGCATATCAATGACAAAACGGTATTTTACATCGCTTTTCAGCATTCTTTCATACGCATTGTTGATATCCTGCATTTTGATCAGTTCAATATCAGAGACAATATTATGTTTTCCGCAGAAATCTAATAATTCCTGGGTTTCTGCAATACCTCCGATCAAAGATCCTGCTACAGAACGGCGTTGGAAGATCATAGGTCTTGTACTTACTTCAGTTTCCTGGAATTCTCCTACGAACCCTACAAGAACCAGGGTTCCGTTCAGGGAAAGTGTCTGCATATAGGGATTGATATCGTGCTCATAAGGTACTGTATCAATGATAAGGTCAAATTTACCTTTTACGGCATCCATTTGCAGGTCATCCGTAGAGATTACTACATGATCTGCTCCAAGTTGTTTAGCATCATCCGTTTTCCCGGGAGTTCTTGAGAATAAAGTAACTTCTGCCCCTAATCCTTTTGCTAATTTGATAGCCATATGGCCTAAACCGCCTAATCCTACAACAGCCACTTTTGAACCCGGGCCAGCGTTCCAGTGTCTAAGTGGTGACCATGTGGTAATTCCTGCACATAGAAGTGGTGCTACTGCTGCAAGATCAAGATTTTCAGGAACACTTAAAACAAAATGTTCATCAACCACTACTTTTTGGGAATATCCTCCGAAAGTATGGCCTCCAAGATGTTTATCTTTCCCGTTATAAGTTCCTGTGAATCCATTTTGACAATATTGTTCCAGATCATGCTTGCAGCTGTCACAATGTCCACATGAATCTACCATGCATCCTACTGCTGCAAGGTCTCCCACTTTAAATTTGGAAACTTCACTTCCTGTTTTTGTAATTCTTCCGACAATTTCATGTCCGGGAACTACAGGATATAAAGATCCGCCCCAGTCGTTTCTTGCAGTATGAAGATCAGAATGGCATACCCCGCAGTATAAAATTTCAATTTCCACATCCTTTGAGGTTACTTCTCTTCTTTCAATATTCATTTCTTTCAGGTCTGCTGTGGTAGATTCAGCACCATAAGCCTTTACTGTGATTGTACTCATTTTTTATCTTAATTTAAGTTTAGCAAACTGTTTTATAAATGGTTATGTTCTTGTTGGCTACGAACAGTAACCATTTAAAAACTTCCATAATAATGCAAAATTCGAAACTTTCCAATAAACAGGACTTATACAGATTACCGAATTACCTACCAATTTTACAGACTCCATTTCAGTTACACTTGAAAGTAGTAATTTTGAATGGTACAAAAAACGTATTTCATGGAAAACCAGGAGGTTGAAATCTATAACAGTATTGCAGAATATAATAAAATGGCAAATCATGAAACCCTGCATCCGCTGGTGGGCATCATTGATTTTTCCAAATCTGCTCCTGTTTGCCAGCATAAAAGAAAATTTGGGTTTTATACTGTTTTTTTAAAAGATGTAATGTGTGGAGATATGCAGTATGGAAAGCACAGTTATGATTACCAGGAAGGGACATTGGTTTTCATTGCTCCCGGACAGGTCTATGGAATTTACAATAAAGATAAATTTGTGCAGCCGGCAGGATTTGCCTTAATTTTTCATCCTGATTTGATAAAAGGAACAAATTTAGGGAAGCATATTAAAGACTATTCGTTCTTTTCATATGATGTACATGAAGCTTTGCACCTTTCTGAAAAAGAACGGGAAATTATTTTGGAATGTTTTAAAAATATTAAACTTGAGCTTGAGCAGCCTATTGATAAGCACAGCAAATCTTTAGTGGTTAACAATATTGAATTGTTTCTCAATTACTGTATGCGATTTTATGACCGCCAGTTTATTACAAGAGACCACATCAATCAGGGACTTATTGGAAAATTTGAAAATCTGGTTGACGATTACTTAAAATCTGAAGATCCTAAAAACATTGGTTTTCCTATGGTGAACTACTTTGCGGAGAAACTGAATCTGTCAGCAAACTATTTTGGTGATCTTATTAAAAAAGAACTGGGAATTTCTGCCCAGGAATTTATCCATAACAAGCTCATTGATATAGCTAAAGAACAAATCCTGGGCAATGGAAAAACTATCAGTGAGATTTCCTATGATCTGGGGTTCAAATATCCGCAGCATTTTACAAGACTATTTAAAACCAAAGTAGGTGTTTCGCCAAGCGAATATAAAATTCTGAACTGAAACATACATAAATATTTCTGTATGTTAAAAAATGGGGTAAATTTTTTCTTCTGAAAAAACAGAGTTATCTTTAAAATAAAGATTTTGAAGTTTCAAAATGAAATCACAACAGAAAGAACTCTATATTTTTGAGACCCGTTTCGGGAGAATTACAGCATTAAAAGAAGAAGGCATTATCAACGCAAAAAGTATCCGCTACGCCTGTTCGGAAAGATTTCAAAAACCAGTGCCTCTACAGCCTTCTGTCTCAGATATTATCTTTCCGGATAAAACACCGGTTTGCCCACAGGCATTAAGTCCGCTTGTGGAAAAAATGATAGGCATTACGCATATTGAAAACTTTGAAGCAGATGAATCTACACAGTATCTTTCCATTACACGCCCTGAAAATATAAGAGATGATAGGAAGCTGCCTGTTGTCGTATGGATTCATGGAGGATCTCATGAAATAGGATGTGGTGATTTACCTACTGCCGATCCGGCAGAATGGGTAAAGGAACAAAACATTATAGTAGTAACTGTTTCCTATCGTTTAGGACTTTTTGGTTTTTTAGGCGGTGATGAAGAGAGACCTCCGAATCTTGGCCTTTTTGATATGATCGAAGCTTTGAAATGGATAAAGACATATATATCGGATTTTGGTGGTGACCCTGATAATATTACGCTTTTCGGACAATCTTCCGGAGGAGATGCCATTGCTCATCTGATGATTTCAGAGGGAATTGAAAACTTGTTTCAACGGGTCATTATTCAGAGTGCACCTTTAGGATTGAGGCACAAAAGACAGAAGATGTCTGCAGAATTTTTAAGGAAAACAGATGGTTTAAAAAATGAAACTGATGTTTTGAAGATGATGGATGAATATGGGAAGTTTGTACCCTCTGTTATGAAATATGGGTTAAAAGCAGCAATGCCCTTTGGCATCCAATACGGATATCCTCCTTTATGTAAAGAAGAAGAGTCGCTGGAAAAATGGAGGGAAAGTGCAAAAAAATACGACGTACTCATCGGGTTGAACAATGATGAAACAGCTTTTTATCTCAAGACCTCAGAAGCTTTAAATAGATATTTTGGAAAAGGGATCGGGCTCAGGATTATGGATAAGACTGTTGAAAAAACAACAGAATTTATTTACGGAAAACCTGCCGAAAAATTTGCAGAGAACTGTGCACATGGCGGTAGAAATGTTTATTTATTCAGAATTCATTCTCAATCAAAATACAACAGAATTGGTGCTCCGCATTGTATTGATCTGCCTTTGATTTTTGGAAATAAACCAGCATGGGAATCCTCTGAAATGTTAAGAGGAGTACCATGGGAGTACATCCATGAAAATGGGAAAAAACTGAGAGCTCTCTGGACGGAATTTGCCCGAACGGGAAATATTTCTGATCATTCAGAAAGACCAGAGATACTGGATCTCCGGAAAGTTAATTAAAAAAGATAGTCAAGTTTTACAATCACAGGAAAGATCAGACATGGATTTATAGATTGTAATATGTATATAATCAGGATGTTGGTTTCTTTTTTTGTTTTAAAAGCTATCTTTTTTATGTATATTTGATAGTCAAATCAAAAAATTAATTATCATGAAAACAAAAGAGAATCCAAACGTAAGAAAAATCGAAAGGCAGGAGCTTAAAAACCTGAAAGCCGGCGGTATTATCCGGGACCGTGTCTGCTGTACTTCTAACGAGGAGGGATACTGCTGCGAATGGGCAACAGATATATGGAATTGCAGATATATCTATTGCTAGCATTGATCAATTCCTGCCATAAAATATGTAAGCATACATCTCAGGGTAATTCCTGAAAATGTATGCTTATTTTTTATTTGTTATTCCGGAATCCAGACACTTACATTTCCTGCAGGAACCGGAAAGTTCCCCCAGCCATTTTCATCAATAGTAACTTTATCCTTGAATCTTTTCAGCAAGTCCGTGAATTTTTTACCAGCATATTTTTTTCCGACCTCCATGGGTTTGTTATAGGCATCTTTATTGCTCAGGACAACAGCACATCCCGGATGCTGGTCATCTCCTTCCCGAACCCATCCAAGACAATTGGCATCTTCAAAATAATCCCTCTGTTCTCCGTATGCATATTCTTTTCTTGCTTTAAGAAGCTCTTCAATCCCGTCTACTTTAGGCATAAATATTTCCTGATCATGGCCAGCCCTGTCTTTATCAATATAATGGGCACCATATAAATCAGGATAGAAAACACATGGATAGCCATCTTTCCTCAATAGAATCAGAGCATAGGCAATCGGCTTAAACCATGAGTCTACCGGTGCTTCCAGGTCTTGCAGCGGCTGGGTGTCATGATTGGCAACCAGACTTACAGAGTGTAGCGGATCTGCCTGGGTAAGGGTCCCGTCAAAAATTCTCCGCAGGTCGTAAGAACCGCCTTCTTTGGATGCATTATGAAAATTGTTTTGAAGGGAGCTGTCAAAAAGGCTCATACATCCTTCCGTTACTTCTATATATTTCTGGAGAAGATGAAGATATCCCGGGGCCCAGTATTCTCCTACTGCAAAGATATTTTTTCCTGAGTTGGAACGGAGTAAGGTAAGCCATTCCTTGTAAAAGTCAAAGGAAATATGCTTTAAGGCGTCCAGCCTTACCCCATCAAAATCCGTCTGATCAAAATACCATTTAGCCCAATTATTAAGCTCTTCACGGACAAAAGGATTCCGATGCTCAATATCATTATACATGAGATAATCATAATTACCCTTTTCATCATGGATCATTTCCTCCCAGTCATTTCCATATTCAGACTGTATTTTATAAATATGGGAATCCATTCCTTCGGCATAGTCAACTCCGCTGAAGCAGGTAAAGTTCCATTCAAAATCAGAATATTTTTTTCCTCTTCCCGGGAATGTAAATTTGGTATAGGATTCTATTTCGATAACATCAGAAATGACTTTTTCCCTGTTGTCTTCGTCTACTTTCACCGCCTTGAACTTTTCCAGCTCATCGCCACCTGCCTTATGGCCCAGGACAATATCTACAATAACCTGAATATTTTGTTTTTTTAAAGCTTTGATTGCTTTTATATATTCATCTTTGGTTCCGTATTTCGTAGCAATAGTTCCTTTTTGGTTAAACTCTCCCAGATCGTAAAGATCATAAGCATCATATCCTATAGAATATCCGCCATTTGTTCCTTTATAAGCGGGTGGGAACCATACAGAAGTGATTCCTAATTTTGCTAAATATTCTGCCTGTTTTTCGGCTTCTTTCCACAATTTTCCATCCCCTTCAGAATACCAGTGGAAAAACTGAATCATTGTTGGGTTCATATATTTGAAGATTTGGTGAATACAAGTTAATAAAAAAAACTGATCTACTGATTTTCAAATTCTTCAAACGGGATTTTTAGTTGAACGGAAACCTGTTTTTTTTCTTCTGTATTGAGATGGGACAGGGAAAGCCCAAGTAAACGTACAGCCTTGTCGTAAGGGCGGAGTTCCCAAAGTTTTTTACCGGTACTGAAATACTGTTCCGGAGCTGTAAAATAATCTTCTCTCGTTATACTTCTTGTAAAAAGAGAGAAATCTTTATACTTTATTTTTAAAGTTAAAGTCCTTCCCAGAATATTATTTTTCTGTAGTCTATGATGGAGCTCCTGGCTCAGACTCTCTAATTTTTCATTGATCTGTTGTTCGTCAAAAAGATCTTCAAAAAAAGTTCTCTCTACCGCAACACTTTTCTGAATACGATGAGGTTTAACCTCTGAAGAATGAATACCACGTACTACATTGTAATAATGTTGGCCGGATTTTCCAAAAAGTTTCACGAGCTCTTCCAGCGACCTCTTTTTTAAATCCTTACCCTTGTAGATTCCCAGGCTGAACATTTTGTTGGCTGTAACTTTTCCAACCCCGTAAAATTTTTCAACAGGCAGTTCCTCAAGAAAACTTTCTACTTTATCCGGATGTATTGTTTTCTGACCATTGGGCTTATTGATATCAGAGGCTACTTTGGCCAGAAATTTATTTACAGAAATTCCTGCAGAAGCAGTTAATCCGGTTTCTTCAAATATTTTCTGCCGGATCTCCTTTGCAATGAGGTTGGCAGAATCCATTCCTTTTTTATTTTCCGTGACATCCAGGTAGGCCTCATCCAGCGACAAGGGTTCAACAAGGTCAGTATATTCATAAAAAATTTCCCGTATTTTTTTTGATATTTCTTTATACCGGGCAAAACGGGGAGGAACAAAAATAAGGTGCGGGCATTTTTCTTTTGCTGTTTTACTGGGCATCGCAGACCGGACTCCGTATTTTCTTGCTTCATAGCTTGCTGCAGCAACAACGCCCCGGTGCTGGCCGCCTACTGCTATGGCCTTTCCTTTTAGAGTCGGATTATCATGCTGCTCCACAGAAGCATAGAATGCATCCATATCAACATGAATAATTTTACGAAGTGGCAAAGAAAAATCCATATACAAAGATATGGATTCATTTATTTATGGTAAATTTTTATAGGAGGGAGATTTGAAGCTGAGAAAGAGGATTTTCTTAGGATTTCAATCTCATGGTAAGAAGAAGAGGTTCAAAACCTGCTTTCTCATAAGCTTTTATTGCGGCTTCGTTCCGGGCATAAACATCAAGCCTTATTTCTGAAATACCTCTTGACTTTGCCCAGCGGATCAGCTCATCTGTGATTAATTTATTGACCCCTTTTCCTCTGTATTCAGGCTTAACAAACATAAATCCAAGATAGGCATAGACTTCAAAATTATAATAATCCTTTTCTGATTTTTTAATCAGCCCATAACCTGAAGCAATAAGTTCATTGTTGTCCTCCACTACAATTAAAGTAGCATCAGGAGATTGTATGAACTGATTCAGGTCATAGTAATGAATTTCTCCATCAATTAATGTACTGTTAAAAGGTCTTTCGGCAGAAACGATTCCCTGTTCAAAAGTTAAAAGTATTTCTAAATCCTGTGCTGTGGCTTCTCTTATAATCATGGTTTAAATTAATAATACATTACTCTCATATGTCAAGTTAACATAAAGCCCTTATTTCAAAAGCTTGTCAATGGTTTGTTGGATTTCAGGGTCTTCCGGAGATATTGCATAATACTTAGCAATAGATGATTTCTGATCAATAATCATATATCTCGGAATCCAGTTCAGATCAATATAATTGTTGAAATCGTTTTTCCAGCCTGAAGAAAACCAGTAATTATCCTTATCTTTCATATTGAATCTTACGAGACTTTTATCAAAACCTTCTTTTGACCTCTCCAACGATAAGAATACAAAATCTACATTAGGATTGTTTCTTTCCAGTTCTTCAGCTTTCGGGAGAGCTTTCAGACAATCTCTGCACCATCCGGCCCAAAAGTCAATCACTAAGACCTTTCCTTTGTGCTGATCAAGAATCTGCTGAATGGTGACACTTTTCCCTTCCTCATCTTCAAGGCTTTGTTTCAACGCTTCTTTGGAAAACCCTGTTTTTAGAACTGCAGGCGCCTTTTGGGAATAACTTAATCCGAAAAATCCTATCATAAAAATTAATAACCACGTTCTCATTTTGTACAATTTCATTTTATACAAAACTAATCAATGAATTGCAATCTGACATTGAATTCTTTCGAATTAGGAAAAATTTATAATATTGATATATTCTATAGTGTATAGAGAGTGGTGTTTTTCAGATCAAATATAGAAGGGGAGAGGGATGTTATTGCCTTTAGCGGGATATTCTTTATTGATAATTTTTAATCAATCCTTTTACTACAGTAATTACATCAGGCATTGCCTTATTGGCTGCATTTAAAACTTCTTCATGAGAAACAGAAAAGGAGATATCCGGTCCCCCAAGGTCTGTAATGACAGAGATACAGAATGTATCCATTCCCATATGTCTGGCCACAATAACTTCCGGAACAGTGCTCATTCCTACCATATCTCCGCCGATTGCTTTGATCATCCCGTATTCTGCCGGGGTTTCAAAAGTCGGGCCCTGAAGAGCTACATACACTCCCTGATGGATTTTAATATTGTTTTCTGACGCGGTTTTTTCAGCTATCTGGATCATCAATCTGTTGTAAGGTTCACTCATATCCACAAAACGGGGTCCGAGTTCATCTATATTTTTTCCACGAAGAGGATGTTCCGGCATCATGTTGATATGGTCCTTTACAATAGCAATGTCTGCAACGCTGAACGCTGGGTTTACTCCACCGCAGGCATTGGAAAGGATAAGGTTTTTTATTCCCAGTAAATGAAAAACCCTTACTGGAAAGGTTACTGTTTCCATAGAATGTCCTTCATAATAATGAAAACGTCCGCTCATCATCAGTATTTTTTTCCCTTCCAGTGTTCCGTAAATAAGCTTTCCACTATGTCCGGCTACTGTAGTTTGCGGAAAATTGGGGATGTTCCTGTACTCTAAAACATGGATGGGATTTACTTCATCCTGCAGTTTTCCAAGTCCGGATCCTAAAACAACAGCAAAATCAGGTGTTTCCTGAATGATATTTTTGATAAAATCAGCGGTCTCCTTAATTTTTTCTAACATAATCTAAGATGATTTGATTGAATTCTTCCTTTTTATCAATAAGTACATTGATAGGCCAGTAGTAAACAATTTCTCTAAGATAGTCAAAAGTTTTCAGACGGACATAATCCTTCTCTGTGGTTAATATCAGCTTGTATTCGCCTAATTTTTTGTATTCGGCAAGGATTTTTTTAATATCTTCATCAGTGAAATTATGATGATCCCTGAATTTCAGATGTTTAACCCTTTTTGAAAATTTTGAAAGATGTTCCAGCAAAGGTTTTGGATTGGCAATTCCTGTGATCAGTAAGATATCATAATAATTCAGGTTATTATCCGGAAGCATTTTATCTTTTCCATATACGTTTTCATCATATCCGATTGAAGAAAAGAATACTTTTTGGTGATGAGAAGGTCTTATCCTTGAAATATAATATCTTTTTGTCTCTTCAGTCAGTTCATCAGGGCATTTGCTCACCATAATGATATCTGCTCTTCTCACTCCCGATCTGGATTCACGGAGATCTCCTGCGGGAAGAAGATAATCTTTAAAATAAGGGTCATTGAAATCTGTCATCAGAATATTGAACCCGGCTTTAATAGCTCTATGCTGCATCGCATCATCCAGTACCAGTACATCCAGGTCCATGTCCTCAATTACTTTTTTTGCACCGGGAACGCGCTCTTCCGAAACAGCAATGACAAAACGGTTCTTGAAACGTTCAAAAAGCTGCATGGCTTCGTCACCCACCATTTTATAGTTACTGTCATAATTGGTTACCTCATACCCTTTGGTAAGTCTGCCGTAGCCACGTGAAAGTACCCCGGTCCTGTAATGTTTGGATAAAAACTGAGCGAGGTACATCACCATAGGGGACTTTCCGCTTCCGCCCACAGACAGATTCCCGACATTTATTATCGGTGTCTTGAATTTTGTCGATTTTAAAATTCCCCAATCATACATTGTGTTTCGGATACCCGTTACCAAATGATAAGCAAGGGAAAAAGGATATAGGTACCATCTTTTCATACGAATGCAAAAATAGGATTTTCGTAAGGATTTAGTGTAATATTCTCAAAGACTTTTCAACAAATATTTCGGTAATTTAAAGTATTTTTGTGGAGTTATTAGAATACATTGAGATACTTTATTGAATTTTCTTACAACGGCAAGAATTATTTCGGCTACCAGATACAACCGGATGCCGTTTCTGTGCAGGAAGAACTGGAGAAAGCGCTGTCTACAATTTTGCGAGAAGAGATTAAAACTACGGGAGCTGGAAGAACGGATACAGGGGTTCACGCAAAAAAAATATTTGCGCATTTTGATACAGACAAGGAGTTGGATGATCAGCTTCCGCGAAAGTTGAACAGTTTTCTTCCACCTGATATTTCCATTAAAAGGATTTTCCCTGTGAAAGATGATTTTCATGCTCGTTTTGATGCGACGTACAGAACCTACGAATATTATATTTCGCTGGAAAAAAATCCTTTCACACAGGAATCTGCGTGGCAGCACTGGAAAAGATCTCTGGATGTTAATGCGATGAATGAAGCCTGTAAAATTCTTTTTGAATATGAGGATTTCACAAGTTTTGCAAAATTGAAGACCGACAATAAAACCAATATCTGCAAAATTTATAAGGCAGAATGGGAACAGAACGGATCGGAATTGAAATTTACTGTTTCTGCGAACCGCTTTCTCAGAAATATGGTTCGTGCTATCGTAGGAACCATGGTAGAAATAGGTACCGGAAAACTGAAACCTGAAGATCTCCGTAAGGTGATAGAAGATAAAAACCGTAATGCTGCAGGAACCTCAGCGCCGGGACATGGATTATACCTGGTGGATGTGGGATATGATTTTAAATGAAACTAAAAAAAACTATAACGATGTTATCAATTTTTATTCTTATCGGCGCCTATAGATATTACGCACAATTAGCCGGCAGATTTGGAAAAACGAAATGGAAAATGGGGCTTTTAGCTGTAGGAATTTATCTGGGAACCCAAATTTTTCTAGGAATGGGCTATGGAATGTATAAAGGACTAACGGATCCTGCATCTATTGAAGGTGTAAATTATACTGGGTATTCTTTGCCAAATATGATCAGCTGGCTGATATCTATTGCAGCAGTCTGGGGAGTGTACCAGTTTCTTGAGAAAAAGTTTAAGAATGAAAGTCTTCAAAAACCTTCTCTTGAAATAGAGAAAATAGGCAATAATTTAGATCAATAGAATTTGGTTTTATCTGGGCTTTTACTTTTGACTACTATCATAATTGAAATCATTTAGTTAGCTTTTGTCTTTACCGGTTGCATGACTTCCGGCAGAAGATTTCAAGAAAGGAAAAGTTTTATTGATTTTAGGAAAGAATCATTTACCGGGTGAAGATGGTAAAGAATAACAATCTCGTTTTTTGGAATGGCTGTAAAAATGCTTAATATATTCATATTGTAAATAATAGATATCTTAAATTTTCTATAACGAATTGTAGAAGTTGTACAGGCTGACAATCCAGAAAGTCTTATTTTTGCATAGAATTTTATTTTAATTCTTTCTTTCGATTCGTACAATGAAAAAACAAGATACCTGGGGAATTATAAAAAGACTGTTCTTTATCGGAATGAAATTTCGTTCTTGGTTCATTCTTACTTTAATAATTTCTGTTATACTTTCAATTGTTTCTACTTACAGGCCATACCTTACCATGGAAGTGGTGGATAATGATATCACTAAGCTGCAGGACAAAGCTTTAATGATGAAGCATATCTACATTCTGGTAGGATTGGTATTTGCTGAAACGGTTCTGAACTTTTTTTTAGTTTATTTTTCCAACTTTATTTCTCAGAATGTTATTCGTGATATCAGGGAGAGATTGTATGCTAAGCTTATTTATTTCAGGACCTCATTTTTTGACAAAACTCCGATCGGGCAGCTGGTAACTCGTGCTGTAGGAGATGTTGAAACCATTGCTACGGTGTATACGGATGGTTTTCTGATGGTCTTCGGAGATATTTTAAGAATTATTTTCGTTTTGGTCATGATGTTCAGTACCAACGTGCATCTGAGCTATATTACCCTGGCAATTTTACCTTTAATGGTGATTATCACAAGATTTTTTCAGAAAAGGCTTAAAAAAGCTTTCGGAGATGAAAGAAACTGGACGGCAACCCAAAACTCTTTTGTTCAGGAAAGACTGGCGGGTATGCCGATTATTCAGGTGTTCAACAGACAGGAATCTGAGTTTAAAAAGTTTGATGATATTAATATCACCCTTAAAGCAGCATTGCTGAGAACAGTTTTCATTTTCTCATTATTCTTTCCGGTGGTAGAGCTTATTTCATCACTGTTTATCGGGTTTATTCTGTTTTATGGCGGATATATTACCATTAGTGCGGGAGTAGTTATTGCTTTTATTCAGTATATTTCGATGCTGATCCGTCCTTTGAGACAAATTGCAGACCGTTTCAATAATATTCAGAGAGGTATTGTAGGTGCCGAAAGGGTGTTGGGATTAATGGATGAAGAAAATTCTATGCCTAACACCGGGACTGTTAAAAAGGATCATTTTGCCGGTAAAATTGAATTTCAGAATGTCCGTTTTGCTTATGATGAGAAGCAGGAAGTACTGAAGGGAATTGATTTTAAAGTAAAACCAGGGGAAACAGTCGCTATTGTAGGAGCAACAGGCGCCGGAAAATCCACGATTATCAGTCTTATCACAAGGCTTTATGATATTAATTCGGGTAAGATCCTGATTGATGATATAGATCTGAAAGATTATGAACTGTATAATCTGAGAAGTCATATCGGAGTTGTATTACAGGACGTTTTCCTTTTCCATGGAAGTATTTTTGAAAATCTTGCTTTTGGCGATGAAAGTATTACTCTTGATAAAATAAAAGCAGGAGCTAAAGAAATAGAAGTAGATCAGTTTATTGAGCAGCTTCCCGGTGGTTATGATTATGTTGTCAGTGAAAGAGGTTCGTCCATTTCTTTAGGACAGAGACAATTATTATCTTTCCTAAGAGCATATTTGTCTGATCCGAAAATACTGATCCTGGATGAGGCTACTTCTTCTATTGACCATGAAAGTGAAAAGCTGATCCAGAGGGCTACAGAAAAAATAACGAAGAACAGAACCTCTATTATTATTGCACACCGGCTTTCAACCATTGAAAAGGCTGATAAAATTATTGTGATGGAGCATGGGAAAATAGTGGAAGAAGGAAAGCATATAGAGCTTCTGGATAAAAATGGATATTATGCCACACTGTACAAGGCCCAGCTTCGTCATGAAGTAGAAATGGAGGAAGAGAAAAAGTCATAATTCATAATAAAGACTGATTGCCTGCGAAGAGGAAAATAATGATAAAGAAATTAAAAAAGAGAACCCATTGAGTTCTCTTTTATTTATGTGAATATAGTTTTTTAGAATTTTAATTTTCTGACGATTACCCTGCCATTTTCCAAAACGACATTAACGGTAACAATTATATTTTTATTATCTACCGGAAATCTGAATTCCGGTGATTGTATATTCTTGGTGTCTGTCAGTAATCTGCCTGAGGCATCGTAAATATGTAATGAAGAAATTTTTATATCACTTTTTATATATATTGAATTGCCATCTTTAACAATGTCAGTAACATCTTTTGTATTGGCATTGCTTTCTAAAGATAAAAGGTTCTGCTGTTCAATAATTACAGAATAGTCTTCAACCTGTCCGTATTTTGGAGTATAGCAGGCTGTTACCGGTGTGCCGTTAAAATCACCGATAACCCTCATTCTTAGCGGAGTATTTGTAACTGCGTTTGATGGTGGAGTTACTGAAGCTGTAGCCCAGGAGCCATTATTTATTCCACTCTGATTAAGAACCAATTCTGTAGTTTCATTAAACTGCCCGTCATTATTGTAATCAATATATGCTTTTATAATATGGGCATTGCTTGTTCCGGGAGCAATAGTCAGTGTGGTTGCTGTTGCCTTTGGAATGGTTGTTTTTGAAGTTCCCAGACAATAGTTTCCGGTAAAATTTTCATAGAAATTATTTACTGCCTGTTTGTAATTGGCTGAATAATTATTGATGCTTCCGAATTTTACGGCAGTAATACCTATATTATATCCTCCGGGATTGGTAATGCTGGAAGGAGTGCAGGCTGCAGTTAATGTTGAGCTGTTATTAGATGCCGTGGTGGATGCCACCGGTGAGTTTATTAAAGACTGCCTGTATTGAAGAAGCTGTGCAACGGCTCTGGTGGCCTGTCCCTGTGTGAATAAGTCACGGAAACAGAAAGTATAAGCCATTACATTTCTTTCCCCGCCTGCATATATCTGACTGGTACAAGGATTGGTTTGTCCGGTCTGGCAGGTGTAAGGCACAGAGGAATGATAAAGGCTCTTCATAGGTTCGGTATCACAAACCAGATCTCCATCCAGGGTACAATCATTATTGGCAGGGCAGGCTCCTGTGGATTCATTATATCCTTCATGGGTATGTCTTAATCCGAGTGCATGACCGAATTCGTGGGCTAAGGTTTGTGCATTGACGGCCGAAGCGCTGGTGGACATAAAGGAATAATCATTACTTCCTCCGGGATAATAGGCGAAGCCATTTAAAGTGCCTGAACTGGAAGATAGTTTTTTCACTACATAAATATTGTAATATTTACTTGTATCCCACATTCCGAGAGCGGTGATCTGTGAAGCTGTTACTGCATTGGTGGTATTGTCATTATTTACTCCTCCACTTACGTATTTGGGCAGATGAGAGGCATTAATCCTATTGATCCCATTCGTAGGATTACAGGCGGGATCTCTTTTGGCAAAAACAAATTTAACAGGCAGTATGGCACTTGTCCCTGACATTCCACTGGAACTGCTTCCGGCAAATACACCATTGGTATAATTGATCCAGGCAATAATATCGGCATCAGACTTATTGTTGACGGTCCCTATTGCACTGCCATCTCCTACAACATGTACGACAACAGGAATTTCATATACCTGATTTTTATTGATTACCGAAGCTATTTTACCACTTTTTATTAATTTGGATAATTCAAGGTTAAAAGCATCATCCTGGGCTTTCTGTTCCGGAAACCTTTGATAATGTTTTTTCATTAATTCATCAGTTCCGCATTCCTGAAATTCTACCTTTTGTGAATAAAAAAACGGGCACAAAGCCGATGAGATAAGTAATAATAGTAGTTTTTTCATAGTACTTTAATATTTAATGATTTGGTTTATTAAAAATAAATAAAAAAATACTATAAAAAATTAAAGTTTTCTAAAACTGCAAAAAATAAAGTTCTGGGTAGTATTGAAAGGAGTTATATGGTCCTCAGTGATACACTTTATTTTTTCAAAGCTTGTTTTAAATTTTTCAGCTAAAGAATTTTCATCATATTGCTGAATCTCCAACCCGCTGCATTTCAACGGTCCGTTTGTAGAAAAAGTACCGAGAACTATACAATTATTGACATATTTTCCGGCAATCTTCAGGTAGTCTGAAACCTGTTCAGGAGTAGTAAGGAAGTGAAAAGCAGCCCTGTCATGCCATATATCATAGCTTTCGGGAGGTTCAAATGCGGTAACATCCGTAACGATCCATTTTACTTTACCGGCTTTAGCTCCCAGTCTTTGTTTAGCTCTTTCCAATGCCCTTTCAGAAATATCAAGGACGGTGATATTTTCGTAACCCTCTTCAAGAAGGTAATCTACAAGATTACTGTCACCTCCGCCCACATCAATTATAGATGCATTTTTTTTCATTCCGAAGGAATTGATAAAATCAAGTGATGTTTGAGGCTTTTTCTGTGTCCAGCTTACCTGGTCCGGGTTTTTTGTCTCATATACATTTTCCCAGTGGTCCTTGTTGTCAGAAGATATCATCATTTTTTTAATTGATTATTGATCTTTTCAAATTTATTAATTAATTCGTCAAGTTTATCTTGCTGTTTCTTTATTGTTCGCGGTCTCAGATAAGACCAGTTGAAAGCAATCCATACAAATGTTAATGCATAGGCTATAATACCTGAGCCAAGGGACATTTTCAAAATATATTCGTACATATACAAACATATTCCAAGAAACAGCATGACAAAATATAAGTTGAGTATGGTGGTCTGCATCAATTTCTGCTTATTTTTTACCACATATAAACTTTGCAGATATTCACTGTTTGATTGGGTCTGATCAATCTTGTAAAATACCATAAACATTTTGTTATACGCAAGCAGAAAAATAATCATTCCCAAAACTACGAGTACAATTCCAATTTTTGTAGTGATCATTTCAGGTTGGTAAAGGTACCAGATGAAAAAAATCAATAAGGAAGTTGCAATTAAACAAATATTAGCAAAGATCAGTTTGCACAGATTTTGATTTCTGAATTTTTTCAGCTTACGGAGAAGCTCTTCCAGATCAGGATTGCCGGAAGTCTGCTGCTTCCATATATTTTTAAAATCTATATTAGAATCCATTTTCTTTAAACTTTTGCGTTAATTTTTCTTTTATCCTGTAAATCTTTACCCGTATATTGGATTCTGAAAGCCCTACGATATGGGCTATCTCAGCCTGTTTCACCTCTTCCAGTTCCAATGAAATAATAATTCTGTCCGTTTCAGGTAGCTCCGAAATAAACTGGTAGAGCAGTTGGATCTGAGGTTCCATAGATTCCTGCTTTTTTTCTTCCAGATTGATGGGCAGATCTGTTTTGGTAAATTTCTTTTCCTTTTCAATCTGTCGGAGGCAGTTATTAGAAGCAATTCTGAAAATCCATGTTCCTATGCTGGATTCATTCCTGAATTTCGAAAGCTGCTGCCAGACAATGATAAATGTTTCCTGAGCAAGATCCTGAGCGAGTTCAGGGTCATTCACATATCCCATACATAAACGGAATATCCTTTGCCAGTAGAGTTCGTATATCTCTTCAAAAACCATTATTTCGCAGATAAAAAGTGAGTAAGCTGATTAAAATACCAATCCTTATCATCGTACATGATGAAATGTAATCCTTTTGAAGCGTACTGCATATTGATATTTTTTAAATTCTTGTATTGGCTTTCAATCGCTGGCTTAAGGTTAATAAAAAAAGATTCCAGAAGAATGAGAGAAGGACATTGTATGTTTTTTATTTTCTCTCTGAGATCCGTATTGTAAAAATCACAGTACATTTTGGCAAATGTTTTTCGGTCTGATTTCATACTCCAGTTAACTACAGTTTCCTGCATGGAAGTATCTGCAAGAAGGCGTGGAATGGCCAGGGCCTGCATTTTTCGGAACTGTTCGTCATTCATAGCTGTCAATTGAGTAATGGTGGACGAACAGTCATTATTTTCTTTCGATGTAAAGCTGGGATCAGACATTGCTGCCAGACAGGGAAGTGCATCTATAATGATAATTTTATCTGCAAGTTCCGGATAATCTGCTGCTATCGCAAGGGTAAGGCCACCTCCCATACTGTGTCCGATAAGGATGGGCTTTTCAATTTTATGGTCTTTGATATAAGCTGCAATTCCATTTTCCCAGTCTTTAAAACTGGCATCTGCCTGTGGTTTTGTTCCTGCAAATCCAGCCATTGTTAAAGTATAGCAGGCGAAGTCTTTTTCAAATTTTGCAGTTGTTTCGTTCCAAACATCTCCCGATGAGGCAAATCCCGGAATGAAAAATAATGCCTGTTTTCCTTTTCCTGTTTTCTTTACTTCAAACGGATAAGCTGTTTGTTGGCCGAATATATTGCATACTGCTAAAAAAAATAATATGATGATAAGAAGGAATGTACTTTTTTTCATGATTTCTAAAGTTTTAAAGTTTATTTGTCTTTTAGAGACGAACCTTTAAAAAATGTTACACAAGATTTAATTTTTTTGAAAAAGAATATTTCTCTTCCTTCTAAACCCTTTGGTTCAGGGCAAAATCATATGAGATTTATTTAGCAGTTTTGTTAAATGGTACAGCAAGAATGAATTTATAATTATCATGGAATGATTGATCTAATATTTTACCATAGAATCTGTTGATGTCAAAATAAAATCCGGGAACTTTGTATTGGCACTTTTCAAACGTCTGATAATTCCTCCTTTCAGATTTGTGATTGTTTCCATTTGATCTGTTTAAAAGGCGCCATGATATATTTGACTACTACTTCTGCTTTCTGCCTTTGTGAGTTAAAAATACGAAATATGTATTAATTGAATAATATCGATAGGTTGTTGTGATAAAAAATAATAAAATATTGTCAAACTGTTACTTTGTATCAATAAATTTACTAACTTTATTCAGAATTTGAAATATTACCCTGCCATTTGAAGGGGGTGAATAGAATTTTTAACTAAAAAACTAAAATATTAATGAGCAGTAGTATCCAGGACGAATTTAAAGTCTTTAAAGATGAATTGAAAAAGTTGAATATTGAAGTACAGAAAGTGGTTAAGGTAGGAAATGGGAGTATGGATTTTCATGAAGTTTTCTACAAATCACCCAGATATGAAGAGGTGAAGAGTATATATGTCCAGCGGCATAATCTGGATAGTATGATTGAGAAATTCAAGCAAGCTTACCATTGAAATATAACCGGCACCAGATATGGCGCCGGTTTCTTCAAATATGAATGTTGAGGTCTTCGTCCTGGGTCCTCATGTATGAAAAGATTAAACTACAGGTGTTAAAATCTATATCCCAGGGAGAGACCGCTTCTGAAACCTGCCCAGGGTCCGTCTACCTTTATTTTGGCTCCGCTGGCATTGGTCTCTACAGTATATTTTACAAATGGAAGGTCCAGGTCTTCAATTTCTTTCTTAAGCTGTGCCTGCATATCAGGAGTGAGAACAAAATCTGAGGTCATACTGAAGTCACCTTTCCCTCCTCCATAATGAGCTCCTGCAATCCATAGATCAAGAATTAAGTTCTGGTTTCTTGTCAGAAAGAACTGTACACCAACCATAAGCCCGCCGCTGTTTCCTTTGGCTTTACCTCCTCCTTTAAGCGGGATCTGATAGGTATTCCCATCCGGTCCGTTGTAATCATAATAAAAGTCGAAAGTATTGGAAGACAGGTCGGAATACCGGTAATAGGGAGCAATATAAAATCCTTTTCCATAGCCCTTTCCAAGATAAAACCTGGGCTCTACGGTGAAATGGGTTGCTTTTACTCTCAGATTCTGAAATCTTTTTTCATCCTCCTCTTTCAGAAAAGCATTAATGAAAGGTACTTTTCCTTCAGGCATTGTTCCAAACCCGATATTTACTGAAAACCATTGGTTGATCACTCTCTCATAAGAAAGATTAATATTTCTGAAGGCATATGCAGTAACATTGGTTTTCACAATATTCATCTTTTCTTGCGGTGAGTCCGTATTTTCCTGTGCCTCAGTTACTGAACACAATAAACAGGAAATAATTATAAAAGACTTTTTCATGATCAAATATTTTGTGGTGTAAAATAATATCAGCAAAAAGCGGGCAGAATTTAACATAATATTTCAATTTTCATAAAAATGTCTGCCGGATTAATCTATTATGTAATGAATCATGACACGGGGCTGTCTTATGAGTATTATTTTACGCTCATGAAAAAAGCAATATATACTGCGTTTATTCTTTCCGGAACTTTTATGTTTTCACAGGAAAAATCACCTGATACGGTAGAGGGATCCGCTACGAAAGAAATTCAGGAAGTTATTTTAAAATCGCAACGTAAAAAGCAATTTGCAGATAAAGCTGTCTATACTTTTGACAGAGAAGCGCTTGAAAAAGCACGGTATGCAAAAGACCTGCTTCAGACACTTCCTGAGTTACAGCTGGATCCTGTTGCTAATACTATTACCAGTACAAAAGGCGGGGCTACTTTATTTCTGATTAATGGAATTGAAGCAACAGACCTTCAGATCCGAAGTGTGATGCCGGGTGATGTTGTAAAAGTAGAATACTACGATATTCCACCGGCACGATGGGCTACAAGGGCCGATACGGTTGTTAATATTCTGACGAGGTCTGCGGAAACGGGATATGTTTTCGGTGCTGACCTATCTGCAGCCTTCAACACGGGATTTGTTAATGGATCTGCTTATGCTAATTATACCAAAGGGAAAAATAATTTGGGATTTGAGTATTCCATTAATCTACGGGATTATGATGACCGGAGGGTGAGTAGTATCTATGATTACCGGCTGAATGGGAAACAGTACCGTTCAGATGAAAACAGAACTGATCATTTCGGGTATACCTTCCAGAGTATTGCATTGCGTTATACGAGGATGGTTCCTGAGGATTATGCTTTTCAGGTAAAGTTGAATATGGATGTTTTTAGTAGATTTTCAAAAGGTACCGGTCAGAGCGTTTTTACGATGGACAGCTTCAGTGAGCAGCATTCAATGTTCAAAAATAACGGTTCGGATTATGTAATTCCTAAGCTGGATCTGTATTATTCAAAGGAAATAGGGGATAAGGATGAACTGAGTCTTAATCTGGTAGGATCTCATTATACAACCAATACATCTGAAACGGCAAAGGAATGGATTATGGGTTCAGGGCTTTCTGTGTATGATAATGATATGGTTCTTAAGGCAAAACAGACCAGTATTGTAGGAGAGCTTGCGCATACTCACGATTTTGTGGCAGGTAAACTTTCTTCGGGATACCGCTTTTCAGTAACTTCGATTTCCAATGATCTTAATAATCTTGCCGGATATTCCCGATATAGTGTTAATTATCTTGAGCAGTATATTTATTCTGAGTTTTCCGGAAAAATTGAAAAATTCACTTATCGCGTCGGGGCAGGATTGACGAATATTCATAACAAGAGTGCTACAAATACTTTTGATGAGTGGAGCTTTACTCCGAAAGTTGTTTTAGGGTATCAGCTGAAAAATAATCAGAATTTCCGTTTTACAGGAAGTTACAGTCCGGTAAGTCCTTCAAGTAATGTGCTGAGCAGTAATGTGGTGCAGCTGGCCCCGAATATTGTACAACGGGGAAATCCTTTTTTAAAATCACAACAGGTTTTTTCAAATAACCTGACCTATTCCTTTAGTAATAAATATTTTGATTTTAATGCTGCTTTATTTTACCGCTATACGGATAGGGTTATCAATCAGTACTATGTTCAGGATGAGGTATCGGGAGGATATGCGTTAACTTATGAGAACGGGAAATATGGGCAGAGATACGGGATGCAGCTGACAGGGTCTTATAAACCTTTTGGAAGCAATCTTCTTGTTTTAAAAGCGGTGATTACCCCTACTTCGGAAACGATCCGGACAGGGAGAGATATGGTGATTAAAAATAATTATCTTGGAAATTATTTTGTGCTGTCTTCAGAATATAAATCTTTTTCTGTTCAGTATCAGTTTAATATTCCGGTTTATAGTCTAAGCGGTGCTTTTCTCAATACCAACGAAAACCAGAATAATATTTTTATAAGTTATAAGCATAGGAACTGGACTTTTTCTACCGGAATGTACTGGATAGGAATGCCTTCGGAATATAAGACGAAAAGTCTTCCTGAGAGTCTGGTTGATTACCGGGTTCATACACAGATCATGAATAATAAATCAATGTTTGTTTTAGGGTTGAGCTATGATTTCTCAAAGGGTAAAAAAACTGAGCTTCAAAGAAAACTGAATAATGAAACAGCTCCGGCTGCTACTTTCTGATATTTCTGTCAATAAAAAACAGCCGCCGATACCGGGCGGCTGCTAAGTGCGTTAAACAGATTTATTTTAGTTGCTGATAATCATTTTACGGTAAGTATAAATATCTTCAATGGTTACGACACTCATCCCTTTCCTGATGGCAAAATCCACAATTTCGGGAAGTCTTGCCATGGAGCCGTCTTCATTGGTCAGCTCACAAAGTACGGCATCGTCACCCAGATTAGCCATTTTTACAAGATCTACACTGCCTTCTGTATGTCCCCGTCTTTCAAAAACACCTCCCTTTCTCGCGATTAAAGGAAAAACATGTCCCGGGCTGGCAATATGCTCTGCCAGGGCATTCTCAGCTACAGCCGTTCTGATTGTTGTTACGCGGTCTTTTGCAGAAACTCCTGATTCTACACCTTCTTTCGCCTCGATAGAAATGGTAAATGCGGTTTGATTTTTTGAATTGTTGTGTTCCACCATTGGACGAAGATTAAGCTGGCGGCTTTTTTCTTCAGATATGCATAAGCAGACGATACCGCTGCATTCGCGGATCAGAAGTGCCATATCCTGTTCTGTAATAGTGGAGGCGGGAAAGATGATATCGCCCTCGTTCTCACGGTTTTCATCATCTACCAAAAGAATGCCTTTTCCCTGTTGTAAAGTTGAAAGTGCTTTTTCTACACGTTCTCTGGAGGTTGCTCCGAATTGTTCTAGTAATTTTTCCATGTTATTTTACTGTTAAAGTTAAAATAGTCTTCGGTACATGGAAATGAAATACGATACAATAAGAGTCCGCAAAGAATCTTACTGATCATCTCATTTTCTTCTCCCATCCAGACTTTAACTGTCGGTTCCGGAATTTCACCAGATCAGTCCTTTCAAAAGAAAGGAGTCGCGGACTATAACCGCCGGTAGGGAATTTCACCCTGCCCCGAAGAAAACTTATATTAAGTTTTGTATGTTCTAATTAAATTTTTTTATTTCATTGGATCATATTTAACGCACAGACTGCTAATTTCGGGAAGTTTTTTGAATTGGGAAAGAAATTTTAGATTATCATATTTTAAACGTAGGTATCCGTAATAGATTAATATTCAGAAGTCATTTCCTTAATATCTTTTCCATTGATTTTCCTTTTGCAAGTTCATCAATTAATTTATCCAGATACCGGATATTTCTCATGAGTTCATCTTCTATTTCTTCAATACGATAGCCACAAATAACTCCTTTTATCATAGATGCATTAGGGTTGATCTGAGGAGCCTGCTTAAAGAATGTTTCGAAATCTGTTTTGTTATTCAAAATTTCCTGCAGGTCTTTTTCGTCATATCCCGTCAGCCAGAATATAATTTTATCAATCTCCTCTTTAGTCCGGCCCTTTTTTTCTGCCTTTTGAATATAATGTGGGTAAACTCCTGCAAAGGACATTTTAAAAACCCGTGTGTTCTGCATAATCGTAAAATTAAATTAATTTCTATAGAAAACTAATTTACAAAAAGTAATGAAATGATACTTTTTGGGAAATAGCACATGTAATTAACATGCGAATCCTACCATTTCCAAACCTGAGGTTCATCTTTCCAGATCAGAAGCCTGAACTCTTCATAATGTTTTGCATTACCTATGGTGTGGGTGTCTCTTAATCCTTTTTCAAGATGTAATTTGTGCAGTATGCCTGAATGAGCAGCTACCCAAAGTATGGTTTCATCATCTGAAACAGTCATTCCGGAAATTGTGGATCCTAAAAAGTGTCTCCAGAGACGGGTTCCTTTTTTATCAAATGCCTTGATGTAGCCATATGCGTCACCAAGGATATAGTAATCTTTTATTGCTACTCCTGCATATACTCTCATTTCTTCATCAATAAAAGTAAAATCATCACTTTCTGTATAAGCTTCAATATCTACTCCTGCATATTGACCGGAATGAATACCGATCGTAATTCCATTATAAAAATGGCAGGAATTGGTAATCAGCTGGCTGTCATCTTTTGAGAACAGGCAGAAATGAGGGTATGATGATTGAGGTCCGATAGTTCCTATAGTATTTCCTTCCTGATCCAGAATTCTGTGATCATATCCCTGATCCCCAACAACAATATAGGAGTTGTCGTTAGACAATGCTGCATTTTCCATATCGATCTGGGAAGTCCAGTCTTCATCATTATCTTCGTTGACAGGATGTATTAGTTTATTCTCATTTTCAGAAATCAGGAAAATACCTCCTGATGAAATGATAAGTACTTTACTCCCGTCATTAAATGGTGTAATTTCTGTAAGTCCGAAATCAGTGCTAATGAATTTAAACTCATTGATCAGTTTTCCTTCCCAGCCTTTATATACCGAAATTTTATGATCAGTAGCTATTGCAAAAACATTTCCCTGTCTGGATTTCCCTATAGCACTAATGTTTTCATCAAGTTTACTGACTTTATCGCCATCAAGCAGATAAGCCTGTCTTTTTTCATATGAAGTCCCGGTTAAAAAGACGATCTTCTGACCTTCTATAAAATGAAGGTGTTCGATGCTTTGTGATTTTTCTTTCAGTAAAGGAATAACCGGAGTGTGAGCGGGGGGGAAGAGTTTCCTGAAATTATTTATATCATTGTTCAGGTTTGCCGTTTTGAGCATTTCAAAAACTTCTTCCCCCAGGTTTTCCCTGCTATCTTCAGGTTCTTTACCCTTCCAGTTTTCCCATCCGTTTTTTTCACCCAATTCAACCATTTCATTGATTTCTCTTGCATATTGTTCCCCTTTTGAGAACCATTCTTTTTGTATTGTAGTGTTATACATTAGCCTCTGTTTTTATTTGTAATTTTATAAGTGTATTCATAACGAACTTACAAAAAAATCTGTTAAGCCGGGAACTTCAGAAATAATTCTGCGTTAGAATAGGAGCAGGATTATCCGGTTTGTTTTTTATCATTTGACCTTAGATTCACAATAATAATTGCATACGGAGTACCGGAAAGGTCTTTTATTTCACATTTGAAGTAGATGAGATTTTTTAGGAATTTTTGTTGGAAAACTTCAACCAGGAATTCTGTTCCGGTGGGCATTGCCTTGGAAGCGTAACCTTCCAGGCTGTCAATTTCATAAATGTTCTGGTTTCCTAAGAAATTGAAGATTTCTCTCAGTACACAATTGGCAACGAAAACAAAAGGAACAATCGGATAATTTTCAAAATGGCCTTTGCATTGGCTCAGGCTAAAAGGCATGATGGATATGGTAAACTGATGGGGGTCTCCGGTCTTGTTTATTTTAGCTTCGGGAAGTTTCTCATCATAACTTTCTACAGGAGTGTCATTGAAATAATCTTTGTAAAAAAGCCTGAATGAATCTTGGTTGATGATATAGTAATCCAACTCAAAAGAATACAGGGTTTCTCCCGATTGTTTATCTTTTGCATTAAGGCAGGATTTCCCTTTTCTTTTAGATTCCAGATAGCTTGCGCCGGTAATGGAGATGGCATCCGGAATGGGTCTGTAAGATAATTTTCTGATCCTTAACTTTTCTCCAAGGAAATAGATTTTTTCTTTAGAGGAATCATTTAACAGTTTGTATAAGCTGCAGCTTCCCAATGAAGCCAGTGTTTTTAGCAGATAAGTAAAGTTTTCATTGCTAAAATCATGTCCGTATATTTCAGTTTCAATAGTGTGATCATTGAAAATGCTGTTTTCTGGAATATTGATGTAAGGATCTGTTTCCCCGATATAGGGAATGATGTTTTTTTGAATGTCGGTTGTTGTCATTGAATGAGGGGATTAAATTGTTTTCATTTGTTTTATTGGGAGCTTTCTGCTGTAATGGCTAATCATTTCAACAGAATCTGAGCGTTTTTCTAGGTGTCAGGGTAGGGAATATATAGTACAAAGGTTACTATAAGTTTGTATTTTCTTTGTTTTTAAAGGGGATAAAATAGTTTTCATATTTCTTTTCATGGTGATTTGTTTTGTTTTTTAAAATTACATAAAAAATATTTATAAACGATTATGGTTAATAAATTGTGGTATCTTTTTATTGTTTAGGAAGTATTGTAGATTGTAACAGAGAGGGAATGGGTAAAGCTTGTAAAAAAGTTATCCACATAAAATTATTCACATTTATATTTACATGTGGAAAATTTTGTGTGGATATTTATTTTATGTAAAGTATTGTGTTATATATATTTATATTTGTGAATAATACGCTATGGAAAAGTTATCCACAATTGTAAAATAAAAGTAGAGCTGATGTGGAAAAGTTATCCACATTTTTTGTTTAATGTAACATGATTTATTTAAATGATAATAATAAATACAATATCTTATTTTTCTGATAAAAGCTTTTCCAGGATTATTTTTCCATCTGCATTATCAGGATTTAATTGAAGTGATTTCTTATAATTTTCAATAGCTGATTTTTTATCCCCTTTTTTCATATAAGCTTCTCCAAGGCTGTCATAAGCATTCCATGAATCCGGATGGTTTTTTACATTTTGTTGAAATAGGTCGAGTGCAATATTAATGTTTCCTGCGCGAAGTTGCTTATATGCACGATTATTGACAAAGTCTTCTGTTGGAAGCAATGTATATCCGAATTCTTTTGAAAGGCGATCAAAACGTTGTTGAATTTCTTTTGGAGTCATTAATACTGTACTGTAATTATCAAAAAACCAGTTCTTGTAAATAAATTTTAAACCATCAAAAATGCTTTTATAGGTTACTGAAAAATGATTTTCTTCTTTATAATATTTAAAATCCCATTCAAAAGTTGCTGGAGAAAATAGTTTAAGCTGCTCTGTTATCAGATTGACTTTTTGAGTATCTTCATCTCCTAGCGTAACAAACATTTTTCCTTTTAGATTTTTCTTTTGCAACATTTTATTAAAATCAGTCATTACAACGATATTTTCGTCGTGAATGGCAGGACTTATCAGGATTGTAGCCTGGAATAAATCCGGAAGTGTGTTTTTAGCATACAAAGCAAATTCTCCTGCCAGCGAGTGCCCCATCAGAATTCTGTAAGGCTGAGTTTTAAAACGTGAATTTATTTCAGGTATCACTTCCTTATCAAGAAATTTCAAAAATCTTCCAGCACCATCAACAACTGATATGCTGGAAGAGTCTTCTTTTCCGTCTGCTATATTATGACGTATATTTAAATCTTTGCCTCTGTTGATATTGACTATGGCTACAACGATCATTTTGGGAATTCTGTTCCGGTCATAATCTGAGAGGTAATCAGTCATTTGAGAAACATACTTAAAATGGGCATCACCATCTAGCAGATATAGAACAGGATAAGTTTGTGAAGAGGAGTATCCCTCCGGTAAATGAACCCATATGCTTCTCGGTTGATTAAGGATTGTTGATTCGATCAGAAAGGCAGTATCTTGAGTAGCTGGAATTTTTTCAAGCTGGGAAAAAGCTGAAAGGAAGCAAAGAGAAAAAAATAAAATATAAGTTTTTCTCCAAATAAGAAGATCAGTCGCTGAAATCATATAGGTTGTATAGTTTTTTTATGATGTGCTTGCTAGGTTATCTTTCTATTTATCATCTTTATAAATGTTCCAGAAGTTAAAATCAGTCATAGGAGCATCTGTTATTCCGATATTTCTTCCCATTGTTACAATTTGTCCTCTATGATACGTTCCATGAAGAATGGCATGTTGAATATATTCGTATTTTGAAAAGTCACACTGAAACCACGGGGATTCTACTTTTACATTTTTTGAAAGATCTTCTTCAGATAAGCTTTCCACATAATCCACCAGCTTTTGTGAATTGTTTTTTATGGCATTAAAAATATCTTCTTTGCTGGTGGTCTCTGTAGTTTTTGTAAAATCAAAATCATTATTTTCAGAAATATGGCTCCACCAGTATTCCTGGGTCTGCCAGATGTGATGTAAAGTTTTTAAGATCGTTGGAAAACTTGAAATAGTTTCCTGATTAAGCTGCTCGTCAGACTTTGTGGATAGCCAGTCAATGTATTTGTTGACTACCCAATTGTTATACTGTGCACTTTTGCTGACTAATGTTTTTAAACTCATGGTATATTGATATTTAGTTGGTTCAGGAATAAGCTATAATCCGAAATGCCGGTCTTTGCCTGTATTTTCAGGATTAATGAGGGCTTTGTTACTATAAGTTGAAGCCTCAAAATCGCTGATGTTAACGGAGAGAAAAGAAATATCTGCCAGCAATTCAGAAAGCCGGGTGCAAATCTTTCTGGAAAGGTCAGTCTTTTGTTCTGTAGTCCGTCCTTCCATAATATATCCGAAGATATGCAGGAAATTTTTCTTGCCGGTACCTAACCGGTAATACTGATAGGGCTGAAGTCTTACTTTAATATCATTGGGAGCAAACAGACCTGTTGCATCAGCCACTTCATAAACGGCATCCATTAATTCATCAGGTGTTCTCTGCAGAAGAACATCCTGTGAACAATCTATAATGAAATGAGGCATAGATTATATTTTGTGGTTTGATATTGTGTAAGATAAAAATAATAAAAATATCAACTGATATTCAAAATAAAAAACCGTTCTGTTTCTAAAACGGTTTGAAAATTCATATTTTTTACTACAAATATCAGTTTTATGGATTCGATTTCTTAATTTGAAAGGATAGTTATAAAGAGTCAGTGCCAATATCAGGAATGTGACTGCAATAATCTTTTTCGTATTATGATGTGTACTTTAACAGTAGTTCTTCGAATTAAGCTGAACGATCCCATCATTTTAGTTTAAGCTTCGTAAATAAGCTGTACCACACCTGATCTGAAAACATTGGTTTTAACGAGTTTTAAATTTAATCTTTCCTTTATATCTTCAAAAAGTGGTTTCCCTTTTCCCAGAGCAACAGGATGAACAGATATTCTGTATATATCAATAAGATTTTCCTGAATGAAAGTTTTGATAAGACCCGCTCCTCCGTAGAGCCAGATGTCTTTTCCTCCCTGATTTTTAATCTCTGAAACTTTTTCAACAATATCGGAACTGATAAAAACGGCATTTTCATCTTCTCTGTTCTGACTGGAAAAGACAAATTTATTTTTGGAATGAACAGTATTCCAAAGTTTTTGTTCTTCAGGAGCTGCATTTTCTTCAGGCTGATAATTTCCCCATGCATCATAGCTTACCCGGCCATAAAAAATCGTGTCAATGCTGGAAAGAAACCCGTCGAAATTCATGTCATCATCCATGATACACCAATCGATTTCTCCGTTGGGTCCTTCAATAAATCCGTCTAAAGTAGTAGCAAGGTCCAGTATTATTTTTTTCATAATGATAAAGCGGTTTTTAATTTTTAGATAGTTTGATTTTACGGCTGATCAGGTTATAAATCTTTTGAGTGTTTTCAGAAACCTCAGTCCAGTCTCCTACGGAATTGTATTCGCAGACTAAATTCATGTTTCCTTTATCAAACTTAAAGATAACATTTCCTGCATAATCTGTAGCCCGAATATCGGTAAATTTTGGCTGGGTAACAGATTCATAAATGTATTTACCTAAGCTATCTTTTTCCGCTTCAGTGAAAATTATTTTTTTACCTCCTGATGGAATTTCAAGCTTTCTGTTATCAGTTTCTTGGTAATAGCCCGCTGAATCTGAAAACCTGGAAATGGTAAGGATTTCCGACCTTGTTCTGATTTCAAGAGTTTCCCAATTTTTATAATGATCAGTTAATGCTTTTTTTTCTGTTTTTTTATGACATGATAGAAGTATTAAGCTTATTACGAGGAATATTGTTGATTTCATACTGTAAGGTTTATGGTTCGTCAATCAAAATGTACATTGCTTTTTCTTATCTGGTAAGTTATCCCTGCAACTAGTCCTGCAATTCCTCCGATATATCCAAAATTATGTATTGACCCTACCTGTATATAATGTTGTATATCTTTAATATTGTTTGGTATATACCAGTTAATATGTTGTGGAGACAGAAACAGGATGGAGTACAAATAGCCTGAAAATCCGGATACTACAGTAATAAGGAGATTAATCAGGATTGATCTCAAAGTTATCTTAAATATTGTTTCAGGATTAAGAAATAAAGAAATAAGGGCATAGGCAATTCCTAAAAATAGTCCCATCCACCAGGTAGCCAAAAAACCAATAATCCCGACTTTTATTCTTACAGGTAATTTTAGGTGCTCCATTCCAAACTGGGGAAACTTGAGGCATGTAAAATATTCCGGTGAAATTGTAAAGGTAATCTGATCATGAATAATTCCATATATTCCTGCAGACAAAGAAGAAATTATGATAATCAGAATAAAAATCAGCAGTTGTTTCATTAGACAGGAAATAATGTTTTAAGCTAACCTTCGGTTTTGTGGATAAAATCAGAAACTGCTTTCACAAATTCTTTATTTTTCTCGTAATAAAGGAAATGTCCACCATTTATTTCTGCAATCTGCTGATCAGGAAATGAAAAAGATTTAAAATGATTTTTTCCGATAGAATGGTCTTTTGTACCTGTAATGATAAGGGTCGGTATTTTTACAGACCGGGTGAGTGGAGTATGGTCTTCCCAGTATTCTTGTATGGAAAATGCTTTTTGTGCAAAAGCATAGGTACTTGGATTCTTACGGTCGATCGTATTTAACAGGTCTATATTTTGCTTTTCATCTGAAAGCATTTTGTAATCCAGCCCTTTTTTTGACAGGTCTCCTTTTATTTTGATGAAATCAGACAGCAGTGTAGCTTCTGTACTCTTATAATTGGTTTTCATTACCTGGTTCATATAGTTGATTTGTTCCTGAAGAGAATATTTCAGGTTCAGGGTACAGTTGGCCAGGATTATCCCTTTTAGATGATCAGGATATTTTTTTGCGTAATGAACGGCCAGTATTCCACCAAACGAATGTGCCAAAAGATAAATTTTTTCTGTTCCGGAATTCTTTCTGAGTTCTTCAATATCTTCAACCATCCTGTTTAATGAATAATTTTCTTCAGGAGAATTAGCAGAACGTCCGCTTCCCCTTTGATCATAATAAATCATAGTGAGATCTGACTCTAACCTGCTTCCTCCCAAACTTTCAAAGGATTCACTCCACGCACCTGGTCCACCATGAATAAAAATGCATATTGGTCCTTTGCCGGACTTTTTAGTATACAGCTTTACATGATCACTGGTAACCAGCGTGTCTGTTTTTTTACTCTGGGCGCTTGTTATGTAATTTAAAAAGAACAGGATGAGGAGTGCTATTTTTAGAATTTTGGTCATATTTTTTGTATTGACAAAAGAGAATTGAATATTTCAAAGATATTAAAAGTAAAAATGGAATGATATCAGATTAAGTCACCTTCCATATTGTTAATTCCGGCTGGTTTTATCAGGTATTAATTTTTCAATTTGTTTTTTCCCTTTTTCTGATAGTCCGCCGGTCTTCATTGCGGGACAGAATGGCTTTGAATTGGTCATACCGCATTTTTCAAGACAAAAATAAATTTTCCCTATTACTAAATTTTTGTTGTTAAATAGTTTGAAATAATATTCGCTGTCACTGGCTTGCCAGGTTGTTTCATCCCAATCGAAATTGGTAGGATCATTGCAGAAATGTATAAGACTTTTTATTTGGGCAGAGTTCAGTGTTTTGCCTGTCCAAGGACCTAATAATGGAATGTTCTTATATAGTTTAATCTTAGTTACCTTTTGTCCGGGAAAAAAGTAATCCTTATCAAAAAAATATTTTCTGTATCTCTCCTGAAATGAATTTGTATCATCTTCATCTTTCCACTTAAATAGATCTTCCTGCTCCGTTGTCAGGACTTTGTAGTCTGATTGAAAGTAGTCTTTAGCATTAAGCCAATCTACTACAGACAGAAATACCAATAAGGAAATAAGTGTTAAGAATATTATCTTACGTCTTCTCATTTCAATTTTTTGTTTCAAGGTTATTATAAAATCTCCGTAAAAATACTAAACGAGGAGGGTCAGGTTTTTATTTTAGGTAGATGTAAGATAAAACAGTTGAAATTTTTCTTAAGTTAACTTTATTTACTACAGTATTTTAATAATATCCTTTTATTTTCTGTAAGATAACAGAGTCGTTCTTATTGGTATTTTTTTCAATGAGTAAGGCTAAGACTTCTCTGTATAGTGCTCTTTGTTTCTCATTGGGAGAATTCATCGGATTAATTTGAATCAGTTTTCCATCTGAATATAGGATAATGATATTAGTGGTCATGCCGTCAAATGCTGGTTTTATATCTTTATCATTGAAATCTGTTGACTTGAAAGATTCTGATACCCGAAGAATCCGTTTAATATCATTTTTGGACAATTTTATCTTGAAGGGTTTTAATTCTGGCCTTTCATTTAAATATTTTTTATAATCGTTTTCTTCTTCGATGCTCCGTTCTTCTCCATTTTCTTTTGGAGGCGGCGGTGGTGGAGGGGAATAAGAAGCCGGACTGTAAAAAATCAAATATCTTTCATTAAAGTTTACTATGGTTTCAGCAGGGAGATGAAAAGTTGGGTAATATCCGATCTTTAACAGAATGGGATTGTAGCTCTCAATTTTGTTTTCATCATTCTTCTTAGTACAGGACAATATCAGTAAGCAGCATAATAATGATATAAAATCTTTCATGGTATTTAAATATAAAGGAATTTCGCAAAATTATGTATTCTGTATGCGAACCGGAAAATCTTTTCAGTACAATTGTGTCTAGAATAAAGGTTGCCCATTCATATCCGTTGTCAGCACTTCACTCATATAATCAAAAAAAGGACGCATAGCCAGCAGGGTCTGAAGAGCTTCTTTCTGAAAGTTGTCTGATAAAACTTCTTTATCAGTAAATTTCCGCATTACCAGAAATTGCTTTTTCCTGATCAGGTCAATGGCGGGATGATTTTTATCAAAGCCCCGCGGTGCTGTTTTTACAGAATCGCCTTTAAGTTCTCCAAAATATTTTATAAAAGTTTTGTCTGAGATGATTTTTTCAATTTCTGTACTGCTGATTTCAAATTCTTTACGGATACGAAGCAGATCTTTGGCATCAGGTCCCCAAAAGCCTCCTCCTACAAAGCTATTCCCCGGTTCCAGCTGAATATAATATCCGCCCCTCAGCATTGGTTTCGCCCGGGAATATCCTGCTCCGAAATTGGTTTTATAAGGAGTCTGATCCTTTGAAAAACGGACGTCCCTGTAAATCCTGAAAATATGAATTCCTTTGAGCTGATCATGCTCCTGAAGTTCATGATAGATCTGAGTAAAAAAAGCTTTGTTTTCTTTTACAATGGCATCATACTCAGATTTATGTGCCGCAAACCATTCCCGGGTGTTGTTTTCGTTTAACTGTCTGAGAAATTCGAGTGCTTTTTTCATATTGGGATCAGGATTTTCCTTCGTTGATATATTCTTTGTAATCTTCTTCTAATTTGTCAATTTCTTTGATTAAAAAATCATAGATGTTTCCGTCAAAAATTTCATAATCATCTTCATCATACTTGTCATATTCAATTTTTATGATTCCGTTATCTGTATAGGCTCTGTATAAGTTTCCGCTGCGTTTGAAAAAAAGCTGGCCCAGAGGTTTCTCTTTATATTCAAGAGCTTCGGCATGTTTTTCTTCAAAGCCCATCCAGGAAGGCATTTCTTCATCCTGTGAAAGTCCGTATACAAAAAAGCCATATCCGAATTTCCAGGCTGGAATAACATCAAATTCCTGAGGCCGTTTCCATACTTCTTCTTTCACTTCAAAAATTAAGGAGCCAAAATTGGTCAGGAAATCCTTAATATCTTCACTGAATGTAAAACCTGTACTTTCTTCATACGCCGTAATTTGTTCCTCTGTTGCCGGTTTTGCGACGGAGCCCATCACGAAAAAATCATCATTTAATTTTCTTTTTCTTTCCCAGAATTCTTCTTTTGTTGTCATATTTGTTTTTGGTTTATGTCCTCATCATTGATCGGATCGTTGTTGAAACAAATATAGGGGAAAGTTGGAGGGATAAAAAATGGAGACTTATTTTTCATGTTTCTCTTCTAATCTTTGTTTCAAACTTTCTGACAACAAATTATTTTTTGTTAAGTAGTGGCTCATTATTTTCAGGAAATACCTGCATTCCTTTAAGTAATCTTTATCAGGTAAAGGATTATCCTTTAAATAAGTATTTGCTCTGTCGACAAATATTCCTGCACCTTCAAATTCTTTGCTGATGAATAAAGTTCCGATTAAGGATATGTAGGAAACAAATTCGCATTCATTGTGATTTCCTTTTAAGTATTCAGATGGCATCTTTTTGTTCATCTCCTGAAAACAGGATATAATTTCAATATCTTTCAGGTATTTTTCCTTTTCGATTACAAACGAGTCATCCACTATTTCTCCATCAAGATCCATTTCGAGATCATAATAACCAATGGGTTCCAGATTGTCAGGATACATTTCGTTTTCCACATAAAGACCTATTTTTGCTCTGATAATAGACTCACTGTATCGCTGTTTGATCAGATATTGATATCCGTCAAAAAGAAAAGTAATTTCATGGGGAGCGAAGCCTCCTGTAAGCTCGTCAGAATCTTCAGAGAGTATTTTGTGCAGAGATTCAAATGCTTTCTGTCTGAGATCAAATATCCGGACTCTTTCTGTTAATAATATTTCAAGTTCCTGAGGAGTCATAGTGTAGTTATTAGTTTTCAAATCTACAAGTTAGAATAAATCATCTTATAATTCTAATCTGTTATAAAAGTCTTCATTTTTATATAAGTTCTGCATTGTTGTTATACAGGGTTTATTTCCAATTTCTGCTATTCATAATTTCCTGTGCAACTTCGTGAACTTCTTCAATCTTCTCATTTTTTGTTGGAGAAACAGCAATCCTGATTATTTCATTCTTAATAACAGGACATTGAGTAACAGGCCCAAAAACAGTAATAATCCAATATTTCCATACTTCATCTTTATTACTTTTTAGAATTGGAAGTAATTCCGATGTAATTTTGTCATTTATGCTGAATAAATATTCTGAAACAGTTTTTGCAACCGGCCAGTTCATATCTTGCAGCCATTCAAGCAAATCCGGAATGATTTCTTTGAGGTCATCATAGGAATAGTGTTTTAGCTTTTCGGCTGTAAATAAATCGCTTTTGTCTTTTGGAATTAAATCTTTAATATTTTCAATCATTTTTAAGGACTCTACAGAAGTTTAATGCTTTAAAATTTCCTGATCTCAACGCTATGAAAAGCTGCTTATTTATATAGTTATTCATCTTACAATTTTAATCTTCTGCAAAGCTCCTTTCTCATCTTTAAAACTAAAAATATAAGTTCCGCGTTGTACTTTAGATAAATCTATATTTCTGTTATAATAGGCAAAGCCCTTGCTTATCACCTCTCCATCTAAGGAGTAAACGGTAAATTCAAATTGATTGCTGTTATTTTTATTGCTGATAATGAACCCGTCTTTAGATGCCTTGGTATAAACTTTTGTTTCCGGAGCTCGGTTATCACTGGTTGTATTGGCGAGTGTACTATCGCTGATATCTGCCACCTGTATACTTTTAATAGCTGATTTGGTTACAGACGTTGTACTTCCGCCTATGATGTATAATTTATTGTTATAGACTTCAGCTGCAGCATGTCTTCTGGGGATCATATTGGAAGACAACTGATGGAATTTATTGGTTGTTGTATCAAAATAGGCCAGAAAAGTCTGATTATTATAGCCTCCTGCAATAAAAATCTTATCACCGGATACGGCTAATGAATGTCCCGATATCACGGCTGGCATCGTAAATTGATCGGTCCAGCGATTGGTATTGATGTCGTAAACATTGATCAGGCGGGATGAGGTGCCGTTAAAACCTCCAATAACATACAGCTTATCATTCACAATTTTGCCTTTTGCTTCTCTGGCGGTGGGCATATCCGGTAAGGGATGCCATGTATTGGAAGCAATATCATAATATTGGAACCTGTCAGAAAAAACAGTGGTTGCAACGCCATTGAGTCCGCTGCCGCCGAACACATATATTTTTCCGTTATGGATGGCAGAACCTGCATTTCCTGTGTAGGAACGGTTAACAGCACCCTTCGTTACTTTCTGGGTTTCAAGGTCTACAATTTCAAGATGGCTGTTTCCCCAACCGTTAAAAATATAAATTTTATTATCATAAGTCTCTGAATTAGCAAATTTTTTGGGAATCAGGGTAGAATTGAGAACACTCCATTTGTTATCAGTAATATTATATTTTTCAATATAGTTGGCATTGCCTCCGCTTTCCTGATATCCATTCATTACATATATATTATCATCTACGATTACACTGGTTGTAGCTCCTCTGCCCGCAGACATATTGGCGAGACTTTTAAAATTAAGAGTTTGCGCATGAACCAGCAGTGAGCTGAAAAATGACAGGAATAATAATTTTGTTTTCAATGGTATGGCTTTTCGTGTTTGGTTTTGTTTTATTTTTTCAGTGGTTCAGGATTCTTTTAATACTGACTTAATAGAATAATAGTAGTTTAAAGATAGGAAAAAGTTGGAGAGAATTTTTAAAATTGCTTTTAGTTGGATGAACATAAATTATTCTGCTTAAAAACAGCGCGGTTTCACTCACATTCTATATTCGTCAGCAAGTACGGTAATATCTTTTGATTTTTTATCTATTTCTTCTTTTTTTATTTCAGTAAACTTTTTAAAGGAAAGATCAATTTCATTCCGGGCAGGAACATTATTATATTTATTCACTGAACAACTGTAAGATATTAATGTAATAAAGAGAAAGAGAATTCTTGATTTCATTAGATTATATATTGTTGTTTGCATAGTGAGGATCAATAGGTTGTAATATTTAAAACTCCGTCAATGCCTCTTTTGCCATATAAGCTGACTGATTGGCTTTTTGGGGTATAATCTATGTGTTTAATATTTAATTTATGTAAAGTTTCAATAAGCGTTCCTTCTTCATAGCTGATGATACTCCAGTTGACCATTAATAATGGTTCTTTTCCTAATTCATCATTTTCAATTTTTGTTTTCATGAATGCTTCAACATTATATTTTTTTAATGAATTATTCTCCATAGCAGAGAAGCCGGGTCTTTCAATATTGAGATGATACTCTTTAATTAGAGACCAGAATTTTTCTGACCAGTTTCCGGTGTCCCAGATCTTAATTTTTGAGGTGAGTGCCTGTTCTATTTCAGTTTGATATTCTTTGTTGTTAACTAACAGGTTTGTCAGTATATAAATATCGTAAGGATAATTGGAGCTAAGTAGCTTATCCGTTAAAGGGTGATGAAAAGGTTTCAGATCTATTTTAGATTCCTGTATGTGATAGATAAAATTACCCAGATCTGTTCCATTCCGCGCCTTTATATTGGAAGCAATATAGTCATTACGTTCGTTTGTACTCATTTTCTTAAGGCCTAGTGAGTCGTTTGTTTTACAACTTAACATTATTGCAAAGACAAAAAGAAGTGCGGATAATCTCATCACTTTTGAATCAGCTGTTCCAGCCCGGTTGAATGAAAAGCAGGTTTTATATTTGTGGTATATGCAAGAGTATTTCATGGCATTATATATACTTCAAATCTAAGCATTACAATCGTATCATTCATTATATTGATATTATATAAAGTAAAAACCGCTCTAAAAAAATCAGAACGGTTTTTATTTAAATAATCCGAAAGGCATATTGTTTACCTTATGCATTTTTCCTAGCATCCACAAGGAATGGGGCATCTTACCACCCAGCAATGTGTATTGTCACAATAGGCGGCTTCACAATATCTTTCCGAAGAGGTTACGATACAGTAACAATTGGATGTGGTTCCTCCACAGCAGGCTGCCAGATCTTGTTTATGTATGGATACGCCTTTATATACCCGTAATATCTTTCCGTTATTTGCCTTTATGGTGTCCATGATTACTTTTGTTTCTTCATCACCACTCAGATTGTTTTCGCTTTCATAAATAATAATCGTATCCAGGGAGCTGCCTCTTGATTTAACATGCGATTTGCATTCATCCAGATTGGGATATGAGGACAGATGCTCAAAAGTCCCGCTTTTGCCATTAAAATTTAAAACTTTGTACATGATATTAATTTTTTTGCCTACTCTTTCAGTATTGCAGTTTTCGGCATCGCTGGTTGTGCTTACTTAAACATAACAAAGCAAAGTTGATAAAACCATAAAGTACTGTCAATTACCCTTTTTCGTTATTTTTTTATAAAGCTAATATTACCTCTTTTTTCTCCTTTCAAGAATAAGATGTGCAGCATCCAACATTTTGATGAGGTGGATGTAAGGAATCACGATGTTTTTTTCCGGCAGGTTTTCATATGCTCCCATAGAGAAATAAACAATACCGGACATAAAGTAATCAAACTCCTTTATACTGTATTCTTTGAATGCTTTTTTAAAGACCAGCAGGGGATTCTGGTATTCATTCTCCGAAAGCAGACCGAGAACCCACGGAGAAGGATTTTCCAGCTGAGTATGAATGTACCGCTTCTTTCCTTTCAGATGAATAAGGTAACCTGCACGCACAAAAGATCGTACGGCCTGATGAAACTGAAAGACCATTGCCGGATCTTCACAGATCCAGCTCTTCCTGTTTACAGCGTAATGCATGATGTTGTTGAGTTTCTCTTTAGAGGCTTCCAGATCATTAAACCGGAAAAAGTTTTCCATCAGCTGTAATGCCGGGCGCTTCTTACCACTTTTCCACACCTGGAAATCAACCTGTGTTCTATTCTTTTTCATGTTTGTATTTTTAAAATATAATGGTGAGTTTTTTAGCTATAAAGAGTGTAGATGAAACTATTTTGCTCAGCAAACTGCTTCATCCATCTTTTATGGGCTGTTTTATTCTTCTTTTGTAGTTAAAAAACTGTACAGGAGAAGCTTTTCTCTGCTTCCTGCCTGCACAGGTAAAAAAACTTATGAAAAATTTGTGTTTTAGAATGCCCGAAGGCCGCAATGGATTGTACACTCCATTGTAACATGTCATGATACTTTATGTGATTAAGCAGGCTTAGAAAAAGGGATTTGTAGAAGAGAAGAACTGCATGAAAATAAAAACGGCATGGGACTCTACAATATCTGCCATTGAGGTACTGGTATACCTGGGAACAGATAAGAGAGCCCACGCCTAGGCCGTGAGCTTCTGGCTTATCGTCTCGTTCCTAAAAATTACCAGTTTCCAATGGCGAGATTCTAAGCAATAGCTTCTATATTTCTTTGAAGTATCGCAAAGCTACATTTATTGTAGCTTATGGTACAAATATAAAATAATTTTTTAATTGTAGGTCAATTCAACTACATTTTTTTATTGTAAAATTTTCAAATTAGTCTGATAATGGTATTGCAATGGATAGAATTGAGTTTCGAATAGCTTTTGGAAAAAGAGTTGAAAAATTTAGAAAGAAGTTGGGATTAAGTTATCGCGAGTTAGCTCAAAAATGTGATGTAGACCATAGTAATATCAGCAAAATAGAAAAAGGAGAGGTTGACTTAAGAATTTCAACGATACAAGAACTGGCCAAAGGCTTAGAAGTTCATCCTCAGGAATTATTTGATTTTAAAATAGAATAAAAACTAATCTCCGAAGTCTTTAGACTTCGGGTTTATTGGATCAAAGTCGGAAAACTTTGAGCAGCGGGGGATTTAGAATTTATTTGTTAAATCTCATTTTGTGAACATTTAACAAATAGTTTAGTGTATTTTTATACTTTGTACTATAAGCTATTTTTGGTTTGTGATAGTGTTTTTTACTTGAAATTATTAATTTATTAGCAATCAATTCTTTTTTCGATATTAGAATTTTAGTCTCAGAATTTCTTAGAGCAAAAAAAGTATATGTTAATTCAATAAATCGCATATCACTTAATTTATTAAATTCAAAATTTTGAGCTGCTACCTGATAAAATGAACTATCATCAAATGTTATAATGAACCCTATTTTTCCGAATTTAAAGCTCGCTGTTTTAAAAAATGAATGTGAGTGATAATCATAATTTTCAGTTTCAAAACTTGTTATAAACAAAGACCAAGGTTTTCTATTTTTTAATTCAGTTTCATAGAAAATAGAATGAAGTAAAATAAATAGGGGTAATAATTCCTTAACTTGATCAAATGAAAGTATTTTTTTACCTACTTTTTTAATGTCTTTTTCAAGTGACATTTCTTTCAAAATAGTACCAAGCATTATTTTCAATGTCCATTGGGCAATTATTAATTCTTCTGCTAGCGATAAATTTTTAAAAGAATTATCTAAAATTGAAATGAAAGCTTTCTCAATTTGGCTCAGTATAGAATTATTACAATTCTTACACGCTGGGATTGTAAGTTGCTTATATCTTAAATTTGTATGGTTTCCAAGTTTCATTCCATCATCATCGTGCTTAAATTTTTTAAATAACCATTTAGGTATTACATGTTCCTTTGAAGAATTGGACTTGTCTAAAGTACAAAAACATAAAAAACATTTGCTTTCAAGATTTTGTAAATTATTTAAAATATTGTCAGATAAATTCATAGATTATATTAAAACTTATAGGTAATTTGCTTTCAGAAGTTCATAAAATTCGGATTATTTATTTTAAATATTTTCTAATATAGATTCCAACTCTAGAAATATTATATTTTATTTGTGCTTTTTCATAAGTGATTAATCTATTTTTATTACTTTCATTTAACGGATTTTTATATTCCTGATTTATTAATCCAGTATTTAAATAATTTTCAATGTTGGAATTGATATAGCTTTCAATAAAATCTTCTTTAATAAAAAAATTTAAATCAATAATATTAGTTTTATTAATACAATTTACACATCTAATAAAATCTAAATAAGAAAGTTCCTGTTCTAAAAACCATTTGAATAAAACTCCAATATATTCAGCTTTTTCACAATCATCAGCTTCGTTAATAATGTATAGTAATTTTTCACCTACTTTAGTTTTATAGTTTTTATTTTCATCTATTTTATTAATCTCTTTTTCTCTATCTTCTGGCTTTGTATCTTCAAGCTGTTTTAAAAATGTCAATAATTTCTTTGTATAAAGCCTTTCTTGAATTGTATTGCCAATATTAATTACCTTAGATACTAATCCTAAAATTGGGATATCTTTTATTATACCACTTTCTAAGAATGAGTCTAGAAAAACTTCATTAATATCAGTCACTAAACCTTTAAGATTCTCGTCTTTAATAATTTTGCTAATTTCAGTTTTCATTTATGGTCTATAGTTGATTAAAACTTTATTTTCTAATCTTCCTAGCCTTACACTTGCTAAGAGAATAGGGTTTTATGTAGTAGGTTATTATATAATATTATTTGTTTTTATAAAAAAGATTATTGAATCCATAATTTCATTTGCTCTTGTAGTTAGTTTTGCCGCTTTATTGCTGGAATCAAATCTTTCCCAATTTAAAGATCCATTTATATTATTAATTACAAATGTATTTATTGAGTAACCATTAGCATTGAGGAAAGTCATTGTATTTGAGTAATGTTTTCCTCCATTCTGCTCTGCCATAATAATCAAATCGGGCAAAATAGACCATTTATTAAATCTTTGAATTAATTGTTTGTCAGACTCAGATGGAGATGATGAAATTACATATGGATTGATTTTTAGATTTTGAAAATGTGGGTTTATAAAAATATTTTGCCAACCAGAACGCATTACATTTAATTTTCGATTTTGATATTGATTTATAAAATGTAATATGGTAGAGGTTTTTCCTGAGCTTTGAGCTCCTTCAATTACAATGGCTAATTTCATATGCTTAAGTTTGTTGAATTGTTGAATAATGTTTTGACAATATCTTGCACATTGCACAAGATTTCCTGTAACTATTTTAAAAGTTTAAAGGAGTAAATTACCTTTACTCTATGATTTTATATCATTAAATATATTGATAAATTAATAACATTTCTTTACGGAAAACCATAAAAAAAAACCGCTCCACAAAAGCATAACGGTTTATATATTAAATTTGTCTTAGCGACTTGCTACTACATCATTCCAGGCATTCTACCATCCATTGGCATAGCTGGTTCGTCTTTTTTTTACTTCAAGGTTTAGCCTCACATTTGCCAATACAATGTTAGCTGTAGTTTCCATTTACAGCAGCTCTCATTTCATTCGAAATTTTTTGTTCAAGTATATTCATATCTTGTAAGAATTCATTTAAATATGATTTTGTTACAACATATATTATTGTCGAAGTAGGGTTATCATTATAGTGAAAATTTACCATTAATTTCGAGAATGGAACTTCTTGTAATTGAGATTTTCCATCTTCAATTGTTAATTCATATAAATCATCATTGATAAGCAGAACAGGAAGATATAGCCAATGTCTAAAATATTTTGTGCTCATTTCATCAAATAATTCCATATGATTTCTAAATTCATCTTCGCAATACCAACATAGTTTATTTAAACTTGTATATAATTCGTCTGGATGGGTTGCCATAATTTCGTTGTTCCCTTTTTTTATAAATGAACAATATTGAGTAAATAATGGAAAATTATTATACTGTAAATCATTCCAATATCCATCGGATAAATCATATTTAATATTCTGAGGAACTGTTATAATTTCTTTTATAATTTCTTCAGGTGTATTAGGATTAAATTGTAATTCTGTTAATAGAACCAGGGGATAAGAATTATTTTTAAGTTCAAAAAAATATCGGATTTTTGTAGAAAGTCCCATTTCGGTATTGTCATAAGTTTCAGCAACAATATCAATTTCTCTATTTTTTAAAGTTAAAGGATCTTTAAATACAACATTTGAATCCACAAAATATCCGGAATTTGATAAATGTTTAACGATTTCTGATTCAAATAAATAACCTGATTTTGAAATTGCTTCTAAAATTTCTTCTTTTGTCATATTGTTATAAAATTAGGACTAACAAAAAAATTATGCATTGTGCAAATATCATACATACACAATTGCGCTAATGTTGTTTAGATTTTACCTATCTATTTGTTAATCATTAAATATAAAATATAAATATACTATTTCATTGCGGAAAACCGTAATCCAAACAAAAAACCGTCCTACAAAAGCAGAACGGTTAGTATATTAAATTTGTCTTAGCTTACGCTACTACATCATTCCTGGCATTCCACCACCCATTGGCATAGCTGGTTCGTCTTTTTTCACTTCAGTGATTACACATTCAGTGGTAAGAAGCATTCCGGAAACAGAAGCTGCGTTTTCAAGGGCAACTCTTGTTACTTTAGTTGGGTCAATGATCCCTGCTTCAAGCATGTGAACGTACTCGTCAGTTTTCGCGTTGTATCCGAAGTCTCCGTTTCCTTCTGCTACTTTAGCAACGATTACAGAACCTTCACCACCTGCATTGGCAACGATTTGTCTTAATGGCTCTTCGATCGCTCTTTTCACGATTTTGATACCTGTAGTTTCGTCAGCGTTAGATCCTGAAAGATTGTCAAGTGAAGAGATTGCTCTTACTAAAGCAACACCACCACCAGCAACGATACCTTCTTCTACAGCTGCTCTTGTAGCGTGTAGGGCATCATCTACTCTGTCTTTTTTCTCTTTCATTTCCACTTCAGAAGCAGCACCTACGTAAAGTACAGCAACACCACCAGCTAACTTAGCTAATCTTTCCTGAAGTTTTTCTCTGTCATAGTCAGAAGTTGTAGTTTCCATCTGAGCTTTGATCTGAGCTACTCTTCCTTTGATTTTCGCTTCATCACCACCACCGTTTACAACCGTTGTGTTGTCTTTGTCGATCGTTACTTTCTCAGCAGTTCCAAGCATATCCAAAGAGATGTTTTCCATAGTGAAACCTTGCTCTTCAGAGATCACCTGTCCACCTGTAAGGATCGCGATATCTTCTAACATTGCTTTTCTTCTGTCTCCGAATCCAGGAGCTTTTACAGCAGCAATTTTAAGAGACCCTCTTAATTTGTTTACCACCAAAGTAGCTAAAGCTTCACCTTCCACCTCTTCAGAGATAATTAATAGAGATTTACCACCTTGTGCAATTGGCTCAAGAACCGGTAACAATTCTTTCATTGAAGAGATTTTCTTCTCTACTAAAAGGATATATGGGTTTTCAAGTTCAGCTAACATTTTCTCAGGGTTTGTCACGAAGTAAGGTGACTGGTATCCTCTGTCGAACTGCATACCTTCTACAACATCTACCGTTGTATCAGTACCTTTAGCTTCTTCTACAGTGATTACTCCTTCTTTACCAACTTTTCCGAAAGCCTCAGCGATTAAAGAACCGATCGTATCGTCATTGTTAGCAGAGATAGAAGCAACCTGCTTGATTTTTTCTGAAGAATCTCCAACCTCCTGAGATTGAGATTTAAGGTTTTCAACAACAGCAGTTACCGCTTTGTCGATCCCTCTTTTAAGATCCATAGGGTTAGCACCTGCAGCTACGTTCTTAAGACCTTCTCTTACGATGGCCTGTGCCAATACAGTAGCGGTAGTAGTACCATCTCCTGCAATATCGTTAGTTTTGGAAGCCACTTCTTTTACCATCTGAGCTCCCATATTTTCTACCTTATCTTCAAGTTCGATTTCTTTTGCTACAGAAACACCATCCTTAGTTACATGCGGAGCACCGAAAGATTTTTCGATTACTACGTTTCTCCCTTTAGGACCTAAAGTTACTTTTACTGCATTAGCCAATGCATCTACACCTCTCTTTAAAGCGTCTCTTGATTCAATATCGAATTTTATTTCTTTTGCCATAATTTTTAAGCTTTAGGCTATAGGCTTTAAGCGATAAGCTTTTTACCTTTAGCAATTAATTATTATTTAATAATTTTTTTCTAAGTTGTATAAGTTTTTGTCGGGTTAAATTGAGCGTTGCATTAAGTGCTGCTATTTTATCTTCAGAAGTAAATCCTAAATCACAAGAAAGAAAAAGAAGATATTCGGTTTCGTTTGTAGAACCTATACTTATTTCTATAAATCTTGCAAATTCTTTATCTGTGGATCTACCACAGCCTTCTGCGATATTGGTAGGAATAGAAACAGCTGCCCTTCTTATTTGAGAAGTAAGACCAAAAAGCTCAGATTTAGGAAAATTTTCAGAAATAATATAAATTTCTTTTACCAATTCATGAGAAATTTTCCAGGTATCATATTTTTTGTAGTCTCTCATTGCCTACTGCTTATAGCTTAATGCCTGCTGCTTTTACCCAATGATTCCCAATAAGTCAGACTCTCTTACGATTAAATAATCTTTTCCATCCAACTTTAATTCAGAACCTGAATATTTTCCATAAAGAACTTTGTCACCTACCTGAACTGTTGTAGGTTCATCTTTTTTACCAGGACCTACTGCCACTACAGTACCTTCTTGCGGCTTTTCCTTTGCAGTATCCGGGATAATAATACCTGAAGCTGTTTTAGTTTCTGCTGCGATTGGCTCTACCAGAACTCTGTCTGCCAATGGTTTAAAGTTTACTGACATAATATATTTATTTTTTAATTATTTCTGTCTTGTAATTCTCTAAATGTATGCCATGAGACTGTGATGGATGAAATGGCAGATTTTTTATTTTCAAGTGTGAAAATTTGGCAGAAAAAAAGCCGGAAAACTCCCGGCTTGATCTGAATTGTTATGAAAAGATCAGACTAAGGGCAGTGTTGTCCCGGTCCAATCCAAAGGATACATTTTCCGCTATCATCTCGTTCGCAGCATACAAGTCTGGCGGTTGCATTTCCGCCACTAACTGTTTTCTGAGCATCTCTGCTTAGTAATTTGGCATTTTTCATAAGTAATATTTTAGTTTTGGATTCCTGAACATTTTATGTCAATCAGGTTTTTGACAATTCGTATCTGATGGCAGATCAAAGATAGATCTTTTTAACGGATATATCACTGTTGTGTGTAGACGATTTGTAGTGATTTGTATATGTATTGGTCTGGCTGTTAGTGTTTAACGGAATTAAGATCTGCTATTCAACAGTTTCCAGGGACATTTTTCTTCCTGCTGTTTCCATATCCTGTTTCAGGATCCTGCGTGTTGTGGTGTCAATATAATAGGTGACAGTGGCTGTCTTATCCGAAATATCATCGGTGGTCTTTACGATCCATACATCCTTGTTCAGGTAATTCCCTTTTCCTGTACTTTGCACATACGCCTTCATTATCCCTTTTTTAGCGGCATTCGGGTTATAATCAAAAATAGAGAGCTCTGCAGTATACTTTTCCTGTAAAGGCAGGAACCGTATCAGAGCCGGATAACTGCTGCTGTCAAAGTAGCCTGTGGCAGGAATGTCAATGAGGTCTTTTTTTGCTGTTTTTTTATCCAGGTAATATCCGGTAACTGTATTCTTTCCGGATCTGAGAACCATATCTCTCATTGCATTATAGGATGAATGGTAGACCGGTGAAAAATCTGAAAACTTAACAATAGTGGAATCTGTCCATTTTGCATTGGGCAGCTGTTTCATTTCTACAATCGTCCTGATCAGCAGATCCGTTGTATTTAATCTCTGAAGCTGGGTGGTAATACTGCCAATTTCAATTTTCTGACGCGCATTTTCAGCATACCAGATGGCTTTGGAAACTTCATCTTTTATCAATCGGGAATCAATCCCGGTATTTCCGGGAGTCAGTAACTTTTGTGAAAAGAAATGAGTACTGCTCATTGCTAAAAGGAAAAGAAATATTTTCATGGTCTTTTTAAACAATAAGTAGTGTTGATTTTCAGAATGTTACAGTGGTATGATGCTTTTTCAGAATTTTCGATATTATCAGATAATGAAAGCCTTTTTGCGGGTGAGCTTTGAAATAACAGTTCCGGCCACTACAATTTCTATAAGGTTGGTTACAGAACGGGTCTCATTCATAAAACGGTCAATGCTGGAAAGAAGGACAATATCTGTCAGCGATTTTTTCAAATCTGTTTAAAGTAAAAATAAAGTAAGCAAGCAGGAGTCTGGATCTGACCGTTTTGAGACTAAAGAGATAAATAATAAATACACAATAAAAAAACTGCCTTAAGGCAGTTTTTTTATTTATGATTTCTTTCCGGCAGCCTGCATAGGATTTACTTTTCCGGTGGAGCCTCCTCTTACAGGACCTCCTTCCTGCTTTTGTTTGAAGAGCTGGAATTTTGAAACTTCAGTATTTGTTCCGTTGCTGCTCCAGAAGTTGTTTGAAGTATCTATGTCTGCTGTTTCTCTCATCGGATCGAGCTGGATTGACTTTAATTTTTTGTCGAAATAGTATGTTTTTGAAACTTTCTGTTCATTAAGCCTCCATATCTGAGCAGAAGATTTGTCATATGCTTTTGTCCCATCTTCAAAGGTGAACTCAAGGATGATTGGCATTACCAGTCCTCCTTTATTGGCAAAGTCTATCTGATAAGCGGTAATATTTTTAAACTTGTCTTTATCCTTTGCACTCAGTGAAGAGCCTTCCTCAGTTCTGATGCTGTATTCTTTATTATTGTCAACTTGTTCCTGTCCTCTGTCGTACCGGTAATAAAAATCCTGCGCATCTTTGTCTTTCTCTACATAGAAAGTAATATTCTTGTCTTCCCTGTTTCTGATTTTCGAAATATCCTCAAAGCTGTTTACCAATGGTTTTTCAACCTGATATTTTATTTCTTTTGCTTCTTTAGGCGGAGTATTCAGATCGGGGGTAGATACCGTTACTTTATCAATAGCAATATCCACAGGATCTGTTCCGTAGAACCAGCCTCTCCAGAACCAGTCAAGGTCTTCACCACTGGCGTCTTCCATGGTACGGAAAAGGTCAGCGGGCTCGGGATGTTTGAATGCCCATCTTTTTGAATAGGTTTTGAATGCCTTATCAAAAAGCTCTCTTCCCATGATGGTTTCACGAAGTATATTCAGGCCGGTAGCCGGTTTTGAATAAGCGTTCGGCCCGTACTGAACAATATTTTCGGAATTGCTCATAATAGGTTCCAGCTGATCTTTCGGAAGTTTCATATAATCCACAATTGTCCAGGCCGGTCCTCTTTTAGATGGGAACTTATTATCCCACTTTTCCTCTGTAAGATATTCAACAAATGTATTAAGACCTTCGTCCATCCATGCCCATTGCCTTTCATCTGAATTGATGATCATCGGGAAGAAGTTGTGTCCTACTTCATGAATGATGACACCAATCATCCCGTTTTTGATCCCTTCAGAATAGGTCCCGTCTTTTTCAGTTCTTCCGAAGTTGAAACAGATCATCGGATATTCCATTCCGTTGGCTGCTTCTACAGATTGTGCAACAGGGTACGGATAGGGGATGGTAAATTCCGAATAGGTTTTAATGGTATGCGCTACCGCTTTTGTGGAAAATTTTCTGTAAAGTCCATATGCTTCTTTCGGATAAAAACTCATGGCCATTACTTTATTATTGTTTTCAGGAATTGTTACCCGCATGCCGTCCCAAACAAATTTCCTGGAAGAGGTCCATGCAAAATCCCTTACATTGCTGGCTTCAAAGATCCAGGTCTTTCTCTGTTTAGAGTGGTTTTTTTCAGCTTTTTTAGCTTCGTCCAAAGTCACAATTTCTATGGGCTCAGTTGCGCTTTCAGCTTTTCTGTATCTTGCAAGCTGATCCGAAGACAGCACCTGATCATAATTTTTACATTCTCCTGTTCCTCCTACAATATGATCAGCAGGAACATTCACAGATACCTTAAAATCCCCGAATACGAGGGCAAATTCACCTCTTCCGGTAAACTGATGATTCTGCCATCCCTGAAAGTCACTGTAGACACACATTCTTGGATACCATTGGGTCATGGTATAAAGGTCATTTCCATCTTCGGCAAAATTTTCATAGCCTCCACGGCCGCCCATCTTGATCCTGTTCGGGATATTATAGTTCCAGTCTACTTTGAATATAATCTTTTCTCCCTTTTTTAATACTTTCGGAAGATCGATACGCATCATGGTTTTATTGACGGTATATTTTAAAGGGTTTCCTGAAACATCGGTTACTTTTTCAAGATTAACGCCATAGCCATTATCCTTTACAGGTAGCTCGGTTACTTTCAGCTCCTGATCATTGGTTGAAGGATGAAGTACAGACGAAGTGTCATAACCGGCGTTTTTTATATTTGACTGCTCATTTTCATCCAGCTGAAGCCAGATGTAATCCAGGTCATCAGGAGAGTTGTTGTAATAGGTGATGGTTTCTGAGCCTTTCAGGTTTCTCTTGTCTTCATCCAGGTAGGCTGTAATATTATAGTCAGCCCTGTTTTGCCAATATCCATGCCCCGGAGCTCCGGAAGCAGTCCTGTAGATATTGGGAGTAGGAAGAATAGTACCAAGCTGCTCAAATTTATTTCCATGGTTGCTGCCCGGATTATTCTGAATATTTTGTGCGGTGAAACCTGTATATGCCAATACAGAAAGTGAAAGTGTAACAACTTTAAGCTTCATAGCCGAAATGGTTTAATAATTATCAAATATAGTAATTAGCAGTTGAAATAATTAAAATATTTCAGGTTTAAAAAGGAATTCTTTCTAAAGTCATTTTCAGGGATAAGGCAAATACTCCGGAAGAAACAAAAAGAATCCAGTCTTTTTTATTGACCTTAAAAACGTTAAGTAAAATAAAAAGAAGGACCAGAATAGCAAAAACAATAACAATCTGCCCCAGTTCGAGACCAATATTGAATCCTAAAAGCGGAACAGCAATGCTCTGACTTTTTGAAATCATTACTCTTGCTGTATTGGCAAAGCCCATTCCGTGTACAAGTCCAAAAATAAGAGCAAGATAATAATTAGCCCTCATTAAGGTTTGTTTTTGATTTTTCATCAGAATGTTATCCAGTGAAGTAAGCACAATGGTTAAAGGGATTAAAAATTCAACCCAATCAGACGGAACTCTGAAAACATCCAGAATGCTTAAAGCTAAGGTTATAGAATGTCCGATTGTAAATGCAGTGACAAGAATCAGTATTTTTTTCCAGTCACTGTATGAGTAAACCGCGATTAATGCCAAAACAAACAATTGATGGTCTAAGGCATCCAGGGAAATAATATGTTCCCAGCCAAGGTTTAGGTAAAAAAGAAAATCCTGCATATTAGTTTTTTATATTAAAATATTTTTATTTTTTAATGAATATAAAGTATTTAAAATTGTAATAATTGGGTATTGTGTTGAATTATTTTTAAATTTTGTGATTATTAATTAAATATAGTATAATTGCACTGTTAAAATAACACGAGATGAAAATTAAAAAATTATTTTTTACAAAAGTAAACATTTCGCTTATAGGAGCGAAGTTTCTAAGGAGTGCTGTAATCGCTTTTTTAGGATTTTACTCTTGTCCTTTTTATGGACAAGTACAAAAACTAGATTCACGGTTTGATATTTTACTGAGAAATAAAGAGAACCTGCTAAGAGGAAATGCAATCAAAGAGCTGGAGCGGCCTGAGATGAAGCTGGATCAGCATTTGGTGGTAACTTCTAAAGGGGCACAAACGATGTATTCATGCATTATTTATACGAATGAACCTGAAAAACTGAAGTCTGATGGCTTTTTAGTACAAAGCCAGCTTCCTGCATTTTCTACAGCTCTGGTAAGTATTGAAGATATTGAGAGACTTATGCAGCTTCCCTATGTTAGCTCTGTAATGGCACCTACATTTGACGGGCTTCATAATGATGTAAGCAGAGCTCAGTCAGGGGCGAGTTTGTTGCAGGATGGTATTTTTAATAATACAGCTTACAATGGAACAGGTATTCTGGTCGGAATTTATGATACCGGAATAGACTGGAAGCATCCCGATTTCAGGAAAGCTGATGACCAGACAAAAAGTAGAATAGTATCTATCTGGGATCAGACCTTAACAGCTCAGGGAGGTGAAGCTCCTCCAGCCGGGTTTGCTACAGGAGTAGAGTATACAAGAGCTCATATTGAAGATGAGCTGGATGGCACTCCGACAGGTTTTGTCCGGGAAAATGATATTAACGGACATGGTACACATGTAGCTGGTACTGTAGCCGGCAATGGAGCTGCTTTTGCAGATAAAAGACATAAAGGTTTCTCGTCTGAAGCAGATATTGTCTTTGTAAAAGGTGGGAACGGATCCTTTCCGACAACTAATACCATTAACGCTTTAACCTATTTCCAGAATGTGGCAACTGCATTAAATAAGCCTATTGTAGTTAATATGAGCATAGGAGGGCAGTTAAGTGCACATGATGGAACTTCTTCTCACGAAGTGGCGGTTAATGATTTCACAACATCAGCTCCCGGAAGAGTGGTGGTCATTTCTGCAGGAAATGATTATGGTGCTAATCTTCACAGAAAAGTTGACATAGCACAAGACGCAACGCAATCTTATACCTTTACCGTAGACAGTAACACTTCTGCTAATTCAGTATTCTCATTTATAATGTTTGCAGATGATGATGGCGAAGTTACTGCGAAACTGATCACTCCTGATGGACAGCAATATATGCAAAATGTAAGTAGCAATACAGATCATAGTATATTGGGAGGAGAATTTACAGCATCAATGTATAATTACTGGAGTACAGATAACCATAAACGCTTTGTTAAGTTGGAGATAAGCAGGAATGTCGGATCCACAGCCAATTGTCAGGGGACCTATACTCTTGAAATCACAAATAATGGAACAAAGACTATCAATACCCATGGCTGGTTGTATTATAAAGGTGTACCAACAGAATTGCAAGACGGAGATAACGAATATATTGTAGGCTCTCCGGGAAATGCATCTAATGCCATTACAGTAGCCTCTTATATGGGAAGGGCTAGTTGGTATACTTCTTTGCCTGGTGGCTATTATACGCTTACCCCTCAGGAGTCAATATCTTCGTTCAGTGCACAGGGACCAAGAACAGACGGATTCCTAAAACCAGATATAACAGCTTCCGGACAAAATGTTATTTCTTCAAGATCGGTTAGTTCTGCTCCCGCTCCTTCAAATATCATATGGGGAACAGATTATTATGTGAAGAATCAGGGGACAAGCATGTCTTCACCAGGAGTTGCTGGAGCAGTAGGGTTATTACTTCAGGCCAATCCGGCATTAACAGCAGCACAGGTAAAATCCCGTCTTACTGCTAACGCCAGAAGAGATAGTGCTGTAGGAGCTATTCCCAATACAAGATGGGGCTATGGTAAACTGGATATTTATAAAGCGGTTACTGACGAATTGAGTTGTGTAGAATCTGATTTTGAGATGGTAGCTTATGATGAGCCTTATGTTATTGCCAATACGGAAAATAATTATTATTTTGATAATACAGCTTTTGCTGTTAGGTATACGCCAACGTTAACAGGGAAACTGGGAGGGTTTTCATTTTTAACAGGGACATCTGCAATTCCTAGTGATATGGCGGTAGATATTCAAATAAGAAAAGTAAATGGTAACGGAGATCCTGGTGATGTTATAGCTGCAAAGACAGTTTCATCATGGGTGAATGATATTCAGAGATTTACCTGGAACTATGTAGATCTTTCTGATTTAAATATTCAGATGGTTACTGGTAAAGACTTTTTTATCGTACTTAATGGGCTTGGTGGAAAGGTTGCAATGAAAAGTGAATCTGTTGTGGTAAACGGAAGAAGTAAAACATCAACTGACGGAGCCACCTGGACAACAAGGACTTTTGATCTTAAGATGAGAGCTACTGTTTATGAAAATGTAGCGGAAGTGAAGAACCTTGCTGTCTCTAATCAGACTAAGACGGGACCTGTATTGTCAGGATATAATTATTTTACCAATGCCTGCCAGCTGATTTCAAGAGTGGAAAAGGAAACAGCAAGTACGGTAACGGGAAATATAACCTCAAAAGTATGGGTAGATAATGTACAGCCAAATTATGTTTCAAGAAGATATGAAATAAATTCGGCTGCCAATGCTGCAACAGCAACCGGTAAGGTCACTTTATATTTTACACAGGCTGAGTTTGATGCGTACAATGTGACAAATGGAATAAAATTGCCAACCTCACCCACAGATAACGCAAATAAAGCAAACATTATTATTGAAAAATATGCTGGGACAAGTGCCGGAAATACCGGAACAGTCGACTCTTTTGGCAGTGCAGCAACTATTATTACTCCCAATATTGCTGATGTAGTATGGAATGAAACCTATCAATACTGGGAAGTGAGTTTTCACTCTTCAGGATTCGGAGGGTATTTTGTGAGAACAAATTCGGCCCTGGGTACTGCTGATGTTAAGTTAAACTCTGAAGTTAATGTCATTCCAAATCCGGCTAAGGATATAGTAAATGTGATGTTGGGAACATATTCTAAAGGAATGGTGGTTATTCATGATGGATCAGGAAAACTGGTTAAAACTGTACATGTAGATGCAGGATCAAATAAAATTGATGTTTCTGCATTTGTAAAAGGCGTATATATGTTTACCATCACACTAAATGACAAAACCGTTGTTACTAAAAAAGTAATTAAACAATAAATACGGCTAGTAAAAATAGTAATCAGGAAAGCAACAGTTATTTACTGTTGCTTTTTTTATATTTGCTTCAAAATGGAAATTAATGCCTGGTAAATATTTTTTTATATTTTTTTTATTATTAGCTATTGTTTTTCAGAGTTTTGAAAGATCGGAACCGGTGCATCCGTATCATGTAGGATCTGTGGAAATCAGTTATAATCAAAAATCAAAGACTTTTGAAATTGCAGGAAGGTTTTTTCTGGATGATCTGGAAAACGGTTTAAGTAAAAAATATGGAGGATCTTTTCACTTTAATGATGAGAAATATAAAACCAGACTTAATGAGGCATTGCATAAATATTGTCTGGAATATTTGAAATTAAAAACCGATGGGAGGTTTCTGAAAATCAATTATATTGGTTATGAAGAAGATCATGAGTCAGTAAACATCTACCTTGAATCAGAACCGGCAGAGAAGCCCAAAAAAGTGGAAACGGCAGTAAGTTTCCTGTACAACCTGTTTGATGACCAGATTAATATTGTTCATATTATCGTGGAAGGACAGAGGAAAAGTGAAAAGTTATCATATCCTAACCGTTACTTATACAAGCAATTCTAATGTTATTCCTGTAAACCAATAAAAAACAGCTGTTTTTTAGCCGTTGTTTTATGAATTAATCTTCCAGCTGAAGCAGTGTATTAACTCCTTTTGCATGGGCAAGCAGGTCTGGAAAAAAATCATTATAACATTCCTGAAGAAAGTCTTTATGATGTAAAAAAGCTTCAAAAACAGGAATATCTTTATCCAGGTATTTTGCTTTGTTCAGAACATTCTGTATGCTGAATTTTATGCCCCAGTCTTCGCGGTAATTATAGAGCCAGTCATCCTGCTCCATTTTGGCCAGCATTTTTATAAAATTTTCCGGTAACCATTCATGATGTTCATTCAATACCCTGTATACGCGCAAGGAATGGGCCTTCCATTCGGCAAGGGAATTAAGGGAAAGGTCATTGGCGACAAAATAATCCATAGAAACATCTACAAATGCACCGGCATAGAGTCTTACTAAAGGAGCAAATACCTTTTTGGCTTCGTGAATGGCAGGATGTGAGTCCGTAAATGTATCTACAGCTCTATGCAGAGTAATTCCGTCCCGGATATTTTTTGGGAATGAAAAACGTTCTTTATTACGAATAAAATCAGCAATAAACTGACCAACGATTTGCCCGTCAGTAAAAGTCAGAAAAGAATGAGCCAGGTAATTCATATATTAAATATTAAAGGTATGAATTAAAAGTGAAAGGTACTTATATGTATTACAATAAGAGGTACATCCTTAAAAAAGTCTTTCGTGGAAATCTTCAACCTTACTGACTTCTTCTATTTTAATGCCGAACTTCCTTTTGGGAATTTTATTCAGATTGGAGACAAATATCTTTTCATAACCTAGTTTTTCAGCTTCTGAAATTCTTTGTTCAATTTGTGCAACCGGACGGATTTCTCCGCTTAAGCCAATTTCCCCGGCAAAACAATAATGTTCGGATATGGCAATGTCTTCATTTGAAGAAAGTATAGACGCAACTACGGCAAGATCAAGAGCAGGATCATCAGTTTTAATTCCTCCGGTAATATTAAGGAAAACATCTTTAGCCCCAAGCTGGAAGCCGGCTCTTTTTTCCAGAACTGCCAGAAGCATATTCAGCCTTTTTGAATCGAACCCGGTTGAGCTCCTCTGGGGCGTTCCGTACACTGCTGTGCTCACCAAAGCCTGTATTTCCAGTAACATCGGACGGTTTCCTTCCAGGGTCACAGCAACTGAGTTACCCGAAAGTTCTTCAAATTTCTTTGTAATAAGGATTTCTGAAGGGTTTTTAATTTCTTTTAATCCTTGTGATATCATTTCATAGATTCCAATTTCGGAAGTAGAACCAAAACGGTTTTTATTTGCCCTCAGTAATCTGAAAAGGTGATTTCTGTCTCCGTCAAAGTTTAATACTACATCTACCATATGCTCCAGTACTTTAGGGCCGGCGATCTGGCCATCTTTGGTAATGTGACCTACCAGAAAGACGGGTGTATTATTTTCTTTTGCATATTTAATGATCTCATTAGAGCATTCTCTGATCTGGGAAACTGTTCCGGGAGAGCTTTCAATCAGTTGGGACTGGAGGGTCTGAATAGAATCAATGATCATAAAATCAGGTTCCAGTTTTTTTGCCTCATGAAGAATTTTTTCCAGAGAGGTCTCAGTGAATAGAAAGCAGTTGGGATTTTGGACCTCGGTAAGCCTGTCTGCCCTCATTTTAATCTGAGAAGCACTTTCCTCACCGGAAACATAGAAGATCTTTTTCTTCATCTTTAAAGCAAGCTGGAGAAGAAGTGTAGATTTTCCAATACCAGGTTCTCCGCCAATTAATGTCACGGATCCTAAAACAATACCTCCTCCGAGTACACGGTTCAGTTCTTCTGACGGGGTTTTTATTCTTGGTTCTTCGCTTGTTTCAACTTCAATGATATTAATAACATGTTGCTTGGATTTTGAAAAAGGTGGAGTTTTATGAGAAGGTTTTTCAATGATTTCTTCCACTAAGGTATTCCATTGTCCGCAGTTTTTGCATTGTCCCATCCACTGTGCGTATTGGGAACCGCAGTTTTGACAGAAATATGCTGTTTTCAGTTTTGCCATACTGCGAAGTTATAAAAAATGGATTTTTTTCTGATATATTTTTAATCATTTAATACTCACACCGGATAGAGTAGTGTCAAAAATATATTTTTATATTAGCTTAACTAAATTAAATAGTAATAGTAAATATATTTATAATGAAAAAAGTACTTTTATCCTTCGTATTTGTGTTGTTTAGTCTGGTAAGTTTTGCGCAGGGAACATGGGCTATTGACCCGATGCATTCCTCCGTGAACTTTAATATTAAACATATGGGAATCAGCTTCGTTCAGGGAAGATTTGATAAATTCAGCGGAACAGTAACTACAAAAAGTTCTAATCTGGAGAATGCAGCCTTTGATGTAACTGTAGAGTCCGAAACCGTTAATACAGGTGTAGAAATGAGAGATAAGCATCTGAAGGGAGATGATTTCTTTGCAGCAGGTACATATCCTTCCATACTATTAGGAGGAGCTACCATTTCAAAAGACAAAAACGGGCTTTATATGCTTAAAGCAAAATTGACCATTAAAGATGTGCAAAAGGAAGTGCTTGTACCTGTAACATTTGGTGGGATAACAAAGAATAAAGACGGTAAAGAAGTGATGGGATTACAGGCGAAGTTTACCATCAACCGCCTGGACTATAATATAAAATATGATCCTACAGGAACAGGTATTGCAAAAGATGTGGATGTGAGTGTCTACCTGGAGTTGGTAAAACAATAATGCTCCATATTATATTATTTAAAGGTCTTCCGGCGTGGAAGACCTTTTTGTTTTATGATATAAGGTAAATAATTTTTTTTAGCCTGAGTTTATGGTTGTTTGAAGGGTGTTTTCCTATTTTCAAAATGTAAAAGATTGCTTTGTATTTCTTTTTCCCCTAACTTTGCACAAACCTAATCTAATGAGTAAAAAGAATACAAAATACATCTTTGTGACAGGAGGTGTAACTTCATCTTTGGGAAAAGGAATCGTTTCTGCTTCTCTGGGACTATTGCTAAAATCACGCGGTTTTAACGTAACGATCCAAAAACTAGATCCTTATATCAATATCGACCCGGGAACATTGAATCCTTACGAGCACGGAGAGTGTTATGTGACTGAAGATGGTGCGGAGACGGATCTGGATTTAGGTCACTATGAGCGTTATCTTGATGCTCCTACATCTCAAAACAACAACGTTACTACAGGGAAAATTTATCAGACTGTAATTGAAAAAGAAAGAAAAGGAGATTTCCTTGGAAAAACAGTTCAGGTAATTCCTCATATTACTAACGAAATCAAGCGTAGAATTAAAATCCTTTCAAAACAGGACTACGATATCATTATTACTGAAATCGGAGGAACTGTAGGGGATATTGAATCTTTACCATATATTGAAACTGTTCGTCAGTTGAAATGGGAACTTGGAGAAAGTAATTCTATGGTAATCCACTTAACTTTATTACCATATCTGGCTTCAAGTGGAGAATTAAAAACAAAGCCATCTCAGCATTCTGTACGTCAATTGATGGAGAGCGGAATTATGGCTGATGTGCTGGTGTGCAGAACCGAGCATAAAATTCCTAAAGATCAGAGAGCAAAACTGGCTCAATTCTGTAATGTTCCTTTAGAGAATGTTATTGAATGTAAAGATATGGAAACGATTTATGAAGTTCCGATGTATCTTCAAAAGCAGAATTTCGATGATGTTGTGCTAAAAGAGCTGGATCTGAAAAGTGATAAAACAGCAGATCTTAAAGACTGGAAGAGTTTCCTTAAGAAATTCCAGAATCCTAAGAAAACGGTAGAAGTTGCATTGGTAGGAAAGTATGTTTCGCTTCAGGATTCCTATATTTCCATTGCTGAAGCATTCAAACATGCTGGTGCTGACCTTGAAACTGAAGTAAAAGTGAGATGGGTATACAGTGGGGATATTACTGAAGATAATATCAAGGATGTCCTGAAAGGAGTAAATGGAATTCTTGTGGCACCTGGTTTTGGTGACAGAGGTATTGAGGGGAAAGTTCTTACTGCAAAATATGCAAGAGAAAATAAAATTCCAATGCTGGGAATATGTTTGGGAATGCAGATCATGACTATTGAATTTGCAAGAAATGTTCTCGGACATAACAAAGCGAATTCAATGGAGTTTGACACAGCGACCTCTGATCCTGTTATTTCGTTAATGGAAGAACAGAAAAATGTAGTGGATAAAGGAGGAACAATGCGTCTTGGAGCATGGAAATGTGCATTGAAAAACGGTTCCAAGCTATACGATATCTACGGAAGCAAAAATATCTCTGAAAGACACCGTCACCGTTATGAATTCAATAGTGATTATCTTCAGGATTTTGAAAAGAACGGATTCCACGCTACAGGAACGAATCCTGAAACGGGATTGGTAGAAGCCCTTGAACTTCCTGATCATCCGTTTTATGTAGGAGTACAGTATCATCCGGAATATAAGAGCACGGTAGCAACTCCTCATCCTCTGTTCAGAGCTTTTATCAAAGCTTGTGAAAAGAAATAAGGTAAAAAAATATTATAAACGTCTTACACTAAACTCAGGCTGATTATTCTCAGCTTGAGTTTATTATATAGTAACATGGTAAAGCATAGAGTTTTGATAAAAAAACAGTATTTTTGTCAGCTCAAAATTGTGTACATCTATAAGTACATTCTAAGTTTAAAAATTTTAATATAAATAAAATGCAACAAAACAACGGAATCGATAAGAAGCAAATGATTAGTTTCGCGGTTTTATGCCTGGTTCTCTTTGGTTTTATGTTCTACTTCCAGAACAAGCAGGCTCAGGAAGAGCAGTTGAAAACCGAACAGCAAAAAACTGAACAGGTTAAAAATGCTATAAAACAAAGTCAGGCAACCAATATCAATCCAAATGTAACTCCTGGTGCTATTCAAACAGCCAGCTTGTCAAACAAAGAACTAAATGTTGAATTCTCAAGCCTTGGAGGGCAGGTTTCCAAAGTACAGCTTTCAGAATATAAAGCATATGATCATAAAACCGATAAGGCTGATCTTCCGCTTTATCTGATCAATAAAAATAATTCAAACTACGGATTCCAGTTTAAAGATAAGACTGGAAAAGTAATCAATACTAAAGATTTGGTTTTCAGTCCTGCTGTCAACGGAAATGCAGTGACTTTAACCGCTAATTATAATGGAGCTGTTATTCAGTTTATTTACACATTACTTCCAAAATATACTTTAGATTTTAAAGTAAGAACCCAGGGACTTTCTAAAGTTACTTCTGATAATAAAGCAGATTTTATCTGGGATTACAGTGTCAGAAACTTAGAAAAAGGTAGAGCTCAGGAACAGTCCCACTCTGAATTCTCTTATGCTTTCAATAATTATAAAGATTATGATTATGACGGAAGAACAACCATGGAAGAAGAGAAAGAAACCCTTAACTGGATCGGGGTAAAGCAGCAGTTTTTTGCTTCAGTTATTGAAGCTAAAAATGGTTTTACGCAAAGTAAAGGGAATCAGGAAAATGTTGAAGAAGGAGAGTATCTGAAAAAATTAAATTATGAAGGATTTGTTCAGATGACAGGAAGTGAGCTAAACCAGGATTTTACATGGTATTTTATGCCGTTGGATCTGCCTTTGCTTAAATCTTATGATAAGAATTTTGATGAGATTTTACCATTAGGATGGTCTTTCATTGGAAGCATGAACCGTTATTTCTTCATGCCGATGTATAATATCATTGCAGATTGGGGTTTAACTGCAGGCTGGGTAATTTTCCTGATGACGATCATTGTAAAACTGATCTTGTCACCAATTATGTACAAGCAGCATAAGCTGAGTGCGATGATGAAAGTGATCCGTCCGGAAATTGATGAAGTAAATGCTAAACTGAAAGATGCTGATCCAATGAAGAAGCAACAGGCTACTATGGAGGTTTACAGAAAAGCAGGAGTAAACCAGATGGCAGGATGTTTACCGGCGTTGGTTCAGATTCCTATCTTCTATGCATTGTTCCGGTTCTTCCCGAACTTTATTGATCTGAGAGGTCAGGGGTTCTGGTTTGCAAAAGATCTTACGGCTTATGATGATTTGATTAAGCTTCCGTTTAAGGTTCCGTTCCTTGGAGATCATTTAAGTATCTTTGCATTGGCATGTACTATTGTTATCTTAATTTATACAGTGATGACTTCAGGAAATATGCAGCAGCCTCAGCAGGAAGGAATGCCAAATATGAAAGTATTAATGTATATTTTCCCTATTACATTCCTGTTCTTCCTGAATACTTCGGCATCAGGCCTTTCATGGTATTATTTCGTATCGAACGCGATTAACATCTTAATCATTCTTGTTATTAAATATCTGATCCTTGATGAAAAGAAAATTCATGCACAGATTCAGGCTAATAAGGAGAAACCGAAAGCGGAAGGAAAATTCCAGAAGAGAATGAGAGAAATGATGGAGAAAGCTCAGGAACAGCAAAAAGCTCAGGAGCAGCAAAGGAACAGAAAAAAATAATATTTTTTGACTGGTCAATTCTAATAATAAAAAAGAGAAGCAGAAAAACTGCTTCTCTTTTTTATTGAGCTGTGTTGTGCTCCAGTTTAGTCGTATTTTAATCTGAAAGATTGTCTGTGGTATTTTGTAGGACCATATTTTATAAGGGCTTCCTGATGTTTTTTTGTTGCATAGCCGAAATTGGTGTCCCAGCCATATTCCGGATGTTCTTCATGAAGATTAATCATTAATTGGTCTCTGTAGTTTTTAGCAAGTATAGAAGCCGCAGCAATGGACAGCATTTTTGAATCTCCTTTAATAATGCATTGATGTGGTATATAATTATAAGGATGGAATTTATTCCCATCTACCAAAATAAGTTCGGGGATGATCGTCAGTTGATCTAATGCACGGTGCATCGCATGGATGCTGGCATTGAGAATATTATGTTCATCAATAAATGAAGGAGGGAGCTCTGCAATAGCATAATTTTTTACATTGTCTTTAATATAGCTATCCAGATCCATTCTGGTCTTAAACGTTAATTTTTTTGAATCATTCACCAGGCTCTGCTCAAAACTGTCATCCAGAATAACAGCTGCGGCGACAACCGGCCCGCTTAAACAGCCTCTTCCCACTTCATCACAACCTGCTTCAATATAGGTATCTGACCACCTGTGTAATAATTGTACATTTATCTCTGACATAACGGTGTAAAATTAAAAAAAAACAAATGTATTACCGATATTGTTTATGAGTTTAGTTAAAATTTTTTATTATAATGCACACATACTTTATTACGTTAATTTCTTTAAATATTTTTATGAATTCTTACTCACTTATAGATGGTTTCTCTCTTTTTGTAGAGGAATTTTAAGTAAAATAAAAAACTATGCTTAGCATTGTTTATTCGTGTGGTACCTGTTTTTGAATTTCAAATTTACAAATATGTGTTTGATAATCATGCCTTTATGGCTGGTTTTGTTTGGTTTGGCATATAGATATTTTCGATAATTAATATTGTTAAATTTTTAAGAGAGAATGGTCGTGTTTTTTTTGGATTTTTTGTTAAAAAAAATTTTTTTAACGTTTTTTAATAGAATATTTGATTTAATTTTTGACGATTATTGATGTGTTGATAATTTTTTAAGAAATTATTTTGTGTTGTTAAGAAAGTTTTACAAATTTGTACGGATACAAAATTAAATTTGATATGAAGAAACTAACAACAGGTCTTCTTGTTGTAGTATTGTCTTCTTCTATTGCTGTAGCAAACGCTCAGGAGAAGAAAAACGATACGACTACGCAGACTAAGGAGATTGAAGGTGTAGTGGTAACTGCACTAGGTATTAAGAGAGAAAAGAAAGCTCTTGGGTATGCATCTCAAGAAGTAAAAGGAGAAATTCTTTCTGATGCGGGGCAAACTAACGCGGTAAGTGCATTATCGGGAAATGTTGCAGGGGTGCAGATTACAGCACCAAGTACAATGGGGGGGTCTACCAGGATTACTATGAGAGGGATCAGTTCAATTACTGGTGAAAACAGACCTTTAATTATTGTAGATGGAGTACCATTGGATAACTCGAATGTCAATGATACTGATACTCAAAGAGGAGCCGGAGGTAGAGATTACGGAGATGCTTCTTTTGACATCAATCCGGATGATATCGAGAGTGTAACTGTATTAAAGGGAGGCCCTGCTGCCGCTCTATATGGTTCTAGAGCAGGAAATGGTGCGATATTGTATACTACAAAATCAGCAAGAAAAGGGAAAACTGATATTCAGTTGAACACAGGTGTTTCTTTTGAAAGTGTATATATCAGACCAAAATTACAAAATTTATACGGGGGAGGATCTCAATTTACACTTCCAACTCAAAATATTAACGGAGTTACTTACAATATTCAAGAATACCAAACTGATGGATCTTGGGGACCTAGATATGATCCCAATTTGATGTATCTTCCTTGGTATGCTTTCGATCCCGAATTTTCAAAAGATTATTTAAAACCTGTGCCATGGGTTGCTCCTACTAAAGATGTAGACTCTTTCTTTGATACAGGGGTTACTTATACAAATAACCTATCGGTGGCAAAATCTTTTGGAGATACAAATGTGAGATTATCATATACAAATACGAACATTAGTGGTATTGTTCCTACTTCAAAAATTAAGAAAGATAACTTTAGTGTAAACTTAAATTCTAAGCTGTCAGAAAAATTAAAAGCTGACGCTGTTATTAACTATGTACATACAGAAGGGTTTAACAGACCTGAAATAGGTTACGGTGATAACTCAGTTGCACAGAAATTTTATCAATTTGGTCAAAGAAACCTTGATTTTGCTAAACTGAAAGATTATAAGTTATCAGATGGTTCCCAAAGAACTTGGAACAGAACATCATGGAGTGATGCAACTCCTAAATATTCAGATAACCCATATTGGACTATTTATGAAAATACTTCAGATGATAGCAGACATAGGTTCTTTGGTAATGCCGGTTTGACATATAATTTTGATAAACATTTTTATATTGTAGGTAAAGTATATGGTGATACCTATACGCAAAACTTGAGTACAAGAGTTGCTGTTGGTTCACAAGCTGTTTCAAATTATACTCTTGAAAAAAGAACAGTTTCCGAATTTAACTATGAAGGTAGAGCGCACTATAATAATAATTTTGGAGACTTCAGCTTAAGTGCATTTGCCGGATTTAATATCAGAGACAATAAATTAAGTTGGTTAAGAGGTGAGACAGTAGGAGGATTAGTAATTCCTAATTTATATAACTTAAATAACGGAGTTGAAAATTCATTAGCAACAAACAACCGAACTCATTCTTCTATCAAGAGTTTATTTGCTTCAGTTTCTTTGGGATATAAAGATTTACTATATTTAGAGGCAACAGGAAGAAATGACTGGTTTTCTATGTTAAATGACGATCAGTTCTACCCATCAGTAACAGGTAGTTTTGTGTTCTCTAAAGTTCTGGATGCTAACTGGTTGTCATTTGGTAAAATTAGAGCAGGATGGTCTAGTATTGCATTAGGTACTGCTCCTTACAGCAGACTTACATACACTGTTATTGGCTTACCGTTTAATGGTTCTCCTCAGTATTCTAATCCTAATACGTTTAATGATCCTAATATCAACCCTGAGTTAAAGATTACGAAGGAATTTGGTATTGAAGCGAGTCTATTCAAGAATAGAGTTAGTTTGGATTTCACATATTATGATACCAAATCTAAAGACCTGATTATTGCATTACCAGTTGATCCTGCAACAGGATATTTGTTTAGAAATATTAATGCCGGTGAAATGACTAACAAAGGTATTGAAGCTATGGTTACTGTAACTCCGGTAAAAAATGAAAACTTTTCATGGGATTTAACTTGGAACTTTGCGAGAAACCGAAATAAGTTAGTAAACTTATATCAGGATTTACAAAATTATGTACTTACAAATGCTCCATTTAGAGCTCAGCTTGTAGCACAGGTTGGCCAGGCTTACGGAACAATTCTTGGAACAGACTATGTATATGATAGTAATGGAAATAGAGTTGTAGATGAAAATGGTTTCTATAAGGCTTCTGAGATTAAATCTTTAGGATCAATCCTTCCTGATTATAATATGGGCTTTAGAAATACAATTAAATATAAATCTCTAAGCTTATCCTTCCTAATTGATATCCAACAAGGTGGAAAATATTTCTCAACTACAAATATGTGGGGAATGTACTCAGGTATGTTAGAAGAAACTGCACTTGGAGGAAACAGAGAGGCAGGTGTTGTCTTAGCTGGTGTGAAAGAAGATGGTACTCCTAACGACATCCTTTTGGATGCTCAAACTTGGGGTAGTACTTATTATAATACAGTTGATGCTCAAAACGTATTTGATGCGAGTTACATTAAACTGAGAGATGTTACTATTGGGTATGATTTACCTAAATCATTTATAGGTAATGCTTTCCAGGCAATCAGAGTTTCTGCTTTTGCTAGAAATTTATTTGCTTGGAATCTTGCGAATAAAGGGATTGATCCGGAAAACACATCTTATGGTTCAGGTAATATTCAAGGTATGGAAGGAGGTTCACTACCGTCAACAAGGACTTTCGGGGTCAATGTTAACTTTAAATTTTAATCAAAAATGAAAAAAATAGTTTTAATATTATCTGTTTTAACTTTAACTGCAGTGTCAAATAGTTGTTCAGATAAATTCGATGAAATTGATATAAATCCTAACTCTACAGATAAGCCATTAACATATGGTATATTTAACAGTGCAAGTAAAGAGTTAATGGATAATACAAGAGATGAATGGCAATCAGGAAGAATTACATTGCCATGGGTTCAATATTCTGCTCAAACAGGATATACCGAGGAAGACCGATATCAATACAGATTATCAACAGGGGTCTCCTTATGGAGCTTTTCATATAGAGTTGCTCAGGATTATAAACAAATTATTGATTTAAACACTGACCCGTCAACAAAGGTTCAGATGAGTGTTTATGGTCCGAATGAAAATCAGATTGCAGCTGCAAGAGTTATGCTTTCATATGTATTCCTTACCCTTGCTGACTCTTTTGGTGATATTCCATATTATTCATATGGAAATAAGGATGCAGATTTTCAGGCACTTAATATTAATGCGACATTGCAACCTAAATTTGCCAGCCAACAAAAGGTATATGCAGATATTCTAAAGGAATTGAAAGAGGCTGCTGAAATGGTTGATGAGAACTCACCAGTATTTACTTCTGGAGATAACCTGTTCTCATATATGGAAAATGGGGTAAGAGTAAGTAAAGGAATTAAGCTTAAGAAATTTGCGAATTCTTTGAGACTCAGAGTTGCAACAAGAGTTAAAGGTGTTGTTCCTGGAGCAGAAGCTCATATAACAGATGCAATTAATTCTGGATTAATGACTTCTAATGCTGATAATGTAGGTCTTACTTATGAAAATAATTTAGTAAATCCTTCTCCTTTATTTGATAATTTCCGTACAAGAACAGATTTTGCTATATCTAAAACTTTCGTACAGTTATTAAAAGGACAATCTGGAAATTTCGGATTAGACCCACGTTTATTTAAATATGCAAGCCCGGTAGGAACCTCTCAGGGAGAGATTTTAGATGGAACATCAGTTGAGTCTACAGATCCTGATGATTTTAATGGTATGCCATATGGTATTCCAAGCTCTTTGACAGCTAGCCAAACTGCGACAGCTAACTTCTTTAGCAAAAATATTTTAAAACCAGGCTATACCGAGGTATTAATGGAATATTCTGAAGTAGAGTTCCTGTTAAGTGAGAAAAATGGTTGGTCACAAACCAATTATATTAATGGAGTGAAAGCTTCTATGGAGAAATGGGGAGTAGCAGCATCAACTATTAATACTTATGTTAATGCCTTACCAGCTGCTTCTAAAGAAAATGTTCTTACACAAAAATACATTGCTTTATTTATGCAACCGTATGAAGCATGGGCTGATTATAGAAGAACAGGTTTCCCAAATACTTTATTAAAACCAGGCCAAACCGCCAATCTGAATGTTCCTACAACAGGAGGTCAAACAACATATACCTTTACTTCACTGATTTCAGGATTGACAGATTTACCTAATAGATTATTTTATCCTACAAGTGTTCAAACACTAAACCCAGCGAACTATCAAGCAGCAGCTAGTGCTATTGGTGGAGACAAAATGAACACCAAATTGATTTGGGATGTAAATTAACACGCATTTTAATAACATTCATATGATACCGCCTTCGGGCGGTTTTTTTGTTTTGCTATTTTAATTATTGAGGAAACTCTTAATAAATTTGAGGAGAATTAAGGTTATCTCATATTTATTTAATATTTTAGTAATTCGAACAATCAAAAAATATTAATTATGAAAAATCTAAGAAAATTATCAAAATCTGATTTAAAAATGGTTTCAGGAGGCTGGGTTCCTCCACCAGGAGGATATTGTCCGGAAGGATATTGTCAGTATACTGAAAATGGTGCTTGCAGGATTTATGACCCTGAAAAATGTTATTAGTATTTTTATGATTTAGCATAGTGTTAAAGAATTAAGAAGAGAATTACATTATAAATTAATAAAAGAGTTCGGTAACCGTTACCGAACTCTTTCCGTATATTTGTACTCCAAAATGTTGGAGGAAGCCGGCTTGGTAGAAACAGGTTATCTCCATTATCAGAAGTAAACTTAAGAACATGAATATTAAAGATATTATAGAACAGAAACTTTCAGAGGTTATTTTAAATGTGTATCAGTTAAAAGATATCAGGCTGGAAGTTCAGGAAAATAAAACAGAGTTTGAAGGTGATTTTACGATTGTCACTTTTCCGTTGGTAAAACAATTAAAGAAGAATCCTGAAAGTATTGGGGTAGAGCTGGGGGAAGCTTTAACAGAACAGACAGAATTGTTGGATAGCTTCAACGTAGTAAAAGGATTCCTGAATGTTAAAGTTAAAAACCAGTTCTTTATTGATAATTTCAGATCTGTTAGCGGTAAATTTTCAATCATAGAAAAGAAAAACTCAACGGTAATGGTGGAATATTCTTCACCTAATACAAATAAGCCTTTACACTTAGGGCATATCAGAAACAATCTGTTAGGCTTTTCTGTAGCGCAGATTTTAAAAGAAGCAGGATATGATGTGATCAAAACACAGATCATCAATGACAGAGGAATCCATATCTGTAAATCAATGCTGGCCTGGGAAAAATTCGGACAAGGGGAAACTCCGGAATCTACCAATACAAAAGGAGATAAGTTTGTAGGAAACTATTATGTAGAATTTGATAAAAACTACAAAAAAGAAATTGCAGATCTTGTCGGGCAAGGAGTAGAAGAGGAACAGGCTAAAAAAGAAGCTCCGATGATGAAAGAGGCTCAGAAAATGTTGATAGACTGGGAAAATGGAGATGAAACGGTTAGAAATCTATGGGCTGAAATGAACACCTGGGTATATAAAGGGTTTAATGAAACCTATAAAAGATTAGGTGTTGATTTTGATCAGGTCCAATATGAAAGTAACACTTACCTGCTTGGAAAAGATCTTATTCAGGAAGGACTGGATAAGGGCGTTTTATATCAGAAAGAAGACGGTTCTGTCTGGTGTGACCTTACCAATGAAGGACTTGATCAGAAACTATTGTTACGTTCAGATGGTACTTCTGTATATATGACTCAGGATCTGGGAACGGCTGTAGAGCGCTTTAAGCAGAACGATATTCAGAAACTTATCTATACGGTAGGGAATGAGCAGGATTATCATTTCCAGGTTTTATTTAAGATTCTTAAGAAGTTAGGGTATGAATGGGCTGATCAACTGTATCACCTGTCCTATGGAATGGTAGAACTTCCTGAAGGAAAAATGAAATCCCGTGAAGGGACTGTTGTAGATGCTGATGATCTGATGCAGGAGATGTATGAAACAGCAAAATTAAAAGCTCAGGAATTAGGCAAGCTGGAAAACCTTTCAGAAGAAGATAAAGAAACTTCTTATGAAACAGTAGGCCTTGGAGCTCTTAAGTATTTTATGCTGAAGGTTGATCCCAAGAAAAAAATGCTTTTCAATCCTGCTGAAAGTATTGATTTTAATGGAAATACAGGACCATTTATTCAATATACTTATGCACGTATTCAATCTTTATTATCTAAAGCAGATTATGTGCAAAAAGATACTGCTGATGTCATTCTGAACCAGTCAGAGAAAGAGTTGATCATGCAGCTGGCTAACTTCAAAACTGTAGTTGCTAAATCTGCAGAAACACTGAGTCCTGCTTTGGTAGCAAATTATGTATACGATCTTGTGAAAGCATATAATTCTTTCTATCAGAATAATCCGATCCTGAATCAGGATGATGAAAATATAAAGCAGTTCCGTCTTAATGTTTCAGATCTCACGGCAAAGACCATTAAAAAGTCTTTGGAGCTTCTGGGAATAGGAACGGTAAACAGGATGTAAGAATAAAGCCTTCTGAAAGTTCAGAAGGCTTTTTTTATGGAATGTATCAGCATATTAATAATTTGAGTTATAAAATAACAGACTGATGAAATTATTAATTTCTTGCTTTTATTTCTTATCATCAGTTTCACCGTGCATCTGTTTTAAACTATCCGAATACAATTTGGCAGGAGTCCACCTTGCATGTTTGGAAAGAGAAACTTTGTATCCTTTTTTATAGGTGTAAACCTTGGTGAACACTGCACCGAAAAATATCAGCATACAGGAATAATTAATCCACATCATAATCAGAATTACAGTGCCGGCAGCTCCGAAAGCAGAGGTTGGTTTCACCTGATTGAAGTAAAGGCTCAACAAAAATTTTCCCAGTGTAAATAAAGCTGTAGTAAGAAAAGCACCTTTCCATACGGGCTTCCAACTGATCAATACATCAGGAAGAACCTTAAACATTAAGGCAAATAAGAGCATGACAAGCCCGAATCCTACGGCAAAATTAACCAATTCTACCAGCATGTATGTTTCAAAGCCAAAATATTGGGTAATAATCTGATTAAATAAACTGATAAGCGAAGAAAGAATCATGGTGATCATTAGCAGAAACCCTAATATCAAAATCATTCCCAATGAGTTGGCCCTGTCTAATAGAAATTTAACCAATGCTTTTTTAGGAGCTGCTTCTACCTCCCAGAGGGCATTTAGGGAATGCTGAAGCTGAAAGAAAAGAGTAGTGGAACCGAAAACCAAAGAGCCTACACCTACAGCTTTCATAAAGATATTCTTTTTATCAATTAAGGCACCAGCAAGCATTCCTTCAATACTTTTAGCTACATCAGGTCCCATAATACCACTGATTTGTGTACTGATTTGTCCACGAATAGCTTCTTCTCCAAAGAAGTTTCCAAGAACCCAGATAATAATAATCAGTAACCCGGGAATAGAAAAAATGGCGTAATAAGCCAGACTGGCCGAATCTTTCGATGCGGAAGAATTGTTCCATTCTGTAAATGTATCTTTTAGAACTTCCCAGAAAAACTTTATATTATTGATCATATTAAAATGGATATCCGATCGCTATATTTAATATAAGATTATCTTTTCTCCAACCTGGATCACCAAAATTAATTTTATCAAAAGCCCACCTGTTGCCTTTTTCATAATATGGTACCCGAAGCGGCATGGCCAGATCCAGTCTTAAAATCAGAATAGAAAAATCAAGTCTCAGGCCAACTCCGGCTCCTACGGCAATTTCATTCAGAAATTCTTTAGAAAATTTTGCACCAGGTCTCGTAGGGTCATCATGAAGTAACCAGATATTTCCGGCATCTACAAAAACTGCGGCATTTAAAAACTTATAAAGATTGGCTCGGTACTCTGCATTTAATTCCAGTTTAATATCCCCGGACTGGTCAAAATAAGTACCTTCCGGTATTGTTCGCGGATCAAAACTTCCGGGTCCCAGTGTCCTTGCGCGGAACGCTCTGATACTGTTGCTTCCTCCTGAGAAAAACTGTTTGGAAAAAGGAATAAATTCTGAGTTTCCATATGGATAAGCCATCCCGGCAATGAATCGGGTTGCCAGTGATGATTTTTCTGTAAATTTATGATAGAACCTTAAATCATTTTCAATTTTAATATATTGACTGAAAGGAATTCCGAATATTTCCTTTTGCTTGTCTTTTTTGACATTAGCACCTGTCACCAGACCGGTAATATTTCCTGCAAGATCCAGACTTCCTTTATAATAAATGGTATTGGTCTTCGGAAGCATGGTATTGGTATACGTATATGAATAAGTAGGACCAAAAATAAGCTGTCTGTCCACAATACGTCGCATAGCAGGATTGTTTTCAGATTTTTCATAATATTCATCGGTAACATTGGCCGGAGAAACCAGAGTAATATCGATTACTTTCAGTTCATGTTCCTTTCTCGCATTTTCTTTCCATATATATCCGAATGAGCCCGTAAAGTTATTAAGGGTATAATATTTTGTCCTGTTCTGGAATTCATACCCCAATGTGATATTTGTTCTGGGAACAAATTCACTGGAAGAATGAAAGCGGAATGGTGCCACAATCCTAGGAATGGAAAGCTGGACATTTGTTCCTGCACGAAAAATATTGTTGGCGTTTTCAGGACCGCCCATCTGGAAATCAAAGGCTCCGTAAATGGATGCTTTAAATTGTTCTGCTCCACGGAAGAAGTTTCTATGGGTCCAGTTCAGGTTAAGCTCACTACCTGCATAATTTGCAGAGTTTGTTCTTCCTAAAGCTTCCAGACGCAGTGACTGAATCTGTCTTGGAGTCAGTAAATAATAAGCATCGAACTTGTGATTGATTGAGTCTGACACAATGAATTCATTCTTTACAAATTTGAAAACTCCCAGACTGATTAGCCGGTTCAGGGTAAGATTATGGTTGGAGCGGTTATAAAGATCCCCTTTTTTAAAGTACAAAGCCCTGTCGAAAATTTTAGGTTTGAATTTGTGTTGCGGATCAATTACATAAATATCATCAAATGCATATTTAGAGAGGGAATCTTTATCCATCGGGATACTATACTTTCCGTCTTTTACATCCTGGATATTGTAATTCGGAAATACTACTACATTGTCAATGCTGAACTGTTGGGTAGCCAGATCCGGAGTATTATCTTTGAGCTTTACATTCAGTTCTACCTTATGGTTTTTGCTTACGGTACTATCAGCCTGCACAATGATATTGTCGGGATGAAAATAATAAAAACCTCTTTCCTTTAAACCATTATCAATTCTGTCTCTTTCGGCTTTAATCACATCAAGGTCAAATGGCTTTCCGTTTTTAAGAAGCGTTTTATTGGTTAGGCCCTGAATTTCCTGATTAACAAGAGTTGAATCCTTCTGGAATTTTACCCCATCAATCAAGTATCTTGCTCCCGGTCTTAAGGTATAAATTACTTTTGCTTTTTTATTTTTTGAAACGGTATCATAAGTTGCCCTGGCATTGAAGTATCCTTTATTCTCTGAATAGTTTTCAATAATATCTTTATTGAATTCACGGTCAACGTCACCCAATAATACAGGTTTTTCGCCAACTTTATATTTAAGCCAGTAGTTAAATCCTTTTTCTTTCTTAGGTTCTTTGGCAATATTATAAAAATACAGTTTAGGGCGCATTCCCAAAAAAGTAGAGTTGGGTTTGGGAGTAAGATTAGCTTCCAGTGCAGATTGAAGGTCTTTCTTTTCTTTTTTGGAAATTGTATCGTTTTCGATCTTAACCTCTGCTCCTGTATACAGCATCTGGCCTTCTTTCAAAAACCTTGTGTTACTGCAGGAAACAACAGCAGCCACCAGGCCGGAAGCCAGCAGATATTTACAATAGGTATGGATTATATTACTCATTATTTAAATTCTACCACTTGGTTATTTTGATTCTTTTTCGGTTTCTTCTCTTTGGATTTTTGGAAAATCTCCCGGAACTTATCATAATCCAAGGTAATGATAAAGCCAATTCCGGTTTCTATGATCTGCCCCTGAAGGGCCACCTGATATTCGTCTTTACGGTATGCACGAAGCATATATCTTCCATCTTTGGAAAGACTGTAATCTACTGAAACATTCCCTGCAATATTGGTCATATTTTCGTTCTGGCGGGCTTCTCCTTCAATACCGAAATTACTTCCTACTGTCACTTTTAACCTGTCATTCAACAATTTTTTACTGATATCTACATTCAGATCAGTTCTGGTATTTTTTTGCCCGCTGGAATAATCCTCGGACGAATCAAGACCGAAATTAAGATCTACCCCCTTGATAAGCCCTGCTGCCAGGTTGTTTAGTTGTTGGGAAAGAATCTTACTCACACTTTGCCTTGCCATTGTTTCTGCAGACATTCCGGCGCCGCTTTCAAATGGATTTTCTCCGATGAAACGGTTCAGCAGCAATAGGGCAAACACCTGCTTATTCAGCTCTGATTCCTGAGTTCTGACCTGAGTTAGTTTCTGGTCAATAATATCTTTTACATTGGTGGATACAGCATTATTTTTTTCATCCGTGGTAATATCAAAGGAGAGCTGAGGCTTCAGCAATTCACCTTTCATTTTCAATAGTGCATTGAAAGGGACCCTCTGCTTAAACTGATTTATCGTTGAGGCACTTTCTCCGCTGATCTGCTGTTCTACAAGGTCAATAGGTGGCGCTTCTGTTTTGTACACGGCTGTAATATCCATTTGAGCCATTGTAGGTTCACCGGTCCAGGTAATAGTACTTCCTTTCTGGATATCAAACTTACGTTTCAGGAAGCTTACAGAGAGGTCATAGCTTCCCTTGTCCACTTCATATACTCCTACCAGTGTGGTTTTTCCTGAAGGATCTATTCCTCCGGTTAATTCTGCTTCCCCCTGAAGCTGTACAAAATCACCATTGGCTTTATCAATAATTAATGAAAGTTTTGCTTCCTTGCTGACTTCAATATTGACACTTACATCCATGCCTTTGATGCGGCTCTGTGCAGTAAGGGTATCTGCTTTGATTGTCTTATTTAAGACAACCTGGTCCTGATCAATGAATTCCACTATGCCGTCTCTTTCCTGTAAAGATGGGGTGGATTGAGGAAGTACAAAAGTGAAATCTGTATTGTCGGCTACGCTTAATCTGCCATCTACTTTTGGGAGGTCAAGGTTCCCGCGGATCCGGAGGCCTGCATCAATGGCAAGAATACCATACATGATCGCATCATTGGATTTTTCCGAATTAACCACTTTGAAGTCTTTAGCATTCACATTCAGGTTAAAGGCAAAATCTCTGTACGTCTGGGTAAGAACCTGTCCGTCCATAACAAGTGCATTACCATCTTTATCGTTTATTTTAAATTTATCAAACTCAATCCCACGGCTTGTAAAATCTATCTCATCGCTCAGATGCCTGAAATCACTTCCTGTTTTAGCAATTTCCAGCCCGGCATCATTGAATTTTACTTTTCCTAAAATATTGGGTTTATCAGTAGTTCCTGTAATTTTTAAGTTTCCTGAAAGATATCCTTCCGTATTGGTAATGGCATTCATAGAGAATCCCTGAATGCTCTTCATCTGAAGCTGGTTGATTGCCATATTCAGATCGAAAGTACTGGATGAGGTATTGTAGTCTCCCAGAATTTTTACATCATTGTTATTTCCGGAAAGAGCGACATCAGCATTTAAAATATCCGGTGTAGCATTGTTCACTTTTACTGCAAGATTTCCCACAGGATTTCCATAAACAACTAAATCAGAAATGTTAAGATCAGAAGTGAAAGACATTTTTTTAGTAATATCCTGAAGCTGTGCTGTTCCGTTAATGGTTCCTCTTGCCAGAACAGTATCCTTTTTGATGAGTTCTGTGATCGTCTCAATCTTAAAATCTTTCAACGATAGGTTCAAGGGACTGTCTGGGCTGCTGCTTTCAGACTGAACTGATATTTCACTGTTTCCATTAGATAAAATAAAGTTATCTGCCAGAATCCCTTTGCTGCTGATCTGGATTCTATTATTCTCTGCAACGTTCCAGTCGGTGTAATTCAGTTTTAAACCATTTGGATTGAGAGATATTTCGGTAATGTCATTTAAGGATTTGGTATTTCCGGCAATCAGGAACCGGGTAGCATCTTTTTCATCTTTTGTAGTGACATTGTAACGAATTGTGTTATTTGCAACATCGCCGTCAATACTGATTTTGTTTAAAGAAAAGCTTGAGCTTTTTAAAGCAGCAACATTCAGACTGTACTGTAATGCCTGATTTTCATTCGTGACTCTTAAAACTCCTTCTTCAATAGAATTTTCGCCGTATAATAATCTGGGAATCTGTCCGTCAATTTCAATTTTCTGAGAATCGGCGTCATAGTTTCCTGCTAAATTTATGGTTTCAAAATCTTTCAGATCCGGTACAAATTTTCTGATCAGGTCATCATTTTTTACTTTTGCTGTAAAAGTAAAATGTTGTCCCGGATCAGGTTTTTGAGTTTTATAGGGTTTCTGGAACTGATAATATTGATTGACAGTCTGTGTTAAAGCCCCAAAGACCTGGGTAAGCTTATATTTTCCTTTCAGTTCTGCATCTGCAATCTGAGAATTGAAAATAATCTGTGTTGAATCCTGAGTAGATGACGCTTTCAGATTAACTTCCTGTACGGGATACACCTCTTTGGTATCTGAGAATGCAAAATCTTTAAGATTCAGATACCCGTTCAGGTTATCCGGGTCCAGGCTTGTGAAGTCACCATCAATTTTTCCGGCAATGATCATTGGTTTTTCGTAGAAGCCAAGCTTATTGACATCCAGTTTGATGACTTCTCCGTTCACTTTTACCGTAGGATTTTTTTCGTCATAAACTCCGGAAGCGGTCAGCTGTAAACTGGCATTCGGGTCTTTCGAATCTAAGACTACATGGTAAGCACCTTTGTTGATTTTTCCTGTAAGACTCATGTTTTGATAACGGTATCCTTTGTAGACGGCAGAAGCTACATGCCCCTTTAAGTTGGCATTGGCATTTTTAAAATCAAAGCTTTCTCCTTTTGCCACAATTTGTGCAGTGACAGGACCAATATCTTTATTCTGAATGATTTTTCCTACCTGTATTCCCTGAAGATTGGCTTTTACATCGTACAGCTCATGATTTTTTCTTCTCATGTCTATTTGTGCGATGATGGCTGCATTGCCTAGGGTAGAGTAGAGATTCAGATCAGTATTCACTACTTTGGTGGTTCCTTTTGCGTTTCCTTTGATACTGAAATGGGAAGGAAGTGAAATATTGGATGGAATTGTATTTTTAGGAACCAGATTAAATATTGTTTTGGCTCCGGAAGAAAATTCCCCGATTCTCAGATCATAGTACAGCTGATCAGGATTCATTGCATTTCTAATTTTACCAGAGGCCATCACTCTCAGCTGATCCAGTCCTGAAACTCTGAGATCCTTAATCAAAAGATCATTGATGCTTCCTTTTACATTGGCATTTATATTTAAAACAGCGTTCGGATATTTATTAAATGGAACTGTATTTCTTAATGTAGGAACCAGATTCAGAATATCAGAGAATCCGATTTTTGAATTTTTGATATTAGCTGAAATTCTTACAGCTCCGGGGTTTGAGGTTAGCTGATTAATGGAATTATAGTTTAGAATGACCTCATCCTGAAGTAATGTTTTTGATGTTTGAAGATAGAGACTCTTAAGGTATGCTTCTTTTTCTCCATACACAAAGTCAGTATTGAATTTTTGAATATCCAGACCTTTTGATTCCTGAATTTCTGCGGAATTAACTGTTCCTGCAAATGTATTGTCCTGCATTTTGAAACTTCTTACCTCAACATTCATTTTCGAAAAATTGAGGTGATTAAAGTCCATGCCCTGTTGAACAGGTGAAATAGCAGTATTGTTATAGCGAGCCTTGACATCATTAAGAACAAGCTTCCCCAGAGTCAGGCTCATTGCCTTATCGGAACCCTTCTGAATCTCAGTTCCCGAACTTTTTGAAGTGGCATTCTTTGCAGGAAGGTAAAGATTGGCATCAATATCTGCCCCGGAAAGAAATACATTGGCAATATGGTAAGAATTGTTTTCAAGATCAAGCTTATTGACTTTAGTACTTAATTCTTTGAATAAAACCTTGGCGAATGTCTTTGTATTCTCATCACCATAATCAATATCGAAATTGGTGAGTTTGATTCCTCTCAACCCGATATTCATTGTTTTTTTTTCATTGAGTGAATCTACTTTTTTCTCTACCTTTTCAGAAACTTCTTCTACCAGGCCTTGTTTTAGCTTTAGTTTCAATCCGTCAAGATTAATATCATTGACTGCATAGCTGTTTTTATTCAGGTCAAAATTTTTAACCCTGGTATCAAAAGATTTAAAGTAAAGTTTGATATCATTGTGGGATTGCTGATCATTAAAGGTAACCCCTATATCTTTAAGCTTGATTTTATCAAGGGAAATGATAAATGGTTTGGATGGACTTTCTTCTTTATCACTGGTTGCAAAAGCGTCAATAATATAATCGAAATTGAATTTGCCATCTGGTTTTCGTACCACATTGGCACGCGCTCCCTGCATATCAACAGAAGTAATATCTGCTGTTGAATTGAGAAGCTTAAGCATATGTAAACCCACATCAAGTTTTTTGACTGCTAACAGAGTATCCACGTCCTGTCCCTTCAGGTATAGATTTTCCATAACAAGACTGTTAGGAAACCCGATATATACCCTTTCAAGACTTACCGGGGTTTTTATTTTTTTCTCCAGGTAAACAATGAGTTTATCTTTAATGAAATTCTGAACGGCAGGAAGCCTTAAGCTTAGGATCAACAGGGTAAGAAGAACCAATATTGAAATAAAGGTTATTGCAATACGCCTTAAGAGTTTTGTGGTGTTGATTTTCAGTTTCAAATGGATATGGTTTCTAACAAAGATAATAATCCTGAAATTATTCAAACTTTGTTGTGGTATCCTTTGCTAATGCAAAAATCCTGCCTTGGCTGCCTTATTATGGAATTTTTAGTTTGTAGTTGTCAAGTGAATAGTTGAGTAAGACGAGCCAAGGTGCGGATTTTTTATTTAAAACGCCCCCTTATATCATTTTTTGTGTTGAAAAGGTTAGTTAGCAAAAATGAAAATTCAAATGTTAGATGGTTGTAAAAGGGGGCGTGGCATGGTATATAAAATAAGGTAATAAATTTTTTTTTCAGTCATTCCCGTTTTCCCATTTCACTTCTTCTCCCTGTGCTGCAGCTCCGCCCTGAGCTACAGTGATAGGAGCAGTTTCCTGGTTGATATGATAAATATACGCGGCAATTTTTTCAGCATCTCTTCCGGTGATGGTTCCGTCTTTGATGAAAGGCCTCATGGTAGGATTATTCGGGGAGCCGTTTTCAAGCATCCAGAAGACATTTTTAAAAAGACTTTTCTCTTTGATATTAATCCAGTGAGTATCGGTAAGGTTAGGACCAATACCTCCTTTTCCACCGTCTCCGTGGCAGGTAACACAGTTGGTTTTGAAAAGTTCCTGGCCTTCTGCGATGTTATCTGCACTATATTTTGCGGTTTCAAGATTGATCTGAGGGGCATTTTTCTCATATTCCTCAATAGAGGCCAGCATGGTTTTTGCCTCTTTGGTATATTCTGCATCAGGATGGGCGTAATCTGTAAAAGCAAAAGCGGTTAAATATACTACACAGAAGATACATCCGAACCAAAACAGGCCAATCCACCATTTCGGAAGAGAGTTGTCAAGCTCTGTAATTCCGTCAAATCCGTGGTCAATAAGGATGTCTTTCTCTTCTGATACAGATTGTTTTTTGAAGGCTGAATTCCACAGTTTCTGATAATAAGGAACACTTTTTTCTGTAAGATATTGTTTTTTCTCCTCTTCTGATAATCTGTTGAAGTTTTCATTTTCAATAAGGTCTCCAATGGAATTCATGATCAGGAGAAGGATGATTGCAATCAATATCAATGCCCAGAAGAAAGGTGAAGAAAAATAACCTGAATCACTGGCGAACATTTCAAAGGCCATAATGGTTAAGCCTATTGTTGTTGCGATATATATTGAAATTGGGGTTCTCGTTTTCATTGCCATAAAATTTAATGATTACTCAGCACTTGCTGTTTGGATCTGTGTTGTTTTGATATCTGTACCCAGTCTTTGCAGATAGGCAATCATCGCTACAATTTCTCTTTTCTCAAGAGGAACATAAGAAGATCCTTTTGCTGTTTTTTCTTTTCCCATCTGATCTCTCACATCAGTAGCTTCTGAATAGATTCTTTGTACAATTGCTTTGGACTGGTTGTCTGCCCATTGATTGGCAGAATCGATCTGTGCTTTTGTATAAGGAACTCCAAAAGAGTTTTTCATCAGTTTCATTTTATCCACCATTTGGGAACGATCCAGTTTGTTGGTGATTAACCATGGAAAACGGGGCATAATGGAGCCTGCGGAAGTAATCCTTGGGTTATACATATGTTTAAAATGCCATGAATCCGGGTTTCTGCCTCCCTCTCGGTGAAGATCGGGTCCTGTTCTTTTAGATCCCCATAAGAATGGACGGTCATAAATAAACTCTCCTGCTTTGGAATATTGTCCGTTTTTACCTTCAAATCTTACAACTTCATCACGGAAAGGCCTGATCATCTGGGAGTGGCATGAGTTACATCCCTCACGGATATATAAGTCTCTTCCTTCCAGTTCCAGTGGGGTATATGGCTTTACAGCAGTAATAGTAGGTACACTTTGCTTAAGAGACAGGGTAGGGATAATTTCCACAAGTCCCCCGATAGCCACTGTAATAAATGCCAGCACAGAAAGCAGGGTAGGTGTTCTTTCCAGCCATAGGTGTATTCCTTCTCCTTCTTTTCTTGTACTGCCGATGTTGGCTAATGCAGGAGCTTCCGCTGGGACCTCTTTTTGGAATGAGCCGGCTTTGATGGTTTTAATTACATTCACCACCATTAAAATTGCTCCGGTAAGATAAAGGATACCTCCCAGGAATCTCATTTTAAAGTAGGGAATGATTGCGGTTACAGTATCCAGCCAGTTTTTCCATAATAATGTTCCGTCCGGATTGAATTGCTTCCACATTAATCCCTGTGTGAATCCTGATATGTACATAGGAACAGCATAGAAAATAATTCCCAGGGTACCTAACCAGAAATGCCAGTTAGCCAGTTTTTTAGACCAGAGTTTTGTTCTCCACATAATCGGTACCAGATAATATACCACTCCGAATGCCATGAAGCCATTCCAGCCAAGAGCTCCCAAGTGTACGTGACCGATTACCCAGTCTGTATAGTGTCCGATTTTATTCAGGGACTTTGTTGCCAATAAAGGTCCTTCAAAAGTAGCCATACCATAACAGGTAACTGCTACTACGAAGAATTTAAGGATTGGATTTTCTCTTACCTTGTCCCAGGCTCCTCTTAAAGTCAGGAGACCGTTTAGCATTCCACCCCATGATGGTGCAATAAGCATAATGGAGAATCCTGTTCCCACAGCCTGAGCCCAGGCGGGTAATGCAGTGTACTGAAGGTGGTGGGGTCCGGCCCACAGATATACGAAGATCAGTGACCAGAAGTGGATAATAGATAGTTTATATGAGAATACCGGCCGCTGTGCTGCTTTAGGCATAAAATAATACATTAACCCTAAAACCGGAGTTGTCAAAACAAATGCTACCGCATTATGCCCATACCACCATTGTACAAGAGCATCTTTTACTCCTGCGTATACGGAATATGATTTCCAGCTTGTAAATGATAATGGAACTTCCAGGTTGTTGAAGATGTGAAGCATGGCTACGGCAATCCATGTGGCCAGATAAAACCAGATGGCTACGTACAGATGTCTTACTCTTCTTTTGGCGATCGTTCCGAACATATTGATCCCAAAAATGATCCATGAGAATGCAATGAGAATGTCAATTGGCCACTCATGTTCAGCATATTCTTTAGAAGTGTTGATACCCATCAGGAACGTTATTACTACGGTAATGATCATAAACTGCCATGACCAGAAATGCAGCCAGGATAATGTATCACTATACATTCTTGTTTTCAGAAGCCTCTGCATACTGTAATAGGCACCGCAGAAAAAGGAGTTACATACAAAAGCAAAAATCACGGCACTTGTATGAAGCATTCTGATCCTTCCGAAGCCCATTGCTCCCTGGGTGTTGATCAGTCCCTGAATATTTCCGGAAGCCAGGCTTTTAATAGTGGTGTCATCCGTACCAAATAAAAATTCAGGTAATTCAGGATAAAAAAGCATCAATGCGGCAGTAAGCCCCAACAGAAATCCGATGAGTCCGAATACGATAGTAGCATAGAGGAATGCTCTGACAATATTATTGTCATAATTAAATTTTTGCGTCTCCATAAATTCCAATAGTGTTTACCGAAGTGATATTTCCCCTGAAAAAAGCTTAATTTTAACCTTTTTCTATAGTGAAAATAAATATCATGTAACGTGTGTAATGTTTTGCCAAAGGTATTTATTAACTTTGTTAGAGTCTAATAGCTAATCTTCTAAATTATACCAAAAACTACTAAAACAAAAGCGATGAAAGTATGTGGACAAAATATCAGAAAAATACGTAGGAGCAAGGATCTTACGCAAGAATATATGGCCTTTGAAATGGGGATCTCCCAAAAAGCATATTCAGATATTGAAAATTCTAAGGTGAAAATCAATCTGGAAATCCTGACTAAGATATCAGATATTTTAGAAATCAAACCTTCCGATATCTGTAGTATTTCGCACAAGTGTGGGACAGATGAATATGAAGATAAATATCAGGGATTATTGGAATACATGAAAAAGAACAATATCTCAGTTCCCAAAGAATATCTCTAGAAAACAGGTGTAGGTTTTGTTGGTGGCTATTTACACTCTGTTAATATTTCCGATGTTTTTCTTTTAATTGTTATATATAAATAATGACCTCCGGTTCATTATCTGAAGGAGATCATTATACAGTTTTAATCTTGTGTTTCTAGCTATACACCTGATTATAAATGACATTGTTGGGAACAAGTATTGGTTTTGCTAAAATATAATAATAGATAATTAATTAATAAATAATTATGTAAAAATAATTTCACATTATTGTGGATAAATATTTACATTAATTTTAATTTTCTATGATATATTTGTTGATAAAACAACGCTAGTACCACTGAATGAAGTTTCTCTCCTTTATTTTTCTTTTAATTTCTCTATATATTAACGGCCAAAGTTATACTACTCAATGGTATAATATGGATAACGGTCTGCCGCAAAACAGTGTCAAGGATATTGTTAAAGATAAATACGGCTTTATCTGGCTTTCTATGGAGGGAAGGGTAATGCGTTATGACGGAAGTAATTTTACAGAGTATAAAAACTTTAAACTGAAAAATCTGAGTTTTGGGGATTTCTATGGAAATATACAGAACGACAGTATTGTTGTCTTCAATACTTCCGAAAAAAAAAATCTTTTGATCTCTCACCGTCAGCCTGAAGTTGTTTCTGCTCCTAATACTTCTGAACCCGGAGGTTCATTAAAGGGCAAAATATATAAAATGCTGGTTAAAAATAATATTACGGTAAGATATACTTCTCACTATATAAACTCTTATTTTATCCGACTACAGGCAGGATCTTATTATTTTGAAGATAACAGTATTGTTTACGTTGATAAAAAAAGTAAGAAAAAAAACATCCTTATGACCGGCTTTTCGAATGAGCGGTTAAAAAGATTATTTGTGCACGGCGAGAATGTGTTTATCGCTGATCCGGTAAACCACAAAATACTTCATTTATATAAAGGATCTTTGTTTTATATTAAGGCTCCGGCTATTTATAATGATCAGGACACTAAAGTCTACTGGCAGCAGATTACAGGACAGGTGTTTATGATCAGTCAAGGTAAAATATACAAAAGCCGGTTTCTGAAAGGAGAATTAAAGCCTACTTATTTACTGGAATATAAGGAAATTGATAAAGAGATTTCCGGGGCTATGTACTATGATGAGTTTTCAAATAAACTGTATATTGGTAGTTCAATCAATGGCCTCAAGATTCTGAAACTTTCTGATTTTTTTGTATCCACAAAGAATCTGCCTTATCAGGATGAGGTGTGCTATGCTGCCATTCCTTTTGGAAACAGCTCTGTTCTGACACAGGAAGGCATCAGGTATTTTAATAATAGGTCTGAAAGAATATATGCAGCACCCCAGTCCTATGATAAACGGTATATCTTTCAGGATAACTCTGGAAATCTTGTGTACAGGGAAAATAATTCCATTCATAGACGTTATAAAGACAGGAATTTTACAAAATACGACTCCATTTCTTTTAAAGGGAAAGAGATTGATGGTTTGTACAAAAGCGGAGGCTTGTATATGGCTTCTGTTTTGGATAAGAAACTGTTTTACCTTTATATATTTGATAATGATAATTTCAGGAAAGTACAAAAAATTATTCCCTGTAAAGACAATATAGATGTGGTTTTCAGGTTCAATAGTGACCTTCTTTATCTTGGAGGGAGTGACGGGATCTATGTTTTTTCTTTTGGTCAGAATAAGATAATAAAGCAAATCGGAAAGAAACTTCCTGTAAAACAAATTATAAAAACAAAGGATGGGAAAATATGGTTTACCACTTATAACAGAGGAATTTACCTGTTGCAAGACCATAAGGTCATCCGGATTCCCTCCGATAAGAACGATTTTCTGGCAAATGCCCATTATATACTGGAAGATAAGAAAGAAAATTTATGGATCTCGTCTGACAACGGATTGTTCAGAGTCAATAAAAATACCCTTTTACAATACCTGAAATCTCCGAAAGGAGCAGTTACTTATTATCGTTATACAAAAGACAGCGGTTTTTTAAATAATGAGTTTAATGGAAGTGCAGAACCCTGTGCTCATATTTTGGAGGACGGACAGTTTGTTTTTCCGTCCATGGAGGGTTTTGTGTTTTTTGATCCTCAGAAAGCCAGGTGCTTTTACCCTGGTTCCAATGATGTTTATATGGAGAGAGCAAAAGTCAGAGGACAGCTGATCCGGTTAAAAGATAAACTCTTTCTGCCTGCAGGAAGTAAAAGCGCTGACGTCTATATAGATATCCCTTACTATTCTGATCTGGATAATATTTATCTGCAGGCAAGGCTTGCAGGAGATGAAGAAAGTATATGGACGGATATTAAAAGTGACAAGATATTCCGGATAACCAATGCGGCCCCCGGAGATTATCATATACTGATAAGGTTTTTATCTTCTGAAAACGGCAGGTTTGTCTATAAAAGTTTACCGGTAGAAATTGCAGCCTATTTTTATCAGACCACCATTTTTAAAGTTCTGTTGGTTGGGATTATTATTTTACTGGTTGTAATAATGGTTCAAATCAGAACCAATTTTTTAAGGTTAAAGAATAAAGTACTGACAAATACGCTGGTTAATAAAGATAAAGAACTGCAGGAGACCAGTAATAAGCTTAAACATGAATCAGACTATCAAAAAAAACTGATTGAAAGCATAAGCCATGATATTACTACTCCTGTTAAATTTATCGCGCTCCTCTCACAGGAACTTTATCATTCTGAAGATACGAAAACCCAGAAAAAATATTTTGACAGCATTTATAAAACTTCTGAGCAGCTGTATAAATTTACATTAAGTCTTAAGGAATATACAGAGCTATACAAACAGGACAACTCTGCTGAAGAGGAATATGTAATCTATGATCTGATTGAAACCAAGAGATTGCTATTTGAAGAAATTGCAGCCCGTCAAAATACATTCATCTACAATTTCTGTGATCATCATGTAAAGGCCCATATCAATAAAAATATTCTTCTTGCTATTTTTCATAATATAATTGATAATGCAGTTAAAAATACTTCAGATGGTGAAATTATTATAAGTGCCACTTCTACTGAATCTCATATAGAAATTTCTATTGCTGATACCGGTTCAGGAATGTCTGATGAGCAGAGGGAATATTATTCCGGACTTTTTAAAAAGCATGAACATGAGCATCTGACTTTTAAAAATTATGGGTTGGGTCTCCATATGGTCGTTCAGCTGATGATGAAAATTAAATCCCGGATGACTTTCCATAAAAATACACCACAGGGAACAATTATTAAACTCTTTATTAAAATATGACAAAAAAAATACTGATTGCAGACGATCATCACGTAGTGAGGCTTGGTACAGCGATGATTCTTGAGAAAAATTTTAATCATTTGGAGATACATCATGCGGAAACCTATGAGCAGGTAAAGGAAAAAGTAAGGCAAGAAAGTTTTGATCTTGTTATTCTGGATATTGAGTTACCTGGAAGTATTCTTAAGTCTATGGTCAGGGAAATTAAAGAAATCTGTGAGGATATTTTGATCCTGATCTTTACTTCTCACAAAGAAAATATTGCTATGCAATACATCGGGGAAGGAGCCAATGGCTTTTTAAATAAGCTGAGTGATTCTGAAACTTTTGTAAAGGCTGTTGAATCTGTTTTTAAAGAAGGTTATTATTATTCTCCTGCTGTACTAAATGAAATAGCCAGAGGAGTAAAAAAAAGAAATCCGGCAGATATTTTATCCGAAAGAGAACAAGAAGTATTCAATCTTTTGGCCAGAGGGAATGGAAATCTTGAAATAGCCAATATTCTGGATATCCAGGAATCAACGGTAGGAACTTACAAGAGAAGAGTGTATCAGAAATTAAAAATCACCAATCTCGTGGAATTACTTGAGATATACAGGCAAATCCATTAATATTAAAATCCGGTCATGTCATAATACCGGTACATCTTTGTAGAAAAATGCGTACAGGATCTTTGAGTTAAATTCTCTTTTTTCGTAATAAGTTAGCACAGTGGAAAATTTTATTGGATGTAAACAGCTAGGTGTTGACCTCCTTTCACTTTTTATTAATGAATGATTTAACCAGGAAAAATATGAATAATCTGATCATTAGAAGCTCTTTTATTATAGCTTTATCTGCACTAAGTAATATAGTGTATGGCCAGACCGGGAATGTGGGGGTTAACACGCCGACACCGGCAAATACACTTACGGTGAACGGGAATACATCTGTAGGATCTGCCTATACAGGTATTTCAGGGCCCTCCAACGGAGCTATTATAGAAGGTAATGTAGGAGTTGGAACTGCTGTGCCGGCTGCAAAACTGGATGTTATTGGTAAAATAAAAATTACTGACGGTACAGAAGGTGCGGGTAAAATATTAAGTTCTGATGCGAACGGACTGGCCAGCTGGCAGCCAGCACCGGGTTCTGTCTTGGTAACGGGAAATAATAACCAGTCTCCTAATTTTTCTATCATTACTCCACCGGTATCGGAATTTATACCCGACTGTCCTATTACACTGAACAAAGGAATGTATACCCTGTACTACTATGTACAATATGATTATTTTGTTCCGGGTACCACTACTGCGAGACCTATTGATCCTACCAGTGGGACTACTGTGGCTTCCAGTTTCCCAAGATTTATTTACTTTAACTTTATAACCAGCTCTGGATCTGCCAGCTTTCCAAGTTATCCGGCATTTGGGGGGAATGAGGGCCCTCATATTGTCCCTACGATTAGCGCCCACCAGGTTGCGGCTAAAATCAGCCAGCTCGTGGTGGTTGATCAGGATAATACGGTAATACGTCCAAGATATTGGAATATTCCAGCTTATGGAAGAGCTTCAAATATCGGGCCTATCCTTGCTGTAAAAATGTAAGAACTGCTGATCCGGAACTTCCCGGATGAGGATAAGTGAATTTATTTTTATGACCGAATAAAGCCTTGGCAAATTGCTGAGGTTTTTTCGCATTGTCAGATTATCAATTTAGCCCGTAGAATGTGAATTTCTGTGAAAAGTTTTTATATATTTAGCGACCGAATAATTCATTCTATGATCAAAGAGAAAAAAACTGAAAAAAATGAAACTTTAGTTAGAGGATTAACGAACAGACATATACAATTAATTGCCCTTGGAGGAGCCATAGGAACCGGATTATTTCTGGGAATCGGGCCGGCAGCCGTACTGGCGGGCCCATCAGTAATTTTAGGGTATGCATTAGCTGGTATTATTGCTTTTTTTATCATGCGTCAGCTGGGTGAAATGGTAGTTCAGGAACCGGTATCGGGAAGCTTTAGCTATTTTGCCTATAAATATTGGGGAAATTTTCCCGGTTTTGCTTCCGGATGGAACTACTGGATTCTCTATATCCTGGTCAGTATGGCAGAACTTACGGCTATTGGTCACTATATTCATTTCTGGTGGCCGGAAATACCACTCTGGGTTTCAAGTTTATTCTTCTTTATTGTAATCAATGCCCTGAACCTGGCTTCAGTAAAAGTATACGGTGAAACAGAATTCTGGTTCTCTATTATAAAAGTGGTCGCTATTATTGCGATGATTGTCTTTGGAGTATATTTACTGATCAGTGGAACCGGAGGAGAGAAAGCAAGTATTTCAAATTTATGGAATGATGGCGGGTTTTTCCCAAAAGGACTGTTTAATAAAACGGAAGCTGGATATTCAGGATTGTTTGCAGCAATGGCGATGATCATGTTCTCCTTTGGGGGGCTGGAGCTGATCGGGATTACAGCTGCTGAAGCAAAAAATCCGGAAAAAACCATTCCTCAGGCAACTAATCAGGTGATTTACAGAATTCTCATTTTCTATGTAGGCGCTTTAGTAATCCTGTTTTCATTAAGCCCTTGGAGAGAAATTACAGAAGGATCCAGTCCGTTTGTAATGGTATTTCAAAATCTGAACGGTCTTGAATTCAGTCTTTTTGGTAAAACGATTCAGTTTAATTCATTGATTGCCAATGTTCTTAACCTTATTGTTTTAACAGCTGCTTTGTCAGTCTATAACAGCAGTGTTTACAGTAACAGCAGAATGCTTTTCGGGTTGGCTCAGCAGGGAAATGCCCCGAAATTTCTGAAAAAACTCAATAAAAATTCAGTCCCTACTAATGCAATCATTGTTTCTTCATGTTTTGCCGGAATCTGTATCATTATTAATAAGCTGGTGCCTGAAAAAGCATTTGAATATCTGATGGCCTTGGTGGTGTCTACCCTGATTATCAACTGGCTTATGATATGCTATACCCATTTAAAGTTTAAAAGAGCAATCAGTAAATCCGTAACACCATCCAGGTTTCCATCTATATTTTATCCTGTTTCCAATTATATCTGTATTGTATTTCTGCTTCTGATCTTAGGGTTGATGAGCATTACAGGAATGGAAATTCAGGTAATTTTGATCCCGATATGGATTGGCTTTCTGTTTGTGATGTATAAATTATATAAACCGAATTAACAGGTTATAAATACAATAAAGAATATGGTTTTTGGAAACTTTTTAGCGGTACAGAAACCATATTTTATTAAGAACAGTCTGGATTATGAAATAAAAGGACTGGAAACTGGCAATGAAGCAGAGAAGAACCTGATAAATTTTAATTTTTTCGTTAATATAAATTAAAATAATAAATGTGTTTTTCTGACTTGGTTTACAGTTGAGTGAGAATTTGCATATTACTGCTTTTTTATTGTTTTTGCTGTTTTTTTTACCTAAATTAGTATCGGATGATATCTCAAATTAAAGTGAAAACATAAAACTTTATTTGACCTATATTCCGCGGACAGGCCGAACACCGCGTGACAAAGTAGGCGATATTAAAAAACACACTTATGCCTAATTTATTTGAAACCCTTACCCATACTGTTAAGCATTGGTATATCCCCTTACTATTTGGGATTCTTTTCCTGATCTTTGGTATTTATGTATTCAGTGTGCCGCTGACAACGTATGTCACACTCTCAATTTTTTTCAGTGTTTCATTCTTGTTTTCAGGCATCACAGAAATATTTTTTTCTTTACAAAACAGTAAATCCCTGCAGGGCTGGGGCTGGTTTCTTGTGAGTGGATTATTAACCACTGCAATAGGAATTTATCTTATCGCAAATCCTCAGATTTCCATGACGGTACTTCCTTTTGTAATCGGATTTACTTTGTTGTTTCGCTCATTTCAATTATTAGGCTTTGCATTTGACATGAAAAGCATGAGGATAATGAGTTGGGGAAATATTGCTCTTGCCAGTGTGGGAGGTATTATATTTTCCCTGTTGTTGATTTTCAATCCAGTATTTACAGGAATTTCTTTAGTTACCCTTACCGGTGTTTCTTTTATTTTCATGGGAATAGCTTCCATTATGCTGGCTTTAGACTTAAGAAAAGTCAAAAAAATTCCGGGGAAGGTTAGCCAGGAATTAAAGAATAGAATCAAAGCGATACAGGAAGAAATTGATCAGCTCAAAAAATAATACATATTAAAATTATAAATAAAAAAGGCCTCCTTACGAGGTCTTTTTTTGAATCAAGCAAAAATATCTTAAAGCTCCAGAATCCATTTTTGAAGTTCCACATCTTGAGGAAGTTTCAGTTTTTTCTTTAATCTGTACCGTTTTGTCTCTATTCCCCGCAAACTAATGTTTTCATACTGGCAGATTTCTTTATTGGTAAGATTTAATCTGATATAAGCACTGAATTTTATATCGTGTTCTGTAAGCTCAGGAGTATGTGTAATTAATTTTTCATAGAATTCAGAATATACTTCTTTGAAACGGATCAGAAATAAAGGGCTTCTGCTTTCCATCAATTGAATGATTTCCTCAAAAGAGTCATTTACTTTCAATTTAAGAATATCTGTTTCCAGGATCTTTTTTTCAATAATTTTATCTTTTTTGAGCTCCTTTTTGATATAGATTTTTCGTATAAAATAAAATAATATTGAAAATATGGCTATAATAGCCAGAGCTATAACATAAAATGTTTTTCTTTCTTTTTCTTTTTCTTCTTTGTTTAATTCTACCAACGTATTGACAGCAAGATTTACAGCTTCTTTTTCATTTTTGTTGAGACTGTCGTTAAGGGCTGTATATCGTTTTAAGTAATCATTGGACTTTTCAATTTCATTGAGAGATTTGTAGACGCTGGAAAGGGTGTCATAAACGGTAAGTAATGCCGTTTTATTTTTTGTTTGCTGGAAAAAGCCAATCGTTTTTAAATAATATTCTAATGCCTTTTTTGGGTCTCCTTTTACATTATAAAGATCACCATAACTAAATAATGCAATCCCCTTTTCAGTTCTTCTTGCCTTGCTAAAATTAAGCATGGCTTTATTCATATAATATTCAGCTGAATCTAGGTGCTTTCTTTTTGCTATAAAACCATCAGCTATCCTTGTATAAGTAAGAGTGCCGGGGTTAACAGCTAGCATTTTCTTTTCTATATGCTGTAAAGAGTCCTGATTTTTCATCCTTACAAAATTTGCACGTTTCCATGAATAATTATAGAATAAGATAACTTTTTTCTGACGTTCGTTAGTGAGCTTTTTTATATAATATTCTGCTTTGTTGAATGCAGCATTGGATTGTTCTAATAATCCCAGCTGGGTATAGTTTTTACCATATTCATTATATAAATTTCCTGTCAGTAGAGGAGATCTTATATTTTTCAGCTCCTTTTTTGCTTTATCAAGATATTCTAAACTTTCTTTATATCGGCTGAAATTGCACAATATGCCACCAATATTTGTATATACCATAATGATCCCCTTGGTGTCTCTATTTTCTTCATAGTGGGAAAGGGCTTTGGTATTGAATTTTAAAGCTCCTTCGAAATCACCTTTACTTTTATATTCCCAAGTTGTTTTTATAGGTTCGGGCTGAAAAGAATAATCCTGAGCATTGAGAAATACGGAAAAATAAAAGAAAACCAGATAAAGTGTTTTAATTCTAAAATTAGGGAACATATTTTTTAAAATTATTAAAACAAAAATAACTTTTTTATGAATATGATTTAGAAAATTAATAATTAAAGATAACTTTTACACCATAGAAAGCATACTTCAAAAGTATGCCATTTAATTTATAAAATATTGTCTTTTAATTCATTATATTGTGAAGTATACTTGAAGTAATGCTTATAGTAAATAATATTGATAAATTTATCAGGAAATATATTTTTCATTCTTTCATGTTTGAGAGTGTTTGTGTTTAGGAGCAGGGATATTCATGATCCCTGCTTTTTAAATAATATAGCTAGTGACATTGTGTGGTAGTTATAAATTCCATTCATCCTTTTAAATTTTGCTTCTGAAAATTAATAATTCACTTTTTTTGCTTACTTCAAAGCTACTTCATGTGGGTTGTAATTTATTGTTTTTCAGTGTTTTTGTATTTGAAGTGTCTTTGATGTAGAATTTTTTTTGTTCACAGGCAGTAAGTTTGCATCATCTAATTCGAGCACTGAAATTTCGGACCGGTCATGTTTTCAGTACGATTCTAAATACACACAAAGAAAAAAATTTAACATCAAACCTTTTAAACATAAACAAATGAAAAAAATAATCATTTTATCAGGAATACTTTTCTCTAATTTGGTTTTCTCTCAGGTAGGGATAAATACTCCAAATCCTCAAGGCTCTTTTCATGTAGATGGTGCAAAAGATAATGTTTCAACAGGAGTTCCAACTATAGTTCAGCAGTCTAATGATTTTACAGTGCTCAGTAACGGAAATGTCGGAGTAGGAACAGTAACTCCTTCTAATAAACTTGATATCCGTTCTACAACCAATGGAGCACTTAAAATTGTTGATGGAACGCAGGGAAATGCCAAAGTTTTAACATCCGACGCCAATGGTGTTGCGACATGGAAGGACCTTCCTGTATCTGCAAATACTAATATTTATAATTCAAACGGGACACTTACAGGATCCCGTACTGTATCCCAGGGAACCAGCTCTTTAGCCTTTACAAGTACTGCAACCACAGGAACCAATCATTTTTCCGTGGATGGAAGTACATTTTCGGTAGATGCAGTTACCAATAGAGTGGGTATAGGAACAACAACACCCAGGAATATGTTGGATTTAGGAACCGGTAATGGAAAAAAACTTGCATTATGGAACAGTACAGCAGGAGATGATTTTTATGGATTGGGAAATGCTGCCAATGTATTACAGTTGTTTGCAGGAGCTCCTGCTGCTGGGGATCCATTAATGACTTTAAATAAAAATGGCAGAGTGGGTATTGGGACAACAGCTCCCACAAATGTGCTGGATATTCGTTCCACAACTAATGGAGCATTAAGAATTGCAGATGGTACACAGGGTGCAAATAAGATTTTAACTTCAGATGCCAATGGTGTGGCAACATGGCAAAGAGCTGCTTCAAACGTTGCTGTAGGGACATTGGGTGGAGGATATGACGTGCCTTTTTCTCAATTTTCTGATTTTAGATACACTGGCTCTTCTATTACTTTACCCCCGGGAAGGTGGATGGTTACTATTTCATTACTAATTTTCCCAAGCGGTAATTTCACTGTAAACGACTGGATGTTTGTAAGAAGTACTTTCTCAGAAATGAATCTGACAACAATTGGACAGACAGGAGTTCAGTCTCCTGACGTTATAAGACCTACATTAATGAGTTTTCAGATTGCAGGGCCATATAATGGTGGTCAAAAATATAATGTGGCTACTGGAACTATACAAATTAATAATACATCCGGAGCCGCTAAAACTTATAGATATATCGTTGGGAATACCCAGGCCAGCGGTACGGTGACAGGTGCTAAATTAACAGGAGTCGGAGGGTCATGGTCTGAAAATGCGATTTATGCTGTTGCAGTAAATTAATAAAGAAAAGTATATCAGATTCAAAATTTTTTATTAGATGGTATAGAGCGAAATTAATGACTTAAACTGCTTTTTTTCAAACAACTTGAAAAAAAGCAGTTTTTATTTAGCTTACTATTTTTCCTGACAGGATACACAGTGATGAACATGACCTGTGTTCAGAAGAGAATATTAGAAATATTAATAATAAGAGTTTTATGGTGAAAAGAAATACTGGATTATCAGATACAATACTTCGCGTTAATACCATTGCAATGTTTGTATTTTTAATTCCTCTGGTGGCAGCAATATTTTTTAATGGCAGTAAATCTTTGCTTTGTATTTCTTTTTTTTTAATCCTTATTGAAATTGAATTTCTTTTTCTTGGTTTCATTCCGATTTGGAAGCTGTTGATTCTTTTAAAGAGAAGTATCATGAATCAACAGATTAAGCTCTCTTATTTTTTAGTCTTTCTTGCTTTTATTCTTATAGGAGGGTATTTAGCAATGTTTTCTATATCAAATATTTACCAGGAAATAGATACAGTGCTCAAAGATTACAGGGTTGGGGGCTTTACATATTACTATAAAGGAAAATTTCCGGGTTGGATTACCTATAATAAGGAGACTGATTCTTCAGAATTTACAGCTGAGATCATTTTGAGGTATTTTTCTGCGGGTCTATGGGGATTTTTATTAGAATTGGGAATATTGATGATAACATCAGCATTTGTTATTTTCGTAAGGCCAACTCTTCGAAAATTTAAATCCGTGAATGATTAGATTACTAAAAATATATAATACTCAAATTACACAATTCTAACTTTTAAACATGAAAAGCTCAATTACTCTATGTTGTGTTTCCTAATAGGTAGGGATAAATATCCTGCAACTTCACGAATTCTTTGTTGTGAGGTAATAATACAAAAATCATTGCTTAAGTAGTGTTTTTTGTATTTTATAAAGCTTAGTTATCCAGCATAAAAGTTATGAGTTTCTTTACTGATAAAAAACAAAAAACCATCCTTAAAAAAGGATGGTTTGTAGACCCACAGGGATTCGAACCCCAGATGACTGAACCAAAATCAGTAGTGTTACCGCTACACCATGGGTCTCTGTTTGTTTTAGTGGTGCAAATTTACAGCTTTTTTCTTTACTTACAAGAACTTTTTGAATTTTTTTTTACATTTACTGTACTTTTTATTTACGGAAAACATGCAGATAGACTTCAATAATCTCAATATTAATCAATTATCATTTGATACAGAATTTGAAAAAAGAGTGGGAATCTTCCTGGATGACTGGTTTTCTGCTGGAACAATGGTAAAAGTTCAGACTTCGGGATCTACCGGGACTCCTAAAGTGTTTGAAATCGAAAAAAATAAAATGATCAATTCTGCAGTAATGACCTGTAACTTTCTGGGCCTGGAAAAAGGTGATTCTGCTTTGCTGTGCCTGCCGGTAGAATATATTTCAGGGAAAATGATGGTGGTGCGTTCCATACAGCGAAAATTAAAACTGATTGTTGCAGAACCATCCTTAAAACCGGTTGAACATCTTGAAAAGAAAATAGATTTCTGTGCTATGACTCCTTTACAGGTAGAAAATTCACTGGATAAACTTCATCTGATTAAAAATCTGATTATTGGTGGAGCTGCAGTTTCAGAAAGCTTGAAAAATAAGATCTTTGAGTTAAATCTCAATACTTCAAACCGGATTTTTGAAACCTATGGGATGTCGGAAACCCTTTCCCATATTGCATTGAGACAGCTTATGCCGGAACCTGAAGAATATTTTACAGTTTTTGAAAATGTTTCTATCGGTTTGGATGAAAGAGGCTGCCTGACGATCTTTGCTCCGGCTGTAAACGGTGAATTGTTAAAAACTAACGATTTAGTTGATATCAAAAATAAAAAGCAGTTTAAATTTCTGGGAAGGATTGATAATGTGATAAATTCCGGAGGCGCAAAAATTTTTCCGGAAGCTCTTGAAGCTCTCGTAAAAAAGGCAATTTCTAATGAAGCTGTATTTTTAGGACTGAAAGATGAAAGTTTGGGTCAAAAATTGATGCTGGTTATAGAAGGAAATGAATCAGATGAAATTAGAAAAATTATTTTGCAGCTTCCGTTTGAGAAAAATTTTCATAAGCCAAAAGAAATTCTGTTTATGGATGAAATACCCCGGACTCCTAACGGAAAAATAAACAGGATCGGATTATATGAAAAGATAAATGCAGGAAAATAGGAGACTTTTATCAAATATCAGAGACTATGAAAGACTTTTCAAAAGAACTCAGTTTTAAAACTTCCCGCAGCAGTGGGGCAGGAGGCCAAAATGTGAATAAGGTTGAAACGGCAGTCACAGTCCTCTGGAAAGTGGGCACCTCTGAATTTTTTAGTGAAGAGCAAAAAGATCTGATCCGGCATAAGCTACAAAACAGAATCAATGCTGATGGAGTTTTATTTCTGTCCGTTTCTGAAAACAGAACCCAGGTCATGAATAAGAATAAAGCCATTGAAAAGATCCTGGAACTGGTTAATAAAGCTCTGATTATCCCCAAAAAAAGAACCGCTACAAAACCGTCAAAAGCCCAGAAGCAGAAAAGACTGGATAATAAAAAGAAGCTTTCTGATAAAAAGGAGAACCGACGTTTTAAATTTTAGATTGCGGTATTGAAAGAAAGCTGTATTTTTGCCGAAATTTTTAACCAATGATAAAAAAACTCATGCTATTGGGAGCTGTTTCGGTTTCTTTAATTTCTTTTGCCCAGGAAAAAATTTCAATTGTACCTTCTGTAGGATATGCCTGGAGAGTTGCTGAAACGCCGTCAGGACTTTCGCGCGAAGAAAAAGATTACATTAAAGGATTAAAAAGTGGTGTTCATTTTGATATTTCTGCCTATTATAACCTGAGAGCAGTAAGTGTAGGATTAAAATTTTCCAATTACAGTGCATCAAGCAACGGATGGATTTCCGGATATGATTCCAACGGATATATAGTTACGGTTCCCGTATCTACAAAAGATAATATCACTTTTTTTGGCCCTGCAATTATGTACTCCAATTATGCTGATTCTACAAAACATAAATTATTTTTTGATGTGGCACTTGGGGTCATTTCTTATACTTCAAAAACGGGAACGGTAAAAGGAACAGGTTCAAACCTTGGTCTGGATGCCGGATTTGGTTACCAATATGCACTTTCTAAAAACTTTATGATCGGTCCTAAACTTGGGGTAACTGCCGGTACATTAAATAAAATGAAGCTTAACGGTACAACCGTTGAATTCGGAAAAGATACGAAAGAAGGTTTGACGAGGGTTTCCCTGAGTGCAGCCGCTACATTCCGTTTTTAAATCGTATCTTTGTGGAATAAACAACAATTTATATCATGACAGCAACCATCTTTTTACCTGCAATACGCCTTCAACAAGGGTTGTTGCTGTCATTACTTTATTTACATACAGATTCTTTTCTGAAAAGTTCCAAGGACTTTATCAATTAAGCCCTGTCAGGGTCCAAGACAGGGGAATTTCAGGATTTTTTATATTGTTTTTTTGCGGTTTTCTATCTATAGGAAGAGGCGGATGTATGCCTGCTTTCTACATTGGATCATCGGGGAATGACCGTATTTAATTTTAAATTTGATAAAGATGTCCGATCATATTATTGTAACCACAGGAATTTATGATGCTATAAAAGATACCATCAGAAGAAAAAAAGTAAGTATCCCGGAAGAGCAGAGGCTGGCTGAAGAGCTCAGGAAAGCCAAACAGGTTTTAAGGAGAGACCTCCCGGAAGATATTGTAACGGTAAACAGGAAAGTTACTTTAAAAGATCATACGCTGGATTTTGAGCATGAATATATTTTTGTACCGTCTACCAAGGCAAAACTTAAAAAGAATAAGCATTCAATCCTTTCAGATATTGCCCTGGCTGTAGTGGGATATAAAGTGGGAGATGTTATAGACTGGCCGTTCAGGGACGGAAACCGGAAAATTGAGATTATGAAAGTGGAAGCCTGGGAAGGATAACAGGTCTTAGATAAATGAATCAGGTTAAATTACAATAAAAGTGTGACCCGGAAAGGGACACACTTTTGATTTTGTGCAGTTAGGTACTGTAACAGCATAAAAATTATTATCATATTGCCGATTTAACAAATGATAAAAAAGAATGCCTCTGCTGTACTTTCTTCAAGTGCGTTGACTGCATTCCGTTTTTAAGTTTTATCTTTGCAAAAATTAAAAAAATGAACAAACCAATTTCTGAATTTATAGAGAAATATTACCTGCATTTCAATGCGGCAGCGTTGGTAGATGCTTCAAAGGGATATGTAGCACACCTAAAAGATGGTGGAAAAATGATGATCACTTTAGCAGGAGCAATGTCTACTGCTGAATTAGGTAAAATTCTTGCAGAAATGATCCGTCAGGGAAAAGTAGACTTTATCTCTTGTACGGGAGCTAACCTTGAAGAAGACCTGATGAACCTTGTGGCACACTCTCACTATGAAAGAGTTCCGCACTACAGAGATCTTACTCCACAGGAAGAATGGGATCTTTTGGAAAGAGGGTTGAACAGGGTTACTGATACCTGTATTCCTGAAGAAGAAGCTTTCAGAAGACTACAGAAGCATATCGTAGAGATCTGGAAAGATGCAGAAGCAAAAGGAGAAAGATACTTCCCGCACGAATATATGTACAAAATGATTCTTTCAGGAGTATTGGAGCAGTATTACGAAATTCCAAGAGAAAACTCATGGATGATTGCAGCAGCAGAAGCAAACTTACCAATCGTAGTTCCTGGATGGGAAGATTCTACAATGGGTAATATCTTCGCTTCTTACTGTATCAAAGGAGAGCTTAAACCTTCTACAATGAAATCAGGGATCGAATATATGACTTATCTTGCAGACTGGTATACCAAGAACTCAGGAGGTAAAGGTGTAGGGTTCTTCCAGATTGGTGGAGGTATTGCAGGAGATTTTCCTATTTGTGTGGTACCGATGTTGTATCAGGATATGGAAATGCATGACATTCCGTTCTGGTCTTATTTCTGCCAGATTTCTGACTCTACTACATCTTATGGTTCTTATTCAGGAGCAGTTCCGAATGAGAAAATTACATGGGGTAAACTGGATATCACTACACCGAAATTCATCGTTGAAAGTGACGCTACCATCTGTGCACCATTGATGTTCTCTTATATCCTTGAGAATTCTTAAAAATAAATATCTTACAGAGATAATACCGGCGCTTCAATTTATTTGAAGCGCTTTTTTTGTTATAATGTACAATCAATCCAATGAATTCACCAGCACAAAATAACGATACGCAAGGATTCCTTTTTCCATCCTGGTCAGGCGATTCGGATCTTTATTGCTCAACTTTGGAAGAACTTTCTTATTGATGGCATTCAGCAGCCGGAAAAATGATTTTTTCATATCTTTATCTTTTAATGAAACATCATGGAACGGAATAGAATTCAAAAATAATGCAAGGTTTTAAATATCAGTTCGATATGTTTATTTTTTAACCCAATAATAAAAGAATGGATGAAATTTTCAAACAACAGGTTTACGAAGTGGCAAAACTTATTCCAAAAGGAAGGGTTTCTACCTATGGAGCGATTGCAAAGGCGGTGGGGTATCCCAACCATTCCCGTCATGTAGGAAAGGCAATGGGAGGGTGTCCGGAAGATGTCCCTGCCCATCGTGTCATTTCCAGTTCGGGAGTGTTATCTGTTCCGGAATTTCAGCCCAGATTAGAAGCAGAGGGAATTGTGGTGGAAAACCTAAGGATTAAAAATTTTAAAAAGCTGTTCTGGAATCCAATGGACGAATTATAATAAAGTATATGTAATAAATCCTGGATAGAATACAAAACTAAACATCTTTATACAAAAAATGCTACGGTGCAACGGAAGCATCAATAGCATTTGTAATTTACAACTTTGAAGCTGTATTATTTTTTATTTTTGGAATCATTCAATTCTGTTTTCAGTCTTTCGTTTTCTTCCTGTAAAAAAGCAATATAATCCTGAAGGTTCTGAATGATTGGTCCCGGAATATTGTCATAATTATTCTGATTAGTGATTGCTCCTGCAGATATGGATTTATCATTAAATACAGGATGATCGTAATTAACAACTACAGCAGACTCTTCCTCTTCATAAATTTCTTCCAATGGTACTTTTAAGAACCGGGCAATTTTATCCCACTCATCTCTTATAATCTTTACTTCACCGCTTTCTTTTCTGCTGTAATTGGATACATCAGTTGCGATAATGTCAGCGATCTGTTGTTGCGTATATCCTTTTAGCTTTCTGGTGTTACGTAGTTTTTCTTTTTGCATATCCGGCATTTTATACAAAAATGAAAAAAAAGCATCATCTATACAATAGAAAAAAGAAAAAATATGCTCATAATGCCCTGTAATTAAAGAGATGAACAGGAAAGTATTATAATATTAATGCTTCTTGTGAAATTATTGAATATTTTCAATGGCTTTAGCCTTATCTAAAACTTAACCACAAAATCATAAAAGTTTTCAAAAATCTTTTTGTGAATTTTATGGTTTAAAGAAAATACAAAAAAAGACTGCTTCAAAATGAAACAGTCTTTGGTATATTATTTTTCAAGTTGTTTATAGCTTCTTTGTATAAAATCTGTCAGGTCTTTTCCTTTCAGTAAATTTTGTGAAAGTTTGGCCAGATCCAATGCGTGTTTGATAAGGCTTTCTTTTTCCTCACTGTTTTCAGTTTTCAAAATCTGGTTAGAAAGTTCACTGTTGGAATTTACCACCAGATTATACATTTCAGGAAAACCTCCCATTCCGAACATTCCGCCGCCACCTGTAGCCTGCATTTCTTTCATCCTTCTCATAAACTCAGGCTGGGTAATGGTAAAAGGAGCATCATTGCTGTCAAGATCTTCCAGCTGGACAGTGAATTTGGTATCCTGAATAGCTTCTTCCACATTTTTTTTCAAAGCTTCTTTTTCAGTTTCGTTTAATTTTGAAAAAACAGGCTCATCTTTTTTGATCAGGTTGTTGATATGGTCTGCATCTACTCTTGCAAAAGAGATGTTTTCTTTTGAAGTCTCCAGTTTCTGAATAACATGTGAGATGATAGGAGAATCCAGTAAAAGTACTTCATATCCTTTATCCCTGGCGGCCTGAATGTAGCTGTGCTGTTCATCGGCATTGGTTGCATAAAGAACAACCAGTTTATTATCTTTATCGGTTTGAGCAGATTTAATTTTTTCAACCAGTTCGTTCCACAGATAGTATTTTCCGTCGGTAGTAGGATACAGTGTGAATTTGTCTGCTTTTTCAGCAAACTTCTCTTCTGTAACAATACCATACTCTATCACCACTTTGATGTCATTCCATTTCTTCTCATAATCTTCACGGTTTTCATTGATCAGAGACGCCATTTTATCGGCTACTTTTTTAGTGATGTAAGAAGAAATTTTCTTTACGGCTCCATCAGCCTGAAGATAGGAGCGGGATACGTTCAGAGGAATATCCGGTGAGTCGATGACTCCTCTCAGAAGCATTAAGAAATCCGGAACAATACCTTTTACTTCATCTGTTACGAATACCTGGTTCTGGTACAACTGGATTTTATCCTTGTCAATATTCAGATTGTTGCTTAGTTTCGGAAAGAATAAAACTCCGGTAAGATTGAAAGGGTAGTCAACATTCAGGTGGATATGGAACAAAGGCTCTTCAAACTGCATTGGATACAGTTCATGGTAGAACTTCATATAGTCCTCATTGGTAAGATCACTTGGAGCAATCGTCCATGCCGGGGCAGGGTTATTGATGATGTTATCTACTTCTTCCGTCTCAGCTACAGCATCTTCCGGAGCATCTTCCGGTAAAGGCAGCGTATGTGTTTTTGTTCCGAACTTGATGGGAACAGGCATGAATTTATTATACTTTAATAACAGTTCACGGATCTTTCCTTCCTCTAAAAATTCTACAGAGTCTTCTGCAATATGAAGGATGATTTCCGTACCTCTTTCAGCTTTATCAGTTTCTTCAAGAGTAAATTCAGGGCTTCCGTCACATATCCATCGTACTGCAGGTTCATCTTTATAGGATTTTGTAAGGATTTCCACCTTTTCAGCTACCATGAATGCAGAATAAAACCCAAGTCCGAAATGTCCAATAATTCCGGAATCTTTTGCTGTATCTTTGTACTTCTCCAAAAATTCTTCAGCTCCGGAGAAAGCAACCTGGTTGATATATTTTTCAACTTCTTCACCAGTCATACCGATACCCTGATCAATGATATGTAACGTTTTTTGTTCTTTATCAATTTTAACTTCAAGTTTCGGGTTTCCGTATTCAACCTTAGCCTCTCCGATACTGGTTAAATGCTTTAGCTTCAGGGTAGCATCAGTTGCATTAGAGATAAGCTCTCTTAAGAATATTTCGTGGTCACTGTAAAGAAATTTTTTAATAAGCGGGAAAATATTTTCCACAGATACATTAATATTTCCTTTAGTCATAATATTTTAGATTTTTAATTGTTCAACATACTTCTCAAAAAAAATACCATGAGCAGGAATGTGACAGATTGACATTTTTTGCTCATTCTGAAACAGGAGTGTTGTATGGTTTTGTCAAAGAAATACCTTACTTTTAATCCTTAAAATTATTTAGAAATGAAGTTGAAGTGTACAGTTTTTATTCTGCTCATCATGGTCTTGTGCATGTATGGACAGAAAAAGCCTCTTGACCATTCTGTCTACGATAGCTGGCAGAATATCGGGACGAGAAAAATCTCAAATGACGGAAAATGGATTGCCTATTCCATAGATGTTCAGGAGGGAAATTCAAGCCTTTTTTTATATTCAGTAAAAAACAAGATTTCGCAGAAGTTTGCAAGGGGAACAAAAGTAGATTTTACAGGTGATTCCAGATTTGCTGTTTTTCAGATCCGTCCGTTTTATAAAGATATAAAAGCGGTAAAAGATAAAAAACTGAAGCAAAGTAAATTAACAAAAGATAGTCTTGCAATAGTTGATTTTACAACAGGTAAAACCGAAAGGATTCCTAATGTAAAAGCTTTTGAAATTCCGGAAAAAAATGGTTCTTATATAGCTTATCTTCTGGAAAATATAATGGATAAGTCTTCTGATGATTCTTCCGGAAAAGAAGAGGGAGATGAAAAGAAAGAGGAAGATAAAAATCTGAAACCTTTACAGCTGGTTGTACGGAACCTTCTGAGCGGAAAAAGTACAACATATGACAACGTCATCCGTTACAAATTCAGTAAAAATGGAAAACAGCTCGTTTTTGTAACTCAAAAACCTGAAGAGAAGGCTGATAAGGATAAAAAAGAGGAAAAAGGTTCAGGCGATGATAAAAAAGATAATGACAAATCGAAGCCTAAAAAATATGCCTTTCAAACTGTACAGGTAGTAAATCTGCAAAAAGAATCTGTAACTAAAATTTCTGAAATGGAAGGCGATTTTTCACAGTTGTCTTTTGATGAAGAAGGAGATCAGCTGGCATTTGTGGGGACTTCTTCCGCAAAAAACGATTTAGTGAAAGAGTATCAGTTGTATTACTTTAATCTAAAGCTTAATAAAAATGAAAAGGTGAGCAATGATCATTTACAAATGAGAAAAAACTGGGTGGTTTCTGAGAACCGTTTACCTCTGTTCAGCAAAAACGGGAAACAGCTGTATTTTGGGGTTGCTCCAAAACCTGTTGCCAAAGATACTGCAATGATTGCGAATGATCATGCCGTTGTGGATATCTGGAATTATAAAGATGATTATCTGCAAACGGTACAGCTAAAGAAGCTGAAAGATGATCTGAAAAAGTCTTATGCTGCAGTCATGCAAACAGAAAAACCGGATTACTTTATAAATATTGATGGTGAAGATCTTGATACTTTACGATTGGTAAACGATGGAAATGCCGGCTTTGCGTTGGGGATTACAAGTCTGAATAATAGGATTTCCTCACAATGGGAAGGGGCAATAAAGAAAACGTATTTCCTTATTGATAATAAGACAGGGAAAAAAACAGAAATCGTTAAAAATCTGAACGGATCGGTTTCAGTATCTCCACTGGGTAAATTTGTTGTAATTTTTGACAGGGAAAAAGGAGAATGGCTAAGCTATAATGTTAAAACGCAACAGAGTCTTCCCCTCAATAAAGGAATAGCGGTTTCATTTGTTGATGAGGAATTTGATATGCCGGATTTCCCGGATCCCTATGGTATTGCTTCCTGGACGGAAAACGATGAGTCTGTAATTATCAGGGACCGTTACGATCTTTGGGAGTTTTTCCTTAACGGTTCAAAAAAACCAAGAAATATTACCAATGGATTTGGACGTAAAAATAAAATAACGTTCGATACCTATGATTTAGATAAAGATATTAAAAGTCTCAACCGGAAATCTTCTATTTATTTATCTGCATTTGACAATGCTTCGAAGGCAAACGGAATTTTCCGGACATCCATTCATTCGAATGCTGATCCCGTGAAAATACAAATGGAAAATGTCTGGGGATACCGAAGTGTTCAAAAAGCAAAAAATGCAGAAGAATATATTGTAATAAAGGAGTCCTATACAAATTCTCCGAATATTTTTGCAACATCGGATTTCTCTGAGCAGCATAAACTGAGCAATACCAATCCACAGCAAAATCATTATAACTGGGGAACAGACGAGTTGGTACACTGGACAACCCCAAAAGGAAATTCCTCTACAGGAGTCCTGTATAAGCCGGAAGATTTCAACCCGGATAAAAAATATCCCATGATTGTTTATTTTTATGAAAAACTTTCAGATAACCTGAACCGGTATGTAGCGCCGGCTCCGACTCCTTCAAGATTGAATATCTCTTATTTTGTGAGCAACGGATACCTGGTTTTTACCCCGGATATTTCTTATACCAACGGCTATCCGGGAGAATCTGCCATGGAATACATTAATTCCGGGGTTGAAAAATTAAAGCAAAATCCTTGGGTAGATGGTAGTAAAATAGGAATTCAGGGGCAAAGCTGGGGTGGTTATCAGGTAGCATATCTTATTGCCCATACAGATATGTATGCGGCTGCCTGGAGTGGGGCTCCTGTTATAAACATGACTTCCGCATACGGGGGAATCCGGTGGACCTCAGGAATGAACAGGCAGTTTCAGTATGAGAAATCACAAAGCAGATTAGGGAAAAATCTATGGGAAGCACCGGAGCTTTATATTAAAAACTCACCGCTTTTTACCATTGATAAAGTGAAAACCCCGGTAGTTATTATGAGTAATGATAAAGATGGCGCTGTTCCATGGTATCAGGGAATTGAAATGTTTACTGCATTGCGCCGTCTTGGTAAACCTGTATGGCTTCTGAATTACAATGGTGATGATCACAATCTTGTAAAACGCCAGAACAGAAAAGATATCCAAATCCGTGAACAGCAGTTTTTTGATTATTATCTTAAAGGTGCTAAAGCTCCGGTCTGGATGACAAGAGGAGTACCCGCAACCCAGAAAGGAAAAGACTGGGGATTTGAACTAACGGATGATAAGCCTGAATAATAAAAAGACCGGCGTTGCCCTTTGGCAACGCCGGTCTTTTTATGTCTATAAATTCCTACTTTTTAGTAGCAATCTCTTCTTTAACTTTATTTTCCAGTTCCTCAGCAAGTTCAGGATTGTCTCTTAATACGTCTTTTACTGCATCACGCCCCTGGCCAAGTTTAGTCTCGTCATAGCTGAACCATGAACCGCTTTTCTTCACAATTCCTAAATCTACAGCCGTATCCAGGATTTCTCCTACTTTAGAAACACCTTCTCCGTACATAATATCAAATTCAGCCTGCTTGAATGGAGGTGCCACTTTGTTTTTCACGATCTTCACCTTCACACGGCTTCCGATGGCTTCGTCACCCTGTTTTATCGGCGCACTTGCCTTTCTGATATCAATTCTTACGGAAGCGTAGAATTTAAGAGCATTACCACCGGTAGTTGTTTCAGGGTTTCCAAACATAACCCCGATTTTTTCTCTTAACTGGTTGATGAAAATTACAGTACACTTCGTTCTTGAAATTGTAGCTGTAAGCTTTCTTAATGCCTGAGACATCAATCTTGCATGAAGACCCATTTTGGAATCTCCCATTTCACCTTCAATCTCAGCTTTTGGAGTAAGAGCAGCCACAGAGTCAATCACTACAATATCTATAGCACCTGAACGGATCAGGTTGTCTGCAATTTCCAAAGCCTGTTCACCATTATCCGGCTGGGAAATGATCAGGTTTTCAAGATCAATTCCTAATTTTGCGGCATAAGTTCTGTCGAAAGCGTGCTCTGCATCAATGAATGCAGCAATACCACCTGCTTTCTGAGCTTCAGCAATAGCGTGAAGGGTTAAAGTTGTTTTACCTGAAGATTCCGGTCCATATATTTCAATGATTCTTCCTTTAGGATATCCGCCTACACCCAGTGCAATATCCAATCCTAAAGATCCGGAAGGAATTACTTCTATTGTGTTATCTACAGCATCATCGCCCAGAGTCATTACCGTTCCCTTTCCGTATGTTTTATCTAATTTGTCAAGCACCAGTGCGAGTGCTTTTTTCTTATCATCAATGTTACTCATCTCTATTAAAATAATTTCTCAAAAATACATAATTTAAATATCAAATACTAATATTATTTAGGCTTGAAAGCTGTTTTTAGAGTTAAAAAATGATAAAATTTTGTTACTGATCTCATTCATAACGAAGCAGATGCGGTATGTGGTATCAGAAGAAAAATAAAAAACAGGTTTATTAACCATAAAGGAGTTGCGAAGGGAAGGAGAGACACTTTTTGCTCTGTTATATTAATGGAAATTTGAATTTTTGGTGATATTCAGATAATCTCTGAGAACCTTCATCTGATCTTTATTTCCTCTTTGTATCCGTGTTTTCCGGCTGACCAGTTTATCATAGATTTTATTGAATATTATTTTTGATACTGGAAAAAGTTTTCTGTTGGGGACTTCCGGAATATGCAACCTTTTACACACTTCGTCATCAAGCAGAAACCAGGTACAGCAGATATGGAGATACCTCAGATTTTTTCTCTGGAACTCAAATTTTAAAATCGGATTTTCAAGTGATTCATTTAATAAAGAATGAGCAAGAAGAACAGAATCCTTATCAGAGGGTGGCTGGATGGAGGTCCATAAATAAAAATACTCTGTAGCCTGCTTTTTATTATCCGGAAGAAGTTGTTCCGGGATGCCTAAAAGATATCCTACATATTTCCAAAGATGAAAAATCCCCTGTTCCTCCTCAGGAGAAAAAGTATTTCCCAGCTTTTTCAGGCTGTGGAGGAAAACCAGGCTGAAGCCAATATAAGTGGCCATCATATCCCAGGAATTAATGGGTTCTCCCCAGTTTTCAGTATCCCATTCTTTATAATGTTTTTTGATTGAACGTCTGGCATAAGAATGAATGAGACGGGTCTTTATAGCGAATTCGTATCCTTTTGCATGCCGGTCCAGTGCATTATACCGGGTAACATTTACCCAGAAATCCAATGTTTCCGAAAGACGTTTTACAGCACCTTTCTTTAAAGCTTCCGTTGCAATGAGCGGCTTGTTCAGATAGGCATAATCATATCCCCCGATCAGGCAGTAATCCCGAAGGGAGATTAAAGAATCCAGATTACTTCTCATGCACAGTTCGGCACCGCTTTTTAATAAATTGTGGTCAAGCCAATCAGGAACCTTCTGGAGCTGGAAGAAAAGCTTTTTTACACTTTCAGGAACTTCATCTTTTTCTGAAATACCATTTCTGATATAATGCTCAATTTCTCTGGAGGCCTCATGGAACTTCCTGGTGAAGTAAACCTCTTTTACCACCTCATCACCGGCTTCATCAATGTGATAAAAGAAAGGGCAGAACTGCTCAAAATTATTAAAGCTAACTTCAGCTCCGGAAAATTCAATAAGCTGTTTTCCGTTACCACTTTCCCAAAAATTTTTAAAATGAGAAGCCTCTTTAAACCGGGGTATCATTATTCGTTCCATTACAATAAAAATACAAGTTTTGAACCGAATTTGGGGTGAGATTTGTCAGCTCTTTAGTTGCTTTGCTATTTAAGTTGTTATCATAAATACTACAAACGGGTTATTTCCTTGAATCATTTATTTCTCAATCTTTGTTTTAAACAAAGTATAACCCATAAAACGATTATCATGAAAAAATTATCAATGATTGTATTTATTACAATATCAGCCATGTCTCTGGCGCAAAAAGAAAAAAGCAATGAACTAACCGGTCTTAAAGGTAACTATGAACAGAATTTCTTTATTGACGGGGCAAAGCTTAAGACAGCTGACAAAAAAGATGTAGACAAAATTAAAAATGTGATCTCGGACTTTAGCAAACAAATTGTATTTTGTGGCTTTTTGAAAGGGTATGGAAATACTTATAATATAACAGTTACAGCAACAGGAAACGGCTGTTTTACCTGGGTATTTAGCAGAAATGGAAAAGTGACTTCGATGCAGTCAGTTCAGGCATGGTCGGGACAGTCTTATAATGGCTATTCTACAAATGGTGATACTGTCGGAATAAGTTGTGAATGCTTATTTTAATATGAAATAAAAACCTTCCCGCCGGGAAGGTTTTTATGACTTATAATGTATATTGTTTATTATAAAGAAGCAGCATGTACAAGCATATCTACTAACTTGTTAGAGTAACCCATTTCATTATCATACCATGAAACAAGTTTTACAAAGTTAGGAGAAAGCATAATACCGGCATCTTTGTCGAAGATAGAAGTTCTCTTATCTCCTACGAAGTCCTGAGATACTACCGCGTCTTCAGTATATCCTAGGATTCCTTTCAATTCACCTTCAGAAGCTTCTTTGATCGCAGCACAGATCTCATCGTAAGAAGTAGCTTTTTCCAGTCTTACTGTAAGGTCAACCACAGAAACATCTACAGTAGGTACTCTGAAAGACATCCCTGTTAATTTTCCGTTCAATGAAGGGATTACTTTACCTACCGCTTTAGCAGCACCTGTAGAAGAAGGGATAATGTTGTTCAGTGCAGCTCTTCCTCCTCTCCAGTCTTTCATTGAAGGACCGTCAACAGTTTTCTGAGTAGCCGTTGTAGCGTGTACAGTGGTCATTAAACCTTCTACGATTCCGAATTTATCGTGGATTACTTTAGCTAATGGAGCTAAACAGTTGGTTGTACAAGAAGCATTTGATAAGATTTTGATATCATCCGTAAGTTCCTTGTGGTTTACTCCCATTACGAACATTGGAGTATCATCTTTAGAAGGGGCAGAAAGAATTACTTTTTTTGCACCAGCGTTAATGTGAGCCTGAGCAGAATCTTTAGATAAGAAAAGACCTGTAGATTCTACGATATAGTCAGCTCCGATTTCATTCCATTTCAGGTTATTAGGGTCTTTTTCAGCAGTTACTCTGATTTTTTTCCCGTTTACTACAAGATCATTTCCTTCTACAGAAACTTCACCTGGGAAAATACCGTGTACAGAGTCATATTTTAACATGTAAGCCATGTATTCTGCATTGATTAGGTCATTGATTCCTACAACTTCAATGTTGTCTCTTTCAGTCATTGCTCTGAAAACAAGACGTCCAATTCTACCAAAACCGTTGATACCTACTTTGATTGTTGACATAATAGTTTGTTTTTATTAGATTATAAAAATATTTAGATTGCTAAAATTTCCGAAATCAGTAAAAGATCTTTATTGATTTCATTATGTTTTTTAATGGCTTCTTCGATGGGTGTATATACCAGATCATTGGAACGCATTCCTGCCATGACGTTGGTTTGTCCTTCCATTAGTCCGGTTACAGCACCAAAACCTAGTCTGCTTGCCAGAACTCTGTCTGCACAGCTTGGAGAACCTCCTCTCTGCATATGTCCCAAAATTGCTACACGAATATCATAATCAGGGAATGTCTGCTTTGTTTTTTCTGCAAGCTCATAAACATTGGCTAGTTTTTCACCTTCGGCTACCACCACAATACTTGATGCTTTTCCTGTTTTCTCAGCATTTCTGAAATTCGCAAAAAGTTCATCAATACTATCTTTCTTTTCAGGAATAAGAATGTCTAAGGCTCCTGTTGCCAATCCGCTGTTTAGTGCAATGAATCCCGCATCACGTCCCATTACTTCTACGAAGAAAACCCTGTTATGAGAAGTGGCTGTATCACGGATTTTGTCAATTGCTTCCATAGCCGTATTCAAGGCAGTATCATAGCCAATGGTATTATCCGTTCCGAAAATATCATTGTCAATAGTTCCGGGGATACCAATAACCCTGATTCCGAACTCTTCACTGAAAATCTTTGCACCGGTAAACGTTCCGTCTCCTCCGATACATACCAGTCCGTCTATTCCAAGCTTTACGCAGTTGTCGTAAGCCTTTTGACGGCCTTCCTTGGTTCGGAATTCAGCAGATCTGGCAGACTTTAGAATTGTTCCGCCCTGGTTGATTATATTTTTTACGGAACGGGGTCCCATTTTCAGGAAATCATTACTGATAAGCCCATTGTAGCCTTCCCTTACACCGTAGCATTCAATATTATAGTAATTGGCGGTTCTTACTACCGCTCTTAATGCAGCATTCATACCCGGAGAGTCTCCTCCTGAAGTAAGAACTGCAATCTTTTTTACAGCACTCTCTTTCATCTAGTAAAAAATTTCGAACACAAATTTACAAAAACAAGTTCAGATAATAACAGTAACTTTTCAATAGTTTTGAATATAAATTATTAAAAGCTTCTGAAGTTTGTAGGTTTAAAAATATATCGGGCAGTTTTGATCTCTGCAGCATGGATGTCAAGATCATACCAGGGCGTAAAATAGGAATTAAACGGATTTGAAAGCACATGTACAGACTGTGCCGGGGTGAATCCCTCGCTTAATAGGAACAATCTTTTCCCTTTCTGATTCTGGCAGACCCCTGAAATGAAAACAATATGTCCCGGACTGCCGGGAGTGATCAGGATATCTCCGGTTTTCAGATCAGAATTTTTTGTTACAGGTTTTGTTTCCTTATGTAATGAAATGGTTCCCGCATAATTAAAAATCAGGTCCAGGTAATTTCTGAAACCCTGATAAGAGTCATCATAAGCTGCCGTCTTTCTGAAGCTGACCGAACTTTCGCCGACAAACGCCCTCGTACCGCTTTTATAATCATTCCAGCTGAGAAGATGACCACTGGTAAAATGGAATTGAATCTCGTTAAATTTTTTTGCTTTATAAAGATATTCGGCTCTCATGCGGATCACGGCATCAGCACATTGCTGGAGGTCTTTATTTCCGGTATCGAGATCAAAGACTGCTTCATGAAGATGTTGTGTGGGAATTGGAGTTCCATCATATTTTAAAATCTGACTGCCATAAGGTTTCAGCTTGAAATTTTCAATAAAATCTCCGAAAGAACCGGGTTTTTCATCCATCCATTTATAGCCTTCAGGAGGAGAAAATCTTTCCCGGATGGTATTTTTATCCTTATTGATTTTTAAAGAATTTTCTGTAATTAAGTGCTCATTTTTATCAGGTTCAGGCAGTAAACGGTCTGATAATTTTTCTTTTGTACAGCCAGCGAGAATAAGAAGAGCTGTGATTCCGGTGATAACTTTTTTCATGCGTTTTAGTGAACACAAATATCAATTTTTTGGTATATCAGTCAATAAGTTTTCTGAAGATCTGAAAGATTTAAAGCTGTTTTACATTTTTTCTTTTTCAGGAATTAACAGTTTTCCCCAGTCGTTCAGCTGCCAGAGAATTTCTACCAGTTTTTCGCCCAGTCCTGTCAGTGTATATTCTACCCGTGGAGGGAGTTCATTGAAAGATTGTCTTGTTAAGATACCGTCATCCACCATTTCAGCCAGCTGTTGATTGAGAACTCTGCGGTCTACTTTAGCAATGCCGCGTAAAAATTCACTCGGGCGTTTCTTTCCTTCATTAATCTGCCATACGATAGGAATTTTCCATTTCCCACTGATGGTATTAACAGCGACTTCCAACGGACAGATTTTATTTTCTTCAGCTCTTCCTTTTATTTCCATAAAATTGACTTTTTTATCCCTATGGGCGAAAAATATGCGGTATTGTCTATTCTTAAAGGCTTTTAGACCTTTGTAAAAATAATAAATTAAAAAGTAATGAATACATTGGCCCGGCAAATCGATCAGTTAAATAAAGAACTTCTTTCTCAGCTTTCACAGGAGGTTTTTGAAGTCTTCGGACAGTCGATTGAAGAATTAAAAACAAAAAACATTGAAGAAAACAGTATTAAGATTGGTGAGCTGATGCCTGAATTCTCTCTGATTAATGCCTATGGTAAAAAAATAAGTTCTACAGACATTCTTAAAAAAGGAAAAATAATCCTGGCTTTTTATAGAGGAAGCTGGTGTCCCTACTGTAATCTGGAATTGAAGTTTCTGCAGGATAATATTTCCAAAATAAAAGGAAAAAAATCTGTTTTAGTTGCCATTTCTCCCCAGAGCCCTGATTATTCTCTGACAATGGTGGAAAAAAACAATCTTGAATTTGAGGTGTTGACTGATCATAACAATGATTTTGCTAAGAAGCTGGGTATTGTCTTCCAGTTGCAGGATTTTGTATTACCTTATTACCAGAATTTGGGTATTGATCTTTCGGTTTTCAACAAAAACAACGAAAATACTTTACCTGTTCCTGCCGTTTTTGTAGTGGATGAAAATGGTAAAGTAGTATATAAATTTTTAGATGTAAATTACATGAACAGAATAAATGTAGAAGAATTAATACAGGCATTATGATAGAAAAACGAAAAGGGGCCCGCTCTATAAAAGACATTCCCCCGGATATTTTAGAACAGCTTAACCGGGGTGAAATTGAAACAGCCAATCTTACAGAATGGCTGGCAGTTGATCAGAAACTTTTGCTGGAAAATTTATTACAACAGAGTAATCGGATAGAATATCTGAAACCACTTTTAAAAAGAATTGATGACCTGAAAAAACAAACCGTCAATACTGTTAATGAAGCGATAGGAACCGGACTTCTGGACCAGCTTACTAAAAATAATGATCATGAATTCATAGAGAAACTCTCTATTCATCAGTCGGACCTGGTTCGTTGCTGGGCGTCCTATATTATTGGAAGAAATAATACACTTAGTCTTAAAGAAAGATTTCAGAAAATACAACACTTTGCATCCGATCAGCATTTTGGAGTAAGAGAAATCTGCTGGATGGCAGTGCGTTCTGATATTGCAAAAAATCTTTCAGAAAGCATATCTGTTTTATCAGAATGGGCAATTCATGAAAATCAGTATATACGGCGTTTCGCCAGCGAGTCCACAAGGCCGCGGGGTGTTTGGTGTGAACATATTACAGAATTAAAGCAAAACCCGGGATTAGGACTGAATATTTTAGAACCTCTGCGATCAGATAAATCAAGATATGTTCAGGATAGTGTGGGAAACTGGCTGAATGATGCCAGTAAATCACAACCGGAATTTGTAATTGAAATTTGTGATGAATGGCTTAGAGAAAGCGGGACGAAAGAGACACAGTATATTATTAAGAAAGCTTTGCGGACAATCCGGAAATAAAAGTTATCCACAAGGCTTTGTTTAATTTCATCCATGTGTTTAAGTTGTTGATTGTTATTTATTTATATTGTATAGGTATAAGAGAGAGTAGCTGTGAAACAAAACATAATAAAAAGTTATCCACAAATGTATTAAGATCGGCTTTTGTTTAATGTGCTGAATAAGAGTTGTTTACTTTTTGTTGTTATACTTATGGTAGATAATTAATAAAAGAAATAAAAGTTATCCACAAACAATATTTTGATTATTTTATGTTTATTATCAGGTGTTTAACTATATTTTTTTAGGTGGATTATAAGTTATCCACAATCTTGAGATCTGGTTTTTGTGGATAATTATTATCCATAAATCCGGAGGGTAATATATTTCAGATCAAACTTACCGCTTTTCCGTCAGGTATTTCCAGTATCTTTTCGGAACATGCTGAATGTGAAGTTTGATGTTTTTTCGTTCAGCAATATTTGTTTTTGTGAAATACCGTTGCCAGAGTATCTGGTAATTCTTTTCTTCATCATGAAATTTTTGCTGGTATTGATATAAATCCAGCTTCTCGTCAGGATAAAAGAAATCACAGTGTTTCAGATCATAAAAGATTCCATAGTTTCTGCGCAGGTCATAGATCATCCATTTCTGATCCTGATATCGGTCTTTAAAATGTTTTCTGATCAAAGGAAGAACATTGAAGTCAGGATCTATTCTGGCAAAAAAAATACCATCCTGCATTTTTTCAAATCGGACAAAAGCAGTCATCCTATGTCTTTCCCTATCTACCGATTTGCAGATTTTTGAAATTTTTAAAATATCAGAATCTGCAAAGTTTTCAAGAATATTTTCTCCAGGGTGTTTGATGGATTGTTTTACAGCAGATAAAATTAAATTTTCCATTTCCGGGTTTTCGGATAAAAAGACTTTTAAGAGTTGATGAATTCCAGGTTTTCCAATGTATTTCTCCAGTTTATTAAGAACTCTTTCAGATTTCTCCGGCTGCGTAATGACTTCATGGGTTTCTGCAAAAATATTCTCCTGGTGAAACGTGTCTCTGTTTACAATCTCCACATCTTTATATCGGTATTCGAAAACTTCAAATACTGCTGTAAAAAGGCCTTCAAAACTTCCGTCATAGAGTAGGGATATCATATTTGATTTGAAAATATAGTAGTTAAATTAATGAAGTTGTTATTAAAATAAGGTCAGCTGCTGTGAAAACTGATGGTGAAATTTAGAGGAGCTTCCCCCAACCAGTAATTTTCTGAAGTTTTTATCCGTTAAATATTTCAGGTAGGTATTGCCTGCAGTAAAGTCAATAAAATATTTGGCTCTGTTCACTGCTACTCCCAATTGTTTTAAATGGTCCATAGTCAACATCTGAAAACGTCTTGCACTGACAATTTTCTGTGCAGATTTTACACCGATTCCCGGAATTCGTAAGATCATCTGATAATCGGCAGTCTGAAGATTGACAGGAAACTGGTCCAGATGTCTTAATGCCCAGCTCAGTTTCGGATCTATTTCCAGATCGAGAAAAGGAACTTTCGGATCGAGGATTTCCTCTGCTTTAAAACCGTAAAATCTCATCAGCCAATCAGATTGATACAACCTGTTTTCCCTTAGCATTGGAACTTCTGTAGTTAAAGACGGCAATCTTTTATCTTCCAGAACAGGAACATACCCGGAATAATAAACCCTTTTCAGATTGAATTTTTGGTAAAAATGATCGGCAACCTTTATAATCTGTAAATCATTTTCATTGGTTGCTCCCACAATCATCTGGGTTGATTGGCCTGCCGGAGCAAATTTAGGAACGCTCTTTAATATTTTTTTTTCATCTTCATATTGGCTGATTCCTTTCTGAATATAACGCATCGGGCTGATCATGTCCTGTCTGTTTTTCTCTGGAGCCAGCAGCTTTAGTCCGCTTTCGGTAGGGATCTCAATATTAACGGATAGCCGGTCTGCATACAATGCTGCTTCCTGCATCAGTTCATCGCTGGCTCCCGGAATAGATTTCAAATGAATATATCCGTTGAAATTTTCTTCCAACCGGAGCTTTTTAGCCACCCTTACCAGGCGCTCCATTGTTGTATCTGCATTTTTGAAAATTCCGGAGCTCAGAAATAATCCTTCGATATAATTTCTGCGGTAAAAATTGATCGTCAGATCCACTGCTTCCTCCACAGTGAATGCTGCCCGCCTGATATCATTTGAGCTTCTTGAAACACAGTAGGCACAGTCATAGATACAATGATTGGTAAGTAAGATTTTAAGAAGGGATACACATCTTCCGTCCTCCGTATAGGTATGGCAAATCCCACTTACGGAACTATCTCCTAAGCCTCCTTTTTTATTTTTTCTCGTCCCACCGCTTGAAGAACAGGAAACATCATATTTGGCAGCATCAGCAAGGATTTCAAGCTTTTCCTTAAGTCGGTCAAAATTCATATTGGAAAAGATTTTGATCTAATTTGTATCTGGATTGTTTTAAAAATTGTTCAAATTTAGTTCCAAAATTGATAAATGTCAATCTTTTTTCATGGAAGTTATCAACAAAAAAGAGTCTCAAAATCATTATATTTACGGCTCATTAAAGTTATAGTATGAATCATAAACCGATAGAAGGTTTTTCCAAGCTTCCAAAGCAGGGGAAAATCGACTGGCTCGTAAACGAATATCTTGAAGGAAACCAGGAATACCAGAATATATTAAAGCAGTATTGGAATGATGATGCGGACCTTCAGAAACTTCATGAAGAATTTTCGGAAAATACGATTTCCAATTTTTATATGCCTTACGGGATCGCTCCGAACTTTTTGATTGACGGAAAACTTTTGGCACTGCCAATGGCTGTTGAAGAAAGCTCAGTAGTGGCAGCAGCTTCCAAGGCAGCAAAATTCTGGATCGATAAAGGAGGATTTAAAACAACAATTATCAACACTGAAAAACTGGGGCATACCCATTTTATTTTCAATGTTGAACCTCATAAACTGCTTCATTTCTTTAATTTCAGTTTAAAGAAGAAATTACTGGAATCTACAGAAGATATTACAGCTAATATGAGAAAACGTGGTGGCGGTATACTGAATATCAGCCTGGTGGATAAAACTGCAGAAATGCCTAATTATTATCAATTGAAGGCCAGTTTTGATACGGTAGATTCTATGGGGGCTAATTTTATCAATTCATGTCTTGAACAGTTTGGGAAGACCATGAGACAGGAAGTGGCTACCAGTGAAGATTTTACTCAGGAAGAAAAAAATTCACTACAGATTGTAATGAATATCCTGTCAAATTTTACTCCTGACTGTATTGTAAGAGCTGAGGTTTCCTGTAAAATAGAAGATCTAAAGGATGACAGCGGAATTTCACCGGAAGAGTTTGCTGCTAAATTCAAACAGGCTGTTACTATTGCTGAAATCGAACCCTACCGAGCAACAACGCATAATAAAGGAATAATGAATGGAGTAGATGCAGTAGTGATTGCTACCGGAAATGATTTCAGGGCAACAGAAGCCTGTGCCCATACTTATGCAGCAAGGGATGGACAATACAGATCACTGACCCATTGCACAACAGACAACGGAATTTTCAGATTCTGGATTGATCTTCCGATTTCTGTTGGAGTGGTAGGAGGTCTTACCAACCTGCATCCTTTGGTGAAATTCTCTTTGGCACTTCTTGGAAAACCTTCCGCACAGGAACTGATGAGTATTCTTGCTGTTTCAGGTCTTGCTCAGAATTTTGGCGCCTTGCGCTCCCTGGTGACAACAGGAATTCAGAAAGGGCATATGAAAATGCATTTATTGAATATTTTAAATCAGTTGGGAGCTACAGAAGAAGAAAAACAACATTTTGTGACTTACTTTAAAGATAAGACGGTGAGCCATCATGAAGTGATCAATGAGTTTAACAGAATGAGAGGAAACTAATGGTACAGATCATTTTGCCTGTTGTATTCCTCCTGTTTGGATTTTTTTTAAAGAAAACAAACCATGAAGGGTTCAGAAGTTCCAAGAAATTTGCCAATATGTTTATTATCCTTGGGATTTCCACGTTGGTTGCCAGGTTTATTTTAATGTACCTAAAAACAAAATAGTGAAGAAGAATATCTTATTTTTCATATTTATTTCAGGGTTAAGTTTTTCTCAACAGAAGAACCTGAAAATAACGGATCTACAGCCAAAGACTGAAGATTCTACTTTTCCGGTGATTTCGTATACTGAAAACCCTGTAGTAGAGCATAAGATAAATACATTCCTGCAGGTTAATGAACTGGAATATGTCCCGGATTCAGGCTCCAACCCTTTTAAACTGGTCTCTACGGGAACAACCTCTTATTTTAACTATATCTATTTTTATGGCTGGGAAAAGCTGGAAACTCCTGAAAGTATTTTAACCATTGGAATTGATGGCGAAGCAACGGGGGCATATCCGGAAGCTTTTTCGGACTGGAAAAGTTTTGACCTGAGAACCGGAAACTATATTAATGCTCAGGATCTGTTTCAGGCTGATGCTGTTAAAATAGTTGAGCACCTGATTGAGCAGAAAGTGGAGAAAAGAGTTCATGATTTTTTGGCTGAGCTGAAATCCGCCAAAGATCCGCAAGCGGAAACAGAAGATCAGATTGCATTGTACGAAGATTGTTCTACAGGGCAGTCTTTAGATGATATCAGGTATTTTTTTGGAAAAGATAAACTGACTTTTGTCGCCGGTAGATGTTCCAATCATGCTATGAGGGCCCTGGATGATCTTGGAAATCATGAAGTTGAACTGACCTATAAAGAACTGGAAAAGTATTGGAGTCCCTATGCAGCGAATTTACTGAATGGTTCAGCTAAAATAGAGAAAACAAGTTTCAGAAATAAACTGTATAAAGGAAAAATTGATGGAAAATATCCGGTTACCGTACTTGTAAGCAGATTCTATTCTGCCGATAATCCTTCAGGTATAAGTGCCTTTAATGCGGTGTATTGGTATGATAAAAACAAAAAGCTGATCAAATGGGACGGGCAATTGAAAGGAAATCATATTTCCATTACAGAGAATGACCGTTATGATGATGAGCTAAACCAATGGATTCCGAGAGCTTTTATTGAAGCTGAAGTGAATGGTAATAAAATTACCGGAACATGGCAGGATTATAAAACAAAGAAATATTTAACCTTAGAATTAGAAGAGTTATAAAATGAAAACAATTACTTTAATTTTTGGTGCAGTTTATGGGATGGTATCAGTGATCCTGGGGGCATTTGGAGCACATGCTTTAAAGAAAATATTGTCTGTGGAAAGGCTGGAAAGTTTTGAAACAGGTGTGAGATATCAGATGTATGCAGCTTTTTTTCTGCTGATCATCGGGTATATTTTAAAATTTGAAACCTCCGCTGAAAAATGGACTTCAATTTTAATGATTACCGGAACGTTATTGTTCTCAGTAAGCATCTATTTTTTGAGTATGCAGGATTACTTAGGGGTAAACCTTAAATTTTTGGGACCTATCACACCGCTGGGAGGTCTTATGATGATTTTAAGCTGGGGAATGCTTATTCTTTATTTTGCCAAAAATAAAATATAAGAATGAAAATTAACAGGAGAAGACGGATTATAAGAACTTTTAATCTTCTGGATCAGCCTATAAGATTTAATCCATTTGTATTCAGCCGGACTTTTTTTATGTGGGCTGTTACCGGACTTATAGGTGGAGTTATTGCGGGGGGATACTGGATCATATTAGAACATTTTACAGAATTTCTTGCTCATTTTCAGGGGTGGATGGTTATACCGACAATGGCGGTCTGTGGCCTGCTGGCCGGTCTGGTGATTCATTTTATTGGTGATCCCGGCGAAATTCATCTCATTGTTAATAACATCAGGTTCAATAAGGGAAAACTGGAACCCAAAAATAACCCATCAATGATCCTTTCTTCTCTGTTTTGTGTGGCATCCGGGGGAAGCTTAGGGCCTGAAGCTCCGTTAGTACAGGTAACAGGATCCACAGGAACCTGGCTGGGCAAAATCTTCAGATTAAAAGGTGAAGAATTACGGTCGCTAAGTATTGCCGGAATGGCTTCCGGTTTTACTGCCTTATTCGGGGCTCCGCTCGGAGGAAGTCTGTTTTCACTGGAAATCCTGCATCATAAGCATGCAGTTGAATATTACAAAGCGATTATTCCGGCATTGGTGGCAAGTTGCTTCAGCTATCTGATGTTCGCCCTGATTATTCATCTGGGAATAGGTGCTACATGGGACCTGAAAGCATATCATTATGCTGGGGTATATGATTTTGCCTATGCAACTGCTTTTGGAATTGTAGGAACTTTATTTGGCTGGATTTTCATCTTTGTGGTAAAGTTTTTTAAAAAGATTTTTGAATACCGCAAATTTCCAATTTACATCAAAACTTTAACCGGAGGAATTCTTTTAGGGATTATTGCCTATTATTTTCCTATTACACGATATTTTGGACACAACGAGATTAACCAGCTGATAGGAGGGGATTTCGGGCTGAATTTTCTGATACTGGTCCTTGTATTTAAAATTTTATCGATTGCCATTACGGTTACTTCCGGCTGGAGAGGCGGCTTTATTATTCCTCTTTTCTTTGTGGGAACTACATTGGGACTAATTATCCATAATTTATTTCCAGGTGTGGATACTACATTGGCTGTTGTAAGTTGTATGGCGGCAATTAATGCATGTGTAACACGGACGCCGATGAGTACTACGATCATTCTGGGAACATTAACAGGATTTACTTATTTTGTTCCGATATTGTTTGCCAGCCTTACAGGATATTTTCTTGCTCCCAGAATTCCGTTCATCGGATCACAGTCTGAAAAATTGGCGGAAGAATAAAGAGAATTATACGGACATGTCAAAAATCAAGGCAGTTCATCTTAATTTTTGAACGAAGAATCTTGAACTTCCGTGTCTTTTTAGTAAATTTGTCAACCTTTAAATATTAAAATAAAATAATAAAAATAATATGAATCTTCACGAGTATCAATCAAAAGAGATTTTATCAAAGTACGGAGTAGCTATCCAACGTGGTTTCGTAGCAAATAACGTAGATGAAGCTGTAGCTGCTGCAGAAAAACTAACTGCTGAAACCGGCGCTCAGGGATGGGTGGTAAAAGCACAGATCCACGCAGGTGGCCGTGGTAAAGGTGGTGGTGTAAAGTTCTCTCCAAACATGGATAAACTTAAAGAAAACGCTCAGAACATCATCGGAATGCAGCTGGTAACTCCACAAACTTCTGCTGAGGGTAAAAAAGTAAATTCTGTTTTGGTTGCAGAGGATGTATATTATCCGGGTGAGTCTGAAACAAAAGAATTTTATGTATCTATTCTTTTAGACAGAGCTCAAGGTAAAAATACAGTAGTTTATTCTACAGAAGGAGGAATGGATATTGAGCATGTAGCTGAAGTTACTCCTCACTTAATCCACAAAGAAACAATTGATCCTGCTTTAGGATTACAAGGTTTCCAGGCTAGAAAAATTGCTTTCAACCTTGGACTAGAAGGGAATGCATTCAAAGAATTTACAAAATTCATCACAAATCTTTACAACGCTTATGTTGGTATCGATGCATCTCTTTTCGAAATCAATCCTGTGTTGAAAACTTCTGATAATAAAATTATCGCTGTAGATGCTAAAGTAACTTTAGATGACAACTCATTGTTCCGTCACAAAGATTTAGCAGAGCTTAGAGATACTAGAGAGGAAGATCCAATGGATGTTGAAGCTGGTGAAGCTGGTCTTAACTTCGTAAAACTGGATGGTAACGTTGCTTGTATGGTAAACGGAGCCGGTCTTGCAATGGCAACAATGGATATTATCAAATTATCAGGTGGTAACCCGGCAAACTTCCTTGACGTGGGTGGTACTGCAGATGCTCAGAGAGTACAGACAGCTTTCGGAATCATTTTGAGAGATCCGAATGTAAAAGCTATTTTGATCAACATTTTCGGAGGTATTGTAAGATGTGACAGAGTTGCTCAGGGAGTTGTAGATGCTTATAAAGCAATGGGTAGCCTTCCGGTTCCATTGATCGTAAGATTGCAGGGAACTAATGCTGTAGAAGCTAAAAAATTAATTGATGAGTCCGGACTTCCGGTACATTCTGCAATTACTTTGGAAGAAGCAGCAAACAAAGTGAAAGAAGTTTTAGCATAATCTGAAATTTTTCAAATAAATAAACCCACTTCAAATAGGAGTGGGTTTTTATTTTGGCAGATGTCTGTAAAAGCAGTTATGTTCTTTGAAATCTGCAAGCTTTATTTATCCTGAATGTCAGTGGAATTACTTTCACCATTGGTAATACTGATGCTTGTAGGAGTAACCAGCTGGATTTTATCCGTATCCAGACGTTCCTTAATACTCAGATAAGCTTTACTTTTCACCTGAAGCATATTGGCACCAATTTTTATCCAGAATTTTACCTGAAGATTGAATATACCTTGTTTTAAATCTGTGAAAATAACTTCTATGGTATCTAATTTATCCACATTATCAAGGTTTTTAACCACATCAAGAATCCCTTTTTGGGCCTTGCTTACATCTTCATCAGCAGGGATCTCAAAATTTAGAATGATCCTTCGCTGTGGTGAGGCTGTAATATTATAGAAAGGAGCATTGAAGACTACTTGATTGGGAATGTAAGCCTTTTTCCCGTCATCCGTGAGAATCTTTGTCGTTAGAAAACCAATTTCCTGTACGGTCCCCGAATGTGTTCCGATCGTAATATAATCACCTACTTTAAAAGCCTTATCAATACCAATGAGCATTCCGGAAAAAATACTTGAAACCAGGTCTTTTAGTGCCACTCCGGCAATAACCCCGGCAACCCCCAGACTCCCGATGAATTTCCAAAGAAATCCGCTAAATCCCATAATTTCCAGTGAAATGAAAGTCCCCATAAGCATGATCAGGAACCTGAATACACCTATTAAAGTCACTAAAGAGCTCTCTTTTTTGCTTTTCGGAAAGAAACGATGGAATAATTTTACAGCAATCTTGCTTAGATATTTACTTGTAATCAGAAAGAATGTAAATACTAAAATCCCGACAATGAGTTTTGGAGTAAGCTCGGCAAAGGTCAGGTACCAATTTTCCAATACCTTGTAAACAACGTCTATATAGCTGAGACCGGTTTTCTGCATGAATGAATTTTTTTAATAAAGATATAAATTTTAAAGAAAAATTTTGCTGGTTTCAAAAAGTCTACTAAATTTGTAGACTAACAAAGCGGAATATTATGTCAATTAAAATAGGAGATACCGCACCTAACTTCCAGGCTCTCACTTCACTGGGTAATATTAATTTTTATGATTATCTGGGAGATTCCTGGGGAATTTTATTTTCTCATCCGGCAGACTTTACTCCGGTTTGTACTACTGAATTGGGATTTACCTCCAGATTACAGTCTGAGTTTGCTCAAAGAAGTACCAAGGTGATTGCATTGAGTGTAGATGAGGTGGAAGATCATCAGGAATGGATCCGGGATATTAATGAGACCCAGAATACGGAGGTCAGTTTTCCGATCATTGCAGATAAAGACAGGAAGATCTCAGAACTCTATGATTTTATACATCCCAATGCTTCCACGACGGCAACTGTGCGTTCACTGCTTATTATTGATCCCTCTAAAAAAGTACGGCTGATCATTACGTATCCGGCATCAACCGGAAGGAACTTTAATGAAATTTTAAGGGTACTGGATTCTTTACAGTTAGTAGATTCTCATAATATTGCTACACCTGTTAACTGGGAAAACGGAGAAGATGTTATTGTTCCTCCCGCTGTCTCCACAGAGGATGCCAAGAAAATATTTCCCAAAGGGGTAACAGAAATAAAGCCGTATTTACGATATACCCCACAGCCTAATACATGATTTATTTGATTTTTTATAGTTTAGTTTTAATTTGTACGAAAAGCGCCCCGGATCAAATCCGGGGCGCTTTCATTTTTTTATAAGTATTTTCAATGATTACTTAACGTCGTTAATGATTTGTTTAGCCTTAGATGTTGGTAAATAAATCTGGAAACCTAAACCAAAAGTAATTTTGTTTGTATACCCTCCGCTACCGAATCCTGCGTTAGCATCATATTTCACTAACCCTTCTAACCCTATGTTTGGAGTAATGAAGTAAGAATAACCAGGACCAAATCCGAAGTTAAGACCGTTGGAAGAAGATCCTCCTTTGGAAATTGAAGTTCCTCCAACTCCCACGTTACCTTCAAGGAACCATCTTCCGTGGTGTAACAGGTTATTTACTCCCTGTTCTCCCGGATTAAGATAGTAACGTCCTAATGCTCCTACGTTGTATGTAAAAGTAGTTGGCGCATCTTTAGCTCCTTTAAAGCCTAAATCTACATAACCTCCTACTGCTATGTTGTCCTCAATAAAATAAGCTCCTTTTGGCTGGATATTAAAATCATAACCACCACCTTTATTCAGGCCAAAATTAGCGCCTGCAAGGTTACCACCTACCATCCAATTACCTTTCTGAATCTGAGCATTTGCAGTTGCTGTCAAACCTGCTACGGCTAATATTCCTGTTAAAATAAGTTTTTTCATAATTTATTATTTTAATAATTAAATGTTTATTATTCACGAATTATAGAAAAAACAATAAATGTGCCAGACTCTTAATTTTAGATAATTTTTCAAAAATAATGTTAAGAATATCAAGAAGATATAATTTATTTTTTTAACACAATTAATGCTAATTCTATAATTTGATAAAACAATAAAATAATTATATAAAACAAAATAATTTAATATTATGGAATGGGTTGTTAATTTTTTTTACTTAAATAAGTAAAAGAATAACTGAAATGATTAATCCGGCAATAGTAAATTTAATTCCGCGTTTAAATGCTTTTGTCTTTGGATTGAACATCCAGAAACTTGAAATAACAAAAAACAAAAGTGACACACCAAAAAAGACGCTTAATGGTGAAATGGCATCTTTGGATTGGGATTTGTGTAATTTCACCATTTTATCCAAAGCAAATGGCAGCTCTTTTTTAGTATATAGCGCTTTACCGGTAGCAGAATCATATGTTCCCTGTTTGAAATGCTGAATATTTCCTTCTGTTTTCTCAATTTCAAGCCCCTTGATTTTTAATTCCTTTCCCAGTTCTTTTTCTGAAAGGTGTGCTGCAACTGTCTTGTCATACTTTTTCTCTTTTTTCAGAAAGTCAGTGTCCCTGTATACAAGCAGAATTCCACTTAATGCATACACAGTCATAATCCCTGCCAGAAAGTATCCGAGATAACGGTGCGTGACTCTCATAAAACTTCTTGTGTCTTTAATCTTATCCATATCTAGTTGTTTGTTTTTAAATTTTAAAAGTGGAAACTGCAAAAATGCAACTTCCACTTTTATTGATAAATTATTATTTAATTCTAAAGTTTATAAGTCAGGGTAAAATAATAGTTTCTTGGGGTAATCGGGTTCACTGAGTAATTTTCATGTACATTATAATTCACAACATCAAACAGGTTTCCGACTTTCCCCTGGATAGAGAAGTTTTTCCATTCGTAGCCTACAGATACAGAAACAGTGGTATAATCTTTTAGATCAAACATTCTGCTCACATTGTTTCTGCTTGTGTTTGTAGATTTTGTATCATTCCACCCGGCGATTCTGTCTCCAATGTAATAAATTCCAGCTCCGATTTTTAACCCTTTTACATAGTTTGTAAATTTATAGAAAACGGAAGCATTCGCTGTTGTAGCTGGTGTCCTTACCAATCTTTGGTTTTCAATATATCCCTTTTCAGGAGTGTCGATATAAACAGAATTGTTATAAGAAAAACCTCCGATTATTGATAAGTTTTCTGTTGGATTTCCTGTAATATCCAACTCCACTCCACGGCTTCTCATATTTCCTGCAAATTCTTTAAGATTGGTATCTGTTGAATTTACCGGTGCTGCATTGGGTGTAGCAGCAGGAATGAACCAATAGGTCTGATAATAATTGTTGTACCTGATCTGGTAAGCTGTTAAGTTAACTGCTAAAGCATTATTCCAGAAATTCTTTTTAATACCAATTTCGTATTGATCTACAGTTGAGGGTTTTATGCTTTGTTTTGATAAATTGGTTAACTGATTTTGAATTTCCGTAGCAGATTGATTGGTATTTACTGTTCCAAATTGATCTGAAGTATATCCTGCATTTGAAACAAACGAATTAGTATACGTTGCAAACACCGAAAGGTTTTCGTTCGGAGCGTAAACCAACCCTACTTTTGGAGAAAACGCATGGTCAGAAGTCGAAGAATTTGCTACTTCGAACTTCTCATTTGCAGCAAAACGGGTAGTCAATGTCGGCATATTTTCTATATAAGACCATCTTAATCCGGCAATTACTTTTAGTTGTTTTGTTAAACTGATAAAATCCTGTGCATAGATCCCGATTCTTCTTGTATTGATTCTGTTTCTTGTATTAAGGACAGAATTTGGCATATCAATATTTCCCCATGTTGAAGGATCATCTAAATAAAGAAGGTTTTTTGGATCTGTAACAGTATAAGCATAAGCATCTGCCTGGCTATAATCTGCATCTGAACCAAATAATACCTTATGGTTGATTTTTCCGGTATTGAATTCACCATTAATGTTTACTTGTGCAGAAGTATAGTTTTGTTCATTATAAGTTCTGCCAAATGGTCTTTTCCAGGATAATCTGTTAGGATCTACAGTTTTATCTTTGGTGTCATAGATCCATTGTACTCTTTCAGAAGAGAAATAATCCTTCGTATAGTTTTGATAGGAAACGTTAGCATTTAAAGACCATCTTTCGTTAAACTGGTGATTAAAAGTTACATTTGTAGAGGCTTGCTGTACATTTTGATACTGCCAGTTGGTTCCGAAAAAGGTATTTCTGGAAACAGTATCATTCAATCTGTAGCTTTGGTCTTTTTCTGTAATAGATCCAATCCCGAAATCCGGGGTAAAATCCGTTTTAAGATAATCTGCCTCAACAATTAATTGGGATTTATCACTTAAATTAAATAAAAACGAAGGGTTGAAGTAATACTTTTCAGATTCTACAACATCTCTGAAACTTTCAGCATGCTCATAGGCTCCGTTTATCCTGAAAGCAATATTTTTAGATAAAGGTCCATAAATATCAACTGTTGGTTTATAAGAATTCCAGCTTCCGCCGTTTAATCCTATGCTTCCTCCAAAATTGAATTTAGGCTTTTTTGTAATCATATTGATAACACCACCCGCTGCCGTATTACCAAAAAGCATGGCATTAGCTCCCTTTAAAACTTCTACTCTTTCAAGACCGCTTACTTCAGGAAAAACTCCACTGTTTACTCTTGAACCATTCTTAAAAATATTATCATTTCCTAAAATGAAACCACGTCCGCCAAAACTATCCTGTGAGTTCCCTCTTGAGGAAGTAATATACATTCCATTTATATTTTGTATAACATCACTTAGTTGTTTTGCCTGCTGTTGTTCAATAATTTCATGAGTTACAATAGCAATCGGCTGTGGGTTTTCCATTACAGTCAGGGTTGACTTTGTTGAAAAAGCTTTTGCCTGATTGGGATTTCCTGTTTTATGAAGATTAATATCCTCAATAGTTTGGGTTCTGATTGTATCTGCTTCCGCATTTTTCATCTGTGAACTGGCTGAAACAGCGGCCAACAGGAGGCCTAAGGAAAGTAGTTGTCTTTTCATTATTTTTAAGTAGAACAGTTTTAAATAGGCCGCAAATGTAAGTATTTGTTTAGAATAGATAAAAATAATTTTATGATTTTTATCATAATAATAGTTCTTTGTATTGTGAATTGTTGTGATTGTTGCGGTAAGTATGCATTCTCGGGTTTTTTATGAATATATTTGTTAAAAATTATAATATGCAATTGGTAAAAGCAGGGCTTTGTGCCTTTGGAATGAGTGGTAAAGTATTCCATGCCCCTTTTTTAAAGGAGCATCCTGGATTTTTTATTTCTGCTGTAGTAGAAAGAAGTAAGGAAGAATCTAAGGAGAAATATCCGGAAGCAACTATTTACCGTTCTGTGGAAGAAATGCTTCAGCAGGCAGATATAGAGTTGGTGATCATCAATACTCCCGTTCAGACCCATTATGAGTATGCCAAAAAAGCATTGGAAGCGGGTAAAAACATTGTTGTGGAAAAACCTTTTACAGTAAATGTTTCTGAGGCGGAAGAACTGGTAAAGCTGGCTGAAGAAAAAGGATTGTTCCTGAGCGTATATCAAAACCGAAGATTTGACCGTGATTTTTTACAGGTTCAAAAAGTTTTGGCTGAAGGAAAATTAGGAAATATTAAAGAGGTTGAAATCCGTTTTGACAGATTCCGTACCACTCCCAGCGGAAAACAACATAAAGAAAGTCCGGATCAGCTTGGTTCAGGATCGCTTCATGATCTGGGAGCCCATCTTGTGGACCAGGCAGTCCAATACTTCGGTTATCCTGAAAAGCTTTTTGCAGATGTATTTTCCATGAAAGGCGCAGCGTTTGCCAATGATTATTTTGAGATCATACTATTTTATAAAAATAATCTCAGGTTAAGATTAAAATCTTCTGTTTTCAGCAAAGAAGGACATTATGCCTATACCATTCATGGAGACCGGGGAACTTTCCTGCAGGAAAGAACGGATAATCAGGAAAATGAACTGGTAGCCGGAGCAATTCCCACATATGGAAAAGAATGGACACAACCTTTGAAAGAGCCGGATGGCATTTTAAACTTTTTGAATCAGCATTCCGAAACAGAAAGAACTCTGACTTTCAGTGAAGCAGGAAATTACATGGATTATTATCAGCAGATTTATGAGCACATTGTATTTGGATATGCTTTACCATCTCCGGGAAAAGAGATTATTCAGAATATGAAAATCATTGATGCCTGCCTGGAAAGTGCAAAAAGAGAAAAGGTAATTGAGTTATAAGTGATGAGTTATAAATTATGAGTTGATTTAATGTTTTTATTCAACTCATAATTTATTATTATATATTACATGATTTCCTGAAGTTCCAGCCATCTCATTTCATGGTTTTCCAGCTTTTCTGAAACGGTTTCCAGTTCTGAAGAGAGTTTGGCGATTTTCTCATAATCGGCTTCGTTATTAAGTTTTTCCAAAATTTTGGCACGCTGATCTTCAAGTTCAGGCATTTCTTTTTCAATCGTTTCCAGCTCTCTCTGCTCTTTGAAAGTTAATTTTCGTTTCGTATTGGAAGATGTTGGGTTCTGCACTGTGGAAACTGTTTCTTTAACCGGCTCAGGCTTTACTGTTGTATTTTTTTCTAATGCTTCTTCGCGGCTTCTGGCTTCTCTGTATTCTGAGAAGTTTCCTACAAAGTCCCTGATTTTCCCGTTGCCTTCAAAAGCCAGGACATGGTCTACAATCCTGTCCATGAAATATCTGTCGTGGGAAACGATAATCAAAGATCCCTGAAACTGCTGAAGGAAGTTTTCAAGAACCGTTAATGTCGGAAGGTCAAGATCATTGGTAGGCTCATCAAAAATCAGGAAGTTAGGATTCTGATACAAAATATACATCAGGTGAAGTCTCCTTTTTTCACCTCCCGAAAGTTTAGAGATCGGAGAATATTGAGTCTGATCATCAAATAAGAATAATCTTAAGAATTGAGAAGCAGACAGGCTTTTTCCATTGGCTAAAGGATAGAACTCTGCAATTTCCTTAATAAAATCAATGACGCGTTCATCCTCTTTATAGGTAAGGCCTTTCTGAGAGAAATAACCGAAAGAGATCGTTTCTCCTGTTTCAATTTCCCCTTTATCAGCTTTTTCATAGCCTTGAATAATATTAAGCAGGGTAGATTTTCCTGCTCCGTTTTTTCCAACAATTCCAACTTTTTCTCCTCTTTGAAACTGGTAGCTGAAGTCTTTTAAAAGGACTTTAGAACCAAAGCTTTTATCAATATGTTTGAGTTCAAGAATCTTATTTCCTAACCGTTTCATTTCAAAGTCCAGTTCCAACCCGTCTTTTCTAGTGTCAGTTTTGGCAACTTTCTCGGTTTCGTAGAATGCATCAATCCTGCTTTTTGATTTGGTAGTTCTGGCTTTTGGCTGTCTTCGCATCCATTCCAGCTCCTTTCTGTAAAGATTATTGGCTTTATCAATCGTAGCATTAAGATTCTCCTCACGAATCATCTTGTTTTCAAGATAAGTAGCATACGAACCATTGTGAACATACAGATTCTGATCTTCCATTTCCCAGATAATGTCACAAACACTGTCCAGGAAATACCGGTCGTGGGTTACAAGCAGTAACGTGATTTTTGCTTTGTTCAGATAATTTTCAAGCCATTCTACCATATCCACATCAAGGTGATTGGTAGGTTCGTCCATAATAAGAAGGGTATGTCTGTGCTCAGCTCTTGTTTCCGTTAAAAGTTTAGCCAAAGCTACACGTTTGATCTGGCCTCCGGAAAGAGTTCCCATTTTGGCATCCAGATCAGTAATTTTAAGCTGGGAAAGAATCTGTTTCATTTCATTCTCCAGGTCCCATGCCTTATGAACTTCCATATCAGCCAATGCTTTTTCAATAAAATCATGATCAGTAGAATGGAGTGACTGATGATAATTTTTAAGCGCAAGGATAGGTTCTGAATCAAGGGTCATCATGAATTCCTCGATGCTGAGGTTAGGATCATAGTCGATTTCCTGGTCAAATAATACGACCTGGATATCTTTGTTAATGATCACCGTTCCGCTGTCTGCAATTTCTTTACCCATTAATATTTTCAGAAGGGTAGATTTTCCACTCCCGTTTTTGGCAACAATAGCTATTTTATCTCCTTCATTGATGTGAAAAGAAATGTTTTTAAACAAAACCTTGATGCCGTAAGATTTGGTAAGATTTTCTACAGAAACGTAATTCATTGGAAATTAATGGTTTGATTTTAATTTTGAATTGAACGGCAAAAATACGAAAATGTAACTTAAAATTTTCCTGAACCTTATTCATAAGAAGAATATTTATAATTTTTTAATAGACCAGAGGAGGAGCCTGAAAAAACTATTCAGTACATTTGATAGGATGCAATTTTTAAAAAATAATAAATAATACAAAAACCTGATCGAAGTAATGAAAAAAGTAATTGTCGACATGGATGGGGTAATGGCGGATGTATATCATCAGCTGGCAAAATTTGAAAAAAGAGATACGGGAAGAGATATTGAATTAAGCGAATTGACCGGAAGACCTGAGATCGATGTATTTCCGAATGGGAAAAAGCATGTTAATGAAGTTGGCTTCTTCAGGACATTACCGGTAATGAAAGGAAGCCGTGAAGCATTGGAATATCTGAATAAAAAATATGAATTGTATATTGTTTCTGCAGGAATGGAATTTCCTAACAGTTTAAGGGAAAAATATGACTGGCTGGCAGAACATTTTCCATTTATTACCTGGGAACAGATTGTCCTTTGCGGAAGTAAAAAAGTGGTTTCAGGAGATGTCATGATAGATGATTATCCCAAAAATTTAGATCATTTTGACGGACAGAGATTAATTTTCACCCAGCCTCATAATGAGCTGATCGAAAACGAAACTTACGAAAGAGTTCATTCATGGGAAGAAATTATGAATATCCTTTAAAAGAATTTTAACTAAAGGAAGAATAAATTTAATAAAGTATTGGGAGAAAGGGCTGCAGAAAATAAATAAGTTTGCGCCAAACTTTTAACATGAAAATATCTCATACCTTATTTTTTCTTCTATTGGTTATTACTATTCAGGCTCAAGTTATTTCCGGAACGGTCATTGCTAAAAATGAGAATCAGCCGATTCCTTATGTGAAAGTCGGAATAGAAAAGAATTCAGCAGGAACCATCTCTGATGAGAAAGGTAACTTTTCAATAGACCTTTCCAATGTTGATTCCCAACAGATCATAAAAATAGAAGTGCCCGGCTATAATCTTTATCAGGAAACCGTTCAGAATTTTAAACAACATCATCAGCAAAAAATATTTTTAACAGAAAAAACCAGAAATATTAAAGAGGTTACTATTAAGCCGAAAAAACTGGTAGACAAAAACTGGGGCGTAAATACCAAAACAAAAAGTGTTATTTATTTTGTTAACCCAGAATTGGATAAAAAAGACTTTCTTGGAGAAACTGCTTTAGAATTTAAGGCTAAAAAAAGATCAAAAATTAAAAATATCAATCTGAATGTTGCCAGTTATGCTTCTGCGCAGCCTGTTTTAATGAGATATAGCATTTATAGTGAAAAGAACGGATTTCCGGATAAGAATATTCTGGAAGAAGAGATTACCGTGGCATTAACCGAAGATATGATCAAAGACGGAACATTCACATTGGATGTCAATGACCGTAATATCTGGGTGCAGGGAAAGTTTTTTATCGGTATACAGTTTTTAAAAGATTTTGATGGCAGGATTAAAATAAGTGCAGCTTTATTCCGAACAGGATTTATAAGAAAATTTTATGGTGATTGGCAGAAAATGACCATTGCTGCACCAGCTATTAATATTGATGTGAAAATGGATAAAAATAGAAGTAATCATCAGGATGAAAATGAATTTTCGGATGATAAAGATTTTTTAATTTCGGATGTATCTAAGTATGCTGAAGAATCAGAGCGTACTGACTACGGCAGGAATATATTCACCGGAAATACTCTGAAACTGAAAGATGCTGAACTTTATTATGAAGTGTATGGAGAAGGAGAACCATTGATCTTGCTCCATGGAAATTCGGGAAGTATAAAAGATTTTTATCAGCAAATTCCAGTTCTTTCTAAACAATATAAAGTAATTGCTTTAGATACCAGAGGGCAGGGAAAAAGTTTGGACAGTTCTAAAAAAGATTACACCTATACATTATTTGCCGATGATGTAAAAGCAGTGGCGGATCATCTGAAAATAGATAAAATCAATATTGCCGGTTGGAGTGATGGAGGTAATACCGGACTTGAATTTGCTTTAAAATACCCGGACAATCTCCATAAATTGATAATAATTGGTGCAAATGCTTTTCCTGGAGGGGTAGAAGAAAAAATTACCAATACGTTCATCAACCAAATGACCCGGCTGAAACAACTGAATGTTCCGGAATCATTTAATGAACGCAGGCTTCTGAAAATTATGCTTACAGAACCTAGAATCAGTCAAAAAGATCTGAATAAAATAAAAAGCACTGTTCTGGTCATTGCAGGAGACCGTGATGTTATCAAAAAAGAACATACAGAGTTTATCGCAAAGCAGCTTCCTTTTGCCAAATTAAAAATTTACAAAGATGCAAGCCATATGATTCCTTTTGAAAAGGCAGATCAGCTCAATGCAGATATTATGGATTTTTTAGGAAAAAATAATTAAAAATATTAAGGCGGAAAAACTTTTTGATCAGATGTTTTCCACTTTTACTCTTATTAATCGATTGTCAGTCTTTTTAACGACCAGGAATTACCATTGTAAATATCAAGATCCACTTTTGCATTGATACCATGCACAATTCCGTTTTCTGTAAACTGCCAGAAATCCCACTGATCATCGGGTGAAGGAGAAGGTACGTCATTGTAATTGGCCAGCCATAAAGGATAACCGTCAAATTCACCTTTCAGAAAATCTTTATAATAATGATAATAGGTATAGATAATGGGTTTTTCTCCGTACGTTTCTTCTACAATTTTACACCATACCTTTAAATCTTCCACCAGTTTTTTATTGGTCTTACGTTTTGGGATCTTTTCAATATCCAGAATAGGAGGAAGATCTCCACTTTCCAGTTTTACATTTGCCAAAAAATTATTCGCCTGAATCACAGGGTCTTCATCGGCTCTGTAAAAATGATACGCTCCACGGATAAGATCGTGTTTTTTAGCACTTTCCCAGAACTCATCAAAATGTTTGTCGGCACTTCGGTTTCCCATAGTTGCACGCATCACAACAAACTCCAGTGGGATTGTTTTATTTCCAATGCTTAGACTGTCCCATTTGATATCTTCCCTGTTCTGATAGTGGGAAACGTCAAAACCATAGGTTTTATCAAGGTTGCTGGCCAGGATTCTCTGGATTCTTGCTGCTTCCTTTTCACTGTTATGAAGTTTTTTATGCTTAAATTTATTAAAGTACAGGGCATAATAATACGTAACGGTCTGTTTTAAATAAAAACCGGTTCCTATCAGTGCTATAATTAATATTGCCAATATCACCCATCTTCGGAAAAAATACTTCTTCCGTCGGGATTTGTGGACTCGTTTGGCAGTTTTTTTGGTGTACCTTTTTGGTGTCATAAAGTTTTGCAAAACTAACTTTTTTCACTGCTAAATACTAAATAAAATCAGTAAATTTGTGTATTATGGAAACACGCGAAAAAATCATCATTATAGGAGGAGGATTTGCGGGGCTACAGCTTGCAAAAACATTGAATAACAAAAATAAAAAAGTTATTGTACTGGACAGAGTGAATCATCATATGTTTCAGCCGCTTTTTTATCAGGTAGCTTCGGGAAGGATAGAGCCTTCCAATATTTCTTTCCCTTTCAGGAAGATTTTTCAGCAGTCCAGAAATACACAGTTCCGTATGACGGAAGTGAAGGAAATCGATACTGTCAATCATAAGGTGATTACGGATGAGGCAGAATTCACTTATGATAAATTGATTATTGCAACAGGGTGTAAGACTAATTTTTTTGGGAATAAGGATCTTGAAAGCAAAGCTTTCGGAATGAAGAATACCCAGGAAGCAATCGGGATCAGAAACCATGTTTTAATGACTTTTGAAAAGCTGATTCTTGAGAAAAGCAGGAGTGATGATGGAAACTGGAATATTGTGATTGTGGGAAGCGGACCTACCGGGGTAGAACTGGCAGGTGCTTTTGCAGAAATGAAAAAAGAAATACTTCCGCGGGACTATCCTTATATGAACTTTGATCAGTTGAAGATCATTCTTGTAAGCTCTACTGAAAAACCGCTTGCTGTGATGAGCAGTGAAGCTCAGGAAAAATCTGAGAAATACCTTAAGGACCTTGGGGTTACTTTTATGAGTGGAGAGGTGGTGACTGACTACGACGGAGATAAGGTACATCTGAGAAGCGGAAAAGAAATACCTTCCAATAATGTAATATGGGCTGCAGGAGTAACGGGTAATGTTATAGATGGTTTTCCTGAGGATAATCTGATAAGAAACAGATATATTGTAGACCGGTATAATAAAATCAAAGGTTACGATAATATTTATGCAATCGGGGATATTGCCTACATGGAAACTCCAAAATATCCGCAGGGACATCCGCAGGTAGCTAATGTAGCAATTAATCAGGCGAGGAACTTAGGCCGGAACCTTTTAAAAAGAAGTACTGATGAATGGAAGGAGTATGAATATGATGATAAGGGTTCATTGGCAACAATAGGTAAACACAGAGCTGTTGTAGATCTTCCGTTTATAAAATTTCAGGGTTTTTTAGCATGGTACTTCTGGATGTTTCTCCATTTAATGTTAATTTTGAGCGTCCGAAATAAGCTGGCAATATTCTTTAACTGGATGTGGAGCTATTTCAATAAAGATTCATCTTTAAGATTAATTATTATACCTACAAAGAAAAACGGAACATTACAATGAGAATTGATATAATAAGCGTACTTCCGGAACTGATGGAGAGTCCGTTTAAAACTTCTATTTTAAAGAGAGCAATGGATAAAGGGCTTGCTGAAGTACATTTTCATCACCTTAGAGATTGGGCGACCAACAAACACAGGCAAATTGATGATGAGCCGTACGGAGGAGGTGCCGGAATGGTGATGATGGTAGAGCCATTGGATCGATGTATTTCTGAACTTAAATCCCAGAGAAACTATGATGAGGTAATTTATCTGACGCCGGATGGAATAACTTTAAATCAGAAGATAGCGAATACCCTTTCTATAAAAGAGAATCTGATCTTCCTCTGCGGGCATTATAAAGGGATAGATCAACGAGTAAGAGATCTTCATATTACTAAGGAAATTTCTATTGGGGATTATGTTCTTACAGGAGGTGAACTGGCGGCATGTGTTCTTGCTGATTCTGTTATAAGACTGTTGCCTGGAGTTTTGAATGATGAACAGAGTGCTTTAACAGATAGTTTCCAGGATGATCTGTTGTCACCACCTATATATACCAGACCGGAAAGTTATAAAGGATTGGATGTTCCTAAAATCTTACTGAGTGGAAATTTTGGGAAAATTGAAGAATGGCGGCATGATGAGGCTGTAAGACTTACCAGAGAAAAACGACCTGATCTTCTTTAAATGTTATAAAATTCATTTGACGACTACTTTTTATCATTAGTGTTTTATATGGAATGATATTTGCATAATAAAGCCTTTAAGCGAAAAATATTATTCATTTTAAATTTAATTTAAAATTTTATTTTATTCAGTTGGATTTTAATATATGGTTCATATTCCAATATGTGCATTAAAATAATGAAATAATTGAGATATTTATTTGATATAAATTGTTTTATTGTTTTTTTTTACTATATTTGAAATATTTATTATTGAAAATTGATTTTCATTTGAAGGGGGTAGGTGGGGGTATTAAAGAGAATAATAGGTTTACGCTTTAAATAACGTAATAATTAAGATATAGGTTGATGGAGTTGTTCTCTTTTTATAATGTTGAAAATTTATTTTTACCTGATCCTAAACCTGTCCATAAATTGGATCCTACAAGATCGGGATTGAGGAACTGGGATGAGCGGAGATATAAAAACAAGCTTTTTAAAATCTCTCATGTATTTCAATTGATGAAGGAGGATAATGGAGTAATGCCATTTATAATAGGACTTTCTGAAGTTTCCGGAAGGAAGGTTCTGGAAGATCTTGTGAAAACAGAACCTTTTAATTCAGAATATGGGATTGTTCATTACAATTCCATGGACGAAAGAAAAGTGGATGTAGCCATGTTATATGATAAAAATAAAGTAGAGGTTATAGATTCTGAAACCATTACTTTCTTTTTTGAAATATCAAATAAAAACACTGGAAATTACGACACAACTAGGGATGTGCTTTTTTCTAAAATTAGATATAAAGGAGAGATTATTAATGTCTTTATCGCCCATCTTCCCTCTAAGCGCGAAAAAGATATAAATAAACCAAAAAGGGCCTTTATATTGAATGAAATCCGGCAACGGATCATGAAAATAGTAGATGATGATAAAGAACATGCCATATTGTGTGGTGATTTTAACGAAAACCCGGATGATGAAAATTTAGTAAAAATTCTCTATGACAATAATCATGAGAAGGTTTTAATAAACCCTTTTCAGGAATTGTTTTCCTTAAGAAATTATTCTACTTTTCATTATAAATCTGGATTGCTGTATGATCAGATCATATTATCAAGATCTCTTCTTGATAACGAGACACTGTCTTTTAACGGGGCACAGGTGTTTAATTCTGAGAAAATAAGCAGCAGGGTCAGAACATTTGAAGGCAGACCTTTCCGAACTTATGCCGGAACACGGTATTTGGGAGGATATAGTGATCACTTTCCGGTTTTTGTCAGGTTTAAAAATTTACCTTAAAAAACATAAATAATAAAAAAGTAGAAAATGAAAAATTCGAGCAACACAAGCTATCATTTGGATTCTATTGACAAAGAAATTATCTACATGTTAATGGATAATGCTAAGACTTCCTTGGCACACATTTCAAAAAATGTCGGGATTTCTACAACAGCAGTACATCAAAGAATTAAGAAACTGGAACATGCGGGAGTTATTGAGAACTCGATTTCATTCCTTAATCCTAAAAAAATCGGATATAAAGTAATTTCATATATCGGAGTGTTTTTGGATCAACCCAGCCATTATCCGGAAGTAGTAAAGTCTTTGCATGATATTAATGAAGTAGTGGAAGCCCATTACACAACAGGAAATTATACTATATTTCTGAAGGTTCTTTGTAAGGATAATGATCATCTGATGCAGATCCTGAGTAAACTTCAGAAGTTAAAAGGAGTAACAAGAACTGAAACTTTTATATCTTTGGAACAAGGTATTTACAGACAATTGAAAGTATAACGATATGAACATTGCACAATATTTGGATTCAACGTATTTGAAAACACCTGCTCAGTCCGGAATTTCAAATGAAGAAACTCTTCAGAAAGATAAAGAACTGGCTCAGGAAGCTATTGATAATGATATATTTGCTATCATGATCCGCCCCGATTATGTTGCTGAAATTAAAAAATATATCCGGGAGAAAAATTCAAATGTTGCAGTAGGAACGGTAATAGGGTTTCCTGAAGGGACATATTCTGTTGATGAGAAGCTTGCAGAAGCTTCAAAAGCTATTGAAGACGGTGCTGATGAACTTGATTTTGTTATCAATTATAATGCATATCTTCAGGGAAATCTTGAGCTGGTAAAAGAAGAATTTGTAAAAGGTACTCAGTTGGGACTGCAACATCAAAAGATTGTTAAATGGATTATAGAAATCGCTGCTTTAACAGATGCACAAATTGCAGACCTTACCAGAACTATTTCTGATTGGGCAGAGGAGAGCTTTGCAGAATCTGATCTGCCACATATTTTTGTTAAATCTTCAACCGGTTTCTATGAAACTACTGATGGCAGACCTAATGGAGCTACATTTGAAGGAATTCAGATAATGTTGGATAATGCCGGGAAGCTTCCTGTGAAAGCTGCAGGAGGAGTAAGAACTCCGGATGATGCTGAAAAAATGATCAAAATGGGAGTCAAAAGGATAGGTACTTCTTCAGCTTTGGCTCTGATTCAGGATAAAAACTCATCAGAAGGATATTAATATCTGATAATCAGATAAAATAAAACCCGGTCAAATTATAATTTGACCGGGTTTTATTTTATGCCTGTTCCTGGTATTCTTCGTAGAATTGCCGGGTTTCTTCAATCAGGCTGTCCATTTCATCCAGAGTGAAGACTTCCAGGAACTTTTTCCTGAATTCTTTGAAATGAGGAACACCACGGAAATAATTGCTGTAGTGCTGTCTCATTTCGATAAGACCTAACCGTTCTCCTTTCCATTCCGCACTCCATTCCGCATGTTGGCGTACGGCTAATAAGCGGTCTGCAACAGTAGGAGCTGGTAAATGTTCTCCCGTATTAAAAAAATGCTTGATTTCATTAAATATCCATGGATAGCCAATTGCTGCACGACCGATCATAATTCCGTCACATGCATACTTTTGTTTATATTCCAAAGCCTTTTCAGGAGAGTCTATATCTCCATTGCCAAAAATCGGAATCTCAATATTTGGATTTTGTTTTATTCTTGAAATATGTTCCCAGTCCGCCTCACCTTTATACATTTGCGCACGGGTTCTGGCATGTATCGTAAGCGCCTTGATACCGGTTTCCTGTAATCGTTCAGCCACCTCGTCTATATTAATACAGGTGCTGTCCCAGCCTAATCGTGTTTTAACTGTGACGGGTAAATGGGTAGAACTTACCACAGCTTTTGTAAGGCGTACCATCAGGTCAATATCTTTTAAGACACCTGCACCAGCTCCTTTACAAACTACTTTTTTAACCGGGCATCCGAAGTTGATATCTACCAGATCAGGGTTTACCGTCTCCACAATTCTTGCAGACATAGCCATTGCTTCTTCATCACCACCAAAGATTTGTATTCCTACAGGTCTTTCATAGTCAAAAATATCCAGCTTTTTACGGCTTTTGATCGCATCACGAATTAAGCCTTCGGAAGAAATAAATTCCGAATACATCAGATCTGCACCATGCATCTTACACAAGCGTCGGAACGGAGGATCACTTACATCTTCCATCGGAGCCAGCAAAAGTGGAAATTCCGGCAGTTCTATATTGCCTATTTTTATCATGGTGCAAATTTACGAATTTCTGAATATTAGAAAATATGATATTATCTATCAGTCTGATGAATAATTTTCCTGATTTACAGAGTATTAGATATAGGGATGTTTTTGAATTCAAACTAGAAGCTCGCTTTTACCTGCATACTTCCGATATGAATGGTTCTGTCACCGGAATTTCTTCCTTCATAATTTAAGTTCAGCTGAATAAAAGAATTGATAGCCTGTTGGATGAATACACTCCATACCTGGTTTTTACCAGGCTTAAGGCCGTCCAGCATCTGATTTCCGACAATACTGTAGTTATTTCCTGTGAAGGAGTTATTAATAAAAGAAAAATTTCCCCGGATTGAGGTCTTCTTACGTTCCCATTGGATCGTTCCGGTAATATCGAATGCTTTCAAAAGCTCTTCTCCATCTACTCTCTGTTTCTTTCGGTAAGCAGCAGAAAGTTCTGTCTGAATGGCATCTGTGAATTTATAAGTAGCTTTCGGTTTGGTCTCAAGATTATTCAGTCGGTAATCTCTGGTTGCAAACAGCTGTGATGAATTTTTAATATCATGTACAGAGTTTTCCCAGTCAACCCTGAACTCTTTATTAAACCAATATCCTATATTCAGAAAATGAGAGGTCTGTTCACGTTCTTCATTACTAAAATTGGCGTTGATAAGATTGTCATTGGATATAAAACGGTAATTTCCGTTCCATCCGGACTGATCAGTGGGATTAAATTGCACAGAAGTCAGAATATTCTGATTTTTGAGAATCTGATCACTGTTTTTTTCAAATGGATTAAGAACCAGTACCTTATCTTTTTTATAGAAAGAATTTTGGGAATTCAATGAAATATTAAAATTCCAACGCTTTAAAAATGCATTTTCAGAATTGAAAACAATAGCAGGATTGACAAACAGAGCCAGCTGTAATTTATTTTTATTGGAAGGAATATATCTTACAGAATTGGTGTAGACCCTTATATATTGAGCAAGATCGGAGTATTCTGCGATCTCGAACTCATCAAGCTGCTGTATTCCGTCACCATTATAATCTGTCCATTTATAAACACCCTGCCCATCCGTTACTTTAATATACTGGAACTCTCTCTGAGCTTCCTGTCCGTTTCCTAGTTCATAAAAAGCCTGTAGCCTCATTCCATTTCTGAAAAGCTGCTGATTATAAAGAATATTACCGACTACAAAGTCGTTATTTCTGGTTGTGGCACCTATTTCTTCATTCTGATAGAAGAATTTTCTGTAATGGATCAAAGCATTTAACGTGGTTTTTTCGTTTTTAATGATCTGGCTTTCTGCCATAATACCCAGTATATTGTTCATACTCTGGAGTCTGTTATCCCGTACAGAATCATTATCCCTCATATATACTTTCGCAAGTAGTTTGGTGCGGGTACTGTCACCAATTTTCTTTTGTACAAAGATTTCTTTCCAGCTAAAGCTGGTTACATCCATAAGCTGGGTATCGTTATATTTTTTCTCGTTATGCTCCATGCTTCCTCCGATCGCCCAGCTTCCTTTTTTTCCGGTATATTCTGTTGAAACCCCTCCACGGATAAATTTGGTGTCCTGTAGTGTAGCATTTGTATTTAGGAAGGATAAATTTCCTTTTGTGAGGAATTTTCCTTTGACCCAGCTGAAATCAAGATCATTTTTTATCCCTTTATAAGAGTCCTGTTCATTTAAATAATTGATCCTGTAATTTAATGTAGATTTATTATTCCATTTATTTAAGAAGCTGAAAGTGAATCTGTTCTGAGTTCTGTTATTGAATTCCTGAACAAGGTTAAAATCCCGTGAGAACTCTACGTCATTGATGCGGTCCAGAATATGGAACTGTCTGTCAATATACTGATATTCAAAACTTGGGGTTCCTTTCCAGTTGTTTTTTGTAAAGCTTTTATTTCCAAAAATTCTCCATGCATATCCGATATTCTGGTCGGAATCTTTAGATGAAAATAAATTGATGTCGTAATTGCTCAATGAAATATCAGTTCCTATTTTTCCATCATTCAGTATATATTCTGAATTGAGGGAGAAAACCTGGGACTTTTGCGGTGAAGGCAGCTTTCTTACTGCTTTGTAATCCCCTGCATTAGGACCTACGAACTCAAATACTCTTCCGTTATTGGTTGTCTGTGCAACTTTGTAATCTCCCTGATTGGCTCCGAAATAGGTGAAAGATACCTGATATAATGTTTCATTCTGATCTGTGGAAAACTCATAATAATTTCCGGTAGGTGCTGAGCGGAGACCATAGAGGATCTTATTCACATCATATTCAGTAACCACTCCTGAGGGTGCATACATCAGATCAGGATTGTTTCCTGCATTTGCCAGAATAGCTTCATCTTCTTTAGACAGGTTTAGAGAAAGCGGAGCATTTTTATTATCATTCTCCATAAACCAGTTCAGACCTACTTTAAATTTCTCTCTCTGGTGTTCCAGTTTTCCTGTAAAAAGATATCTTGAATAATTTCTGTTGGCGTAATTATAGGAAATGGTAATAAAGTTTTGTTGGAAAATAGGGCGAAAGCTGGTAAACGTAACCTCACCGGTATTATAATTAATGATATAATCCTGATTTTCGCCGCGTTTCATTAATATTCCGTCAATAAAAACCTGTTCAGAACCGGAAATAAGGGTAATAAACTGTTCTCCGTTTTTACCGGTCAGACGGTAAGGTCCCTGGTTGCCTTCTATACCCTGAAACCGTATTCTGTGAAATTCACTTCGTGCAACCCCCATAGAAACATCTACAAATGTCTTGTTTTCATTTCCGAACTGGGTCTGAAACTGCAGTCCCATACTTCTTCTCTGGTATTTTGCGAAATAATTTTTAGCTTCTACAAGATCAAGATGTCCTGCCCTGAGGATTGACTTTTCCTTGATATTAAGCTGCATATAGATTTTATCAAACTCTTCTAAGGTCTGGGTATATCCATCTGCCTGAATGGGTAAATTATGATCTGAAATACTTGCTAAAATAGTAACATCCTTAGATAGTCTTCCGGATATCTGAAGATCCATGGAACTTTGTACAGACTGTCCCTGATTATTACCAAAAGTAATTCCCCTGATAATGGAACCTTTGGAATTTAGTTCCCCCAAAAATCTTTTTTTATCGTTTTTAGCAAGTACAGCTTCATCTATGATTACTTTATTATTGGTTCTGATAAAATCCAGCGTATCTTTTGCAAAAATATCCTGCTCAAGCCTGGCAGCCAGAATACTGTCTTTTTTTATACTATCTTCAGGGATATTTGGGTTTTTCCATGAAAATATCTGGGCATTTCCTGAGAATATGCCTAAGAAAAATAATACGAATAGAATAATAAAATTCCGCAAGTCCTGAAAAATAATCCGTAAAAGTAATTAAAAAATGTTAATACTAAGAGGCTTAGCTTTATTAACAGAAAAATAATTCAAATATTGTTAATGTTTGGAAAATAACAGTGATTTCTATTGAATTGCAATAGAAATTAATTTTAAATATTGAATATCTTTATGTAGCAGAAGGAATGATTTTAACTAATTGTTAAATCTCAACTGTTACTTAAGTATAGTGAAAGTTTTTCTTTAATTTTATCTTCTAATTTAAATCATCATACAATGAAAAAAATCTTTACTGTTTTGGGAATAGCATCTGCTATTGGTTTTATGAATGCACAAACTACCGTGTTAACGGAAGATTTTAATTTCACAGGAGCACTTAATGCAAATGGTTGGGTTACACATAGCGGATCAACACCGGGGCAGTTAACGGCTAACGGAAATGTTGCTACTTTGGTTGCAGGAAATACAGAAGATGTAAATAAGGCATTTTCAGCTCCATATACTGTTAGCCCGGGTGCAGTTAGTAAAGCAGACTATTCTGCTACAATAAATATTGCCAATGGAACGGGCTTAAGTACTTCGGGTGACTATTTCTTAATGTTTACAGTTACATCAGGAACTAGTACGGGAAACTTTAACGCAAGACTGTATGTTAAAGGATCTGCAACGGGATACACTTTGGGTATATTGAATAATGGTGCCGGAGGGGGAGCTCCGACGTATGGTACCGAAATACCTTACGGAACACCTGCCAATGTAACTGTAGCTTATATAATAGATAATTCTGTAACTCCGGCTACAAATATCGCAACTTTGCAAATCAATTCTCAAGCGGTACTTACCAACAATGCTGGAACCGGATCTGCTTCTGCTACTATTGGCGCTGTTGCAATCAGACAGGGAGGAAATGCTACTTCAGGAACGGGAAATATTTCTATTGATAACTTAATAGCCAGAGTATATTCTCCAACGCTGGCTGTATCTGATGCCATCTCCGGAAAATCCGGGAATTTTGTAAAGAATTCTTTTGTTAAAAATGATGAAATTACATTTGGATCGGATGCAAAGGATGTAAAAGTGTTTAATATGTTAGGACAGGTTGTAAAAACAGCTTCTGTAAAACAAAACGGAAGCGTAAATATTGCTGAGTTGGCTAAAGGGAATTATATCGTAACAGGTACGGTAAATAATCAGCCGGTATCTCAAAAAATCCTGAAAGACTAATATAGACTTCAGATATTGTAAAGCCAGCTGTTTCTGTGAAACGGTTGGTTTTTTATTTATTTGATTTTCATGCACTTATTTGCTTTTTATAGTGTTTTTTTAAAGAGATTGCTTTTAATGATATGGTATCCTTTTTGATGTTTTATTGTAATTCCATATTAAATTATATTCTGATGAAAAAAATATTTACTATTGCTGGATTAATGGGGACTATGGTATTCACTAATGCTCAGATCGTTATTAATGAAATCTACGGAGGGAATGCAAATTCCGGTGCTGTATTGAAGTATAATTATATCGTATTAAAAAACATAGGTGAGGCGCCGGCATCTTTATCGGGAGCTGCTATTCAATACGCCCCGGCGGTGGGAGCTTTTACACAATATCATGTGTTGCCGGACATTACATTGGCTCCGGACCAGTCTTACCTGATCCAGGAAGCTGCAACCGGAGACGGAAGCATAAATATTCCAACACCTGATTTTATAGCAACTTCTGTTGTTAATTTTGACGGTACTCCTAATAAATCATCCGGACTAAAGATATCGGGTGTTTCCGGAAAAATTGCTCTGGCTACTAATATAGTTCAGGTTTCAGGTCCTGATTCATCAAATATACTTGACTTTGTAGGATACGGATCAAATGCGGATCAGTTTAAAGGTGATGGTCCCGCGCCATCTCCAACTACAACAATGGGGATAAAAAGAATTCTGGGTAATAGCAATGATAACAGGGCTGACTTCTCTATTGAAGGTTCTGCAAAATCCGGTTTCGTACAAAATCCTTTCATTAAAGGAAACGAGATTGTCTTCGGATCTGAAATTTCAGATGTCAAAGTATATGATACCTTTCGGCGGGTTGTAAAGAAAGCGCCCACAAAGACTGCTTTAGCTCTGGATATTGCTGAACTGCCAAAAGGTACTTATATTGTGACAGGAACAGTTAATAATGTGCCCATTTCTCAAAAGATAGTAAGAGATTAGTTTCAGGTGCTGCAATGAAAAGGCTTTTCTGAATATGAAAACTCATTCTTTATCATTCTAATACCAGCCTCTTCTGGCGGCATTAATAATTGATCCAAGATTAAGAACCAGCGTATACCTGATTCGTTTTGCATAATCTTTGAATGAAGGCTCAAAACCTAATGAAGACTGTATAGGGAAGTATACCTCAAGGAAATCAGGAATAATTCTTACTTTAATTCCGCTATCCCAAATGAATTTTGCTGGATTGCCCTGATTTTTATAAATACCGGCATCCGCATAGACATGGAATATTTTCCAGATACTGGAGTCTACATTTACAGAAGTAATCCATTTGTTAACTGTCCCCGGTATAAATGATTTAAATCCTCCGTCCGCCAAAATAAACTGTTGGGAAAGAATACCACTATTGGCGCTTTCGCCTAAAAGACTGTAGGAAAATGCATAATTTGAGACTCTTGAAATTCCGTAATTAAATAAATTATTCCGGGTATCATTTCTTAAAAAATAACCGGCAAAAAGGCGGAGACTTAATTTTTGTCTTGGGGCAAATTCCCATCTGTAAAACCCTTCAGCAGTAATTTTATTGAAATCTTCCATTCCCTGTGTACTGAGGCTGAAACTTTTCTCGTGAATCATCTGGCTGTCACTGAATCCGTATCCAAGGCTCCAAAGGTTATATTTTCTATAATCATTGTTGGCTATCATAACAGGGCTCAGATCTCTTTCATAATAATTGTATGAAAAGCCGATACTTCTGCTTACTGTACTTCTCGGGTCTTTTCTGAAGCTGATAGATGAAATGGCAGAAACTTTTCTGTAAGCTAAGTCATAATCATAATGAAAATAAGACCCTGAAACCCCCAATGTAAGACTTCTGATAATGCTTTCGGCAGGAAGGAAAGAATAAGAAACTGCTCCTGAGCCTGTCAGCTTCCCGGTTCCTGTACTATACATCGGAGTAAATGAATACAGAAACTTCTGGTCAAAAAAAGATTGATTTTTAAAATTTACACCCAACAGGAATTTATCATACGTATTATTGAAACGAACTCTGGGGCTTATATAAATTTCATTGTACTCAGGATCCGGAATGTCTTTTATTAGCTTAAGTTTAATTTTTTTCGCATTGGAAAATAATCCTTTTGCATATAAGAAGTTATCCCGGTATTTTGATTCGGGAAAAATATAACCGCTGTTTAAGGTTACTTTATAAATATTATCTGAGGCAGGAAGAGATACTTCTTTAACATTCAGGTTTTCTTCGGTTTCTACCCAGTATGTTTTCTTCTCTCCCTCTTTGGTTTGGGTCTCCAGCAGTACAGGAATAGAAGCGTCTGTATTTTTTGCAATTTTAATTTGTAAAGAATCATTTTCTTTATCAATATGTTTCAATCTGAAGTTAACCCTGTTTTTCTGTTTAAAGAACCTGGAAAGATAACCTGTAGATCGGTCTTTTATGGAAAGGGTCTGTAGAAACTCTTCAGGGTTTATCCTGTTTCCTGTGTTTTTTGAAATATAGTCCCTGACAATAGTATTAAAGGATTCATATCCCATTTTATCTGCCGAATAGCTGAATAGGCTTCCTGTTTCAAAACTACTGATGGCCATATCATTAAAATTGCTCAGTGCGCTATAATTTTCATCGATTTTTTGATCCAGATTCTGAAGCATGATGTATTGATATGCCAATCCATAACGGTCAAGAAGCTTTACTTTTGAAGCGTGGAACATCTTTAAAGGTTTAATTCCAAAAATTCTGGTCTCAGGAAGGTTTCCCAGAAGCTTGGTATTGGCGTAAAACTTTTTTAAATACTGGATTTCCAGATAGGATTTTAATCCATTTTTAAACCAATGATCTTTTTCTTTGTCCGCAATAATCTTTTCGTCAAGAATTTTTTTGGTGATGATTCCAAAGTAATCAAGGTCCGTTTTTTCAGCATTGGTAAAAAGCTGAAACCTAAACTTCCAGAAAGCAATATCATTATTTCCGAAAAAATCTTCCTTAGCTCTGAATTTATCTGAAATAAAAAGAGTCTGAGGGATAAAACCGATTTTTTCTTTAAGGAATTTTAACTGTAGGGGAAGGTAAAATTCCAGATCCTGTTTCTCTTCGGGTTTGAGGTTATAACCAAATGTAATCTCAGTACTGTTTCCATCAATATCCATTTTAACAGAGGGATATTCATTTTCAGAAATCAAAAATTCTGGGTCAGAATCAAGGTGGCCGCTAAAAGAACCTTTTTCAGATTGAGGCAGGTTACTTTCAATAAAGTTATTGGCAGGAATTTCAAAATTTACGGTCCAGAAAGTATTAAAGCTTACAGATTCTTCAATGTCATGGTAATTTCTTTTCAAAATATTGTCCGGATCAAAATGATCCGGAACAATAAAGAAATATTTTATAGCAGTATTCTGATCTGTGCTTCCATATCCTGTAAATTTTTTATCAGGAAGCTGCATACGATACTGTAGCTGCAGGGTGACAGTTTCACCAGGTTTTAAAGCTTTTTCCAGAGGAATAAAAAGATTCTCATCTGAAAGTGAGCTTACAGGAACCGATTGTTTTTCATTATTTTGAATATCCAATCCGAGAAGCTTTCCCTGCTGATCAGGTTTTGAAAAATGCAGATCACTGTTCCGGTCTTCAAGTTTTCGATAGACTAATGAAGTTCCCCGTCTGTTGTAGGCGGAAATCCAGTTCAGAAGTTTCAGGGTAGTAAGGTCTTTGTCAGAATGATTATAATAAACCATTTTCTGGCTTACTTCAAGGGTCTTTCTGTCTGATGACAGCTTCGCATCAATATGTATGCTATCCTTCTGCGCAGATAACCGAGCAACTCCTGATAACAAAATAAGGCAAATAGTAATCTTTTTCAAATATTCGTGATGAAGTACCAAATATAACTTATTTTGTAAATATTTTATAGGATTTTAACTCTGAATTGTCTTTTTTATCAAAGAATTAATATAGGCATTCCAGCCTTCTGTTTTATAAGTGATTGCTGAAGCTTCCGGATCATCAGATTTATAAATTCCTCTTCCTACAATAATAAAATCTGTATGAAGAGTTTTAAACACATGTTCAGGAGTATTGTATTGTTGCCCTTTTCCGTCTCCTGAATCAGCCAGATTTACTCCAGGTGTGAATAACAAAAGATCTTCAGGGATTTTATTCTGTGATACTCCACCTATTACATTTGGATGTGATAAGGCTACTTTTAGTGCTTCTTCACGATAACTGGCAGTAGTTAAAGCCCCTTTAGAGGACATTCCCACGATAGCTACAACTCCTACATTTTTAAAACAGTCTAGAGATTCAAAGCCTCCGATTACCTGTGATGTTACAAAGTCTGCCCAATCTGTAATTTTAAACACTCCACTGGTGAACTGAAGTTCCTGAGTGTTTCCGATATCTGCAAATTTTCTGTCTTCCATCAATAAAAACTGATGTCTGGCAGCAATTTCTTTAAGCGGAATAATTGTTTTTTCGTACTCAAAATCTGAAATGATATCAATATGTGTTTTCAGAGCGATGATATGTGGCCCTACTTTTTCAGCCAATGCCAAAAGCTCCTGAGTTGTAGTGACATCTGCAGATGCGATAAGATTTGATTTTTTGGATAAAGCTGTTTCCAGCAATTTTCTGGATACGGAATGCTGGGTGTTGTTTAGCTTTTGTTCATAAGAAACTCTGGTTTCTTCTTCAAACTGAATATGATTTCCCAACAGAAAATCCTGGATCCTGGCTACTTCTTCATCTGACAGCTCTCCTGTTTCCTGAAGAATTCCACATACTTCAGAGATATTGAAAAGTGTGTGAACTCTGTACCCTTTGCTTTCCAATAGCTGCTTTCCTCCTTGTTCCCTGTCCAGTACCACTACAATATCCGAAACCTTAAGGTCTTCCTGCTCAACTTCAGCAATGGTTTCTACCAGAGATTTTCCGGAAGTGATCACATCTTCTACCAAAAGACAGTTCTGCCCCTTCTGGTAAATCCCTTCGATCAGTTTCTTTGTACCATAACTTTTTGCTTCTTTTCTTTTAATAATTAATGGAATGTAGCTTTCCAGTGACATTGCTGTAGCCATAGGAAGTGCAGCATAAGGAACTCCACAGATAAGATCAAAATTATCTAACGGAAGCATTTCCAATAAATAATTAGCAAGGTTTTTTAAAATTTTAGGATCTGAAGCCAAAGGTCTTAAGTCTACATAAAATGGGCTTTCTATACCACTTTTTAAAGTAAACCTTCCGAATTTGATGATACCTAGTTTGTAGCACTCTAAGAAGAATTCTTTTTTACTTTCCATTATTTTTTATTAGATGTTGCAAATTTAAGGATTTGAAATAAGGCTTAAAAATTTATCGCTTATTTGTAAATAAAAAACCATCCGGAAGGATGGTTTAAAAATAGAATTAACTATTTATTTTATAATTTCTGCGTCAATAACTTTAGCCCCGTTATATTTCTGCTCAGCTTCCCATAGTAAAAATTTATCTACCTCTTTGATAAGTTTCGGAATTGTTAATGATAATACAGCCAGATCATCCATTACTCCAAGTATTGGTATAGCAAACTCAGGAAGAATATCAATAGGGGAGATAACATATAAAATTCCTAATAGGGGGAGAATGATATCAATGGATTTCATAGGATAGGCTCCTTTTCTCCACATTTTCACCATTCTGAATATGTCAGGGATTTTTTTTACAAAACCTTTATGGCTGATAGCTTCTTTTGCAAGATTTAACTTTGAATATTTCATTTTGTGTTTGAGTTTATAAGTTTTTCAACGCTATAAATTTCACAAATCCTGTACCAACAAATTATAAAATTTCGTTAAAAAAATTATTTGATAATATTGTCAATGAACTGATGCACAGTTTCTGTGTTCCAGTCTCTGTAAGCGTCCTCCTTAATAATAATCCGTCCTGTTTTATCCAAAAGGAAAGTAGTGGGGAATACTTTCGGAAGAATTTTTTCTGAAATAGGACTTTGAGCAATATATACAGGAACAGTATAATTATTTTCTTTAAGGAATTTTTTTACATCTTCTTCTTTATCATTCATGGCAATGAGTACGAAATCCACATTTCCTTTTCTGGAGTCATACAACTTTTGAATGGTTGGCCATTCTTTTCTGCATGGCGGGCACCATGTTCCCCAGAAGTTCAGGAAAACAGCTTTATTCTTAAAGTTTTTAAGGTTAGTGCTTGGTGCATTGATTCCTTTAAGATCCACATCATAGTCTTCTTCATTCACGTGCACTGCATTCTCAATAGTAGCTATCGGGAAAAACTGATCTCTCAGATAATCTTTTACACCTGGTACAAAAGCAATGAGGCCAATAATGACAATCAATACGATATAGATAATATTCTTTTTCATTTACTGTTAATTACTGTTCTTGATGAAACCTATAATAAATCTAAAATTTCCTGAACGGCATCTTTACCTCTGTTTTTAGCATAATAAATCTGCAGGTCATTGTAAAAACTATCTTTTGGATATGCAACAGGATCAGCTTTGTATTTCATCAGCAGTTCGTATCCATATTTTGGGCGAGGGCCCCAGGAATTCTTAACATTAAAATCCTTATTCAGGATAATTACTTTAGGAATCGACTCTGTTCCGTTGGTTAAAAACTGGCTAATAAGGGTTTTGTCACTGTCTCTAAGAAAAACCCTCACTTCATTGTGACCTTCGAAAAATTTAAACAGAGCAGGAACTGTAGCACTGGCATCTCCACACCATGCTTCAGAAATAATAAGAATCTTGCCGTCAAAATTTTTGTCTGCTAATTCTTTTAACTGTACTTCATCTGGTATATATTTCTTCAGGGTTCTGTCCATTCTCTGAAGTCCCAGCTCGTAATATTGTTTATAGTCTGCTTCCTGTTGGCTTGCAGGGTTTTCTAATCTGTTTTTAGCTATCTGAAGGTATTCATCAAAAGAAATCCCTTTATCCCAGTAATTTTTCATTACCAAAAATATTTATATTAAAAATTATTGATGTTTCTCGTTTTGTTAATTAAAAACAAATCGGCAAGGACGAATGCAGCAAGTGCTTCCACTACAGGAACAGCCCTTGGCACAACACATGGATCATGACGTCCTTTCCCTTCTACAATAACAGGATTTCCTTCTTTATCTATACTGTCCTGAGGCCTTAAAATTGTTGCTACAGGTTTGAAAGCTACACGGAAATAGATATCCATTCCGTTTGAAATTCCTCCCTGAATCCCTCCGGAAAGATTTGTTTTTGTTGTAAAATCCGTATTAAAAGCATCATTGTGCTCTTTTCCGGTCATTTTAGCTCCACAGAATCCGCTGCCATATTCAAAGCCTTTGCAGGCATTAATGTTCAGCATTGCTTTTGCCAGCTCTGCCTGGAGTTTTGAGAATATTGGTTCTCCGATTCCCACTGGGACATTTTTGATCACACAGGTAATCGTTCCGCCAATAGTATTTCCTTCTTTTTTAATTTCTTTGATTTTGGAAATCATTTTTTCGGCTGTTTCAGTATCCGGACAGCGTACTTCATTACTTTCTGTTTTAGAAAAATCCAAAGCCTGATAAGGCTTTTCACAGAAAATATCTCCAACAGATGAAACGTAGGCATTGATTTCAATTTCAGGTAAGAGCTGCTTTGCAAATGCACCGGCAACAACCCAGTTCATAGTTTCTCGCGCTGATGACTTACCGCCGCCACGATGATCCCTTAAACCAAATTTCTGGTCATAAGTGAAATCCGCATGACTGGGGCGATAGGCTCCTGCAATATGATCATAATCTTTTGATTTTTGATTTTCATTTTCGATAATAAAACCTATGGGTGTACCTGTAGTTTTTCCGTCAAATATTCCGGAAAGAAATTTTACCGTATCACTTTCTTTTCTTTGTGTAACGATTGCAGACTGCCCGGGCTTTCTACGATTCAGTTCATACTGAACCTTATCAAGATCTATTGTTAAACCTGCCGGAAAATTATTAATGATACCGCCGTAAGCCACTCCGTGACTTTCTCCAAATGTTGTAAGACTAAGAAGATTACCTAATGTGTTGAACATGATACAAAATTACCTTTTTTTCTCCACATAATAAAGTTTCGGGATTTGTTCTATTTATAAGTACTTTCGATAATATTGATAATGCTTTCCGCTTCTTTTTTTTCAAGTGAATCCATCTTTTTCCAGATAAACCCTTTCCGGATATTATTTTTGTCGGAAAGTTGTGGAAAAATACCTGTTTTGGCATCGTCAAGAATATAACCTACGGAAACAGAAGGAAGCGGGGTGTCAAAATTAAAAGGATAGTTTTTTGATATATTAAATTTCAAATTCCCGACCCTGAAAGATTTAAATTGGCAATACTCATAAGTTGATGGCCTGTAGAACTGTTCTTTTTTTACTCCGCTGATGAAATTTCCGGATTTAAAACTGGGAAAGTATTGCTGAAGGAGAGACGGGAAAGATAACACAGTGATAAAAAGCAAACTGAGTACAGAAAAAACTGCAATTGATTTTCTTTTGTTAAAATATTCATAGAATAATACAAGGAATATGACAAAAAATACATCAATAAAAAATCTATACTGTGCAGAAAAGATCAGTACCAGTATACTCTTAATTAAAATTGAAATACTGATAAGGGTAATGAGTTTTTTCTTTTTTAGCCATGCAGATATAGAAAAAATAAACAGGCTTATGATAAATAGTATATTAATTTCTGATTTGATGCCTTTTAAAAAAAACCAGTTTTTAATAGCATCTGATGTTGAAAATTTTTGGATTTCTTCATAGGAATACTGCATATCATACGTTTTCTGAAGTGCGTATTGTGAAGAATATTTTAAAACTTCCTCGTTCGGCTTCCAGCTGATTCCTAAATCGCCAATTGCTATCGGGAATACGGGGTAACCAAATACCCATAGATTTTTAATAAAAAACAAAATGAGGATTGAAAATCCTAAAATAAGCTTTTGAAAATTTGATTTTAAAATTAAAATAGAGTGGGAGAGCACCAGTATGGGAAGCCAGATCATCGTAGGCTTAATGGTAAAAGTAAAAATTGAAAATGCAAAAAGTAAAATGATGTTTTTATTTCCTGTGATGATTTCATTTAAAACAATTAAAGAAAACATGATAACGGGAAGATCTGGACTTGGTGATTGTGAATACAATAGCATAACAGGAATAAAGCACAGGTGTATCCAATTTTTTTTCTCGACGATATAAAGAGCATAAATAATCAGAAGGATGGTATTGATCCTTAAAAAGGGATCTGAAATATTTGAAAATCCGGCCTGGAAAATATGCCATACAGACATTTGTCCCAAAGTGAGATCCAGATTGGATATTCCTTTTATCAGCCCATACTCTGTCAGCCATTTAATTGTTGGGACGTAATATCCAAAGTGGTCCAATATATAGGGGGCATATGAACCCGCCCATAAAATAATGAAAGAAACGAATGTTAATAAAAGAATTTCTCCTGTTGAAAACTGCCGGAATTCTCTGAATAGTTTATCTTTAACAAAGAAGCTGACTCCCAGTATGATGGTAATGATTTCAATATAAATATTCAGGGGAGTAAAAAAAGAAATAATGTTCCAGATTATACAGATTCCCAGAATTCCCGATAAAGTTTTTCCGGCAATTCCGGGAAATAAATTCCCTGCAACAAGCTCAACGATTCTTCCTATCCCCATAAGGACGGGAATAATAAAAATCGCAGAAATAAGAATTAGTATCATAAAAAAAGATTGCTTAAAAATAAGCAATCTTTTACGTTATCGTAAAAAATATAATTTATCGGGGTTGTACTCTTCCGTCTTTCCTGTCTTGTGATCTACCAATTGTATATCCTGTAGCTCCACCTACCACACCGCCAATTACGGCACCGAGGCCCCTGTTTTTTCTGGCGATAATAGCCCCTGCGGCTGCCCCACCTACTGTGCCTATGATAGTTCCTTTGGCAGCTTTACTCATTCCTTTTTTCTGGGTAGTCCCCTGGGTAGCCCCGGCTCCATTATCTGCATAACCTCCATTACTTCCTTCTGAATTGGATCCGGAATTTGTATCTCTATATACAGTTCTGGTTTCTCTTATAACCTGTGGTCTTGAATTATTATTTGCTGTAGCTTTTGATTTTTTGCTTTCTGAAATACTGTCTGCTTTCTTTTGAGCTTCGTATACCAGTTTTTCTTTCTCAATTGCCAGTTTCTGCTTTTCAATTTCGAGCTGTCTAGCCTGAAATTCAAGTTTTTGTTCTTCCAGAGACTTTTCAGCGGTTCTGTCATCTTTTTTGCAGGCTGTTATCAGAAAAACAGATAAAAAACCTGCTAATACTATCTTTTTCATAATTCAAATTTTAATAAACTTAAAGTCCGGAGACTTTGATTTATTTTATTTTCAATTATGAAGCCAAATTCAGTTAAAGAATGTTAAAGTTTAGACGTTGAATGAGAAACAGTGTTTAAAAAGCTGAAAAAATACTTCATATATTGTTTTAAGAAATGATTATAAGATATAAATTTTAGTTAATCAATAGTTTTCATTAGATTCATCTGAGATGATTAGATTTGTATATCTAAATTATTTAATATGAAAAAATCAATTTTTACAGCAACAGCATTTGCAGTATTGTTAGGTACTGCTGTTTCCTGGTCTTCGGTTGATAATGTAACGAAATCTCCGTCACAGGAACATTCGGGAATGTCAAAAAACGAAACAAAAACAAAAACATATAAGGTAAGGTATGGTTTGCTGGCTAAAGACGGGACAAAGATTCTTTCCGGAAGCTATGATGTAGGAAGTTTTCTTGCTGAGAATATGACTACAGGAGAAGTGTTTGATACTTATTATGGCGGAGGTTTTCAAACCTTACCTCAATATTATGAGGGTATTCCGGAAGGTACATATACGTTTTCTGCTATGCAGGGCCAGGGTGGCTGGGTAGGTTACGGATCTGTAGTAGCAACTGTATCTGATGCTCAGGTAGATGCTGACGGGTATATTACTGTATATATTCCAATAACTTGGGAAGAATAATTATTGGATAATATAAAATATTTAGTACATTTACGAGCCCTCAAAAGAGGGCTTTTAATTATCTTAAGTAGCCCAGTTTATTTTTTCGTTGGCTATTAGAATGCTGTCTGATACATTTAAAACCACTATGTAATTCTGATATCCCTTTGTTATGGAAATTACAAAGATTCAGTAATTACTTACAATATTCTGTTTGGATTTTTCTGAATAGATTTTTTTCATCATTTGTGTTTTTTAGGCCTCCGCTTGGAGGCCTTTTCTTTAAACTATGACTATTATGATTTCGCTCATAAAGCCATGTGGATAAAACTGGGTATATTTGAATATAAGAATGACAAGACATTTATCCCATATATCCCGATGATCAAAACAAAACTCCTCAGCTTTTGAGGAGTTTGTTATTATAGATTAAAAGTAATTCTTATCTTATTTATCAGACGGTGTAGTTTACCGGTCTGATAGTTTAAAAGGTTATATATATCTTTAGAATTGGTATACATCTCGGGAACAGGCTGATTGTTGATCTTTCTGATTCCTCTTCTCAGCATTGTTTCATGAATTACTTTAGCAAAAGACTCTTTTGCATTCTGCTTTGCACTTTGTTGTGAAATCCCATTGGAATGAAGTCTGTACAGGTAAAGAGGCTCTCTGATATATTTCACCTCTCCATACTCCAGTATTTTTAAATACAGATCCTGGTCTACTGCGCTTTTGAGAGCAGGATTAATACCGGAGCCTTTTAAGTAAGTCTCTTTTTTAAAAGTAAAAAAATGAGCAAACTGAATGGGGCAATTGAAAAAATAACGGTTGTTATAAACCTGCTTGGTGCCTGCAAATACTTTATCAGGAACAAGATGATCATCACAAAGCATCATCTGCGAATAGGTGGCAACAATGTTACTTTTTAAAGTAAACTCCTTCACTGCTTTTTCCAATGCTTCTGGATAAAGTGCGTCATCAGGATCCACATAACCACAAACTTCACCTTCTGCATATTTCATGCATTCTCTCTTGGTAAAACCACATCCCTGATTGGTTGTATTGTGATATAATTTAAATCTTGGATCATCTTTGATCAACGATTTTATTTTGTCTACCGAATCATCTGTAGAAGCATCGTCAACAATGATAGCCTCCCAATTTTCATAAGTTTGGCTGATTAAAGAATTATAGCAGTCCCTAAAATATTTTCCATTATTATAGTTGGCTATGAGTATAGAAAACTTTATCACAGTTTATCGAATTTGTCTTGTAAATTATAATATATACAGTAAAAACATAATCTTAATTATAGATAGCTGGTATTTTCCTCACTATGATAATGATTAATGTTAATTGTGTTTTTTTTATAAAAATCTATTTTTCAAAAATATAGACGAAATATTTTTATTAGTAAAGATAACATTTTTTTTACAAACGAAAATAGTTCAGTTTTCAATTTCAGGATCTATAATAATCATGAAGAATAAAAAAATAAAATAAATATGACCACGCTCATAAATTAGAAAAAATACAAAGTATAATTTTGAAAATAGAATTAACGATTAATTTTTATTTCTGATATAAAATTTTTTTCATCATTTGTGTTTTTTGAGGCCTCCATCCGGAGGCTTTTTTAATATTAAAGGTTTTGTTACTTATCAAAAATAATTCTACCATTGAAAGGCTTGTCCCAAACAATAAATATACTGTCATCGAATCTTTTGATCGGTGTCTGTATTGTTTCATATTCTCCATTCTCGTTTAATTTTTCTGTAATCAGATTACTACCTTCACCAATTTCACTGACCTTGAACATGATCTGATATTCTGTATCGTCCTTTTTTGTGAAATCCTCTTTTTTAAAAGTTCGTTGTGCCATGATATGATTATTTAATGGTTTATTACATAACAGAATAAATTATGCCAATTCGTCCTATGCAAGATTTTATATGGTCTTGAGTGACATCTGGCCGATCTAAATAATTTTTTTGATATTTTTTTCTGAAAAATCACATTAATTAATTTTTATTCATATTGGCTTTGGAGTGAGTTTATGTGGAACGATTTTAATTAATTTTAAATATTTTTTATAAACGAAAATAAAATGCTTGAAAAAGTAATAAATTGTTATTTTTGGTTCTGGAAGTATATGTGAAAATATTATATTAAAAAAAATAGTTTTGGCACGATTTTTCAATATACCTATGCAACTCATGTTTAATTTGAGTTTTCATGGTTATTAGTTTTTATCCTCGGAATTTCCGGGGATTTTTTTATGATGCTACTCATAAAATATACATATGGCAATCAGTTATCTTTGATTAGAATAATTTTCTATCATCATCACTTTTTGCATTATTTATCAAGCTCTTCCAATTTAAAGAAGAGCTTGTTTTTGTATACTATTGAAATGACAAGGTTACATTATAAATAGCAACCCATAAAGGTTGAATAATGAATGGAAGAGTACTGTCAGAATAAAACTGTATTTACAGGAGTGCTTGCTATAATAGATATACAGATTATTTAAAATAATGCCTCCAAAAAATGTCATAATAATATATAACCAATTATAATAATGCACTGAAGAGAAAATGATACTCATAATGATTATGCAAAATACTGTGTTGCTGACCTTTATCCATTTAGTTAAAATCAAATAAGGGAGATGTTGAAATATAAAAGTCTCGAGAAAAGGAGCAATGAACACGGAAATAAAGATTAACTCATTTTTTGAGATATTTTGATATTTATTATAATTTACGTCAAAATGTAAATAAGTATCATTGATATAATTGAAAAAATATCCATTTAAAAGCGCTAAGGCAAATGAAATTAAAAAGAAAATGATCAATTTTTTCATATATAATATTGGCGAAAAAATGGAATATTATAAAAGTTTAAAACAAAAAAAACCTCTAATTAGCTTAGAGGTTTTTTGAGGTACCTAGCGGATTCGAACCGCTGTAGATGGTGTTGCAGACCACTGCCTAGCCGCTCGGCCAAAGTACCCTGTTTACCATTTTTGAGGTGTGCAAATATACTAAAAATTCTTAATGAACAAAAGTTTTTCAGGCAATTTCTTTCTTTCCAAGATCTTCAATTTCGCTTTTTGCTTGAATTTCAGCCTGATAATTTTTGATATTAATGACTCTTGTCTCACTCCATTTATCATGCCAGCCGTTTTCACCTAAAAAGGAAAGCCCGTCAAAAGGAACAATTCTGGAAATATTCCGGATAAGGTAATCATTGAAGGTTGGTTCTGTACCATCAATACAAATGACTTTAGTTCCGGTAATATACTTGCCGATGGATCTCCCTTTAGTAAAATATTCGATCAGAAATGTGTATAAAAAATAGATTGAAGAAGTTATCAGTATATCAAGAAATCTATTTACTTCAGATATTTTATAAACAATATTGATGAAAAAATCAATATTGGCAAGATTGTATAATAAGGAAGAAATAAACCCGAAAGCAAGGAAAAAAACAGTGATAACGAGTCTGTCAATGAAAAAATTGGCAAATCTTATCCACTTATCTGATCTGTTTCTATCTACAATTACTAAATATTTTCTCATAGTTGGTTATTAGTTTTTATTTTTATTTTTAAGTTTTAAAATCCATTGACGAATAGCTTTAACGAGGCGTTCGTATCAATAACGGCAGTGATTCCTGTATTGTTGAGGAGGATTTTGCTTGGTTTAAGATTAAAGACTTTTCCGTTCATTTTTAATCCTTTATAATATTCTTTGTTAAAGGCTTCTTCAATACTTTTTCTTGAAGTTTCTTCCAGTTCCTGGGTTGGGATACCATATTCTTCCTCAATCATTTTTACAATTTTTCCCTGAAACAGTAGAGATGCCGTTTTCTGCAGAATGTTAGTTGTTTTCAACTTAAATTTGGTTTCTGATAAAACGATTTTTCTTTTCATTTCATCATACACCGGAATTCCTGAAATAATCGAAGTTCCTTTTATATATCCATCTGTTTGAGCCTCGATGATTACTCTGTTGTCTACTCCATACACCCTGACATCCGTTACCTTTACTTTAGAGTCACGTACATCAAATTCTTTATTCAGAAAGGTTTTTCTTGCCATATTGCTTGCCTCCGTAAAAGGGATATTGGCAGTAGTTTGCAGAATAAACTTATCTGCAACGATAGGAGTTGTATTAAAATTGGCAACACTGGTTACCGGAGAAGAAGCTGCAGGTTTACTTCCTGTGAAAGTTTCAGAATAAATATCAACTCCCAATGTAGCGTTGATCTGGTTTCCATAAAATTTCAAAGGAGTAATATTGACACCCACCGGGCTTACTTTCAGCCAGGTATTGTATTCTTCAGAAATATTGAACGGCTGCAGAAATGTATTCCAGGCCATTAAGGCGTACTGCTGGAAATTCAATTGTGTAGCCATCTGCTGATCTATGGTTTTGCAGAATTTTTCCTGCTGTTCCTTTAAGCTTTTTTCAACGATGGAAGTAATGGGAATCTGTATTCTTCCATAGTCAAGAACAGGTTTAGTTACCCATCTGAAACCATTGGGGCGGGTATTTGTAATAATGGTCCAGTTATTTTTAAAAGTAACCGTTGTATTGAAAGACATTACCGTTTCAAAAGTAGTATTCTGATAAGTATAAACTCCTAAAGTACCAATTCCTTTTTCTGCCCATATTTTTAAAGGGACTTCAATAAGTAAATTCTGGCTGGTTCCTCCCACAAGACGAATGGGTCTTGTTTTCCATACTTTTACCTTAAACTGGTCATTGTTATTATCTGTATAAGAGTCATCCTGATAAACAAGATCTTTCACAGATGCATTGACCATATTGCTCAGCTCCGAAAGAGGAATCGTCACAGGCATTGTAATGCTGGACTTTATCTTCGGAAAGTTATAAGTAGCCAGCTGGTTATCAACGGTGGTCTGACCAAAAATACTGGCCCCTGCTGCTAAAAATAATATTTTAATGAATTTCAATTTGAATGTTTTTTAATCAACGAAAATATGAATTTTAATTTTCCGGCTTAAAGCTCTTTTCAAGTTCAATGCTTGCACCCTTCATTTCTCCCTGCATTGGTGGTGCTGTTTTGGTAATTTTTAATTTAATATAATCGATCTGCGGAAAGCTGTTGTGAATTTTTGCGATGATTCTTCCGGCTGCGTGTTCCAATAATTTTGATTTTATTTTCATTTCGCCGTGGAGAATATCATTGATGTCCGCATAGCTTATGGTGTCGTGCAAATCATCAGATTCTGCTGCTTTCCACAGGTCAGTATGAAGTTCTACGTTCAGAATATAATACGTTCCGATAATATTTTCTTCAGGAAGCACACCATGGTAGGCGTATATTCTTACATCTTCAAGATATATTTTGCTCATTGTTCCAGATTTTATGAAGCAAAAATCGTCTTAATTCTTCAAAGTCTGGGTTTATTTCTACAGTTTTTTTCTTCTTTTTCATCAGTTCATTCAACAATTCCGGAATTACAATCTGAGAATGGATGGCTTTTTCCACTGCCTCAGGGAACTTTACCGGGTGGGCAGTTCCGAGGATAAATCCTTTTTGTTCCGGATTTTCTTGCAGATACTGTATCATAGCAGCATAGGCAACCGCACTGTGAGGTTCCAGGATATATCCGTATTTTTCATAGACTTCTGTGATGGTGCTCATCGTTTGGTTATCATTAATGGAATACGCAGATATTTTATTTTTTAAGGCTTCAAATTTATGTCCGAAAAGCTCTAAAATTCTTACAAAATTGCTTGGATTTCCCACATCCATAGCATTGGATAAGGTAGTAACAGCTTTTTGTGGCTGGTAGTTTTGGGTTTCAAAATAATCCGGAATGACATGATTAGCATTACAGGCAGCAATAAAATGACTGGCTGGAAGCCTTCTGAAGTGAGCCAGCAGTCCGGCGCAGATATTTCCAAAATTTCCGCTGGGTACACAAATTACGGGCAGTTCTTTATACTGCTGTATCCATTGTTTTAAGGCGATTAAATAATAAATCTGCTGAGGAAGCCATCTCGCAATATTGATAGAATTGGCAGACGTCAAAAATAACTGATTATTGATTTCTTCGTCTGAAAATGCCTGTTTAACAAGGTTCTGACAGTCATCAAAGCTTCCGTTTACTTCCAGTGCAGAAATATTTTCTCCTAATGCTGTCAACTGTTTTTCCTGAACGGGGCTTACTCTGTTTTTTGGATAAAGAATGACCACATTGATTTGTGGAATTTTATAAAATCCATGAGCAACGGCACCGCCTGTATCTCCGGAGGTGGCAACAAGAACAGTAACTTTTTTCTGCTCATCCTTCAGAAAATAAGACAGGCAACGGCTCATGAATCTTGCTCCGATATCCTTAAAAGCCAGAGTAGGGCCATGAAATAATTCCAATATGGATATCTTCTCATTAATCTTTACCAATGGAATCTTAAAACTAGTAGTTTCCGTTACAATTTTCTTTAGTATTTCTGAAGGAATTTCATCCCCGACAAAGTCTTTCATACATTTGTATGCAATTTCTTCATTGGAATACTGATGAAGGTTTTGAATAAATTCTTCATCAAATTGTGGAATGTTTTCGGGGAAAAATAGTCCTTTTTCTTTTCCCTGACCTTTTATGGTTGCTTCTCTGAAATTTATTTTTTCCAAAGTATCTTTTAAATTATAATATTTCATTTCTGTTTTATTTTTCTTCAATAATTTGAATTCCTGCCGGATTAATTTTTGACACATATACAAAACTTTCTATTTCAATTTTATCATACACTGATTTCATCATCTGAGCAATTTTTTCTGCAGTTTCTTTTTGTTCTGACAACATGAAAATAGAAGGCCCGGAACCGGAAATTCCCCCTCCCAAAGCTCCCAGCTGTAAACACATCTCTTTGATGTCATCAAATTTCGGAATGAGAATACTGCGTATGGGTTCTATAATGACATCATTGAGGCTTCTTCCAATTAATGAGATATCGTTTTTCTGAATTCCAGCTATCAATCCGGCTATATTTCCCCATTGCTCAACAGCGCTTTTTAAAGTGATATTTTTCTTTAAAATCTGTCTGGCATCTGAAGTTTTGACTTCCACCTGCGGATGTACAGCAGTGGCAAACAGATCAGGACAGCTCAGCGGAATAATATCAATCGGGTTTGTTGATTTTACCAGGGTAATCCCTCCATAGATGCAGGGAGCAATATTATCTGCATGCCGTACACCTGAAGCGAGTTCTTCTCCAAACATGGCAAAATGAACCATTTCTTCCTTTGTTAATTTGTTTCCTAATAACAGATTGGCTCCAAAAGCGGCTCCGGCGGCACTTGCAGCACTGGAGCCGAGCCCGCTTCCAGGCTTGATATGTTTATGAATGATTACTTCAAAGCCGGTTTTCAGATTAAAATATTCCTGGATTTTTAACAGAACGATTCCCGCAACATTTCCGGAAGGCTCTTCAGGAAGCCCGAAAGCGTCAGTATGTTTTATGATAATGTCCGGAGTGTCCAGTAGTCTGAATTCCATCTCATCATAAGGTTCATGTACGGCCATTCCAAGAATATCGAATCCGCACACCAGATTGGCTACAGTAGCCGGCACTTTTAATTTTATTTTTTTCATAATATTATTTTAAATAGAACGGATTATATCTGCAAAAACTCCGCTTGCTGTTACATCAGCTCCGGCACCGGCTCCTTTTACAACCAGTGGTTGCTCAGAATATCTCAAGGTTTTGAAAATGACAATATTATCTTTACCATAAAGGTGAAACAGATCACTATCCGGGGCAATATGCTGTAATCCCACCTTAGCTTTTCCATCTTCAAACTCTGCAACATATTTTAGTATTTTACCTTTGTTTTTGGCATTATTCAATAAGTTTTTAAAATGATCTTCATATGCTGTAAGCTTTTCATAAAAATTATCAACACTTCCCTCCATGCATTCTTCCGGCAGAAAACTGATATTTTCAATTTCTTCAAACTGAAGCGGGTATCCGGCCTCTCTTGCCAGGATTAAAATTTTTCTTGCCACATCCTTTCCGGAAAGATCGAGCCTCGGATCCGGTTCTGTATATCCTTCCTTCTGTGCCTGTGCTACCACTTCAGAGAATGTTCTGCTGCCGTCATACTCATTAAAGACAAAATTCAGTGTTCCACTTAATACAGCTTTAATAGATTGGATTTTATCTCCGCTTTTGATCAGGTCGTTAATAGTTCCTATAACCGGAAGCCCGGCACCTACATTGGTTTCAAAATAAAAATTGCAGTTGTGATTTCTTGCGGTATCTTTTAATGTTTTATATTGTTTAAAATCTGAAGAAGCCGCAATTTTATTGCAGGCAACAATATTCACACTTCTCTTCAGTAAACTTTCATAAATTTCCGGAACATCAGCGCTTGCCGTTACATCAACAAAAACAGAGTTTCTCAGATTCCTGTGGATGATTTCTTCAGCAAATTTTCCGGCAGAAGCTTTTTGCCCCTGCTGATTCCATGTAAGGTAATTTTTTTCAGATATTCCCTGATCCGCAAATGACATATGACGACTGTTGGAAATTCCTGCAATTCTCAGATTGATTAAAAAGTTTTCCTTTAAATAATCATTCTGATTATAAATTTGCTGAACCAGTTTTGAACCTACATTCCCTGTTCCGCAGATATAAAGATGGATCTGCTTTATTTCAGATTCGAAGAATTCTTCATGAAGTACATTCACCGCTTTTTTGCTGTCTTTTTCTGAAATGACAATACTGATATTTCTTTCCGAAGATCCCTGTGCAATAGCCCTTATATTGATACCGTTATTTCCGAGACATCCAAACATCTTTGCACTGACGCCGCTTCTGCTTTTCATATTTTCTCCCACTAAAGCTACAATGGAAAGACCGGTCTCAATTTTTACCGGAAAAACTCTTTTCAGGTTGATGTCATCAGCAAAGGAACTGTTGATCGAATATTCAGCACGTAAAGCATCTTTTTCTTCAATAGCAACAGTGATGGAATGTTCTGAAGATCCCTGGGTAATCAGAATTATATTTATTTTTTCCTGACTTAAGCATTGGAATAATTTTGCCGAAATACCGGGAATTCCAACCATTCCGCTGCCTTCCAGTGTAAGCAGGGCAATATGGTTCATATTTGAAATTCCTACTGCAACCTGCCTTCCGTTCTCAGAAGATTTAAGCTGATGAGAAATTAAAGTCCCCTGAGCATCAGGATTAAACGTGTTTTTGATGATCAGGTCAATATTTTTAACCATGACAGGCTGAATGGAAGGTGGATAAAGCACTTTTGCCCCAAAGTGTGACAGCTCCATTGCTTCATGATAAGATATTTCGGAAATAGGCTTGGCATTGGAAGCAAGACGGGGATCTGCAGTCATCATTCCGCTAACATCAGTCCATATCTGAAGCTCTTCCGCATGAACAGAAGCTGCAATAATAGAAGCTGTGTAATCTGAGCCACCTCTTCCCAGTGTTGTTGCATTATTTTTTTCATCGCTGGCTATAAAACCTGGGCCTACGATGATACGGTTCTGATTTTTACTGAGAAAACTGACAATATTCTCTTCAGTAAAATCCAAATCTACTTTGGCGTGAGTGAAATTACTGTCTGTTCGGATAAGGTCTGCGGAATTCATCCACATACAGTCCAGTCCCTGATGCTGTAGTCTTGCCGCAATAATTTTTGAAGACAAAAATTCTCCGTAAGAGGCAATTTTATCCTTGATTCTGGCTGTAAGCTCGCCAAGAACAGAGATTCCGTTGCAAAGCTCTTCGAGATCATTGAAATGTTTTTTTACAAAGCTCAGCCATGAACTTTGTTCTGTAATAGGGAAAAGTTCCTTCACTAAATTAATATGTTTTTCTTCAAGATCCTTAACGATCTGAATATAGTTTTCCTCATGTACAGAAGCATGTTCTGCAGCTTTGATCAATTGGTCTGTAACACCATGAAGTGCTGATACAATCACAATAACTTTGCTTTTTACAGATTCACTTTTTATAATTTTTTCCACCAGTAAGATATTCTGAGAATGGGCGACTGATGTTCCGCCGAATTTTAAAACTTTCATCAATTATTTATTTGAAGTTGGATAAAAAGAATGGTTACTCTTTGAAAAAAGAGTACGGGTACCGGAAATAATATGTGAAAATTTACCCCGTTATGGGGTAGTTGTTGTAGTTGTGAATGTAGAAACAGAAGATATACCTGAAATAAGTGATTTCAGGGCAGAAATATCAGATATGTTTCTTAGAAAATTCATTGTAACGGAACAAATGTACAAATTATTTTGAAACGGCCAACTTTTTAATACTATAAAATTTATTTCCTTTTTTAGAGATATATTTGTTGTAATTAATTAAAAATCTTATATTTATGATTCTAACTGTAATAAATGTAACCATGAAAAATTTAAAAAAAGTGAATCGCAAAAATCTAAAATCTATCAGTGGAGGAGATGTGAATGATTGTTTTGAGTATTGTCCAGCGGGACCATATGGACCAGGTGAACCCAGGTCATGTGCCGATTATCACGCCTTACCACCATGTTGTAAAGGAAGAGTACTGGTCAGTTTTGAATGTTCTGATCCGTATTGATTTTTAATCAATAAACAATAATAATCTTATTTCTAATCTTAAAATTAAAACGTATGAAAACAATTAAAAAATTATCACGTGAACAAAAGAAAAGCATCACCGGAGGATTCACTGATATCCAGATTGAAGCTTGTGGTGGTGAACAGTTTGTATGTTTTCGCGGAGGTGGACAATGGGGATGCTGGCGGAAACCGGGAGGAACCTGTTATGCACCCATGCTGTAAGTATTGGCCCAATACTAAATCAATGTTAAATCAATTAAAATTAAAACGACTATGAAAAATTTAAAGAAATTAAACCGAAAAGAACTTGAAATAATAAATGGAGCCGGCCCATCTGGATGCGCAGGATGTCCACAGAATGCTACCTTTGGAGATGGCCCGGAATATCAGTATTCCTGTGCTGCCTATCAGGGACTTCCTGATTATTGTAAGATGTGTGTTCTGGTAAGCATAGAATGTGTAGACGGCGGAGTATCCTAAACTAATTTTTCTTAATAAAACAATAAAAAGCACTGTGAAAAACAGTGCTCTTATTTATTTTATACTTTTGGAGAGATCAAGCATGGCTTCAATTGGCTTCAATGCTTTTAATCTTAACTCTTCATCAATAAGAATTTCAGGAAGTTCATACTTCATGCACAAATACAATTTTTCCATAGTATTACGTTTCATGTAGAAACATTCTGAACAGTTACAGCTTTCGTCAAAAACCAGTGCAGGGATCAATTCCTTGTGAGGAGCACGTTTTTTCATTTCGTGCAGAATACCTTCTTCTGTAGCGATGATGAATTTCTGGCAGTCATCTTTTTCTACATAGTTAAGCAATGCGGAAGTAGAACCGATAAAGTGAGCCAGTTTCAAAACAGCTTCTTCACTTTCAGGGTGTGCAATCAGTTTGGCATCCGGATTGTCTGCCAGTTGCTTGGCAATTCTTTCCATTGAAAAAGCCTCATGCACTATACAGCTTCCATCCCAAAGGATCATATCACGTCCCGTTTTTTTAGATAAATATCTTCCCAGGTTCTTGTCCGGAGCAAAGATGATAGGTCTGTCTTTTGGAAGTGCTTCAATGACTGTTTCAGCATTGGAGCTTGTAACGATGATATCACTTTCTGCTTTAGTTTCAGCATTACAGTTAATGTAGGTTGCTATTAAAGCATCAGGGTGCTGCTCTCTCATTTTTCTCAATCCTTCTCCGGAGCATCCATCTGCCAGAGAACATCCGGCCATCGTATCGGGAAGAACCACCTTTTTGGTAGGATTGAGGATTTTTGCAGCTTCTGCCATAAAATGTACTCCGCAGAATACAATCATATCAGCATTTGTTTCTTTTGCCTGTCTGGCCAGCTGTAAGGAATCTCCAAGGAAATCTGCGATGTCCTGAATTTCTCCCGGCTGGTAATAATGGGCAAGGATTACAGCATTCTTTTCTTCTTTAAGTTTAAGAATAGCTTTCACTAATTCTTCCCCTTGAGGAATTGCTATATCTTTTATATCCAGAAATCCTTTAACGGGAATTGCAGATTTAGCTTTTTCTAATGTTTCGGTACTCATATCAACCTCAATGTTTTTTATTTATCAGAATTTTAGAAGCAGGATTGGAGAGTATTTTCTTCCACCCATTAATTACTGATAAAACTTTTTATTAAACTTTCTATCTCTTTTTTGGCTTCATCCAGATCGGTATTGATTACGATCCTGTCAAACTCGTTTGCATAGGACATTTCTTCTTCGGCCTTTGCTACACGGGTTTTAATGGTTTCTGCATCATCTGTATTCCTTGAAATCAATCTTCGTTCCAGTTCTTCTATTGAAGGTGGTTCTATAAAAATAGATAATGCCTTATCTCCAAAATATTTTTTTAAAGAAATACCCCCTTTTACATCCACATCAAAAATAACAACTTTTCCCTGATTCCAGATCTTTTCCACTTCAGATTTTAAGGTGCCGTAATATTTATCGGTATATACTTCTTCATATTCTACAAAAGCATCTTCAGCAATCTTTTGTCTGAATTCGTCCGGTGTTAAAAAATGATAATCTACTGCATGAGCTTCATTACCTCTCGGTTCTCTTGTTGTACAGGAGATTGAAAATTCCAATTCGGGAAATGTTTCCAGGGAATGTTTTACCAATGTAGTTTTTCCGCTTCCTGATGGTGCTGAAAATATAATTACTTTATTCATAGAGTTGTAATTGCTGGCTGAAAGTTACAGTTTATAACAACTGTTAACTCTCAACGGTCAACTATTATAATACGTTTAGCGTTTGTTCTTTAATTTTTTCCAGGTCGTCTTTCATCATGACCACCAATTTCTGAATTTCTGCATGATTGGCTTTTGATCCTAACGTATTAATTTCCCTTCCGATTTCCTGTGAGATAAAGCCAAGCTTTTTTCCATTGAAAGATTCATTATCCATTACTTCTTTATAATACTTCAGGTGTTGGGCCAGTCTTACCTTTTCTTCTGAGATATCAAGCTTTTCCGTAAAATAAGCCATTTCCTGGTAGAAGCGGGTCTCATCAACATTTTCAAATTCTTTCAGTGATTTCTGATAACGTTCTTTTACACTCACAATTCTTTCCTCTTCAAACGGAATCACCTCACTCAGATACTTATCAATATTCTCAATATTTCTGTTAAGTTCTTCATGTAAAATGCCGCCTTCAGTTTTTCTGAACTCTTCAAATCGGTCTACAGCTGTATTCACAATTTTTGCAAGTGCTTCCCATTCTCCTTCTGTAAGTTCATCAGGTCTCGATGTAATAGCATCCGGCAGTCGTACTGCCATCTTAAGATATTCAAAATCAGGTCCGTCTGATGCAATGTTTTTAAGCTCATTGATGTAAGAGTCAATTAAATTTTTATTGATTTTTACATCGTTGGACTCTTCAAGATTCTCTAAATTGACATAACAGTCCACTTTTCCACGGATAATTCTATCATTAAGAATTTTTCTGATCTCAAATTCTTTTTCTTTATAGCGTAAAGGAATTTTAATATTTAAATCAAAGCTCTTGCTGTTCAATGATTTAATATCTATTGTTATTTTTTTTCCTTCAAAAACATCTTCAGCTCTGCCGAAGCCGGTCATTGATAAAATCATAGTTTTTTATTGTTCTACAAAGATAAACATTTAAATTAGCACTGTGAAATCTGTAAGGTTGCATCTGACCGATAAAATAATGAACGTGAACTGATGAAAAATTTGATTTCTGTAGTAGGTCCCACCGGAATTGGTAAGACAAAATTGGCAATTGATCTGGCGCAACATTTCAATACAGAGATTGTTTCCTGTGATTCCAGACAGTTTTTCAAAGAAATGAAAATAGGTACCGCAGCACCTTCAGAGGAAGAACTGGCTGCAGTTCAGCATCATTTTATAGGAAATCTTTCTGTAGAAGATTACTATTCTATCGGACAATATGAAGAAGATGCTTTACAAAAGCTTGATGAACTTTTCAAAAACCATGATACTGTAATTCTGGTCGGAGGAAGTATGATGTATGAAAAAGCAGTAATAGAAGGATTGAATGATCTCCCCGAAGCAAGTACTGAAAATCAGGAAAGACTGCATGAGATGATGGAGAAGGAAGGCATAGAAAAACTTCAGGAAATTTTGAAAGATCTCGACCCCGAATATTTTGGAATCGTAGATATATACAATCACCGGAGACTTTTGCGCGCCATTGATATTATCTGGCAAACCGGCAGAAAATATTCTGAGTTGATTGCAGTTTCACAGGATACCAGGGATTTTAATGTCATCAGGATAGGAATAGAGGCTCCGAGAGAGGAACTTTATGACAGGATTAACAGAAGAGTAGATGTCATGATGGATAAAGGCCTGTTGGATGAGGTGAAAGGCTTGGAAAATTTTAAAGGACTGACTGCTTTGAATACAGTTGGCTATACAGAACTGTTCAAATATCTTGATGGGGAGTGGGATCTTGAATTTGCTGTTTCAGAAATTAAAAAGAACAGCCGAAGATATGCTAAACGTCAGCTTACATGGTACAGAAAAGCAGATGATATTCATTATTTGCAATTGGGATATTCTGAGAAAGATTTTGAAGAATTGCTTCAGTGGATTGGTGGGCAGTGTCAGAAATAATCTCTTGCTTTTTAATTAACGTAACAATTGAAGGGAATAGTAAAAATGCGGTCCTGAAAAGAACCGCACTTTTAACAATATAATTTAATTTACTACTTCCAACCGCCGCCCAGCGCTCTGTATAGATCTACAATGCTGCTTAATCTCTGTCTTTTAATGGAAGCAAGATTCAGTTCCGCCTGAAGTGAGTTTCCCTGTGCGGTGATCACTTCCAGGTAATTGGCTGAACCTCCTTTATAAAGAAGTTGTGCACTTTTAATTCCGTCCTTTAGTGTAGTGGCCTGTTCCGTGGCTTTCTGTTCCTGTACTTTTAAATTCTCATTAGAAACCAAAGCGTCCGAAACTTCACCCACTGCATTCAATACAGCCTGGCGGAATGCAAGAACATTTTTCTCCCTTTGAATTTTAGCTACTTCCAGGTCCGTTTTTAATTGTCTCTTCTGGAAAATAGGCTGGGTAATTCCTCCCAAAACAGATCCGAATAACGAAGCAGGAATCTGAAACCAGTTATCAAATTTGAAAGAGTTCACACCTCCGTTGGCTGTAATCTTTAATGACGGATACATATTCGCCTGGGCAATTCCTACTATAGCATTGGATTCAAGTAAAACAAGTTCCTGCTGACGAACGTCCGGTCTTCTGCTTACCATTGCTGCAGGAAGTCCGGCAGTGATGTTTTGAGGTAAGGAAGTATCTGTCATTTCAATTGTTCGGTTCACTTTATTTGGCAGTTCTCCTACCAGAATGCTCAATGCATTTTCCTGAATGGCAATATTCTGTTCCAGCTGGGCAATCAGAAGTTCTGTTGCCTGTTTCTGTGCTGCTGCCTGCTGTACTCCCAGAGAAGTGTTGTCTCCGCTTTCCCACATTTTTTGTGTCATCAATAGGGTATTGCTGGTCAGTTCCAGATTGGATTTTGCAATAGCGAGTTGTTTATCAAGCATCAGAAGATTATAATATCCCTGTGCAATGGCAGCTACTACCTGGGTCTGAACTGCTTTTGAACCTTCATAGGTCTGAAGGTACTGCATTCTTGAAACTTCCTGCTGGTTTTTGATTTTTCCCCAGATGTCAGCCTCCCAGGAAAGGTTAAAGGCTGCATTATAGTCTTCAACATGGCTTGAGCCTAAAAATAAATTTAAGCTTTGCCCGTTCATGCTGTTTTTGGAAGGTTTTGAGATCTGCCCGCTTACTCCGAAACCAACATCGGGATACTGCATATATTTTGCCTGTTTCAGTTTTTCCTGTGAAGCGGCAACCTGTTTTAATGCAATCTGAAGATCATAATTATTTTTAATTCCTTTTTCAATCAGTTCCTGTAAAATGGGATCGCTGAAAAACTGTTTCCACTCCAGGTTGGCGATGCTGGCAGTGTCTGCAGTTGCAGTATACTGAAACTTTTCAGGAAGCGGCAGCTCAGGCTCCGTGTATGCCAGTTTTGACACACACGATACAGAGCCTATAGCCAGCGCAAAAGTTAGAATAATATTTTTTACTCGTTTCATAGTTTTTAAACTTTTAATTGAATACAAAACTTAGAGAGGTTTCTATTGAGGCAAAATTGTCTTTAGTAGGAGAAAATAGTTAGCTTTTGTAAACCATTAAGAACAGGCAGGTGAATAGTTAATCCTTTATAGTCTTAAAATTTTCTCTAAGTTTTTGTATTTCATTTTTTATTAGTGACTGGCAGCTAAAAGTTCTTCCTCCATTTGTTTTTTCTGAAGTCTCTTCTTTTTTCTGCTTGGCATTTTTTCATGCAGATACTGGAATATTACATACATTACCGGAATGATAAAAATTCCGAATAGTACTCCCGTAAGCATTCCTCCTACGGTACTGTATCCGATGGAGTGGTTACCTTTTGAAGATGCTCCCTGTGTCCATATCAATGGAAGCATTCCCACGATAAAGGCAAAAGAGGTCATTAAGATCGGCCTTAAACGTAATCTTGATGCCTGAAGTGCAGATTCAATTAAAGTTTTTCCTGCTTTTCTTCTCTGTACGGCAAACTCTACAATCAGAATAGCATTCTTTGCTAACAGTCCGACAAGCATGATCAATCCTACCTGAACGTAAATGTTATTATCAATTCCTGCCAGTCCTGTAAAGGCAAATACCCCGAAGATCCCTGTTGGAATTGTAAGAATAATGGCAAAAGGAAGAATATAACTTTCATACTGGGCTGCAAGTAAGAAATATACAAACAGGATGCTTAAGAAGAAGATGAACGCGGTCTGTCCGCTTGTTTTGATCTCTTCACGGGTAATTCCTGTCCATTCATATCCATAGCCTCTGGGCAGTGATTGCTGGGCAACTTCTTCTACAGCTTTGATGGCATCTCCGGTACTGTAGCCAGGTTTTGGCGTCCCGTTGATCGTTACTGCATTGAAAAGGTTATTTCTTGTTACCGTTTCAGGACCGAAAGATCTTTTTAACGTAACCAAAGTTTTTGCAGGAACCATTTCTCCTGATTTATTTTTAACGTAGATTCCTTCCAGCGAGTTGATATCCGTACGGTAAGGAATATCTGCCTGAGCCATTACCCGGTAATATTTTCCGAATCTGTTGAAATCCGATACAAAGCTACTACCGAAATAAATCTGCATCGTCTGCATGAGTTCTGTTACCGAAACCCCCAGCTGGTTGGCTTTATCAGTATCCACATCAATGGTATATTGAGGATTTCCTGCAGCATACGTAGTAAAGGCAAAAGCAATTTCAGGTCTTTTCATCAGCTCTCCAATGAACTGTTGAGTAGTTGTTCCCAATTGTTCAAAAGAACTGTTTGTTTTATCCTGAAGCATGAATTCAAATCCGGAAACGTTACCGAAACCTTGTACAGTAGGGAAGTTGAAAAAGAATGCATTGGCATCTTTTACCTGGCTTACCTTTCCTGTTAAAGTTCCTGCAATCTGATCAGGATCTTTCATTTCACCACGCTTGTCATAATCTTTAAGCTTAATGAAACCTGCAGAATATGGAGAAGCGTTGGCATTGCTGATGAAGTTCATCCCGTCGGCTACCCAAAGGTGATTGGTTGCCTTTTCACTATTGATGATCTTGTCGATCTGGGCTGTAGCTCTATGGGTTCTTTCCAGTGAACTTCCCGGAGGAGTATTTACCGCATATAACACGAACCCCTGGTCTTCGGTAGGGATGAATCCGGATGGTGCTTTCTTGATCAGGAAGACACTTGCTGCGGTAATAACAACAAGACCGCCTACTGCAACCCACTTATTTTTAATTAAAAACTTAAGGCTGTAGATATATTTTCTGGTCATGCTGTTGAAGCTGGCATTGAAAGCATTGAAAAATCTTGCTCCAAACCCTTTTTTATGACCATGTTCACCGTGTTCTCCCTGAGGATCATTTAAGAACATTGCACATAATGCCGGACTTAATGTCAATGCGTTTACTGCTGAAATTAAAATTGCAATTGCTAATGTGAAGGCGAACTGTCTGTAGAAAACTCCCGCAGGTCCCTGCATGAAACCAACCGGAATAAACACGGCGCACATTACCAATGTAATGGAAATAATAGCTCCTGAGATTTCACTCATTGAGTTCATAGTAGCGTGTTCTACCGGCATTCCCGTTTGCTCCATTTTAGAATGGACGGCTTCCACCACCACAATCGCGTCATCCACCACAATACCAATGGCCAGAACCAATGCAAACAGCGTAAGCATGTTGATACTGAATCCAAACAGCTGAAGGAAGAAGAATGTCCCGATGATCGCAACAGGCACTGCAATAGCCGGAATTAATGTAGACCTGAAATCCTGAAGGAAGATATATACTACAATAAATACCAGAATGAAAGCAATCACTAAAGTTTCCACAACCTGATGGATAGAGGCATCCAAAAAGTCTTTGGAGTTATACATGATGATGGGTTTTACTCCTTTTGGAAGAGTGGTCTCCATTACTTTCACCTGCTCTTCAATTTCAGTCAGGATTTCATTGGCGTTGGAGCCTGCAGTCTGTAAGATGGCAAATCCGGCAACTGGTTTTCCGTCTACTCTGTTTGTCGCAGTATAGGTATACGAACCGAATTCTACTCGTGCCACATCTTTTAATCTTAAGAATGAACCATCACTGTTTGCTTTGATAGCGATGTTTTCATAGTCTTCATCCTTGTTCAGTTTTCCTTTATATTTAAGGATGTATTCGTAAGTTTCCTTACTTCCCTGTCCAAGACGGCCCGGAGCAGCTTCAAGGTTATGATCCTTAATGGCACCCAGAACTTCCTGAGGCGAAAGATTGTTGGCTGCCAGTCTATCCGGTTTCAGCCAGATTCTCATGGAATAATCCCTTGTGCCAAATACCTGAGCCTGTGCTACTCCCGGAATACGCTGTATCTGTGGAATAACATTAATCTTCAGATAGTTTTGAAGGAATAATTCATCATATTGTTTAGCATCTTCACTGGTCAATCCCATGAACATGATCATACTGTTCTGTACTTTCTGTGTGGAAATCCCGGCTTGTACCACTTCCTGAGGCAGCTGGCTCATCGCTTTGGATACCCTGTTCTGCACGTTTACTGCAGCATTATCAGCATCAGCACCCTGTTTGAAGAAGACGCTCAGGGTCATGGTTCCGTCGTTACTGGAGTTTGAGGTCATATAGGTCATGTTCTCTACTCCGTTCACTGCCTCCTCAATCGGGGTAGCAACCGAACGCGCTACAACCTCCGCGTTAGCTCCCGGATAGAATGCCGTTACCTGTACACTCGGTGGAGCGATATCCGGGAAGAGGGCAATCGGTAAATTAAAGAGAGACAAGGCTCCCAATAATAAGAGTATTATGGAGATGACCGTTGAAAGGACCGGTCTTTCTATAAATTGTTTTAACATAAGAAGTTTATTTTTTTAAGTCTTCTGTATTCGGAAAAGGACTATAATGGTTTCGCTTTTAACAAGCTGTCAGAAGAAATATTTTTCGGTTTGATAGAAGCACCGTCTTTTAAGTTTCCGATTCCTGTGAATACGATTTTTTCTCCGGGTGCAAGCCCTTCAGAAATAAAATAATAGCTATCCGTTTTTCCTGATATTTTGATCGGTCTTCCGGTTACTTTCTGGTCTTTACCCATTACATAAACATAGGTTTTATCCTGAATTTCGAAAGTAGATTCCTGCGGAATTACTACAGCATTCGAAATCAATTGAGGCATACGCACTCTTCCTGTATTTCCGGTTCTTAAAGTTCCGTTGGCATTAGGAAATACGGCACGTACACTGATGGCTCCTGTAGTTTTGTCAAACTGGCCGTCTACGATACTCAATTTTCCTTTTTCAGGGTAAGTACTGTTATCAGCGATCACCAGTTCTACCATTGGCATATTCTTCAGTTTCTCTTCCAAAGTAGCTCCGGGATATTTATTCTGGAAGCCAATGAAGTCAAGTTCACTTAAAGAGAAATAAGCATAAATTTCACTGATGTCAGATAATAATGTCAAAGGATTTACATCGGTTCTGGAGATCAGACTTCCTTTTTTGTAAGGAATTCTTCCGATATAACCGCTTACAGGAGCTGTAATGGTTGTAAATCCTACATTTATTCTGGCGCTTCCTACAGAAGCTCTGGCTTGTGCAGCAGCAGCAACGGCAGCTTCATAATTGGCTTTTGCTGTTTTAAGCTGTACATCAGAAACAACTTTTGCCGCAACCAATGGCTGTAGTCTGTCTACTTCCACTCTTGCTTTCTGGATATTGGCATTGGCAGCCTGCAGATTTGCCTGCGCCATATTCATTTGTTCACCATAACTTCTGGAGTCTATTTTAAATAATGGCTGTCCGGCTCTTACGTATGAGCCTTCCTCTACATAGATCCTGTCAAGATATCCGTCTACCTGAGATCTGATCTCTACATTATTTTTCCCTTCCAAAGCAGTAGGGAATTCCTGATATGTTGTAGCGGGTGATGTAATAACGGTATAAACCGGAAGTTCAGGAGCTGGCGGCGCGGCATTGGAGCCTTCTGCGGCCTTGGTGCAGCTCTGTAACAGAATTATACTTGCAATAAGTACAATAAACCTTGTTTTTCCAGGTATTTTCATTGGGTTTAATTTTTTAATGAGTGTTAGATTTTAGGTAATGTTTCTTGTAATAAATACTGTTTTTTTTCCTAACAGTGTTAATGGATAGTTCAAAAAAAATTACAGAATTTTTAATGTGCAATTGGGTCAATAGTTTCCATAGCTGAATTTTTTAATGTTGCTTTTTATATATAAGATGAGGTGTATCTACGTTAATTTTACTAACAGTGTTAATTTGTAAACAAAAAATGATTACTTTTAACAGCTGAATGATATTAATTGCTTCATAATATTTTCATTTTTAATCAGGAATAACAGAATAATTTTCATTAATCCGGTGTTAAGTTTCCTAACGGTGTTAATTTTTAATTCAAAAAAAATTTACAAAGACTTAATAAAAGCCGAAACAGTTTCGTCCAAAGTCGTCTTATTCATTGTTGAAGGGATATCAGCAGTACGCATCATCATAATAGAGATCATTCCGTGAACGGCAGAAAACAGAGCATGAGACATATGACAGGCATTGTCCGGATTAGATCCGTTTTTCTTAATAATCTCATAAGTACATTCATAGATCAGTTCCTGGAATGATGAGAATTCTTTTTTCATCTGTCCTTTTCCACAACATTGCATTCCAAGACCAAACATCAGCTGGTAATATTCCTTATTTTTAAAAGCAAAGTTCCAGTACGCATCCACAATTGCAACAAGCTGCTCTTCCGGAGTGTCGTGTTTTTGCTGAGCTTTTAATAATTCTATGTGTAACTTGTGAAAGCCATCTAATGAAATTTCAAATAAAATGGCTTCTTTGTTTTCAAAATAATCATATACTACAGGAGCACTATATTCAATTGCATCTGCTATCTTACGCATAGAAAGTGCGCCCCAGCCTTCAGTTTTGGCCAACGTAAAAGCAGCCTGCAAAATATTTGCACGGATGGATTCTTTTTCTCGTTGACGGCGTTCATGTAGACCCATGATAATTTTTTACTAACAGCGTTAGCAAAACTACAAACTTTTTAATATAACTTCCAAAGGTTATTACATATTTAACTTTAAAAAGGATTACAGAGGTTTTGATTGAATGTCTGGAAGTACAGAAGAATGGAGGCTGGAAGCCAATCCGAAGCACTACGAAAGCAATAATAGAATTTGACTATAACTATTTTTTAAGTTTAATACCTCTGTATTCTTCCTTGGAACCTCTTTTACAATGTTAAAAATAGAAGTACGTTATTCAGGACGTATCTTATTAAAAGAAATAATTATCTTTGTCAGTAAAGAAAATAAGGATATGAATACTCCATCAAATATGCTGGCACTAGGAACAAAGGCTCCGTTTTTTGAGCTTCCTAACCCGTCAAAAACGAATGAACTTCAGTCTTTGGAAGAACTGAAAGGGGAAAAAGGAACATTGGTTATCTTTATGTGCAACCATTGTCCGTTTGTTCTTCATGTCATTGACAAGCTCAATGAGTTATATGAAGATTATAATGATAAAGGAATTGAGTTCATTGCAATCAATGCAAATGATATTGAAAAATATCCGGCAGATTCCCCGGAAAAAATGATCGAATTTCAAATCGACAGAAGATTTGATTTTCCATATTTATTTGATGAAAGTCAGGCGGTTGCCAAAGCGTATGACGCTGCATGTACTCCGGATTTTTATTTCTTCGATGATAAGCTGGATCTTGTTTACAGAGGCCAGATGGATGATTCAAGACCTGGGAATAATAAAGATGTAACCGGAGAAGATCTGATCATCGCTTTCGAAAATCTTTTGGCCGGAGAACCTCAGGAAGAAATTCAGAGACCCAGTATGGGATGTAATATTAAATGGAAATAAGTAACTGCTGAACCGATTATTGGTTTAAACTTATACAACATAAAACTGTTCTTTTCTGAGCAGTTTTTTTATTTTTTCTTGATTATCCTTACTAATTAAAAAATGCCCTTACCTTTAATCTCTTTTTCGATCCTCAGATCTACATTAATATCATTGTGAGAAAAATTTTTGATAAACTCTGAAGGCGTTTTTCCTGTATACTTTTTAAACATCCTGTTAAAATACGTTACATTATTAAAACCGCATTGATAGCTGCATTCTGAAATGGATTTGTCCTGGGCCATCAGTAAACAGGCTTTATTGATCCTATATCTGTTCACAAACTCTGTGAAAGTAATCTGTGTTGCTTTTTTGAAGAAATTACAGAAAGCTGGCAGAGTGAGATTAGCCAGTCTGGCCACTTCTTCAATATCAATTTCCTTATCATAATGATGCTCTACAAACGTAAATATATTTTCAAGGCGGGCTTTATTTTTGGAAATAATGGTGTAGGGCATGATTTCTTTATTCAGAAGATCATACTCTTCACATTTGGAAAGCTCAAAAAGAATTTCCAAAAGCAATAAATATCTTTTATAGCCTTCCGCTTCCAGCATAAGCTTCAGTTTTGGAAGCATTACTTTTTTTACTTTATGATGAAAATGAATCCCATATTTTGAAAGCTCCAGGAGATTTTTGATGGATCTGGCTTCTATTTCCTGTTGGGGAAACTGAAGGATCTCTTCTTTAAACTGAAGAACAATTTCTTCATGCGGATCAATGGAATTCAGCCCAAATCCGGAATGAGGAATATTGGATCCGATTAATACCAGATCTCCATTCGTGTAATTACTTTTATGGTAGCCGACATGGCGGGTTCCACTCCCGGAGATCACACATACCAGCTCAATTTCGGGATGATAATGATACTCCCATTTAAATTCTGAAATAGGAGAATTATTATGAATGGTACGGAATGAACTCTTTTCATTAGGAATCACTCTTTCAAAAGTAACTTTCATTTAATTAATCATATTTAATTACTAAAAATACTAATTATATTAATATAGTTCAAATATTCATTTACTGTGTTAAATTATCGTTAATACAAATGCTTCTATCTTAGCCAGCAAGAAATAACCTGAATGAAAAATATTAACATCAAGGCCGTTTTATTTTTGAATTATTTTGTTTTTGCAATTCTTCTGAATTCTGTAGGAACAGTGATCCTCCAGGTACAGCAGAATTTTGGAATTTCAAAATCTTCGGCCAGTGTTCTGGAAGGTTTCAAAGATCTTCCGATTGCCATATGTTCATTCATTCTGGCCTCATTTCTTCCCAAAATAGGAATCAAAAAATCAATGCTGACCGCTCTGCTGCTGGTGAGCTGTATGTGTTTCGTAATGCCATTTACTGATGCTTTCTGGGTTTTCAAATTATTATTTGCCATCGTAGGTGTTTCATTTGCCCTGATCAAAATATCGGTTTTTACATCTATTGGACTGGTAACTGAAACTGATAAGGAGCATTCCAGTTTTATGGGGTTCCTGGAAGGTTTTTTTATGATCGGAGTATTGGCTGGAAATGTTTTATTCAGTTTATACATTGATGATCATAATCCTGAATCTACACGATGGCTGAATGTGTATTGGGTGTTGGGAGGACTTTCAAGCGTATCTTTTTTATTCTTATTCTTCTCAAAACTGGATGAAAAAGAAGCGAGAAATGAAAAAACAAATCTATTGGGAGATTTAAAAAACAGTGCAAGTCTTTTCAGTTATAAAAAGGTGTTGTGCTTTTTATTATGTGCTTTCCTTTTTGTATTGGTGGAGCAAAGCTTCCAGACCTGGACTCCCACTTTTTATAAAGAAATCTTAAAAGTGCCGACATCCATGAGTATTCAGGCGGGAGCGGTTCTTGCAGGAGCTTTTGCTTTAGGGAGATTTTTGTCCGGGTTTTTCTCAAAAAAATTCAGCTGGATCTATGTGGTTTCTTTTTGTGTGATAGGTTTTGCCGTTAGCTTATTGTTGGTTTTACCGTTGACTCATAATATCCATATTGATACTCGAACAAATTGGCTGAATGCCCCTTTGGTTGTGTATTTATTTCCATTAATGGGAGGATTGCTTGCACCGATTTATCCAAGTATTAATTCTGTGATCCTGGCATCGATTCCGAAATATCTGCACAGCGCTATGTCGGGATTAATTGTTGTATTCTCAGCAATCGGAGGAACCATAGGCTCTATAATTACCGGTTTCGTGTTTCAGGAATTCAGTGGGCAACAGGCATTTTATCTGTCTTTGATTCCATTGTCATTACTGATCACTTCAGCAGTTTTCATGAATAAATTAAAAATTAATCCTAAAAAATAACAATGAGTAATCAGCTTTACATAAACGAAATTCAAAATCTCTTTGATGCAGTACAGAGATCCGGAATTTTTGAAGATCAGAAAATGATGACGGATGCAGTTCCTCTGTTTCCTATTGCACAGATCAACAATGATTATGAAAATACAAAAGGCCGTCCTGATTTTGATCTGAAAGATTTTGTGATGTCCCATTTTGACTTTTTAGGTGCCAGAGTCTCAGTTCAGAGAAAAGATCATCTTCCGATTCGGGAACATATTGAAAAGTTATGGGATGAACTCACCCGTACAGCGTATGAAGAAAGAGGTACACTTTTAAAATTACCTAAACCTTATATTGTTCCGGGAGGCCGTTTTAACGAGTTTTTCTATTGGGATAGTTATTTTATTATGCTCGGATTAAAAGCTTCCGGGAGAGTGGAAATGATGGAAAATATCGTTGAGAACTGCTCTTTTCTTATTCAGAACGTAGGATTTGTGCCGAATGCAAGCAGAACCCATTTCCTGAGCAGATCACAGCCTCCCTATTTTTCATTAATGCTGGACCTTCTTTTTGAAACAATCCGGGATGAAGAAATTTATATAAAGTACTATGAAACTCTTGAAAAGGAATATGCCTTCTGGATGAATGGTGAAGAATGGCTGGAAAGCAATTCAAGTGTGAAAAGAGTAGTCAGAACTGCAAAAGGAGACATTCTTAACCGGTATTATGATGCAGAAAATGCACCACGTCCTGAAAGTTACCTGATTGATATTGAAGATCATGAAAAAACAACTGGAGATGAGTTTTACAGAAATATAAGAAGTGCCTGTGAATCAGGCTGGGATTTTTCCAGCAGATGGTTTGCAGACGGACAAAATATACAGACGATAGAAACGCTGAACCTCGCACAGGTTGACCTGAACTGCCTTTTGTGGCATCTGGAAATGACTTTAGCAAAATCTTCAGCCCTTCAGAATCTGAAAGAAAAAGAAAATTATTTTACTGAAAGAGCAGCAAGCCGAAGACAGATGATCAATACATACTTCTGGGATGAAAATACTAAGATTTACAAAGATTATCACACCAAAAAAAACACAAAAACACCGTCTGAACATATTGCTGCTCTTTACCCTTTGTTCCTTGGTATTGCAGACCATAAGCAGGCAGAGGCTGTTGCAGAAGCTGTTGCTGAAAAGTTTCTTTATCAGGGTGGTTTGGTGACAACCACCAGGAATTCAGGACAACAATGGGATCTTCCCAATGCATGGGCTCCTTATCAATGGCTGGGTTTCAGGGCAATGAAAAATTATGGCTTTGATGAACTGGCAGAAAAAATTAAAAATAACTGGTGTTCCAATGTAGAAAGAGTTTATAAAAACACCGGGAAACTGATGGAAAAATACAATGCATTAGACACAGAAACAATAGCAGGCGGCGGGGAATACCCTAATCAGGATGGATTCGGCTGGACGAATGGAGTGTATTTACAATTACAGCAAAACTGAAACTAACAATAAAAATAAGGCTATGAAAAAAAAATCAATCTTTTTAATCGCCGCAACAGCTACATTATATTTTAATAATGCTTATGCACAGGAAACACCGCAGGATTCTGCAAAAGTTTCCTCCATCGATCAGATTGTCATTACAGGAAATTCAAATCCCAAGAAAAAAATAGAATCAAGTACAGCGATTTCCACATTTAATGCTAAAGAAATTCAGAAGCAAAACCCAATCAGTGCAGCGGCTTTACTTCAAAGAGTTCCGGGATTTGCTGTGGAGACTTCAGGTGGGGAGGTAGGAAATAACCTTTTTGCGAGAGGTATTCCTTCAGCCGGTGCATATGAGTTCGTACAGGTGCAGGAAGACGGGTTGCCGGTTTTTGAAGATGGGGCACTTCAGTTTGCCAATGCAGATAATTTCTTCAGGGTAGATAATTCGGTAAACCGTCTGGAAGCGTTAAGGGGAGGTTCCGGTTCTATTTATGCCAATAACTCGCCTGGAGGTCTGATCAATTTTATTACCAAAGAGGGAACTAATGATTTTAAAGGAACAGCTAAACTGGAAACGGGAACCTACGGATTAATGCGTACAGATCTCAATCTGGGAGGAGCCCTGATCCAGGATAAATTGTTTTTTAATGTAGGTGGATTCTACAGAACGGATAACGGAATCAGAAAAACAGGCTTTAAAGCAAACAATGGAGGACAGATCAGAATGAACCTGAAATATGTGTTTGACAAAGGATATGCTAAGGTTTATTATAAAAAGCTGGATGACAGAAATACATTCTTCCTGCCAATTCCTTTGGTGCAGGATGGCAATACCCTGAAAGAGTTTCCCGGTTTTGATCCTAATTATGGAACTTATAGCTACAGAGCCATCAGCCAGCTGAATATTCCACAAGCCGGTGGCGGTTTTTTCAGCCGAAACCTTGAAGATGGGATACACCCGAAAGTTGATGTACTGGGAGCTGAATTTAAATATGATCTTGGAAATAATTTCAGTGTTCTTAACAAAACAAAATATACAAACATTAATATGAGCTATACGGGAATTTTCCCGGCTGGAGGTCCGAAAACAGCAGCCAATTTTGCTCAGGAGAATGGGATTGCCGGAAACACTTTCCAATATTCATTGGTAAGCAACGGAGCTATGGTAAATCCTGCCAATGTTCAGGAATTGGGATTCTGGGCTATAGACAAGCAGATGAGTAATTTTGTCAACGATTTACAGTTCAGCTATAAGTTTGATAAAGGTAGTGTAACTGCAGGTTTTTATAAGTCAAACTGGAAGTCACATCAATACTGGAACTGGAGTAATATCCTGACAACAGCAACAGACAGGCCCCAGTTGCTGAACCTCGTGGATACATCATTGGCGCCAACAGATAAAGGTTATTCCAAAACTTATAACGGTGTGAGTGATATGTCTTTCCTGATCAGAGATTCGCAAATTCAGGGAAGCTTAAATGATCTTTATTTTAATCTTGATTATAATATAACTGATGATTTGAGCTTCAACGGAGGAATTCGTTACAGTCGTGATTTCTATAAAGGATATAAGGTCAGTACAACGACTGCAAATCTGGATAATTCAGGACTTACAACAGATGGAACCCATAGTTTTGCCACAACTACAGCGGATGATAATATGGCGGTTCTGGGTAACAGATATACTTATTGGTATTATGATGTCAACAAGGTTTCCTATACACTGGCAACCAATTATAAAATTAATAGGGAAAATGCAGTATATGCCCGGTTTTCTCATGGTTTCAGATCTCCAAACGAAGAAGCGTATTATAATAATATAGATGACCTGAGCCACATCAAGCCTGTGCAGACCAATCAGCTGGAAGTAGGGTACAAATACTATTCCCGTACATTTGATATCGGCGTGATCCCGTTTTATTCCACCCTTAAAAACCTTTCATTTACAGATGTGTATTCGGATGGAACTTCTGAAAATAAATTTGCCAATACAACTAATATCGGGGTAGAGATTGAAGGATATACAAGGCTGTTTAATAATATACTTGAAGTAACTTTTAATGGTACTATTCAGAATCCAAAGTATAAAGATTTCCGGGGAAGGAATGCTGATGGAACTGCCTTTGATTATGATGGAAATGTAGTAAGAAGGATGCCTAAATTTTATTTCAACATTTCTCCGGCAGTGAATATCACTAAAGAATGGAGAGCTTATGTCAGTATGAATTATTATGGAAAGCGTTTCCAGAATGAAGGAAATACGGATGATAATATTTTACCTTCTTTTACTGAATTTGGAGCAGGAATGTCATATCAGTTAGGGAAAATACGGTTTGCAGTGGATGGAACCAACATCTTTAATACGATTGGGATTACCGAAGGAGATCCAAGATCCCAAATGGATTCAGGAACCAATATCAGAATGGCAAGACCTATTATGGGAGCTGCAGCCAGGGCTTCAATTAATTTAGATTTCTAAATTCTATTTCTTTATAACAACAAAACCATCAGGAATACTGATGGTTTTGTTATTTTTAATATTTTCAAACAGAAGTAACTATTTCAAAAACGGATTATACTGCTTCTCAAATCCTATGGTAGTGGGATTTCCATGCCCTGAGAAAACCTGGGTATCATCATCCAGAATAAAAAGCTTAGATTTAATACCATTAATCAGTTGATCATAATTACCTTTATATAAATCTGTTCTTCCGATGCTTCCTTCAAAAAGAACATCGCCTGAAATCATGAATTTCTGTTCTTCGTTATGATAAACCACACTTCCGGGAGAGTGGCCCGGTACATGATAAATCTTAAATTTTTCGCCATCAAGTTCCATCTCATCACCCTCTTTTACGTACTCTATATCCACTTTTACGGGATCTATTTTCATCCCGAATCTTATACCACTCGCCTGAAGCATATCTAAAACTTCCTGGTCTTCCTGATGCATTTTAACCGGAACTTTAAACGTATCAAATGCCCATTGCAACCCCATAACATGGTCAATGTGGGCATGAGTTAAAAGGATGTTCCGAATATGTAATCCCTTTTCAGTAATAAAAAGATCTATGGCTCTGGTTTCCTGTTCATTCATATTCCCCGGATCAATTAACCAGGCATTTTTATTTTCATTGTAGAGAATGTATGTGTTTTCGCTTGCAAAATTGAATACGAAACCTTGGATCTGAAGCATTTTAATTTTTTATTTCAAAAATACAATATTATTAAGAAAATGGCTATTTTTCGTTATCTTCGTCATAATGAAAACATTGCGAATACTTTTACTTTCTTTGGGTGGGTTGGTGTATGGACAAAATATCCAGAGCATACAGTTGTTTAACCCACAGACAAATGACGAAACTCCCGTAATTAAGTTCGGGGAACAATTGATTTTGAGCTTCGATGACCTTACTAATGCCAGTGAGATATACCGGTATACGATTAAACATTATGACAGAAACTGGAATGATGATAACCTGTTTTTTACAGAGATTGCCAATGGAAGCATGAATGGACTTCTTGATCAGTTTCAGTATTCTTTCAATACTTTGCAGCCTTATACCCATTATAAGCTGACATTTCCAAATGATAAAATACAGCCGAAAATCTCCGGAAACTTTGAGCTTATCGTTTATAAGGATTCTGCAGATAGACCTCTTTTTAAGAGAAGGTTTTATCTGGTGGAAGATGCCGCATCTCTGGGATTGAATATATCAAGAATAGCAGACGCGAAAAACCCTAATGTTAATCAGAGAGTAGAGGTAAAAGCTGTTTCGAAAGGCGGGGATCTTTCCTCGAATGTGAATTCCATGACATTGAACGTAATGCAGAATAACAATCCGAATGTTGTTATTTCCAATCTGAAGCCAAGCTCTGTTTCGGGAAATCAGCTGTTATTTCAGCAGATGAACCTTACCTTTCCGGGAGATAATGAATTCTATTATTTTGATAATAAGAATATGAATACTCCTGCGGATATGGTTCGTGCAGTGGAAGTGAAGGATGGAGTAAACCAGACTTATTTGCATCCTGTCTGGGCCTTTCCTTTAAATTATCAGTATCAGCCTGACGTGAACGGAGCATGGTATTACAGACGGAATGACCTGGGAAGAGAGAGAGAGGCCGAAAGAGAGGCGGATTATTCATGGGTACATTTTTATCTGGATTCAGATCCTGTAGAAAAAGAGATTTATATTCTGGGAGGATTTAACGGTTTTAAGCCAGGTAAAGAAAATCAGATGCAATATGATGCTGCCAGTAAACAATATGTTGCTAAAATATTCCTGAAGCAAGGTTTTTATAACTATGTTCTGGCTACAAAAGAGAGTGACGGATCATTAAATTTTGGTGAAGTAAATGGGAATTTCTGGCAGACTGAAAACCTGTATCAGGCTTTTTTATACTATACTCCTTTCGGAAGAAATTATGATGGCCTGATGGGATATGGTGAATTCCGGACTCCTGTAGGAAATAAAAAATAAATTTTGCCTGCATGCTCACAAATTTATAATCCGTATAGATTTTAATTTAAAAAAGGGATGTCTTCAGAGATGATCCCTTTTATTTTTTTGTAATTCTTAATGCTGTGTTTGGCAATTGATGAAGGTATGAATAGTAAGCTTTGCATAAATAAAAAATTTTAATTCACAAAATAATGATTCCGATTAAAATTATAAACCTAATTTATTTTAACGTATAAAAATATGATTGATAAATTTTATTCTCTTTAAAATCGTTATTATGGTTTGTTTAATGATTTATAATATCAATTAAATTTTTTTCATTCAAAATAGGTTATTATTGTGAAAAAATTATAGATTTGCTTCACATTTAACAAATATTATTATGAAAGCAAAGTTTATTTTAGTGGCAGGTATTGCTGCCAGTTTTTTTGTTTTTGGACAGAATACACCTTCAAAATTAGTTCCGGGTAAAGACGGATTGCACACAGAGTTTATGAGATTCGATAAAAACGGTCCTGATTTTAAAGGAAGACCTGTTTTATTTGATGAATCTTCCCAGAGGCTTTCTGAAGGACAGGGACGTAACCTGGGTGTGGAAAAGGATAAGCTGGGTTTTGAAACCCATAGGTTCCAGCAAATTATCAATGATATTCCTGTGGAATATGGAATGATGGCTGTACAGACTAAAAGCGGTAAAATAGTTGGGCAGACAGGAAAATGGATCCTTAAAATACCGGCAGGAATTGAAAAGAAAGCCAATATTTCCGAGAGTATAGCATTACAAAATGCTTTATCATTTGTAAGTGCTGAATCTTATAAATGGCAGAATAAAGAAGAAGAAGATTTTATTAAGAAAGAAGTAAATAATGTAAACGCAAGTTTTGCCCCAAAAGGAGAATTAGTGTACTATTCAGATCCTACGGATGATAAATTAAACGATTTAAAACTGGCCTATAAATTTGATATTTATGCTGAAAAGCCACTTAGCAGACAATATGTTTTCGTAGATGCCAAAAACGGAAAAGTTTTGGGAATTGATGCCATCATCCATGAGGTAAATACTCCGGGTACAGCTACAACTGGCTATAGCGGCACAAGAAATATTGTTGCGGATTCATACAACGGAAGCTACCGTTTACGGGAAACAGGAAGGAATGGAGGAACATCGGTGGAGACCTATAATCTGAAAAAAGGTACCAGCTATTCGGCTGCAGTAGACTTTACAGATGCGGATAATGTATGGAATAATGTTAATACCAATAAAGATCAGTACGCTACGGATGCTCATTGGGGAGCTGAAATGACATTGGATTATTATTATACAAAATTCGGTAGAAAAAGTATTGATAACAATAACTTTGCGATAAAATCCTACGTTCATTATTCAACCAATTATTTTAATGCATTCTGGGACGGTTCTAGAATGACTTATGGTGATGGAAGCTCTACAACAAACGGAGGCAAGCCATTAACAGCTCTTGATGTTTGTGGTCACGAAATTACACACGGGATGACTTCCAAAACTGCTAACCTGGTATATCAAAGAGAGCCGGGCGCATTGAATGAAGGGTTCTCGGATATTTTTGGAAATACGATAGAAAGGTGGGCAAGGCCTAGTCAGGCAAGCTGGACATTAGGAGAAGATTTCAATTATGTGATCAGAAATATGGCGAATCCTAATGCTTATGGTCAGCCGGATACTTATATGGGAACCTATTGGAAAACAACTACTACTTCAGGTTGCGTAACGCCTAGTCAGTCCAATGACTATTGTGGGGTACATACCAATTCAGGAGTTCTTAATTTCTGGTATTATTTATTGGTAACGGGAGGTTCAGGAACCAATGATAAAGGATTTGCCTATAATGTTTCCGGGATCGGACTGGATAAAGCCGGAGCGATTGCTTACAGAACTTTAACCAGCTATCTTACTTCTACATCCACTTATGCCGCTGCCAGAACTTATTCTCTTCAGGCTGCTGCTGATTTATACGGCGCAGGCAGTAATGAAGTAATTCAGGTTACCAATGCATGGAATGCGGTAGGTGTTGGAGGAGGAACTTCTCCGGCAGGAAAAGTTGTGGCAGCAGATACGCCGCTTTATACAATAAGTCCGAACCCTGCAACAGACAGATTTACCGTGGTTTTTGAAGGCCATGCCGGAAAAGGCACCATAGAGCTGGTAAGTTTAACAGGAAAGAGAGAAATTTCTGAAAAGGTTACTCTGACAGAAGGTACCAATAAAGTGGATGTTCAGCTTCCTTCCAATATACTTCCGGGAGTATATGTGGTGATGGTAAACGGACAGAAAGCAGGAAATCTGATTAAAAAATAAACCAAATCAAGTCTTAATATATTTCAGTTAAAGGCCACAAGAACTTCTTGTGGCCTTTGTTATATAAATTAAATAATTATACCAGATAAAAATCATTCAGTTTTTCTTCACAAAGGATTTTTATGACTTCAATCCATCGGTCTTCATCATTCAGACATGGGATATAATGGAAATTTTCTCCGCCTCCATGCAGGAACTGCTCTTTTCCTTCTACAGAAATTTCTTCCAGCGTTTCAAGACAGTCAGAAACGAAAGCCGGGCATACGATGGCCAGGTTTTTTATTCCTTTTTTACCAAGACTCTCAAGTGTTTCGTCTGTATAAGGCTCAATCCACTTGTCTTTTCCTAACCTTGACTGGAAGGAAACAATTGTTTTTTCTTTAGGTAAATTCAGTTTATCGATGACAAGCTGTGTCGTTTTATAACATTGGTGGCGGTAGCAGAACTGATGACTTGGATTATCCTCCCGGGAACAACAGTCATTAAGGTTACAGGTTCTGGTAGGGTCTGTCTTATAAATATGCCTTTCCGGAACACCATGGTAAGAGAACTGAAGGGCATCAAAATTTTCTGGAAGTTTCTTTTTAATACTCTCTGCAAGACAATTGATGTAAATATCCCTGTTGTAGAAAGGCTGAATATAATTGATCTTCACCTGTGGGAACTTCTTTTTTCTGACTTCTTCAGCTTTTTCAATTACAGTCTCAGTTGTGCTCATCGCATATTGAGGATATAGAGGAAAAAGAACAATTTCAGTGATTCCCTGATCCACCAGTTTCTGAATACCGGTTTCAATACTTGGTTCTGCATACCTCATCCCGATTTCCACCGGAACATCTACTATTTTCTGCAGTTTTTTCTGAATCTGCTCAGTAATGACAATCAGTGGTGAACCCTGATCTGTCCAAACCGTTTTATACGCTTCAGCAGATTTGGCTGGTCTTGTTTTCAGAATAATTCCCTGTACAAGAAGAGCACGAAAGATCCAACGATAATCAATCACTCTTTCATCCATCAAAAATTCATCAAGATATTCCTTTACGTCGTTTACAGAAGTTGACCTTGGTGAGCCGAGGTTTACCAGTAAAATTCCTTTATTATTCAATATTTTAAATTTTAATTATGAAACAGAAGTTATAAAATCTGTTACTAATTTTGATACTTTGGCAAAGGTATTACTTTCCAGTAAGCCATTGCTGTCAAATTTGCCTTTTATCCCTTTTATTAATGCCTGATGTTTATCATCTGCTACAGCACCAAGAGTTTTTAAAATCAATAATAACTCTTCATGTCCTTTTTCTCCGCTTGCAGAAGCGGTGATCACAGCAACCGGTTTTTCAGAAAAAACGGTTGTAGAGACACACCATTCCAATAGATTTTTTAATCTTCCCGGGATACTGAAAATATATTCCGGTGTGGAAAATATGACCCCTGCTGACCTGTTAATATCCTCTCTGATTTTCAGAACCTCTTTCGGAGTGTTATTATCTGTTAACCCGGTATCAAAATGAGGAAGAATAGAAAGATCATCATACATCAGGAAATTTGTCTCATCTGTTTTTTCCACTATCTGCTCCATCAGGTTCTGATTGCTGGAATTCTCAGAAGCACTTCCAATAATGATGACAATTTTCTTTCCGGAAGGCATTGCAAATGTTTTTATCCGTTTACTGCTTCTACTCTTTCTACCAGTTCCGGAACGAATTGTTTTAAAATATTTTCAATTCCGTTCTTCAAAGTAGCTGTAGAACTTGGGCAGCCTGAGCATGCACCTTGCAGAAGCATTTTTGCAGTTTTATTTTCCTGATCATATTCCATTAAAGAAATCTTTCCTCCATCATTTTCCACTGCAGGAGCAACATATTCATTTAAGATGTCAGAAATTTTCTGCTCATCTTCTGTATAATCCCTGTTGATGATTTTTTCAACAGGATTTTCATGTTTTTGAGGCTCTACCTTTGATATTTCACCTCCGTTTTGCAGATAATCGGCAATAAGTGCCCGAACAGTCATCATTACCTGGTGCCATTCTACAGAATTATCTCTGGTAACTGCCACAAAATTATCTGAAATAAAAACTTCTGTTGCAAAATCAAATTCCTTAAAAATGGCTTGTGCCAAAGGAACGTCTCTCGCTGTTTCTCTCGATTTTACCTCTACAAAACCATCCATCAGTAATTTATTTGAAACAAATTTCATTACATTTGGATTAGGAGTCATTTCTGCATAAATCTGATACATTTCTTTTTTCTTCTGAAGGTAAATTCTGGGATTTGCCAGTAATTCATCCTCAATAACATTTTTCAGACTTTCTGCCACATGTTCCCATTCTATGGTGTCCTGCTTAGCTACGGCAACAAAATTAGCCGTAATGAAAATCCTTTCTACGAACGGATAATTAAAAAGCTCCTGTGCTAAAGGAATTTCCGAAATATCTGAGTTTCTGTCCAGCTCCAAAGATCCGGGAATGAGATTGTAGTCTGCTACAAACTTCATTACTTTTGGATTTTCGGTTGGTTCTATAAGTATGGTACGCATTTTTTCGTTAAATTTGAGATACAAAAATACGCATTAGAAGTCAGAAGCTGAAGACAGAGAGTTAGATTTTTGCTATCGCTGTAATTTAGAAGTTAGATACCTGAAATTATAATAGTACATATCATTCTCAAATTGGCTCATTTTCGAATTTCAAATTAATATTATGGCACTTATAAAAAAACTTTTAGGAAAAACACCACAGATTGGAGAAAATACTTTTTTAGCAGAAACAGCTACAATTATCGGGGACGTTACAATGGGAAGAGATTGTAGTGTCTGGTATAATGCAGTGATCAGGGGTGACGTACATTATATTAAAATGGGGGATAAGGTAAATGTTCAGGATAACGCAATGCTGCACTGTACGTACCAGAAACATCCGCTGAATATTGGAAATAATGTTTCAATAGGGCATAACGCGATTGTTCACGGATGTACGATTAAAGACAATGTATTGATAGGAATGGGAGCCATTGTTATGGATGATTGTTTGGTGGAAGAAAACTCTATTGTAGGAGCCGGATCTGTAGTTACTCAGGGAACTCATATTAAATCCGGAGAAGTCTGGGGAGGTGTTCCCGCTAAAAAGATAAAAGATATCAATGCTCAGTTACTGGAAGGTGAAGTTAACAGGATTGCTGATAATTATGTGAAATATTCTTCGTGGTACAAGGAAAATGTGAAAGATTACGAATTATAGTCTGCCATTGATATTGTTTCAATATAATATTATACTACAAAACTCCATCATATGATGGAGTTTTGTATATCAATCCCTGTGTAAAAACTCCTGACGGAATGATATATAACCTTTGCTTTTTATTGTGAATTATTGTCTGCGGTAATGAGCCTTACTTTTCCATTCACACATTTAAGTGAAGTCGGAGGCATGATCACCATACAGTCGGACATAATATTATATTTCTCATTAAAAACCCTTACCTTATCTGTATATTCATTAATTCTGGGTAAAATGGAGTTTTCAATTTTCTTAGGATAAGCAATGTATAGCTGAGGCCCGCCACAGGATTTTACCCCCATAGGAGCAAACGTCCATTCACTGGCATCTGTACATTTTTCTCCTGAAACTTCTGATTCAATGGACGCCTTTATTCTATCCAGCTGTGCCTGGTCATATTTCTGACTTTCCTCATCTGCCGGTCTTTCCGAAATATCGATTGGAAGATTAGTGTTGATGTTTTTTGAGGAATTACAGGAAACCAAAGTAAATGTAGTACATAATGCTATCGCTGGTATATGTATGAAAAATTTTTTCATTATAAACATTGTTCTTTTTAATAATTTTCAAAACTTATGCCAAGGTAAGAAAATCAAATCATTTCCGTATTTTTGAAAACAATGAACAACCATTTTTTTGACTTATTAGAGCATACCAACAGAAGTGTCTTCTTAACCGGGAAAGCCGGAACAGGAAAGACAACATTTCTTAATGACTTTGTAAAACGTACAAAGAAAAAACATATTGTAGTAGCACCTACCGGAATTGCAGCTATTAATGCGGGAGGAGTTACCATTCATTCTATGTTTGGACTGCCGTTAAGAACTTTTCTTCCTACAACGGAAAGAATAGATACAAGTTTGGCTAATAATATAGCTGACCTGATGCCCCATTTTAAATACAGAAAAGATAAACTTAAGCTGTTAAGGGAAGTTGAAATTATTATTATTGATGAGGTATCTATGTTGAGGGCAGATGTGCTGGATATGATGGATTTTTCATTGAGATTTATCAGAAGGAATAATCAAAGGTTTGGAGGCGTACAGATGTTGTTCATCGGAGATCTTTTTCAGCTTCCGCCGGTAGTGAGAGATGAGCATATACTGAAAATGTATTATAATTCACCATTCTTTTTTGATAGTCATGCAATAAAAGATATTCCTATTGTGACTATTGAACTTACTAAGGTTTACCGTCAATCGGATCAGGAATTTCTGGAGATCCTGAATGCAATACGTAACGGGGATGTGGACCATATTGATTTTGACCATCTGAATGAAAGATATGATCCTGATTTTGATATGGGAAAAGAATCATATGTTTATCTGTGTTCTCATAATAAAATGGCGGACGAGATTAACCAGGAGAAGCTGGCGGAGATAAAATCAGATGCACAAATCTATGAAGCCAAGCTTGTCGGGGATTTTAAGGAGAATCAGTTTCCTAATGATCAGTTTTTAGAATTGAAAATAGGAGCACAGATCATGTTTATCAGAAATGATGTGTCGGGTGAAAAGAAATATTTCAATGGAAAGCTCGGGGAAATTATTGGTCTTGAGGAAAATGAAATTCGTGTTGTACTGGACGAAAGCGAAAGGGAGATTACGGTAAAGAGGGAAACATGGGAACAGAAAAAATATTTTCTTGATACAGATAAAACGATTCAGGAAGAAGTTTTGGGAAGTTTTGAACAGTTTCCTATAAAGCTTGCTTGGGCCGTTACCATCCATAAAAGCCAGGGATTAACATTTGATAAAGTAATTATTGATGCGGGGAAAAGTTTTACAGCAGGTCAGGTATATGTTGCCTTATCACGTTGCCGGACTTTGGAAGGAATTGTTTTAAAATCAAAGATCACTCCTGAAGTTATTTTTAAAGATACCCGGATACAACATTTCCACACGGATACAGTAGCTAATGACCAGGTTGAATCTATTTTAAATCAGGAAAAGTATGATTACAGTATTAGAAAAGTGCTTCGTACAGTAGATTGCTTGTGGTTTATAAAAGAAGTAGAAGAGTGGAATAAGCTTTCTGTTGTAACCAAAAATCTTGATCATATCAAAACCAATCAGCTTTATCTTCAGCTGAAACATGAAGCAGCTCATCTCGGAAAGATTTTTGAGAAATTAGAACGGGTGATTTTCCAGAAGGTGAATAATTTTATTGATAATAAAGAAGAATGGTCTGAAATTGAGAATAAAACGAAAGGGGCCGTTAATTTTTTCTTTTTAGAAACCAGGGATAAGATTTTCAATCCTTTAAAAGAATTTTATGCTGAAATCAAAGGAGCGAAAGGACTGAAACAATATAATGAAGAGTTTAGGAGCTGGCTGGATGATCTCGAGGAATATTTAAACAGTCTCAAAGAAATTCACCTTCTTGATACAAAATTGCTTGATGAGAAAAACGATAAGGAAATCAACCTTAAGATTGCAAAAGTTCCATCACAGGTCTTAACCTTCCAATTATTCGAACAGGGAAAAACCATTGGTGAGATTGCATTGGAACGGGGGCTGGTAAAAGAAACCGTAATTGGTCACCTTGCTAAGTTTGCAGAACAGGGTTTGCTGGATATCTCCCGAGTAATTACTTCAGATAAAATCAAAGCTTTTGAAGAAGAGTTCTATAAAAAACCTCATGAAACCCTTACAGAATGGAAGAATGCACTGCCAAACAATTTTGAATTTAATGAGATCAGGATTCTTTTAAATCATTATAATTATAAAAAAGGAAAGAACTCGTAAGAGTTCTTTTTATATATATTCAACCTGTTCTTTTATTCATTTAATAAATCCTGGTTAACATGGTAGCCTACTATTTTTATATCACCTTCCTTGTTTTTTTCTAAGGTGAAAGATTCTTCTGTTTTAGTGCCTCTTTTTACATTATACTTGAAGAAGTATTGGGTTCGGGCATTGCTTCCTTTGACAACCATTGTTTCCCACTTTGCAAGATTATATTCCTCAACAGGACCAATTTCATTGACTACATTGATAAGTTTTACAAGTTTTTCTTTATCAGTTACCTCAAAAAACTTTTTACCAAACAATTTATAAATATCATCCTGATTGTTTCCATACCGAGTTCCCAATAAAATTTTTTTGGAATTTTTTCACCATCAATTTTGTCAGATTCTCTGTCTTTGTAAAATTCATTAAAAGAGCAGTTCATTAAAAGAAATGAGAAAAGAAGTAAATAAATATTTTTTATTTAAAGTTCAATATCTAAAATTAATTTTCTTCTGTTATTATCGTAAAAAGTAGCCTGATAGCTTTCGTTTCTGAATTCAGTTTCTGTATTTTCTATTGTACTAAACCTGGTTTTATCTGTTCTAGAGAATTCAACAATTTCAAAATGATTTTCGTCAATAGTTGTAAAGTTCACAAGTTTCAGATATTCATCAATTGAACCTCTATCAATCATGATTTTTCCACTGCCAAACTGATGCCTGTCTTGTCCATTTTTCTTCACACCCGAAACCCAATACTCTTCTCCGGTTTCTATATCAAAGTGATTGGCATTGATTCCTGGATTTTTAAGTTTTTTGATAGCTCTATTGTTGAAATAAACTGTTTGCCCGGATTTTGAAAATTCTACAAAGCCAATCCATGCCAGCCCGTGGTGTCCTAAGGATTTGTTTTCGAGATACATTATTTTTGGTTTCATGTTTTTTATAGATGGAGCAATTTACTCAAAAATTCTATAAATAAAATCAGATAACATAAAATTGAAGTCCAATAGTTTTTCCCTGAACTGACCAATCGGTTTTATTAATTACAAAAAGTAACTAATGCGGTTTTTAAGTTTTAAATTTGTTTGGTTTTTTGAGACCAAAGAAAAAAATTAACTTCTCAATATGAAAAATTTTGAAATTTCTGTTTTAGATCTTGCTCCGGTAAAGCAAGGGAAAAGCATTCACGATACTTTTCAGGACAGCTTATCATTAGCTAACCATACTGAAAATTTAAATTACAAAAGATTCTGGCTGGCAGAGCATCACAATATGGAAAGTATTGCAAGTTCAGCAACTTCAGTTTTAATAGGCTTTATTGCCAATGGAACAAAAAAAATCAGAGTGGGTTCAGGGGGAATCATGCTTCCCAACCACAGTTCTTTGATTATAGCAGAGCAATTCGGTACCCTGGAGTCTCTTTTTCCCGGAAGAATTGATCTTGGATTAGGAAGAGCTCCCGGAACAGATGGTTTAACGGCGCAGGCTTTAGGAAGAAATCCTGCAATTATCAATGAACAGTTTCCAAGGCAGATTCTTGAACTACAAAGATATTTCTCCAAAGATAATTCGGATGCGATGGTTCGTGCAATACCAGGAGAAGGGCTGGATATCCCACTTTATATTCTGGGGTCCAGTACAGACAGTGCATGGCTGGCTGCGGAACTTGGGCTGCCTTATGCATTTGCAGGACATTTTGCTCCGGAGCAGATGGAAATGGCTTTTAAAATTTACAGGGAGCATTTTGAACCATCAAAATATTTAGACAAACCTTATATTATTGCCTGTGTAAACGGAGTTGCAGCAGATACTTCTGAAGAAGCTCATAAAATTTCCACTACTTTATTCCAGGCATTCATCAACATTGTAAGAAACGACAGAAAACCTTTTGCGCCGCCGGTGGATGATATGGACGAAATCTGGTCACCAATGGAAAAATCAATGGTTTTACAAAAGCTGAGGTATACTTTCATTGGAGATCAGACTGAAATTCAGGAAAAACTTAAAGATTTCCAGGAAAGATTTCAGGTGGATGAACTTATGATCAATTCACATATTTATGACCATCAGAAAAGATTAAGATCTTATGAAATTTTCAGAGAGGCAACAGGCTCTCTGTCCAAAGCGTAATAAACCATCCATAATTAATTGGCAGATGCTTATTTTTATGAGTATCTTTGCACAAATAAAAAGTAAAAATGTCCGATATTAAATTAAATACTATTCCAGAGGCTATTGAAGACCTTAGAAATGGTAAAATAATCATAGTAGTAGATGATGAAGACAGAGAAAATGAAGGTGATTTTCTTTGTGCTGCAGAACTGACAACGCCGGAAATTATTAATTTTATGGCTCTTCATGGCAGAGGTCTGATCTGTATGCCGCTTCCTGAGAAAAGATGTGATGAACTTGGATTAGAAGTTATGGTAAGCAGAAGCAGTGATCCTAAAGAAACAGCTTTTACTGTATCTGTTGACCTTTTAGGAAACGGAACATCTACGGGAATTTCTGCTGGAGACAGAGCAAAAACAATTTTAGCATTGATGGATGAAAAATCCAAACCTACAGACTTTATGAGACCCGGGCATATCTTTCCGCTTCGTGCCAGAAAAGGCGGAGTACTGAAAAGAGCCGGACATACAGAAGCTGCTATTGATCTTACCAGTTTAGCGGGCTTAAAAGAGGGAGGGGTGATCTGTGAGATCATGAACGAAGATGGAACAATGTCACGTCTGCCCGAACTTTATGCGTTTGCACAAAAGCATGATATGAAAATCGTTTCTATTGAAGACCTGATCCATTATCAGCTTAAAAAAGGAAATCTGGTGGAAAGAATTGAAGAAAGAAAAGTAAAAACATTTTACGGAGATTTTGATTTCTATGCCTTCAGGGAAACTTCCAATGAACAGATTCATTTTGCTCTAACAAAGGGTGCCTGGACTGTGGATGAACCTGTTTTGGTAAGAGTACAGTCTTCAGATTCTTATTTTGATGTATTAACAAGATTGAACAACGGTGAAAAGCCATTGCTGGAAAAAGTGACCAATATGGTGAATGAGGCTGGAAAAGGGGCCATCATTTTCATCAATAATGTTTCCAATTCTGAAAATACATTGAGAAAGCTTCAGCAGTTCCTGAACTATCAGGACGGGCAGGAGCAGCATCCTACTTTAGCGTACAATTATAGAGACTATGGTATAGGAACACAGATCCTGAAGAATTTGGGAATCAACAAATTTAAGGTTATTACCCAAAATCCTAATATTAAGCCACAGGTGGGAGGATATGATGTAGAGGTTACTGAGATGGTTCAGTTATGAATCAGTCTGTTGTAAGTATTAAACAGCAATAAATAAAATAATAAAAGGTTTAGAATTTTCTAAACCTTTTTTGTTTTTATGAGGGATATAAGTGAATGTCCCTGTATTTCAGTAAGATCAAGATTTTATTTTAATATTGATGTTCTGTTGTTTATGTTTGGCTTTAATTAGCCGGCAATGTTATTTCATCAAAATTTCTGAAACCATTTAAAAAATCTTTTGTAGTCATTCTTTTTTTTCCTTCCAATTGAAGTTCTTCCGGAAAATAGAATCCATCTTCCGTATAGACTTTGAATTCATTTTTTGAAATTTCCAAAGTTCCGGCGGATTTCCCATGATTTGAAATTTCAAATTTTCCGCTGAATATTTTTAATCCTTTTTCTTCTTCTCCAATCTTTAAAGTAGTGAATGCAGCAGGGTACGGTGACATACCAAGGATAAACTGATGAATGGCTTTTGATGAAGTATACCAGTTTATTTTGGTATCTTCTTTGAAAATTTTATAAGCATTTTTAGGATGCTCTACCTGTGGCTGAGGTTTTTCTTCAATAGTATTTTCTGCAAGGCCATCTAAAGTTTTTACCACCAGTTTAGCACCCATTACCATGAGCCGGTCATGAAGGCTTCCTGCATTTTCGTCAGGTAAAATTTCCAACTCTTCCTGCAGAAGTATATTTCCTTCATCAATTTTTTCATTAATAAAGAATGTTGTAGCACCCGTTTTTTTCTCTCCATTAATCACTGCATAATTAATCGGGGCTGCTCCTCTATAGTCAGGTAATAAAGAAGCATGAAGGTTAAAGGTTCCCAGTTCAGGGATTTCAAATAGAACTTTAGGCATCATCCTGAATGCCACTACTACAAAAACATCAGCTTTAAGCTTCTTAAGTTCCTCTAAAAATTCAGTATTTCTTAATTTCTCAGGTTGGAAAACAGGAATGTTATTTTCCGAAGCATATACTTTCACAGGCGACTGATGAACTTTTTGTCCGCGTCCGCTTGCTTTATCTGCAACTGTTACAACACCTACTACCTGATGATGAGACTGATGGATAGCTTCCAGGGAAGTTTTTGCAAATTCCGGAGTTCCTAAAAAAACGACTTTCAATGATTTCATGGTACAAAGATAAGTTTTTAGTTATTTATAGTGGGCAGTTGTACAAGTCTGAATGAGTATATCTGATGTTGTTTAGTTTCCATAATACAATTTGAAATTATCCCTTTTCTTCTTTATTTTTGATAGATAAACACATTATACAATAATAAATACAAATATATTACTCATTATTCAGTGCATATGTTCTGAAGTTCAACATTTTTATTTTTCCGGAATCCAGAAGATAGATCAGATTTTCTAATATATTTTCCTTGGAATGATAACTTAGCTGTACAGAAAGTTCTTCAATGGTTGCCGCCTTTTTCCCTAATACATTAAGTATTTGCTGTGAAATGTTTTTTCCAAAAATGGATTGCTTATTTTTTTCACATACAGAGCACTGGCCGCAGTTTTTTGAATTCTTTTCCCCAAAATAGGAGAGGATAAGTTTCATTTTACAGTAGCCATTATTCTCTACATAAAATTTCATTTCTTCCCATTTCTGTATTTTATTTTTTTGAATATGCTCAAACAGCTTCCAGTATGTGTTACGGATGATTCTTTCGTCTCTGGGTTTTAAAAACTTAATGCTTGAAAGTGCACCATCAATATATTCCAGATACTTTTTTTGTTGCAGCTCTTTTAATCGTTCCTTGATCAGAGGAATGCTTACTTCAATTTTACTGCTTACCTGCTGTTCGCTGAACATGACCTTATGGGTGGTTAAGCCTGAAATAGTACGGAACAGAAGCTCTATAAAATAAGCATCTTTTTGTGGTAACTGGTCAATTTCATCCGCCCGTACAAAAAGCTCCAGTGATGAAAGGCTTTTATTATCATTGTAGTAGATAATTTCCTGATTATGAAGAAAGCCCAGAACATTATTGATTTTTGCCTTTGAAAGTTTGGTGAAATTCTGTATCCCGGCAGTATTCAGTTGAAAAGTTTTTTCCGGCAGCTCAAATTCAGCCACCTGGAAAATAGAATAGAGATAACTGATAATTTTTAAGAATTCAGCTTTATTGGGAATTTGATTTTTTAAGATCTGATCAAAGTTCAACAATTCCTGCTTATTCCATAACATAAATGCAAAACTATCTTTTCCGTCCCTTCCCGACCTTCCTATTTCCTGATAATAATTTTCAACGGATGAGGCAGGAGAGTAGTGAATTACAAACCGTACATTGTCTTTGTCAATCCCCATTCCAAAGGCATTAGTGGAAATCAAAACATGATTGTCACTGTTATTCCAGATGTTTTGTTTTGTATTTTTTTCCTTTGCTGTCAGACCGGCATGGAAATAATCTACGTTTTGTAATTTGTTTTTTTTCAGGAACTCTGCTAAAAGCTCGGCTTCTTTTCTGGTTCTGACATATATAATCCCTGAATCATTGTTATATTTCAGAATATCAAAGACCCGTTGAAACTTATCGGCAACTTCCTCTGTGAAAATTCTGATATTGTCTCTTTTGAAACTTTTCTGGAATATAGAAGGAGCCTTAAGCTCAAGTTTATTTTTAATTTCATCCAGAACTTTAGGGGTTGCTGTTGCTGTCAGGGCAAGGCATGGAATTTCGGGGTTGTTTTTCCTGAAATCCTTAATGTTCTGATAGCTTGGACGGAAATCCTGTCCCCATTCTGATATACAGTGGGCCTCATCAACTGCAATAAATGAAATCTGAATATCCTGAATATTTTGCAGGAACTGTACGTTTGTTAACCGTTCAGGAGAAATGTACAGCAGCTTGGTAAGTCCTTCTTTGCATCTTCCGTAAATAGCTTCTGCATCATATTCATCCAATTCGGAGGATAAATATTCTGCTTCTATTCCACGAAATTTAAGCTGGTTTACCTGGTCTTTCATTAATGCCAGCAGAGGTGAAATCACCAAGCAGGTACCTTCCTTAAGCAATGCAGGAAGCTGATAGCACAACGATTTTCCTGCGCCGGTTGGCAGTAGGACCAGCGTATCTTTTTCATTAATAACAGAATTGATGACTTCTTCCTGAGAATCTCTGAAGTGAGTATAACCCCAGAAATACTTAAGAGTATCATATTTTAATTTTTGAAAATCCTGTGGAGAAATCATATGTAAAAATAAGGAAAGTATTATGACAAAAAAAGTCACGCATTGCGTGACTTTCATATAAATACTTAATAAGTTTATTATTTAGCTTCGAAATAAACTCTTCTGTTTGCTCTGTTTTTCCATTCAGGGCATTTCGTAGCTGGTTCACACTCAGGATATTTAAGGTCTTTCTCACCTTTCCCGATTGCGTTAAGTTTACCAGTTTGAACTCCGTTTTTAATCAAATAATTTTTAACATTATTTGCTCTTCTTTCAGAAAGTTTTTGGTTGTAAGCGTCAGTACCTCTTGTATCTGTAGCTCCGATTACATTATAAGATCCGTTTGAAGAGTTAATGTAGTTAACAGCATTATTTAATATTGGAGTGTTTGATGGTAAAATTCTGTCAGAATTTAAGTCAAACTCGATACCTTCCAATTTAGTTTCTGTTTCTACTACAGGACCTGTAGTAGTTGTAGGACAACCATTGTTTTCAACTGGTCCAGGTACCGTTACACACTTGTCGTAAAGATCGATAATTCCGTCAAGGTCAGTGTCAAGGGCAACACCAGCGCCATCTACTCTTGCTCCTGCAGGAGTGTCAAGCTGTCTGTCCCAATCGTCACATACTCCGTCGTTATCAGCATCTCCTTTCTTACATACTTCAATATCCTGATTTTTGTTAGCCAGAACATCCAGTTTGTAATAGATTTCCTGAAGTGGATCATGCCACATTAAATGAGACTCGTGTTTTCCTAACTTAATGGAAAGACCTAAAGTAGCATTGAAGAAGTTGTCAGAAACCTGTTCTTCACGCTTGTTAATTGCGCTGTATTTGTCTCCTCCTCCGTCAAATTCATCATCACCGGTTACCACATACATTAATCTACCTTCAAGATCAATTCTTCTGCTTACTTTATACTTCAGACCGGCACCAGCCTGCATAAACATTGAATTTAATTTGAAAGGTTTGATTTCAGTCATTAATCTCTGTCCTTTTGCATCTTTCTGATAAGCTCTGTAGGCGATGGTACCAATTCCGGCATATCCGTGTAGAGCCCATCTGTACGGAGAATGGTTGTCAACTCTCCTTAAAAGGTTTGAGAAATTGATATCTCCTAAAATGGAGAGTGCATCATACTGGGTTCTCGCACCTACTGCTTTTGCATCGGGAGCAGCATCTTTAGTGTTGAACCATCCTTGTCTTGTTTCTCCTCTGTCATATTGTAGTTTTAGTCCGAAAGCATGAGTAATTGCTTTATCAACACTTACATAAGCAGAGTATCCGAAAAGGTTTTTACCGTTACCATTTTTAATGGAAGTCAAATCTGCTGACTGAACAAGAGGTACTCCGGCTCCCACTGAAATAGACCAGTCATTAAATCTTTTTGACTGATTGGTAAACGGGGAAACATTGGCAGATCCGGAAGAGAATGTATTTGGATACGTTCCGCTTGAAACTGCCGTTGAGTCTTGTGCAAAGCTAGCGCTAGGAATTGCTAAGGCTAGAGCAACAGTTGCTAAACTTAATTTCATAGTGTTATTTTTTTAAGTTAAGTTATTTTAAATGATTTTATTCGTTAAATGTCTGTTTTTTGTTTATTTTTTTAAATTGCCCATTCTTACTGATTATTTGTCAGACGAATAGCCTTGAAAATGATATAAAGGTAGGTAAAAAAAATCGTAGTAGAAAAAAATTAAACCGAAAAGAACAATTCTTTTCGGTTTTTATGTAATGATATAATATTACTTTTGCTTTTTCTTAGCAGAAACTTTTTTCACAGATTTTTTTACAGGAGCATCTTCATAGTCTTTCTTTTTGATAGAATCCCACTCTGAACTGTCTATAAATTTAACTGTCACTTTTCTATCTGCTAATCTCTCAGCATCTGATGCTGTTGCAGGAACTGTAGCTTCTGCAGAACCTACACCTCTGGATTTTAATACATTCTGATTAATTCCTCTGCTTTCTAATGCACTTACCACTGCAGCAGCTCTTTCTCTGGATAATTTAAGGTTATAAGCAGCATTTCCTTTACTGTCTGTATGACCGGTTAAAAGGTAATTACCTCCGTTTTCCTTAATGATTGAAGCTGCAAGATCAAGTTTACTGTTAGATTCAGGTCTGATTGTAGCCTTATTAAAGTTGAAATAAATATCTTTAAGAGTTTTTTCTACTTCAACAGCAGTTTGATTGTTGTCTTTTTGTACCGGGCAACCGTTGTTTTCAACTGGTCCAGGTACTGTTACACACTTATCGTAAAGGTCGATAACTCCGTCAAGGTCAGTGTCAAGGGCAACACCAGCGCCATCTACTCTCGCTCCAGCAGGAGTGTCAAGCTGTCTGTCCCAATCGTCACATACCCCGTCGTTATCAGCATCTCCTTTCTTACATACTTCAATATCCTGGTTTTTATTAGCCAGAACATCCAGTTTGTAATAGATTTCCTGAAGCGGATCATGCCACATTAAATGTGAATCATGTTTTCCTAACTTTATGGAAAGACCTAAAGTAGCATTGAAGAAGTTGTCAGAAACCTGTTCTTCACGTTTGTTAATCGCGCTGTATTTGTCTCCTCCTCCGTCAAATTCATCATCACCGGTTACCACATACATTAATCTACCTTCAAGATCAATTCTTCTGCTTACTTTAAACTTCAGACCGGCACCTGCCTGCATAAACATTGAATGTAATTTGAAAGGCTTGATTTCAGTCATTAATCTCTGTCCTTTTGCATCTTTCTGATAAGCTCTGTAAGCAATGGTACCAATTCCGGCATATCCGTGTAGTGCCCATCTGTAAGGAGAATGGTTATCAACTCTTCTTAAAAGGTTTGAGAAGTTGATATCTCCTAAAATAGAGATCGCATCATACTGGGTTCTCGCACCTACTGCTTTCGCATCGGGAGCAGCATCTTTGGTGTTGAACCATCCTTGTCTTGTCTCTCCTCTGTCATATTGCAAATTGATCCCGAACGCATGAGTAATTGCTTTATCGATACTTACATACGCAGAGTAACCGAAAAGGTTTTTACCGTTACCATTCTTAATGGAAGTCAAATCTGCTGATTGAACAAGAGGAACTCCGGCTCCTACGGAAATAGACCAGTCATTAAATCTTTTTGACTTGTCAGTAAACGGAGATACATTAGCTGATCCGGAGGAGAATGTATTTGGATATTGTCCATTAGATACAGCTATTGAGTCTTGTGCAAAAATCGAAGTAGGAATTGCCAATGCTAACATGGCAATCGCTAAATTTAATTTCATCGTGTATATTATTTGATATTTTTTTAAGCTTCCTAGCCTGTGTTTTTTTATTTTGTAGGGCAACCGTTGTTTTCAACAGGACCCGGAACTGTTACACATTTGTCATATAAATCTATAACTCCATCAAGATCCATATCAAGAGCAACACCAGCTCCATCTACTCTTGCTCCTGCAGGAGTATCAAGCTGTCTGTCCCAATCATCACATACTCCGTCATTATCTGCGTCTCCTTTTTCACATACAACAAGATCTGTTGCTGCATTTTCTAATACGCTGGTTCTGTAGTATGCTTCCTGAAGCGGATCATGCCATGCCAGATGTGATAAGTGTTTTCCTAATTTGAAAGATACTCCTAAACTGACCGTCCAGGCATTATCTGATCTTCCGGAGCTAAGTCTGTTGTATTTGGAACCTGCGGTAGCCGGATCATAATCATTAGGATCAGCCCATCCACCACCATCGAATTCATCATCACCACTGATGAGATACATGGTTCTGGCTTCTACGTCAATAAGTTTTGAAACATTATATTTCAATCCTACACCTCCCTGATAGAAGATCGAGTTCAGATCAATGTCCTGCTTAATGAATAGAGGAGCTCTTTTTGGGGAATTACTCCATCTTAACTCATCATTGTCATGCAGTGAAGTTCTGTAACCCTGAACTCCCACTCCTAAGTATCCGTGTAGAGCCCATCTGTAAGGAGAATGGTTGTCAACTCTCCTTAAAAGGTTAGAGAAGTTGATATCTCCCAATAAAGAGATCTGGTCAAATTGAGTTGTTGCAGTACCTACGCCTGCTAACTGACCTGCCATACCCGGAAGCTGGGCTGTCTGTTTTGTTTCTCCTCTCATATACATAACGCTTAAAGCGAAAGTATGTGAAATCTGCTTGTCTACACTTACATAAGCATTATACCCCCAATTGGTCTTATCCTTATGGATAGACGTCAGATCAGAATGAACCATAAAGGCTGCACCACCTCCAACGGAAATAGACCAGTCTCTGAATCGTCTGGCTTTATTGTCGAATGGTTGTACATTGGCTGAACCTGAAGAAAAAGTATTAGGGTACTCAGTTGAAGAATTAACTGTAGTGCTGCTATCTTGTGCATAAGCTGCAATTGGCAAAGCTGTTGCCAATAATAATAAACCTAATTTCATACAGTATGTTTTATGTTTTAAATAAAATCTTTTAATAATATTCTGGAAAATTCTCTTTCAAAAAGATGCTTTTTATGAGGTATTTCCAATCTTTCTGACGAAAAAATAATTTCATTATATTTAATGATATCAATATCTATTACCCTGTCACTATACCCTCCTGATACTTTTGAATCATTAACTCTTCCCATCTCTGCTTCTATACCTTTGATACAATCAAGCAGCTGAATTGGCGAAAGATGCGTGAATATTATTGCTGCAATATTACAAAAAATATTGGAACTGACAAATTCTACAGGATCAGACATTAAAAATTCGCTGATTTGTGAAATGTTATTCCCTGCATCTGTAATTTTCTGTAAAGCAAGCTCTAAATTTTTTTTTTGATCTCCAAGGTTACTTCCTAGTAACAAAACTACCTTTTGCTGCGACATATTCGGAAAATTGATTGATTTATGAGAAGTTTCTTTAAAAATGTTTTGGCAAATATAGTAGCAATTATCATACTTTGCGTTCTATTTTTCGTCTTTTTCATTATCACGCTTGTGTTCAGTTCCATGGGGAATGATAAGTCTGTGACTGTGAAAAAGAATACAGTTCTTACGATTAATCTGAAAACGCATATAATAGATAGTCCTACTGAAGAAGAAACAGGGTTGTTCGGTATCGGCGGACAAAATAAAAGTGTTCTGCTATATGATGTTCTGGAAGCTATTCAGAAAGCTAAAACCGATGATAATATTAAAGGGATCAGTATTGAGGCTGATGATTTAAACGCAGGGCTCACTCAGATTGATGATATAAGAAATGCAATTGATGATTTCAAAAAAAGCGGAAAATTTGTGTACGCCTACGGAAACGGGGTTTCACAATCTTCTTATTATCTGGGATCAGTAGCGGATCAGTATTACCTGAATCCTGCAGGAGGAATAGAATTAAAAGGACTGTCTACTGAAGTTACATTCTTTAAAGATTTTGCCGATAAGTATGGTATCGGTATAGAAGTGATACGTCACGGAAAGTTCAAGTCAGCGGTAGAGCCTTTTTTACGGAATGATATTTCTCCTGAAAATAAAGAGCAGTTGAGTACTCTTTTGAATGATCTTTGGAAAAATACCTCCGGTAAAATGGCTTCTTCGAGAAAAATCGATACAGCACAGTTTAGAATGGTTGTTGACAGCTTATATGGAATGATTCCTGAATTGAGTCTGAAATATAAACTTGCAGACAAGCTGGCACAGAAAACGGAATATGAAAATATGATTAAGTCCAAACTGCAGTTAAAAGATAAAGAAAAACTAAATAAAATTTCACTGGCGGGCTATATCAATTCTTATGCGGATGATGATAAATCCGGGGAAAAAGTAGCAGTGCTATATGCATCCGGATCGATAAACAGTGGAGATGGGTATAATGATATTTATTCTGAAAAATATATAAAATATATTAAGAAATTACAGGATGATGAAAAGGTAAAAGCTGTTGTTCTGAGGATTAATTCTCCGGGAGGTAGCGCTAATGCATCTGATGAGATTTTATTTGAACTTCAGCAACTGAAAAAGAAAAAACCTCTGATTGTTTCTTTCGGAGATTATGCGGCATCAGGAGGATACTACATAGCGATGGCAGCCGATAAAATTTATTCTGAATCAAACACATTAACTGGTTCTATCGGTGTATTTGGGGTAATTCCATATTTTAAAGATATAGCCAATAAAAACGGAATCCGTTCAGATATTGTTGCTACCAATGCCAATTCAATGTATTATTCAGGATTAAACGGGGTGACACCTTATGGACTGAATATGATGACAAGAGGAGTGGAGGGTACATATAAGAGGTTTGTACACTTTGTCACCCAAAACAGAAAGCAGACTTTTGAGCAGATTGATAATGTTGGAGGTGGAAGAGTATGGAGTGGGGTACGTGCCAAAGAGATTGGTCTTGTGGATCAGTTGGGAACGATTAATGATGCTGTAAAGTTTGCAGCCCAGAAAGCCGGGTTAAAATCTTATCATGTAGATTCATACCCTAAACGAATGTCTCCTTTTGAACAATTATTTAATGATCTGAATGAGGAAGATGTTTCTGCAAGGATCATCAAAAATAAGATAGGAAAGGCTAACTATGAAATACTAGAGCAGATCACAGATAAAAAGCTTCAGTCTGATATCAAGATGACAATGCCTTATCAAATCAGAATCGACTAACTAAATTATATTGTAAACAAAAATCCCGGACCTGATTTCAGATCCGGGATTTTAATTTTTATTAAGAAGATTAGCTTTTCTTTGTGGCCATTCCATAAATCCACAGGATGATTAAGGCTCCTCCAATAGAAAGAATCCAGCTTCGTGGATTCCAGAATGAGGTAACATCTCCCCAATGCAGAACGTAAACTCCTATAGCTCCTCCAACAAACGCTCCCAGAATTCCCAGGATGATAGTAATCAGCCATCCTCCTCCTTGTGAACCAGGCATGATCATTTTAGCGATAGCACCGGCAATAAGACCAAATAAGATCCATGTTATTATTCCCATAGTTGTAAATTTTTTAATTGTTAATATTTAAAATGATTTGTTTACTAATATATGGAAAAACATGATATAAATCATCTTTTCTTGAAAAATGAATCTACAAATTCCGTACCATTAAAAAGCTGCAGGTCCTGCATTTTTTCGCCTACACCAATATATTTGACTGGAATCTGGAACTGGTCAGAGATGCCGATAACGACTCCTCCTTTAGCCGTTCCATCCAGTTTTGTGACAGCCAGTGCATTTACTTCTGTAGCAGCTGTGAATTGTTTTGCCTGTTCAAATGCATTTTGGCCTGTGGAACCATCAAGAACCAATAATATTTCATGAGGAGCGTCAGGGATGACCTTCTGCATTACGCGTTTGATTTTGGAAAGCTCATTCATCAGATTGATCTTATTGTGAAGCCTTCCGGCTGTATCAATGATAACTACATCTGCATTCTGCGCAACTGCACTTTGTACGGTATCAAATGCTACAGAAGCCGGATCAGAGCCCATACCCTGTTTTACAATAGGAACATCCACTCTTTCACTCCATATGGTAAGCTGATCTACCGCAGCAGCTCTGAAGGTATCAGCAGCTCCTAAGACCACTTTTTTACCTTCCGATTTAAACTGATGAGCCAGTTTTCCGATTGTTGTTGTTTTTCCAACACCGTTTACGCCTACTACCATAATCACATATGGTTTTTTAGAGGTGTCTATATTTCCTGTCCCTGCATGAGGGTTTTCAAGCAATAATCCTGAAATCTCTTCACGAAGGATCTTGTCCAGTTCGTTTACTCCAACATATTTGTCTCTGGCAATACGTTCTTCAATTCTTTCTATGATCTTAATAGTGGTAGAAGCTCCAACGTCAGACGCAATAAGTACCTCTTCAAGGTCATCAAGTACCTCATCATCTACTTTACTTTTACCGACTACGGCTTTCGTCATTTTTTCAAAGAATCCCTGACTGGACTTTTCCAATCCTTTGTCTAAAGTTTCTTTTTCTTCCTTTTTAAATATATTTTTAAACCAACTCATAGTTTTAGTTTATTCTTTATTTGTTTTTATAACTGCTGTGGCTTCTACTTCGATGAGTACATCTTTTCTGAAAAGCGCACTTACTTCTACAAGACTGCTTACAGGAGGGTTCTGAAGGTTAATGTAGGTATCCCTGACCTTCCTGAAACCGGGAGTTTTAGCTATGTCCGTAATAAAGATTCCTAATTTTATAATATCTTTTGCAGAACCTCCGTACTCCTTCAGAACGAGATCAATATTTTTAAAGATCTGCCGGGTTTGCTCTTCAACGCTGTTTCCAACAAGGTTACCTTCTGAGTCCAGGGGAACCTGGCCGGATAGTAAAATCATTTTTGAGCTTCCACAATCAATACTTACAGATTGTGATAGTCCCTGTATGCTGAAAACTTCCGGTGAACTTTTATATTCTATCGTGTTGTTCATTGTTCTCTGTCCGGATGAAAATAGAAAAGTTAATGTGCAAACCAGAACAAAAATCTTCCTCATATTTTACTGATTAATAATCTGGTGAGCAAAGATAACAAAAAAACTACCCAAAATCTGAGTAGTTTTTTATATTGTAAATAAAGTATTGATTATTTTTTTAAATAACCATCAACTTCGTCTGCATTCATTACTTTTTCTTCGAAAACGTAAGCTCCTGATTTAGAAGACTTAACCATTTTCACCACTTTAGTCATCTTTTTAGACTGACCGCTTTGTAGGGTTGCTACTACTTTCTTTGCCATGGTAAATTATATTATAAATTACTTGATTTCTTTGTGAACAGTATATTTCTTAAGAACTGGATTATACTTTTTAAGTTCTAATCTTTCTGTAGTGTTCTTTTTATTTTTTGTAGAAATGTATCTGGACATTCCTGGCATACCGCTTTCTTTGTGCTCTGTACATTCAAGGATTACTTGAACTCTGTTTCCTTTTTTTGCCATGATTCAATTACTTTTTAATCAATCCGTTTCTTACAGCTCTTTCAAGAGCTTCTTCGATTCCAATCTTGTTAATCACTCTCAATCCATGAGCTGATACTTTCAGTGTTACGTGCTTATCTTGCTCCGGAAGGTAAAACTTCTTCTCCAATAAGTTAATTTCAAAACGACGCTTCGTTTTGTTATTAGCGTGAGAAACGTTGTTACCAACCATTGCACGCTTTCCTGTTATTTGGCAAATTCTTGACATATCTCGATGTTCTTATTTGTATAATATTTGAGAGTGCAAAATAACGAAGAATTTTTTAGATAGACAAATCTTTTGAAAAATATTTATAAATAACTTACTGATTAATAATATTGATTTTAAAATAGCCGAATTGCCAGAATATGGCGACAGTAAAAGGACTGATATATTTCATGCAGTCTTTCTTTACTTTAGATTATTTATTATTTTATATTTGTTTTTAATTAATCTAAATAAAAATAATATGAAGAGAATTTATATTCTATTGTCAATGATTCCTGTTGGTATGGTGGCGCAAAACTTTACTGAGGTTCAGACGGGGATGAATAATTTTTATTATTCTGCAGCTGATATTGCCGATATTGATAATAACGGGACTTTGGATATTGTATTCAATGGAGCTATAGATTCTGACGGAGATGGAACTGCGGATGTAACCTATAATGAGGTATATAAAAATAGCGGGTCTGCAATGTCTTTGTATGCAGGTCTTGAACCGGGATCCACCCATTTGGGGGATATCAGATTTATTGATTATAATAATGATGGGTTACAGGATATTATTTCTGCAGGACTCAGCTATCTTGACGTTGTAAATTATAAACATTACCGTTTCAGAAATACGGGGTCAGGTTTTGTAAAAGAAAGCAGCCTTCCCGGAAAGATTTATGGTTCTCTTGAAGTTTTTGACTTTAACCATGATGGCAGATCTGATTATGCGCTTAACGGAACACAATATTCTCACGGAGGAGGATTTAGGAATACTCTGGATTATTATAAGAATACAGGAACAGGCTTTGAAATGACTGAAAACTGGGTTGATGGGACACAGAACGGAAGTTTTAAAGTTTTGGACCTGAATAATGACCATCTTTTAGATCTTGTGGTTATCGGATCTGATATTAATGGTGTTCCTGTCTCTAAAATCTATATAAACCAAGGCGGTATTTTGACAAATACCCAGGATTTTGAGCCTCTTGCAAGCGGGAAGATAGAGTTTGCTGACTTTAATGCAGATGGCTTTCAGGACCTTCTTGTGGTAGGAAAAGATGATAATGATACCGGGTATTTTGCTGTTTTAATGAATGACGGAACTGGTATGTTCACGGTTCATCAGCTAAATTTACCTGATATTTCAGATCCATCAATAAGTGTAGGCGATATAAATAATGATGGATATTATGACTTTATTATTTCAGGAAACGAAGGGAATGCGATTGTGAAAACATATCTTTATAATACAGATAGCCAGGATTTTACAGAAGGTGTTTTTACAGGTCTTTATCATTTGGGAGGACCGGGTTTTGTTCATTTATTTGATTTTAATAATGATCACCGGCTTGATGTCTTATTGGGTGGTTTTGACTGGTCTGATCCAAATATGCCTTCTCTGACAAAGATTTTTAAAAATACTTCAACCGGAGTAAATTTAAAGCCAACTCCTCCGACCAGTCTTAACCTGACAAAAAATGGGAACAGGTATAATTTTGCATGGAGTGGCGCAACAGATGATAAGACTCCGGTGAATGCTTTACGATACGAAATCAGTGTGGGATCAGTATCCGGGGGATCAGATATTGCTAAATATATTGTAACAACTCCTTCATGGTTTCTGGATCTTGATCCGTCAGTTCAGAATATATACTGGAGTGTAAGATCAATTGACGCATCAAGGACATATTCTGATTCGTCTGCAGAAAATAATACATTGGGGACAAAAGATATTGCTCACTCACAATACTTGGGAATATATCCTAATCCGGCTTCCGAAAAAGTTTATATCAAAGGGGAAAAAGTTTCAGAGGCTGAGATGTATTCTATGGAATGGAAAAAAATGAACATTACTTTAAATGATGATCAGTCCGTTAATGTATCACATTTGCCCAAAGGAGTGTATTTACTAAAACTGAAAATAAAAGACGAAGTAACCATCAAAAAACTTACTATTAAGTAATTTGAATCATTCTATTGATGAGAAAAGCCAGACGTCCAGCTGGCTTTTCTTTTTTTTGAATACGTGCAATCCGCAGCATATAATGTTGTATATATCAGGCTTTTTTAGCTTTTTTTCTGTACCATTCAATAAGGAAGTAAAATAATAAAAATCCTAAAGCAAATATTGAAAATCTGGAAAGAAGATCTCCTGCTCTTGAATAAAAAGTCATGGTATCATACAGATTTACTGTAGCGAACAGGGTGGTTTGATCACCATAAAAAGTATCAGCTACAACTTCTCCTTTAGCATCAATATGGGCTGAGATTCCACTGTTGGCTGCGCGCGCAATTTCTCTTCTTGTTTCGATGGCCCTCAGCCTGGCGTAGGATAGGAGTTGTTTGTGTCCTTCTGTAACTCCCCACCAGGAGTCATTGGTCATAATACCCAGGAAATTAGCTCCTTTTTTTACGTAATCTGTTACAAATTCCCCATAAATGCTTTCATAGCAGATAATAGGAGCGAGTTTTCCTTTATTATAAGGATTTGAAAAGGCTACTCTTTCTTTGTCTGTTCCCAAAGAGGCTACAGTGCCGCCCAGGTTCAGCATGGCATCACCTAATAGTGGTTTTAAAACATTCATATAAGGGAATATTTCAACACCGGGAACAAGTTTCCCTTTATGGTAAACCTGAATTTTCTGATCCGGAGCAAGCTGAACAGCTGTATTGTAACTTGTTATCCACATTCCGGGATTCAGCTGGTATGCTTCTTTTGGCATCATCGTCTGGTCAAAATAAAAACGATGAGAGGAAATGCCTGTTGCAAAAACAGCTCCGGGGTGCTTCATAAGAAACGCATTGATGTTATTTAACAGTAAACTCTTCTCAAAACCGGTCTCAGAAATGGAGCCTCTGCCAGGAATTGCAGTTTCAGGAGCAATAAAGTAATCAATCTTACCTTTAGAATTATTTTCAGCAAGAGCCAGCAGATCATTTTCAATAGTCAGACTATCTTTTGAGTATTTTTCGGCATAAGGATCAAGATCAGGCTGCAGCATCAGAACATTTACCTGCCCGGAAGATTTTTCATCAAAACTGTTGTACTTGATTACAGAGATAACCATAGGAATGGCAATTAAAGCAATCACAATGGAAGAATTCTTTATGAGGTCCATTCTTTTTCTTCCGGCTTCCCAGATCCGGAGGGTATAGAAGCAGAGAACATTGATCAGTAAGATCCAGAAGCTCCCACCGGTAGCTCCCAGTGTATCATACCATTGTATAAGTTTCGGGTATTCGGAAAAAACATTCCCCAGATTCAGCCATGGCCACGTCAGCTCCCATCCCAGATGGAATTTTTCAAAACTCATCCAGATTGCAATAAAGAATCCCAGTCCCCAATAGGTGCCCTGAGCATTTTTATACCAATGATAACACTGGAACACCAGGGAATATAAAAGCGAATTTACCAGAACAGGGAACAGGACAGCCATCATGGAGTGGCTTCCGTCAGGATTTTTAGATCCGTACAACCATCCTGTTGTGACAATATTCCAGATCACAAAGCATAGATATGAAAGACCAAAAATTATCCAGCCTTTTCTTTTGTAATTTGAAAATTTTGAAATTCCATGTTCCATCATCAGAAGAGGAACAAGTGCAAAAAATATAAAGAAGGGAACACCATAAGTAGGCCAGGAAACCGACAGCAGCATTGCTGAAATAAGTGTAAGCAGAACGTATTTCATTAAATTATTTTAATATACAAATTTAATGTTTTTGAAATGAATATCTTAGCACATCATGTTAAAGAAAGTATACAAAATTGTAATTATTCCTTATACATTGTTTTTGCTTTATCTGATGTTTCTGGGGATGGGCAGATCTCAGTATGAAGACCATATGATAAGAATAAAGCCGGTAATATCTACAGTAGAATTCATCAGGAATACCATCCTTTGGAAGTATATTGTCTTTGTTATTCTTGGGAATATTATCATGTTTATTCCTTTTGGTTTCCTGGGATGGATTCTTCCCGGATTTAAGGATTTAAAAACATTACTTATCGCTTTTGTCTCTTCCATTGTTACCGTAGAAGCGCTCCAGTATTTTACAAGAATGGGAATATTGGAAGTTGATGATATTCTCCTGAATACTTTAGGGGTGTATGTAGGATGGTTACTGAGCCGGTGGATTGAAAAGAAGTTTAGCGATTTAGTTCTTTAGCACGCTTTTCAGCATTCAGAATCCCTTGTTTTAAAATTTCCTTAAAGTTGTTTTCTTCAAATGTTTTTAATGCAGCTTCAGTTGTTCCACCTTTGGACGCTACATCTTTGATCAGCTCTTCAAGGCTTTTTTCAGAATTATTAATCAAATGGTATGCTCCCAACATGGTTTGCTGTACAAAAAGTTTAGACAGGTTTTCTTCGATTCCCATTTCAATACCTGCTTTAATCATAGCATCAATGATATAGTAGAAGTAGGCGGGCCCGCTTCCTGAAAGTGCTGTTACCCCATCTAAAAGAGCTTCATTTTCAAGATAGACAGATCTTCCTGTACTGTTTAAAAGTCTTTCAATATTGATAAGCTGGCTGAAAGAAATGCCATTTGCCGCAGTATAACCGGTAATTCCCATACCTAAAAGGGTAGGAGAATTGGGCATAGCCCGTACAACCAGCGGATGGTTTAAAGACGTTTGGATTTTTTCAATGTTAATCCCAGCCATGATCGATAGGATCATCTGGTTTTCTTTCAGCGGGAATGGAATGTTTTGGGCAATACGCTGAAAATCCTGTGGTTTAACAGCAATAATAATCAGATCAGCATCCAGCTCTTTAATCTCATCAAATACAGATATCCGGGATTTTGGAAAGTCTTCTGATATTTTAGAGATATTTGAAGGATTGCGGACTATTAATTGGAGATGTTCAGGCTTTATAAGTTCGTATTTCAGAAATGATTTTGAAAATGAAAGTCCCATATTTCCTGCTCCCAAAACAGCAATTTTCATATTGGGTTAATTTTTTTGCTAAAATAATGAATTTAGGTAACTTGAAAGAAGGAGAGATGAATAATGAAGCTCTCTTGCACTTTATAATGTCAATACAGCTGTTTTGTAAAACTAATTGTTATAAGAAAAAGGCTGATCCACTTTGAATCAGCCTTATGTTATATAATATTTACTTCCCGCTCAAGCTCTATACCGAACTTTTCTTGTACAGAGTTTATAATTTCAGTAGAAAAATCAAAAATTTCTTTTCCGGTTGCATGTCCGGTTGCATTAATGATTACTAAGGATTGTAGTTTGTGTGTAGCAACATTTCCAATCTGTTTTCCTTTCCAGCCACACTGTTCGATCAGCCATCCGGCAGGAACTTTTACCATGCTTCCGTTAGGATAACCCTGAATATTTTCAAATTTTTGTTTTAATATCTCAAACTGAGCCAGTGGAATTGTCGGGTTTTTAAAAAAACTCCCTGCATTTCCAATTTCTTCAGGATCCGGTAGTTTACTTTGTCTTATATTAATTACCGCCTGGGAAACATCCTGGATCGTAGGTTTTGTAATCCCCAGGTTTTCAAGTTCAGATTTGATCGCTCCATATTCTGTTTTGATATGGTGATTTGTTCTGGTAAGCCTGAAAGTAACTTCCAGAATTACATATTTTCCTTTTCCTTCCTGTTTGAAAACGGAGTCCCTATAGCCAAATCTGCATTGCTCGAGATTGAAAATTTTAGGTTGAAGATCTGCCAGATCCAATACTTTACAGCTTACAAAAATATCTTTGATCTCAGTTCCATATGCTCCGATGTTTTGCATAGGAGATGTTCCTACGTTTCCCGGAATTAAGGAGAGGTTTTCTAGTCCACCATAGTTTTTTTGCAAACAATACATAACGAAATGATGCCAGTTTTCACCAGCCTGTGCTGCTACCAGAACTTCGTTATCATTTATATTCTCTTCAGAAATTCCTTTTAAATTGAGCTTTATGGCTAGTCCATTGAAATCTTTTGTCAGTAAAATATTACTTCCGCCTCCTAAAAACAGAAGCGGAAGCGTATTGGAGTCTGAGAACTCCAATGCATCTTTCAGCTCTTCAACATTATGGACTTCAATAAAATATCTGGCTTTGACATCAACACCAAATGTATTATAAGGTTTTAAGGAAAAATTTTCTTGCATGGGTTTATTTGTATTCTTCCGGAAGAATATTGTTTAATTGTTCTTTAAGCTGCTGGAGCTGTTGATAATGTACTGTATCCACATAAGCGTTTACATAAATATGTGATTTTTTCGGAGTGCGGATCTGAAAAGTCTCATCAATTCCATCCATAGGTTGCCGGCTTGGTGAGCTCTTTATATAATCAAGGTCTGTAATATGAATTGATGAGGCGAGCTGCCTCCAGGCATCAGGACTGATGGTTGAAGCCCACTTTTTGTGGATCTGATTAGAGGTGGTGCCTTTCTCAGCAGTAATTGAATCTCTGGTAACCTTTATAATCCTGTAACTGCCTAAATGTCCTCCAATATCTGATAAACTGATCGAAGTGATCTCGTACGGATCTTTGTTACCCGTTGGCTTGTTTTCTTTAACACAGGAAAAAAATGTCGACAACAAAAAGATCGAAAAAAAAGATTCCAGAAATATATTTTTTGTTGCCGGCATCATATATAGTTACAGACTAAATTCCTCTCTGTATTTTTTCAGGGCATCTTTTAGGATTTCCGTACTTCTTTTCAGGTCTTCTTCTTTTAAAACATAGGCAATTCTTACCTGCTTCTTTCCTAACTCAGGATTGCTGTAGAATCCTCCTGCAGGAGCTACCATAATCGTTTCGTTGTTAAGGGAATATTTTTCCAATAACCATTGTGCAAATTTTTCAGTATCATCTACTGGAAGCTCGGCAACACAGTAAAATGCTCCTTTTGGTTTAGGGCAAATAACTCCCGGAATTGCATTTAAAAGATCAACCAATACATTTCTTCTATGGGTGTATTCTTCTCTCACAGATCTGATGTAAGCTCCATCATTCTGGTGTGCCGCTGTTGCTGCAATTTGTCCTAACAGAACCGGGCTCAATCTTGCCTGTGCAAAAAGCATTGCTGCATTACGGATTTTTTTAGAACGTGTAACCATACATCCGATCCTTACGCCGCACATAGAGTAACGTTTGGATTCTGAATCTATAATAATACAGTTTTCGCTTAGTTCAGGGAAATCAAGCATGGATATCTGCTGCTTCCCATCATATACATACTCTCTGTAAACCTCATCAGAGATGATGACAATATCATATTTTAAAGCAATTTCTGAAAGCTTTTGTAATTCTTCACGGGTATACAGGTATCCTGTAGGATTACCGGGATTGCAGATAATGATCGCTCTGGTTTTTTCGGTGATTTTCTTTTCAAATTCTTCTACCGGAGGTAATGCAAAACCTGTATCAATAGTAGAAGGAACTGCTACTACATTCACATCAAACGTACTGGTGAAACCATTATAGTTTGCATAATAAGGTTCAGGAATAATCACTTCATCACCCTCATCACATAATGTGGAAATGGCAAAGTTAAGTGCTTCAGAGCCTCCGTTGGTTACAATAAAATGATCCGGTGTTAAATCTGAAAAGCCTAGTGAATGATAATATTCGGTAAGCGCTTTTCTGTATTCTATATTACCTTCAGAAAGTGCATACTCCAATACTTTTAAATCAATATTTTTTAAAGCATTTAAAGCCGTTTCCGGAGTTTCAATATCAGGCTGCCCGATATTTAGGTGATATACTTTTATTCCTTTTTGCTTTGCCTGTAAAGCGAAAGGAACTAGTTTTCTTACCGGCGATGGCGGCATGTGCAGAGCTCTGTTTGAAATATTCGGCATTGTTTAAAAATTTGTAGGACAAAAATAAGATTTAATTTCTCAATAATAAAAAATAAGGAGCAGGAAGTCACATCTCAGGTGCGCTGTCCTTATGTTTTAGGACTGAAAAGTATTTTTTAAGAATATCGAATTTAAATTTAAAATGGATGTATTATTAAATATTATTTAAAAATATCTTTTTTGTATTATAATTTTTTCTAATTTTAAGATCAAATGTAAGTAATATGATAATAAATTTATTTTCGCGAGCAATTCCTGCTATTGCTCTGTTTTCGGCATCAGTAATAATGGCACAGAATTTCCAGACAATGCCTGTGCAGTCAGGATATAATGCTGATGTAATTGCCAACGGGATAGGTTCCTCCATGATTTCAACGACCAATGATGTTGATGGCGTTTCCTATAATTTTGTATCCAGAGATTTCAAACTGACTTCAGCAAGCCCCGATCTTACTTATGGATTGCCGTCAAATGGCGCTATTAATTCAGTGGTAGCATCTACACCGGGGTTACGCTTTCAGCTGGGAGACCTGAGTGGAAATAATTCTTTAAGAATTAGTAGTAGTACAGCAGGTAGTAATACGGGAACAATTGTTTTCACAAATCCTGTACCAGCCTTTAAGCTGTATATGCTTTCTACCAGTGGGAGTGGAAATTCTACTGTAAATATAACAGTAAACTTTACCGACAATACTTCGCAGGTATTTAACGGACAAATTATTTCAGACTGGTATGGGGGAAGTAATTTTGCAATACAGGGAATTGGAAGGATTCTCCGAACAACTGATGTATTAGAGTCAAGTACAACAAATCCCAGATTATATCAGACTCTATTAACTATTGACCCTGCAAATCAGGCAAAACCTATTCAGAGTGTTACCATTACCAAGACCACCACTTCAGGAGTGGCCAATGTTTTTGCTTTTTCAGCAGATGTTTACAGTGATTGTGTGGCACCAACTCTCTTACCTGTCGGTACAGTTACTTCAAATTCTGCTGACATTTCATGGACCGTTCCGGCCGGGACACAAGCAGTAAGTCATGATATCTATTATAGTACGAGTTCTACAGCTCCGGATAACAGTACTACACCTAATTATTCGGGAATTACAGCAACATCTCATACCCTTGGCAGCCTATCTGCAAGTACAACTTACTATTATTGGGTAAGAACTCATTGCAGCACTACTACAGGTCAGAGTTCATGGTCATTCTCCGGAACGTTTACAACATTGTGCGGAGCTATGGTTCCTGCTTATACCAATAACTTCAGCAGCTTTCCGGGAACGTGCTGGACTGCTAATCTTTCTGGTGGAACTCCGGACACGGGGCCTTCGGGAACAACTGCTTACTGGTCACAGCGTAATTTCTTAAACTCTTCAGCCAATGGGCCTTCGGCACATATGAATCTGTATTCTGCTAATAGAACCGGATGGTTTAAAACAGTACCATTTGATCTTTCAGCGGGTGGTTACAGGGTGAAATTTAATTATGGGGTAACCACTTATTCAGGAACTGCAACCTCTCAGATGGGAGGTGATGATCTGGTTCATTTTATGGTTTCCACTGACGGAGGAACTACATGGACTATTCTGGAAACCTGGGATGCTAATAATACTCCTTCAAATACGTCTACTGAATATGTTTATAACCTGTCAAGTTATACCAATGCCAACACAGTATTTGCTTTCTATGGTACTTCAGGAACGGTAAATGATAGCTATGATTATAATTTCTATGTAGATGATTTTACGGTTGAGAATGCTCAGCTAGGCGTTTCAGAAGTAAATGGACAAGTGAAAAAAACGGCTGTACATCCTAATCCATTTAAAGATATGCTTTATATCTCGGATACGAGAGAGGTGAAATCCGTAACTGTTGCGGATACTTCGGGAAGAATAGTTAAAACTATTGATGGTCCTGTAAAAGAACTTAACCTGAGCATGCTGAACACAGGATTGTATTTTGTGACCCTTTATTTTAAAGATGGCTCCCAATCTACTGTAAAGACAATTAAGAAATAATTTTTTTAATGTAAATAAAGTGGAGTGGTAGTATAGATATTATACTGCCACTTTTTTTATTATTTGATTAATATTTTTACTAATTTGACCACCATAAAACTGACAGAATATGCAAATTTTATCTGATACTATAGAAGATTATATTTCAAAAATTCCCGAAGAAAGACAGGAAGCATTTAAAAAACTGTTTGATACTATAAAAGTTAATTTGCCTGAAGGCTTTGAAGACACCTCTGCTTATGGGATGATTGGGTGGGTTGTTCCTTTAAAAACATATCCTGCAGGTTACCATTGTGCTGCCAATACTCCTTTACCCTTTATCAACCTCGCTTCACAGAAAAATTTTATAGCATTATATCATATGGGACTGTATTCCAGACCGGAACTTTTAGACTGGTTTGTGGAAGAATATCCCAAACATTCCAAAAGAAAACTGGATATGGGAAAATCTTGCGTCCGGTTTAAAAAAGTGGAAGATATACCTTTCGAACTCATTGCTGAACTAAGCACAAAAATGACACCCGAGGACTGGATTGCTGTTTATGAATCTCAGTATAAAAAGAAATAATGATAAGCTTCCTGAAAATTCAGGGAGCTTATCAGATTTGTATGTCAGTAGAAGAACTGTTAAAAATCAATATCCCATATTCCGGCTTTTCTTTCAAGTTCAATCAGTGCCTTGGCATTTTCAGCCAGAAGCTCAAAATAATTTTGTTTTAACTGATTATACGTTCTCCGTGCGTTAAGAACTTCAAGTATAGAGCTTTCTCCGCGTTGATAACTGTAGGAAACTCCTTTCAGAATTTCTTCTGCCTCCTTTAACATACCATTATCAAACTGTTGCAGCTGTTTTTGTACAGAAGCATATTGTTGAAAAGCCTGCGTGACTTCCATTCTGATATTGTTCTCAACCTGGCTGTATTCTGTTTTTGCCTGAGAATAGGCCATTTCTGCTATCTTCAGATCTGCATTCCTCCGGTTGGATAATTTTAAAGGTACACTGATTCCTACTTTTACAGCATTAACAGCTGGCGAAGGAGCAATTTCATTAATGGCAGCAGTGTTGTGGTCTGCACCGGCGCTTATTCCCAGATCTGTAATCCGATTGGCTTTTTCAAGTCTTATACGGCTTGAAGCGGTGTTTATATTTTGTCTCGAAGACAGGAGATCAGGCCTTTTGTTTACCGCATGTATGATAAGGTCATCTAAACTGAAGTTTCTGTTGAATACATTAAGGGTTCCTATAATTTCCTTTCCGGTAGCATCACTGCCTATAAAGTCGGAAAGTGCAGTGACAGATTGCTGTAGAATTCCTTCCATATGATAGACTTCATTAAGTAATGACGACGCTTCCAGTTTACTCTGCTGAGAAGTTACCCTGGAAATATCTCCAAGTTTATATCTGATGCTGTCCGATTTAGCCAGCCTAAGCATACTTTGATAGGACTCTTTCTGAACCTCCAGAAGGACATTTGATTTTAGTGCTTCAATATATCCGATTGTTGCATCAGCAAGAAGGTTTCTTAGGTAATCCTGCAATTGTAGTTTAGAATATTCGGCTTCATTTTTTGCAGTTTCTATTCTGGCTTTTCTTTTACCTCCCATTTCTAATGTCCAGCTTATTACACCTCCGGTGGTGTATCCCATATCTTTACCGACTCCATTATTAGACGTTTCAATTTCAATCTCAGGATCAGGAAAGATTCCGGCAGTAAGAACGGAGGCCTCTGCCATGCTCACATTATATTTCTGTGCAGCAAAACCAAGATTTTTATTTTTTACCTGATTAAGGTATTCGTTAAAAGACATTAGTTTCCCACTTTCTGTCTGGGCCTTAAGGTAAGTATGGCCAACCAGGTATAAAAACAAAATTAAAAATATATTAGATTTCATCAGATATTACTTTTTTTCAAAGCGGTATTCAGTTAAATAATAAATAGCAGGAAGAGCAAACAGGGTAAGCAATGTTGAAAACATTAATCCATATACAATGACCGTAGCTAAAGGCCTTTGTACATCAGATCCGATTCCTGTTGCCAGAGAAGCGGGAAGCAACCCTATGATGGCTACCGAAGCGGTCATTAATACTGGCCGGAAACGGTCTTTCGCACCTTGTATAACTGCGCTTCGGAGATCTATTCCTTTTTTTCGGAGTGTATTGATCTGGGAGACCATGATTACTCCATTTTGAATAGCAACTCCAAACAAGGCAATAAAACCTACAGCTGAAGATACATTCAATGACATTCCTCTGAAGTTCAGGGCAAGCATTCCTCCGAATAAAGCAAGGGGAATGATGCTCATCAATACCAAAGCCTGTCTGAAACTTCCAAATGCACTGTAAAGTAAAAGAAACATTATTGCCAGTGCCAACGGAACAATAACAGCCAATCTGGAGTAAGCCCTGTTTTTGTTTTCAAATTGGCCGCCCCATTTGATCTGGTATTTCTCATGGTCATACTTTATATTTTTTTCAATGCTTGCCTGGGCATCATTCAGAAAGGATGTAAGATCCCGTCCTCTAAGATTTAATTTTACGGTAAGGTGTCTTTTATTCATTTCTCTTGTGATGGTACTTTCTCCGGTACTCAGTTTCACTGTGGTAATTTGTGAAAGTGGAATTTTAGCCCCTGAAGAAGATGCAAGCATAAGATTTCCTATTTTTTCTGGAGTATTACGGCTGTCTTCCATATACCGGCAGGAAATATCATAAACTTTATTGCCTATAAAAATCTGAGAGACAGCTTTTCCTCCCAATGCTGTTTCTATCAGATCGGTAACGTCTGAAACGTTCAGTCCATATTGGGCAATTTTATTCCGGTCTGCAATAATCTGCAATTGTGGGAGAGGAGGTTCCTGGTCAATGGCAAGATCGGCTGAGCCTGGTACATCCTTTAGGAGTGAAAGTATATTTTCTGCTATTTTTCTGGTGCCATTGAAATCATCTCCATATATCTTAACCACCAGTTCACTATGAGCTCCAGATATCTTATCCATAACCCCATCGATCATAGGCTGCGAAAATCCTACTGTAAACCCCGGCATATCTTTGTAGTCTTCGGCCAACTCTGTGATCAGATCTGCTTTGGTTTTTCCCGACGGCCATTCTTTATAAGGTTTTATTCCAATTGATACTTCAAAATGAGAAGAAGTCCACGGATCGGTACCATCATCATTACGCCCTGCCTGTACCATAATATAGGTGACTTCAGAATGTTTCATAGTCCTGAGCCGGAGAGAATCACTCATTTCCTGTGCTTTTTTTAATGAAATACCGGGAGGAAGCTGAACCTGTAACCAGATAGATCCTTCATCAAGCTCAGGAAGAAAATCTTTTCCGACACTGTAAGACAGAACCCCGGCACTTATCAGAACAAAACCGGCTGTGACAAGAATTTTTTTAGGTGAAGTCATAATTTTTTCTATTCTGTTTCCGTAAGTATTGCTGATTTTTTCAAGCCAACGGTTATGATATACTTTTCCCGGTTTTTTATAAATTATATAAGCGAGGCCGGGAATCAGTAACAATGCAACAGCCAATGCTCCGAATAACGCATATCCAATGGTAAATGCCATAGGCGTAAAGAGTTTTTTTTCTACTCTTTCAAAGGCAAACAGGGGAAGATAAGCTGTAATGATAATAATGCCTGAAAAGAAAATCGGTTTAGCTATTTCCGAGGCTTTTTGGATAATTGTCTTTTCCTGCAGTTCTTCCTCAGGATGATCTTCTCTTTTTTTCAGAATTGCTTCCAGCATTACAATAGATCCGTCCACAATAATCCCAAAGTCAATGGCTCCCAATGACAGAAGGTTTGCAGGAATATCAGTAAAATACATTAAAATAAAGGCAATGAGGAGAGAAAAAGGAATTGTAATGGCAGTGAGAAGGGCTCCTCTCCAGCTTCCCAGGAAAATAATCAGGATAATAATGACAAGAACAATTCCTTCTGTTAATGTATGGGAAACTGTAGTCAGAGTAGTTTTTACCAGATCGGTACGGTCCAGGTAGGTGTGGATTTTTACACCTGCCGGGAGGATATTTTTGTTGAGCTCATCTACTGCTTCATGTACTCCTGCTAATACTTGTGAAGGGTTCTGGCCTTTTAGCAAAAGCACGATTCCGCCAACACTTTCTGTGTAATTTCTTTTACGGTCTGTATATCCTAAAATGCCTTTGCGTTCCAGGTTTCCATATTTCAATGTTCCGATATCATTCAGAAAGACAGGAACACCTTTTTCAGTTTTGACTACTGTTTTTCCTAAATCATCAAGGGTTTTGATCATTCCGATTCCCCGAACCACATAAGCAAGATCCCCTCGGGGAAGCATACTTCCACCGGCACTAGCATTGTTTTTGCTGATGGTTTCGATGACTTCACCTAAAGAAAGGTCATATTGTTCCAGTTTATTAGGATCAAGCTCTATCTGAAACTGGGTTGTTATCCCTCCGAAATTAGTAACATCAGCAATTCCCGGGACCTGTTTTATTCTGGGAATAATTACAAAGTTCTGAAGGTCTGTGAGCTCTCTTAAACTATAATGGTCACTTTCAATGACATAACGGTAAATTTCTCCTACAGGAGAGGTTAATGGATCAAGGCCAGGCTGTGCATCATAGGGTAGGGAGACTTCTGTCAGTCTTTCCTGGATGCGCTGTCTTGCCCAGTAATCATCAACTCCGTCATCAAAGACAATGGTAATCATGGAAAGACCAAAAGTGCTTTTACTTCTCATTATGTGCATTCCCGGAATACCATTGAGGGCTCTTTCCAGAGGAATGGTGATCTGCTGTTCTACTTCTTCTGCAGCAAGTCCCTGGACCTGTGTAACAACCTGTGAGGTAGTGTCGGCAATATCAGGATAGGCTTCTATAGAAAGCTTTGTCCAGGAATAGTATCCAAAAAAACCTAATAATATAAAAAGAGCCAGTATAAGCCATTTTTTCTGTATAGAGAATGTTAATAATTTTTTCATCTGTTAACTTTAACGGAAATTTATTTCCTCGTTCTATATTTATTTTATCTCCAGAAGGTATATCCCTCCTGCTGTCATAATTTCATCTCCGGAATTGAGTCCGGAAGTAATTTTTACTGTTTTATCAGAAGCTTCAGTTGTTGTTACATTTCGCTTTATAAATTGGTTTTTTCCTGTTTTAAGCCAGACATATTGATGCTCATTTTCTTGCATTAATGCTGCAGTAGGTATGATCATTGTGTTTTCAGAATCAGTCGAATAAGATATAGTGGCAAACATGCCTGGCTTTAGTTTTCTGTCAGGATTATCACATTCTATTAAAACTTTTATGCTTCTGGTCGTTTCATCTACCCAGTCATTGATATGGTATATTTTTCCATTGATAATGTGATCCGGATAGCTGTTTATTGTTACAGAAACCTGATCTCCCTTTTTAATAAACCTCAGATCTTTTTCCTTTACCTCTCCTGATATCCATACTTTGGAAAGTTCAGCAATGATGACCACGGGTTCGGCATCTTCTTTCAGATACTGTCCTGTAACAATTTTACTGGAAATTACTTCTCCGCTGATGGGAGATCTGATTATAAGCGCTCCGGTTCCTTTACTTTGATTAGTGTAGATTTTTAATGCAGAAGATGCATTGGATAAAGAGATCTTTTTATTTCTATATTCTGTTTCAGACTCTTCTAATTCCTTTTGTATCCCTACACCATGCTTTACCAGATCCTGCTGACGTTTGTATTTTTTTTCTGCCAGCACTGCCTCATTCAGGGCATTTGAGTACTCCTTCTGTACATCAAGATATCCGGATGTGAGTATTTCGAAAACAGGACTCCCTGCATTTACTTTATGACCAATACCCGCAAAAGCTTTGATAATTCTTCCTGGAAAAGGGCTCGCTATTTCAGCATAATTGCCTGGGATTGCTTCTACGGCTCCCACAGAGGTGATAGCGTGATGATGCTCTTGTTTATTAATGGTTTCTGTTCTGATTTTTTTTAGTATACTGCTTCCGTCAGGAATAATGATGTGATCTCCTTCTATTTTGATTTGCTGCTCTTTTACGGTTTCTTTTTCGGGCTCCTTACAAGCAGTAATAAATGTTAGAAGTAGTAATGTTAATACTGTATTTTTCATATAAAATCTGGTTCAATTTATTTAAGTTAAATATGATTTTCAATTAGAGCCACTGTCCGAATTTTTTAATAAACCAATGTTTGACCAATTGAGTAAGGACACAGTAGCTTGTAAGAATACCTGCCAGATATGGAAAATAGCTTAAAGGCAGTGGCTGCATTTTCAGATAAGCAGCGGCTGGGGTAAATGGAATTATGATCCCTATAAGCATAATTAAACTGGTTAACGCAACTACCGGAGCAGTTGCCCAACTTTGGACAAATGGAATTTTTTTTGTCCTGATAATATGTACTATTAATGTTTGTGACAGTAATCCTTCTACAAACCATCCTGTTTGAAACAAGCTCTGTTGTTCTACGGTATTGGCTTTAAAAATAAAAAACATGATGGCAAAGGTTGCATAGTCAAAAACAGAACTTAACGGACCGATATACAGCATAAATTTTTTGATGCTTCCGGCTTCCCACTTTTTCGGGCTTTTCAGAAAATCTTTATCCATTGTGTCCCAGGGTATAGAAGATTGCGAAACATCATACAGCAAATTCTGGGTTAAGATCTGTAATGGGAGCATTGGCAAAAACGGAAGAAGAGCGCTGGCTCCGATCATACTGAACATATTCCCGAAGTTGCTGCTGGCTGTCATTTTTATATACTTAATGATATTTCCAAATGTTCTTCTGCCATAGATAACACCGCTGCGCAGAACCATAAGATCTTTTTCAAGCAGTATAATGTCTGCACTTTCTTTTGCAATATCAGCACCAGTATCTACTGAAATTCCTACATCAGCTTCCTTAATGGCTGCAGCATCATTGATTCCGTCTCCCATGAAGCCTACAGTATGTCCTTTCGCTTTTAATATTTTTATTATACGTTGTTTTTGTAATGGATTTACTTTTGCAAAAACAGAATATAGATCCATATTTTTGCTGAGTTCTTCATCAGAGACCTGGTCCAGCTTATCCCCTAATATAATTGTGTTGACAGGAATTCCTACATCATGGCATATCTTTTTTGCAACAATATCATTATCCCCGGTGATTACTTTTACCTCAACTCCCAGTTTGTGTAAGGCTTTAATGCTGGGTTCTGCAGATGGCTTTGCAGGGTCAAGAAATCCTATAAAGCCGGCAAGAGTAAGGTGGTTTTCATCCGAAACTGAATAATTCAGAAGGTGATTCCCATCAAATTCCCGGATGGCAATCAATAATACACGTTGTCCTTCTAAATTGAGTTTTTCAGACATTCTGATAATTTTCTGCTTCATAAGATTATCCAGTGGAACAATATTGTCATTCTCAATATGGAGGCTGTGGTCTTCACCAGGATCTAAAGCATACTTACAAAGAGAAAGCATTTCTTCTACTGCACCTTTAGAAATCATAAGATGCTTGCCTTTGGAAGTTTTCAGAATGACAGACATTCTTCTCCTCTCAAAATCAAAAGGAATTTCATCCACCTTAAGATACAATTCATCAGCTTTCATCAGCTTATGAACTTCTGCATGGTTCAGTACAGCCTGATCTAAAAGATTTTTTAGCCCTGTCTGATGGAAACTGTTGAGGTAAGCCCATTTCAGTACTTCATCATCCTCAATACCCTGAACGTTGAGATGGGTTTCCAATACAATTTTATCAAGAGTAAGGGTTCCGGTCTTATCAGTGCAGAGAATATCCATCGCACCAATATTCTGAATGGCATTGAGACGCTTAACAATCACTTTCTTCTTACTCATATTTACAGCACCTTTTGCCAGGTTGGCGGTAACAATCATAGGCAGCATTTCGGGAGTGAGACCCACGGCTACGGCAATAGCAAATAATAAAGCCTGCATCCAGTCTCCTTTTACCCATCCATTGATCAGAAAAATAACAGGAGTCATAATCAGCATGAAACGGATCAACAGAAAACTTACTTTATTTACTCCAATATCAAAAGCTGTTTCAGGTCTTTTAGAGGTCATATTTCTGCTGATGCTTCCGAAATAAGTGAAAATACCGGTATTGACCACTACAACAGTAGCGGATCCGCTTACTACATTTGTTCCCATAAAGCAGATATTTGAGAGGGAAAGGGGATTTTGTTTTTTAGCATCCCGGATAATATGTGGATTTTTCTCTACAGGCAGGGCTTCTCCCGTGAGGATAGATTCACTGATGAACAGATCTTTACTTTTAAGTATTCTGCAGTCAGCAGGTACCATATCCCCTGCCGAAAGTATAATGATATCTCCGGGAACAATTCCGGTAATCTCTATTTCTTTATTTTCTGTAAATTTTCTTTTGGTAAGGCAGCTTGTTTTTACCATTTTCTTTAAAGCCTCAGCTGCCTTATTGCTTCTGAACTCCTGAATAAACCTTAAAACAGTACTGAACAGCAGCATTACCGAGATAATAATGGTAGTACTGAAGTCCCTTTCATCTGCTGAAGCGAAAATTACATCAATCAATAATGAAATCACAGCAATGCAGGCCAGAATATAATTAAAAGGATTAAAAAAGGAATGAGCAAATTGTTTCAGCCATGATGGAGCTTTCTGAGTGGCAATTTCATTTTTACCATAAATTTTCAGACGATCTTTTACAGTGTTCTCACTTAGGCCGTCTTCAGAAGTTTCCAGCATTGCGTAAACCATTCTTTCGTTCTCTGATGCAGCCTCTTTCAATTTTACCAGCGCTGCAGAGTTAAGGGTTTTATTGGGGGACCTTTTTAACATCACTTCGTTTATTAAAATGTTATAAATCGTTTTCAGTACCTATTATTTCCCAGCTTACTTTAATGACCTTGTCTTCAATAGTCAGTCTGCTTGCTGTTTTTTCCATGAAGCTGTCTTGTGGAGTTGAAGCATGGACTTCTGCTGTAATGATTGCGTTTTCGGGAAGACCATTATCATCACTTGTAAGGGATTTTAATAAAACGTTATCATTTCCGCTTAAGGACTGCATCAGTTGTACCCGGATATGATTTTCTACTTCACTCCTGCATTTAATACTGAGTAAATATTCTGTATAATGATTCCTGTTATTGATATTGTTGCTGAGTTTTATGCCTATAGGACGCAAAAACACATGGGTAAGGATAATAAATCCGCTTGTAATAGCTGCTTCAAAGGAGAGACCCAGTGCACAAAGGGCTCCAACAGAAGCAGAGCACCAGATGGTAGCGGCAGTGTTGAGCCCTCTTACAGTAAGTCCGTCTTTCATAATAACACCTCCTCCCAAAAAGCCGATACCGCTTACAATATAAGAAGCGATTCTGCCTGTGGCATCCCCTCCGATTTTTATAGAGAGGAGAACGAAAGCCGCGGAACCGAGGCAGACTAATGTATTAGTACGGAGACCTGCACTTTTTTGCCGCCATTGCCTTTCAAAACCAATACCGGCACCTAAGGCAAAAGCTGTGAAAAGACGGAGTGTAAATTCTAATGTGTTCATAACCTTTCTGTTGTATGGCACCCAGCCGTATACAGAAAAGTATATTGCTGAATATTTATTTGTTGTAATAATAGGACGGGTCAGTATCCATGATTTTTTATTTGCTGCAAAGGTATCCTTACTTTTAGCCAGAAGCTGTTAGAAAAACTTTAGAATCTTATTAGAATCTTATTAGAAGCAGGTAGTAGTACAACTAATATTTATTGCTGTGATTCTGTATTCAGATTAAATCCTGTTTTGTAGAAGATAAAATTTCTATACATTTGATGAGGCGCAATAGAGGCTTGGTATTTATAGTTTGTTATCAGTGTTTTTTTCCAATTGCCGGCTGCTGTATTAAATATTGTTTTTGCCAATCATTAATTTAGAAATGAAGAAATCGAATTTAGCAATTCCTGCTACTCTTTTAGCGATAATCTGTGTACAAGGTGGAGCCTCTATTGCGAAGCAACTTTTTCCTGCAATAGGAGCCATTGGAACTGTTACTCTGAGAATTGTCCTTTCTGCTGTTTTACTGACCGTGATTAACCGCCCTAAATTTTTGCAGTTTACCAAACAGAAATGGAAGTATTGTGCTATGTATGGGATAGGTCTGGCTGCAATGAACCTTATTTTTTATATGGCTATCCAACGGATTCCATTAGGTCTGGCGGTAACGGTAGAGTTTGCGGGGCCGTTATTTCTTGCGTTAGCTTTATCCCGGAAACTATTGGATGTGGTTTGGGCATTACTGGCCTGTGTGGGAATCTTGCTTATTGTTCCCTGGCAGAGTGATCATGTAGATCTTCTGGGGCTTGGACTGGCCTTTCTTGCAGGAATGTTTTGGGCAGTGTATATCGTAATGGGCGGAAAGGTATCTAAAATAATGGATGGAAAAGATGCTGTTACTACCGGAATGTTATTTGCCAGTCTGGTGATTATTCCCTTTACAATATGGGATGGTGCGGTTTTTAACCTTACTCCGGCTATTTTTGTTAAAGGTCTTGGAGTAGCTATTCTGTCAAGTGCTTTGCCTTTTTCCCTGGAAATTATGGCGCTAAAGAGGCTTCCTGCCAAAACTTTCAGTATTCTTATGAGTTTGGAACCCGCTTTTGCAGCCCTTTCCGGATTAGTCTTTTTATCGGAAAAGCTAACTTTTTTACAATGGATTTCTGTTGCATGTGTCATAGCAGCCAGTATTGGAACCACAATCTTCAGTAAAACTGCAAACCAATAATAATAAGCCATATTATTATCTGTCCGGACTGAAATCCGGATTCAATTCAAACAGTACCGTAAAAACGGTTTTATTATTTTCAGATATTACAGCAATAGTGGCATTGTGCAGATGAATAATTTTTTCGGTGAGAAAAAGCCCTATTCCATATCCTTTTTCTTTCCTGGAAATATCACTTCTGTAGAAAGGTTCAAAAATACGTTGTAAATCTTCCTGTGGAATAACAGCTCCGGTATTGATAAAGCTGATATGGAGGTTTTTATCACTGTTTTTTATAATAATGGAGCAGGAATGTTCAGGTGAATATTTACAGGCATTGTCAATAAGGTTATTGAAAGCTACCCTAAGCAGATATTGGTTTCCCTGCACAATAAGTTGATGTTCTTCTACATCGGTTTCTATGTTCAGTGAAACTTTATATTCAGTATTTTCTTTAATGGTTTTGGTATAAGATTCCAGCAGCACCTCATCAAGACGTAATTCAGAAAAACTGATTTCATTAGGATCATAACTTGCTTTGGCAAGGTCCATCAGGCTGTTGGATAATCTGGCCATATTACGGGCGTCATCCAAGGTACTTTTAATGGTCTGGCGGTAATCCTTATTGGTCTGTTCCTTTTCTGAAGCAATTTCCAGTTCGGTAATAATTGCAGCTAAGGGAGTCCGGAGTTCGTGTGAAATATTGGATACAAAATGCTTCTGGGCTTCAAAGGAATTTTCCAGCCGTTCAAGCATCCCGTTGAAATTTTGTGCAAGTTCATTAAGTTCGTCTTTCTCTCCGGTAGTTTTTATCCGTAACTGTAGCTTTCCTGCAGTTATTCTTTTGATTTGGCTTACCATTTCGCTTAAGGGATTCAATGCTTTTTTTGAGAGAAATATTCCTGCCAGGTAAATCAGGATCAGAATACAGGTGAATGCAATAATACTGATGGTCAGCAAATGGGTAATTGAGCTGTATCCATACTGATCATAGCCTGCCGCTGTTACCACATACTCTTTTTGGTTATGGGAATAGACTGTTCCGATCGCCTGAAGATCATTAATGAAAAAGCTGATGTCTTTATTCCTGAAAATATTGGAAAGCATTTCAGGATTTTCCTTGATATAATCTACTTTTGAATCATCATGATAAATAAGATTAAATTCAGAATCATAAATAGCAACCTGAACCTCATTCAGTGTTTTTGTATTATTCTTATAGAGGCGATGCATTTCTTTTTCACTTAAAGTACTTTGGAAAAAGAGATTGGCTTTTGCTATTGCTTCAGTTCTGAGTTGTGCATAAAATGAAACCTCTCTTGCCTTGCTGGACGAATAATATACAGCAATACCATAGAAGACCATTAACGTTGCTGTGATAAAGGTGAACAATAAGGTTAAGCGGGTTCTGATTTTCATGCGTGAATTCTTTGCTATTGTTCTTCGTATCCTTTTTTTAAAATAAAGCCCATGCCTGTTTTGGTATGGATGAGTTTTTTCTCAAAATCCTTATCAATTTTCTTTCTTATATAATTGATGTAAACATCTATGAAATTAGTGCCGGTATCAAAGTGAGTGTCCCATACATTTTCTGAAATTTCAGTCCGGGAAAGAACTTTTTCAGGATTTTCCAGCATAAATTTCAGGAGATTGAATTCCTTTGGAGTTAACTTTATTGGAATATGGTCCCTTGTGACAGTTTTTTGTTCCAGGTTCATTTCGATGCCTGCGTATTTAAGAATAAATACTTTCTGCTGCTGTTGGGAAAAGCGCTTTAAAAGAACTTTGATTCTGGCAACCAGTTCACGCATCTCGAAGGGTTTGGTCAGATAGTCATCTGCTCCTGCATCAAATCCTTCCAGTTTATCATCTGTAGTTCCGAGTGCAGTGAGCATTATAACAGGCAGTTCAGGTTTTAATGCTTTTATTTCATTGCAAAATTCCAGTCCGTTTTTTTCAGGAAGTATAATATCTGTAATCACCAGGTCAAAGTCTTTTTGTAATGAAAGCTTTGTTCCTGTCATTCCATCATAGGCCGTTGTTACTTCAAATTCAAAATCCTGAAGTCCTTTTGCGATAAGTTTTGACAATCTGTCGTCGTCTTCAACAAGTAATATATGAGGCATGTAAAAATTGTGTTTTTTGCTGAGGTGAAGAGTGGTTCAATATTCTGACAAATGTAATAAATTCTATTTTGTAATTTTGGCAGAAAGAGAATTGAATGCCGGAATTTAAAAGAGATTCGAATAAAAAAAGTACTGTTATTGTATGTTTATGCTTTTTAGTATTAACCTTTGTACAGTGTACATCTTACCGTAATCATGCAATACTTCAAAATGGCGATATGCTTTTCGTTACTGCAAAAGAAACCGGACTTTCCGGAGCTATTAATAATGTTACGCAAAAACAGAAGGAAGCTTCTTTTGATCATATTGGAATAGTAGAACAAAAAGGCAGGAGATTTTTTGTACTCCATGCTGCCCCAAAAGGAGGCTCTCAAAAACAAGTATTGAGAACTTTTGTCAAAGAACAGGAGATGGAGGGACAGAAAGTTATTGTTTACAGGCTAAAACCTGAATACCGGAAAGCTATTCCTCCAGCTGTTAAAAAAGCCAATCAGATGCTTGGTAAGCCTTATAATTTCAACTATATCCTGAATGAAAATTCCTATTACTGTTCAGACTTTATTGAAAGAGCTTTTAGAGAAAACCATATTTTTACATTGGAACCGATGACTTTTATTGATCCTGAAACCGGGAAAATAAATGTATTTTGGGAAGAATTTTACAAAAAAAAGAATCTGAAAGTTCCGGAAGGAGAACCGGGTTGTAATCCAAATGGTCTTGCAGGCTCGGATAAATTAGAAAGAATAAGAGAACTGTAAGAGAAACAGGAGAGACAAGAAAAAAATAAAAAATATTAGTCTACTAATTTGGTGGACTAATATTTTTTTATATTTTTGTCACAGATTTAATGCAAAGAGCAATATGATCTGAAGTGTTTAACCCAAAATTTTTAGTGATGATTACACCTAATCCCGGCCTGCAGGTCTTACAGAATAAGCTGAACCTGCCCAAAAAAGAACTGATCCTGGAAATAGAATTAAATGGGAAAATGAAATTTGAACATTTAATGAATACCATTTATAATCAGATGGGGATCTGTCATAGGGTGTTGTCTGCCAATATAGAATATGTAAACGGATATAGTTTTGGGACAGTACAATTATATCTAAATGTTAATTCAGAAGATTATCAGCAACTTGAGTTCTATCTGAATAAAAATAAACTTTTGAGTACTACGGTGGAGTATATCTGCCGAAAGTATTTTTAAGCGAGATTCATATAGTTTTAATTACAAAAGTACCTGTTTTACGGGTACTTTTATTTTTACTATCAAAAACAGATTTACCTTTCTTTTAGATTTCCGGCATTATCTGGTTGATAAGCAATATAACATGATTTGTCGGAAAAGGCTCAGATTGATCTGAGCCTTCTATATAAAATAAGTATTAGATTCTTTCAATATCTGCACCTATTGCCCGTAACCTGCCGTCAATATTCTCATATCCTCTGTCGATTTGTTCTATATTATGGATAATGGATTTTCCTTCTGCAGAAAGTGCGGCGATTAAAAGTGCGTTCCCGGCTCTGATATCCGGAGAAACCATGGTTGTACCTCTCAATGGTGCTTCCTGGTTTAACCCGATTACTGTCGCTCTGTGCGGATCACATAAAATAATCTGAGCTCCCATGTCAATTAATTTATCTACAAAGAATAATCTGGATTCAAACATTTTCTGGTGAACCAGAATACTGCCTTTAGCCTGAGTGGCTACTACCAAAATAATAGATAAAAGGTCCGGAGTGAATCCCGGCCATGGAGCATCTGAAATTGTAAGGATGGAACCATCAATAAATTTCTGAATTTTATAGTGTTCCTGAGCAGGGATATAAATATCATCGTTACTCTGTTCAAGTTGAATTCCCAGTTTTCTGAATGTATTTGGAATAACGCCAAGCTGGTTCCAGTTTACATTTTTAATGGTGATTTCCGATTTGGTCATCGCTGCAAGACCAATCCATGATCCGATTTCTACCATATCCGGAAGCATAGTATGCTCGGTTCCTCTCAGGTAATCTACTCCTTCAATAGTAAGGAGGTTTGAGCCGATTCCTGAAATATTAGCACCCATTCTGTTCAGCATTTTACATAATTGCTGTAGGTAGGGCTCGCAGGCTGCATTATATATCCTGGTTTTTCCTTTAGCTAGTACGGCAGCCATTACGATATTTGCCGTTCCGGTTACAGAAGCCTCTTCCAGCAAAATAAATTTACCTCTGAGCTCTGTTGCTTTTAATGAATAAAAATATTCTTCTTCATCATAATTGAATTCTGCTCCAAGCTCAACCAGGCCCTGAAAGTGAGTATCCAGTCTTCTTCTCCCGATTTTATCTCCTCCCGGGGTAGGCATATAGGCTTCTCCATAACGTGCCAGCATTGGTCCCATTAGCATAATTGAACCACGCAGTTTTGCACCATCTTTTTTGAATTCACTTGATTTGATATAATCAAAGTTAACCTGGTCCGCCTTGAAAGTATAATCCCCCTGTCCGTTTTTAATTACTTTTACTCCAAAATCGCCCAGAATTTCAATCAGTCTGTTTACATCATGAATATCAGGAATGTTTTTGATTCTTACTTCTTCATCGGTTAATAAAACTGCACATAAGATCTGTAGAGCTTCGTTTTTAGCTCCCTGTGGAGTTATTTCCCCCTGCAGTCTTTTTCCTCCTCTTATCTGAAATGTTCCACTCATTATTTTCTGTTTTTATGATTATGTTTTCTCTTGTTATTGTTCTGATTTTTGTTACCACCGCTGTTTTTATTATTACGGTTGCTGTTGTTGGTGTAATAAATCTTACTCTTTTCAAGAGAATCAATTCCTGTAAGATCTAACCTGTTTTCGGAGAGCTCCTTCAGATGACGGAAAATAACATCGTCTGTTACATGTTCTTTATTATATACATTGTAAGACTTCTTCATATTGTTTGCAATAACTTCAATAAGGGCTTCTTTTTCATCACCCGTTTCCAGTTCAATTGCTTTTTCGATCAATTGAAGAATACTTTTTCCGTAGAACTTAAAATCACCCTGAAGTTTAGGATATTCCATCTTCTTAGGTCTTTCTGCCAATTGTTCCCTTGTCGGAAACGGATAAGGGGACTCTACATCCAGATCATAGTCTGCAAGAATAAAAAGATGATCCCAAAGTTTATGTTTATAATTTTCTTCATCGCGAAGTTGTGGGTTTCTCTGACCCATAAAATCGATGATTGCCATAGCCATTTCACTTCTTTCTTCTTTGGTAGGAAGTTCTTTACAGCGCTCAACCAACTGTTGTATAATTCTGCCGTATTCCGGCATATGAAGCTGAGTTTTTTGGGTATTGTATTCCATAGTATGCAAATATATGGATTAAAAGAAAAATTGTTTCGAGAAACTTAAAAATTTATGATTTTTTAATGAAAAAATTTACTGGAATATTGATCGTGTTATTGTTAATAATTAATTTTTATTACTTGTATTTAATTTTGTTTTCAATAAAAATGTAACTTGGTTATTAGAATCATAATTAATTATTTGCGATGAAAAAAACTTTCTTTCTCTTTTCTGCATTGGCTTTAACACTTGCCGGCTCTTGTCAGAATAATGATGAATTTGTCAATAAATCTCCACAACAGATGGAAGTGCATGACAAAACTGTAAATGTAACCAATCATGATGGTCGCCCTTTCAGTACCGGAAAAGGATCAGAATCAATTCAGGGAAAATTTATAGCCGGGCCGGGGGGAGGTGTTCTCATGCAGGGATTTTACTGGGACGTTCCCGAGGGAGGCAACTGGTGGAATACAGTTAAGGATAAATTGACAGCCTGGTCAGATGCCGGAATTGGAGCGGTATGGCTTCCTCCTGCATCAAAAGCCCAGAATGGTGCGTTTTCAATGGGATATGACCCTACAGATTATTATGATTTTGGAAATTTTAATCAGAATGGAAGTACAGAAACAAGATTCGGCTCCAGAACAGAGCTTGAAGCTCTGATTACTAAAGCCCATAGTGAAAATATGCAGGTGTATGCGGATATTGTGATCAATCACAACAGTGGAGGACAATCTGAAGCCAATCCTTATACCGGAACAAATACCTGGACAGATTTTTCAGGAATTGCTTCCGGGAAATTTCAGAGAAACTATAATGATTTTTACAAAAATGCATATGGAAATAATGATGAAGGTGCCTTCGGCGGATTTCCGGACCTGTGTCACGCTAATCCTCATGTACAGGAATGGTTATGGGAGAGAGATGATTCTGTTGGGAAATATTACAAAAACGTTATGAAATTTGATGGGTGGAGGTTTGATTATGTTAAAGGATTCGGACCCTGGGTAGTTAATACCTGGAATTCTAAAGTAGGAGGATTTTCTGTGGGAGAGTTATGGGATTCTAATGTGAATACTTTGGAATGGTGGGCCAATAATGCAAATAGTTCCGTATTTGATTTTGCAGCCTATTATAAAATGGATGAGGCTTTTGATAACGGGAATTTAAATGTTTTAAATGATGATATGATGTGGAAGCGGAATCCATATAAGGCGGTTACCTTTGTAGCAAATCATGATACTGATATTATTTATAATAAAATGCCTGCCTATGCTTATATTTTAACCCATGAAGGCTATCCTACCATTTTTTACAGAGATTATGAAGAATGGCTGAACAAAGAGAGACTGAACAATCTGATTTGGATTCATAATAATAAAGCTACAGGAACAACATCTATCCTCTATACCGACAATGATGAATATATTGCAAGACGTAACGGCTATAATGGAAATCCTGGGCTGGTTGTATATATCAACACTTCATCAAACTGGCAGGAGAGATGGATTGAGACAAATTGGAGCAGTCAGCAGATCAAGGACTTTACCGGCCATTCCGGCTGGTATCCTACGACTCAGGGAGATAAATGGGTGAAAATCCAATGTCCGCCTAACAGTTACTCTGTATGGTCTTTAAACCAGTAAAAGAATAATTTACTACCTGATAATAAGAACCGTCAGTTAGGACTGACGGTTTTTATTATTATACAATTAATTTATGATGATATCCATTATCCATAGAACAGACTGAAATTATACCTGAATAAACTTCTTCTTCTGATGCTGATCCGGTAAATAGCATTTTTGGTTAGCCAGTTTCATTCTGTTTCTTGAAATTAAATCATAGCCTTTATCCAATAAAAAGCCGGGTATTATTTTCCCAAGAACAGAAAGCTTATAAATACCGCCTAACAGGTTAGCTATTTTAAGTACTGCTTTTGATTTTATCAGATAATATTGTCCGGGTTTCCATAAGTACATAGTATTGAAAATATTTGTTTCCAACCCTCTCTCTGATAAAAACTGCTGTCCGAAGTCAGATTGCAGGGAGGCAAACATAAATTTATCCTTTTTATCTCTTTCCAGAATCCATTGTACCCAGAAATTGCAGACTCCACAATCTCCGTCAAAAAATACAATATATTTATTCTTCCAGTTTTCCATGATTTACTTATTAAACATGATGGCCCTTTCTGTATCTTCCTTGAGCCTTCTGAAGTACTGGATAAGTACTGTACGTTGATCATCAGTGAGTTTGGCATCCTGATGACCGAGATAATAAGACTCAAGGGGCATTTCCTTTTTTTCTAACAGGTCCATACACTCTTCCAGTTTATGCAACTGCCTTTTAGGTTCGTATACTGCAAAGGTAGAAAAATTAAGATGCTTTCTCCCTTCATTAATGTGATTTTTCAGAAACCAGGAAGCCGGTGAGATATTTGAATACCAGGGATATTTCGTTTCGTTGGAATGACAATCATAACACGAGGTGCGGATTACCTTGGCAATATGATCGGGAGTTTTTTTAATTTTCAAAAAATCCATGCCCGGAGTAGGAGCCGGATTTGTTTTATCAATGGGAAAAAATTGAATAATAATGAATGCAACAAGAAGGATAACCAATACTTTTTTCATAACAGATATTCATGTTTCTTATTTACGATAAAGATACTTAATTTATTTATTAAAAGATAAAAATGCAGAATAAATGATGCTCCTTTGAGCTATTCTAAATAGAGCCGGGAATGTTATTTTTTAGTTTTTTTCATATAAAATTTTACTAACTTAAAACCACAAACAGGTAAGCATCAACCTGTTGGGATATTTTATAGTTTTTGACTATCGTTGATATAATAATTAATAGATTATGTTTATTAAACAAACTTTGTAAGTTTGTCATGTAATAAAAGTGAAACTGTATTAATCAATATAAAATAAACGACAATGGAAAAAGATTTGAATGACATCAGTAAATGTCCTTTTCATAATGGGACAATGAAGAAAAATAATGTAGCAGGCGGAGGTACTAAAAATCTGGATTGGTGGCCAGAACAGCTTAGGGTGGATATGTTACGTCAGCACTCATCACTGTCCAATCCTATGGATAAAGACTTTAATTATGCTGAAGCTTTTAAAAGCCTTGACCTTGAGGCAGTAAAAAAAGATCTTCATGCGTTAATGACGGATTCCCAGGATTGGTGGCCTGCTGATTTTGGGCACTATGGCCCTCTCTTTATCCGTATGGCCTGGCATAGCGCAGGAACCTATCGTGTAGGCGATGGGAGAGGCGGTGCAGGAGCAGGGCAGCAACGTTTTGCACCATTGAACAGCTGGCCGGATAATGTGAGTCTTGATAAAGCAAGGAGATTATTATGGCCGATTAAGCAAAAATATGGTAGAAACATATCCTGGGCAGATCTTTTAATTCTTACCGGGAATATAGCCCTTGAATCTATGGGCTTTAAAACGTTTGGTTTTGCAGGAGGGCGTGAGGATGTCTGGGAGCCGGATATGGATGTGTATTGGGGATCAGAGAAAACCTGGCTGGGAGGAGATATACGTTATGCACATGGCTCTGAAGGGGCTGTAGAAAACCGTGGTGTACTTCCTACAGATGATGATGCTGACGGAGATATTCACACCAGGAATCTGGAAAAGCCTTTAGCAGCTGTACAGATGGGGCTGATCTATGTAAACCCTGAAGGTCCGGATGGAAACCCCGATCCAATTGCGGCGGCAAAGGATATCCGGGACACTTTCGGACGTATGGCAATGAATGATGAAGAAACGGTTGCGCTGATTGCTGGAGGTCATACATTCGGTAAAACACATGGTGCAGGACCAGCAGATCATGTAGGAAAAGAACCGGAAGGAGCAGGAATTGAATTACAGGGATTGGGATGGGCCAGTACTTATAAATCAGGAAGTGGTAAAGATGCTATATCCAGCGGATTGGAAGTAACCTGGACAGAAACTCCTACTCAATGGAGTAATTATTTCTTTAAAAACCTGTTTGAGAATGAATGGGAACTGACAAAAAGTCCTGCGGGGGCTCATCAATGGATAGCCAAAGATGGAGCTGATATTATCCCTGATGCATTTGATTCTACTAAAAAACATAAACCTACCATGCTTACGACAGATCTTTCATTGAGAATGGATCCGGTTTATGAAAAAATTTCAAGACATTTCTATGAAAACCCTGATGCCTTTGCTGATGCCTTTGCAAGAGCATGGTTTAAGCTTACACACAGGGATATGGGACCTCGTGCCCGTTACCTTGGGCCTGATGTACCACAGGAAGAACTGATCTGGCAAGATCCGATACCTGAAGTAAATCATGAGCTTGTGGATACTACTGATGTAGAAAATCTCAAAACCAAAATTCTAAATTCAGGATTAAGTATTTCAGAACTGGTATCTGTTGCATGGGCTTCAGCATCTACATTCAGAGGAAGTGACAAACGGGGTGGTGCCAATGGAGCAAGAATACGATTGGAACCTCAGAAAAACTGGGAAGTTAACAATCCGTCTCAATTACATAAAGTACTGGGAATACTGGAGGGAATTCAGAATGATTTCAATACTTCTCAAAGCGGAGGTAAAAAAATATCATTGGCAGATATTATTGTTTTAGCAGGTACGGCAGCAGTGGAAGCAGCGGCAAGGAATGCCGGACATGATGTGAAAATCCCTTTTGCTCCGGGAAGAATGGATGCATCACAAGAACAAACAGATATAGAGTCTATGGGATATCTTGAGCCTGTTGCTGATGGCTTCCGTAATTACCTGAAAAGGAAGTTTTCTGTATCTACAGAATCTTTACTGATCGATAAGGCTCAGCTGCTGACCCTTACAGCTCCGGAATTAACAGTATTGATAGGAGGGATGCGTGCTTTAGATACGAACTTTGATGGCTCAAAGCATGGTGTATTCACACACCGTCCGGGAGTTCTTACCAATGATTTCTTTGTAAACCTTCTGGATATGGGAACACAATGGAAAGCAATGTCAGACGATAATGAACTGTACATCGGAACAGACCGTTCAACAGGCCAGCCAAAATGGACGGCTACCCGTGCTGATCTTGTCTTCGGATCAAATTCAGAATTGAGAGCTGTAGCTGAGGTATATGGAAGTGCTGATGCGCAAGGTAAATTTGTGAAAGACTTTGTGACTGCATGGACTAAAGTGATGAATCTGGACAGATTTGACCTGGCTTAGTTTAAGAAAACATATCAAATAAAAAGAGAGCATACTGCTCTCTTTTTATTTGATATATCCAGGTTTAAGCTTCTATGGATATTGAATAGCTTTGTCTAACTCAATCGGGTTGTTATATTTCTTAATATTGTTTCGAAGGTTTTGATTTATTTCCTTTAAATTACCTGCATTGACTATTGTTCCATCATTTAAATAAAATTGATCATTCTTTCCTGTAGGAGCTCCGTTCCTGATAAAACTAATAGGAGATGCATAATATTTAAGTTTAGTCTCCTTGTACTTCTCCCAGGTTACCGGAATACTCATTTGTTTTGACATTGTAATAAACTGGTTATTTACAATCTGATTTATTTGTATGATCTTTACTAATTCAAATTTATAATTATTCTTAGCATCATATATTTCCACGATCAGACCGGGTAATCCATGAAATTTGTAAGGGCCCTCCTGTAGAGGTATTTCTGGTGTGAACCATGCAATCCAGTTTCTTCCTCCCCAGTAGGTGGTAGCTTTTTGTAAAGTGATGTTTTTTATCTGTTTTTTTTCCTCTGTTAGTTTCCAGTTCTGGGAAGAACTTGTTTGCAGTTTTAAAACTGTATTTTCAAAAAGATCATATTCATCAAAGCTATTGTTGCCGATCTGATGTGAAATAATATTGGACGTGTTTAACTTTATATCCTTTGGAAAAGGAATATTATTGCTGATTAGAGAATCGGCCACGAAAAAATCTCTTGTATAATATAAAACATCATTCTTTATAATATCCAGTATATAGTTTTCTTTGGTAAGAATATGGGAAGTTGAATCCTTTTTATATTGTACATCATAAATAAATCTCTGATTTTGAGATTTTGCTGTAAAAGCAAAGAAGAGGAAAGCCCACAAAATATTATTTTTCATTTAGTGATATTTAAAAAATTTGCCTCCTCCTCAGATAAAATGACAGCATCCGGCTTTTGTTCATTATTGGGAAAGTTTTCCCAAAAATCTTTTACAAGATCGATCTTTGGATTTAGTCCTATATTGTCGGAAGGAGTGAAAGTGTTATAAGTGATTTGTCTGTTAAATTTTTTTGTGTGTTTTTGACCATCCAGAATAACTATAAAATCATCGCCGGAAAAATTATACTGTGAAGGAATATATTTGCCATCTTTTACATAAAATTCAAATATTATGGAAGCTATTCTCATTTTATAATCAAATTGCCTTCCGTCAACAGAGGTTTTTTTTAGTATTGGAAACTCACTTTGGTCATAACTTACTTCAAATCTAGAAATCGCTTTATTTAATGTGTTGTATGTAAAATTACCGGAAATATTTGTCCCGTTTGCTGCCTTAATTCTAAAATTGATAAACTGGCTGCTTCCTTCCTGGGAGGTTAGGGTCCCTAAGCTTTTATTATTTCCTGATTTTAAGATACCCATCAGACGGGAAAGCTCATAATTGAAAAAGTAATTTCCTACTATTTCATGAGAAAACTCACTTGTTTTACCTGTGAAAATACTATCCGTTCTATTTTTGCTGATATGCTTTATTGAATTAAGCTGTATTTGTAAAATCTCATCGAAGTTCTTATTCAGACCCTGTCTGAAATTATATTGATTGGTTTTACTCCATAGTTTTGCATCAGCAATTACAAGAAAAGCTAATGTGTTGTCATAGAAGTTCTTTTGTTTATAAATGATATCATATAGAGAAGGCTTATCATAGTATATATTACTGTAGTTTTTTAGAACATTGTTAAAAATATCCTTAATGTCAATATTGGTTATTTTTACTTCATCAATCATTTTATAGCCCCGCTTTAACCTAACTTCAGATTTAAATTTTTCAATATTTTCCGTTTGGTAATTGGGAGCAGATATTTCATATTTTTCCAGGGTTTCAGGAACTATAGCGAAACCATCATCATTGGTGTAAAAAAGTTGGCTCTTTGATAAAATTCTGACATTCTTAATCGGATTAAGGCTTTCAGAATCAATGATTTTCATTTTTACATTTTGTGAAAAAATTTTTCCGCATAGTAATAGAAATAAAAAAGTATAATATCTTAACATGGTCAGTTATATGAATATTTATTTGAAGATAGTCTTAGACAAAAATTCCTTGATGAAGAACATCAAGGAATTAACATTTTATCCTGTTACTCCGCATTGTACTGTTAGTTGTGTGTCTGTGTTTGGAAAGCATCCAGAACCACAGCTTTGTGTTGCGGGTTGTCCGCCTCCTGTACACCAACAACATGTGAAATCATGATTGGAACTTCCGGCGCTTCCAGCCAGATCGTTGTCAATCTGTTGAACACCTCCTTGAATTGATTTCATGTCTGAATTTGTTAAAGAAGAGATCTTTTCTTTCTTTAATGATAGTTTTTTAGTTTTTTTCATGATAAATTATATTTGTTTTGACAAAATATGTTTCTTAGTTTTAATAGCCTTAAATATAAAGGAATAAATCAGATATTCATATAATCTGTTTTCATTTTGTACAACTCGGATAATATGCATGTGAATAATGTTGTTCAGATGAATAAATATTTGATCTTCATTTTCCTGTTTTAGTTTCCCGACTAATTTTATTATGCTGTCAAATTGTTTATTTTTTAGACTAAGATTATGATTATTTTGTATAATAATCTCATGGATGTCTTTTAGATGATGATCATATTTTAAATTAATGGACTTGGTTGTGAATTTATTTGCATTAAACTCTTTGTCGAATGCCCCTTTCATATGTTCGACAAATCTATAGATGGTTTCATCATCTTTTAAAGTCTGCTTTAATAATAGGTAAATATATTCCAGACAATAGATCCAGACAGGCCTGTCATTTAATTTTCCTGTCCTGATCATTTCTATTGATAACATACTGTCATGAAAGAAAATTGTTTCAAAATCAACTATTTTTTCTCCATAGTATCTCAAAACTTCTCTTTCATAAGTATCAATGGAGAATTTTATAACATGCCTGTTATCAATATATTTCTGGATGAATGGTGTTATTATGTTCAAAAGATTAATATACTGAAGCTTATCTGAAATTAAAAATCTAAGCCTTAATTGAAAAGATTCTTCAACATATTTGATATAAAAAAACTTTTTAATGATATTGTTATTAATCAGTTTCTTTAATACCGGTTGTAGATTTAATAAAAAGTTGTCAACCGTTTTATTACCAATATCAATTTTAAAATATACCCATTCCGAATAAGGGGTCATGTTACTTTTAATATGATTTGTTTTAGTATTTACAGTTGAAGATATGATGGCTGATTTCGTATTGTTCTTTTTCAGGAATAAAAATTCATTATTATAGCTGTATTTACTTTCCGGTGATCTGATGATAGACTTCAGTTCATTGGGCAGCCATTCATATATTATTACTGATTTTTTCTTTTTGATTTCATTGAAAAAGATCTCCAAAGCAATTATACTGTCCAGATTGATGACCAATTCATTGTCACCATCGGCAATTATAAAATTGGCATGGACTTTTATCCCTTTCAGATAATTACTGATCTCTTTGGCAAGGTCATCTGAAAATATACTCTCTTTCGAAATTTTTAAATTTTCCATGGAGATCATCCAGCTTTCCCTGTGTAATATGGTATTGTTAACAGAAATTCTTGGGATGTGATTTAAAAAAGTATGATAATGTTTGATATCAAAGAAGTTGGCATTGGTTGCTTCAAATTGATTGACAATATCTACAAGAAGTTCAAATAAAGGTAAATTTTTAGGGTGTGAAGTATTAAAAGCATTTGAAAAGAATGGTAATATTTTTTCTCCTTTCGGAGTTAATAATATGACTTTATTGTATTCTATCTGAATTAACAGATCATCAATAGAAATATCATGGTTTACACCTCCTAAGAATGACATTTTAAAATCTCTGAATTCATCACGGTGAATTACATTTCCCAGGGAAGATTCGGGAATATAATCAAGTTCAGCACAAATGTAGTCTGAGTAATAGTCTGATTCATGCTTTGAAATTTCCTGAGCCAGAGCTTTTATATTTTTATCACCATTGGTGAACCTCCCTACTAGTTTTGTGGCATTTCCTCCAATATTATTGAGATAAATATATCTTTTATTCTGCTCATTCTCATAAATGTTGCACATAAATGAAAACGTGGCACCTTCATAATCCCGGTTTTGAGATTTTTCTTTAAAGTGTTGCAGTTCTTTTTCCTGAATTATAATTTCTTTAGAATCCTGATTATTTTTTATTTTATTAATAAAAAAAAGATCTATTTCTGTTAAATCTATAGAAGGAATTGTTGTACTGCCATTTTTAAGTCCTGATAAAATATTGCTGTCCCCAACTCCTCCTGAGTTTAAGAAATTACCATAACCAATACCTGATTCAATATCCAGTACATCAGTTAATTTTCGTATCGTATCTCCATAACGTTTTCTATAAACTTCTATAAATTTTGAAATTCTTGTGTTTGCCGGATTAACTTTTTTTCCAATAAAATTAAGATGGTCCAGCGCGTTTTTTATTAACTTGGAATTTTCAAAGTCATATTCTTCAGGTTCAAAATAAACCTCTTTATGAAAATATAAGTGATCGTTTTTAGGAGGTGTATTAGATAGTAGTAACGTTTCTAACTCTTTTGTTTTTGTAAAGGAAGTCTTAAAATCAGAATTATCAATGTCATAGATTAAGTTGGTTATATTATTTAGAAATCTGAATTCCTCAGAATCTTTATTCTTTTCATATTCTTTCAGTAAAGACTTTTCAGGAGTATCACCTATTGTTGATGTTGAAAAACTATCAATTAAAATTTGAGATTCAATAAGGGAGATGATGTAGTCTTTAGAGTCTGTTTCTTCATAACCTTCAGTAACCAAGATGTCTAAAATTTCTTTAAGATATGCTCCCTTCCTACAAAATTTAATGATTTTGTTAAGAATTTTATCAGATTCAATTTGTGATAAAATATATTTCCGTTTTCCCGAATCATTGTCAGCAATATACTCAGTATATCGATATACATTCCCTAATTTATATAAACTAGAGTTCGTGTAATATTTTAAATTAAAATTAATGTTTCTATGTATAGATTTATGTAAAACATTGAAATAATTAGAATCTAATCGTGTGTGTGTTTTTAAAATCTGGTTTCTTGTGATATAAGAGTTTTTATTATTCTGCTCATGCCTGATGATACTTACTCCGGAAAATAGTCCGAAGGGGATACATCTCGTACACATCCGGACATAATATTTGTAACAGCTGAGTAAAAGTTTATTATGAAGTTTTTCATTAAAATCATTTATAGCTATGAAAGTTGTATGCAGGCCCGGAGAAGATGTATATAGTGCATATAAAAAGAAATCATCTTTTTTTAAGTAGTTAAAAAGAGACTTTTTATCCAATGCTAAAAGAGTACTGTAGTCTTCTAAAGAATAAACGGGGGTTCTTAAAATACTTTTTGAAAATAAATTATTCATCATCATGATTAGATTAAAAATAGATCATACCATGACTTCCTTTCCATATTAGATGCATCCAATAGGAGAAGTCCTACACCGGCAATCCCTGTTAGGAGGCCATAACTTTTTTCATATTCATTATTAATTACAGCTCTTTTATATCCTGCAACATTATCAAAATCTTGTTTCTGGGACAGGAGATTATTTATAAAATAGGTGTAGTTTTTGTAAAAAGACTGGTCCTTCGTAATGTTAAACCATAATTTATTATATAAAGCTACACATGCCACTCCATGACACATCATATGATCATAAAAATCTTCATTTAAAAGTGCTTTCCCAATAGAGTCTCTTCTGACCCAATGATTGGCTATATTTAATGAGAATTGATTGAGCTCTTGATTATTCTGAAAGTTGGCTACATTATTTAGAGTCGTTGAAATGGTTTGGTCTCCATAGCACCATCCGAGGTGAACCGAATGTCTGGCAGCTCTGTCATGGAATTGTTTAATAGGAGAGATACTCGGATATAATGAAGGAAGTGTGAAATTAAGTTCAGGAGCAGTAAACATTTCACAACATAGATTAAGACAATGTTTAGACACTTCACAATATTTGTCAATATTTTCCAAATATAATTTTGCGATATTGATTACTGAACATAATCCATGAGCTAATCCATAATTTATATTTATTTCATCTGTTTTTTTTGCCTTGTTGATATAATTAATAACAGAAGTAATATTTTTTACATAAAGTGCTTTGAAACGGGAGCCTCTTTCTTTAAAAAAAACAAAGTAGTATAATAACCCAAAAGATCCATGTAGGAAATCTGTGTTAATATCATCATGGTCTGAAATTTTTTCCAGGGCCTGCATCAGAATAGAATCTATATCTTGAAGCAGATCCTCCAGGTCATAGTCATATTGATTGAGGGTTAATTGATATTTTTTTAATATAAATGCAATTCCACAAAGACCGTCACAATAAGTGAATGAATATTGTTCTCCATTTAATTTTTCTACTAATAATTCAATCAGATAGATAAAAAAGTCCTTATCTTTTTTACTGGCGTAATTAGAGTTTATTTTTTCAAAAAAGAAGTATGAGATTCCCCCCATTCCTTCAAATAAAGAGATTGGCATTTTCTCATAGTTAATATCATACAAAGAATGGGTTATTTCTTTGATTTTATCATTTAATAAGACGTTATTCATGAATAGTTTTTGATTAGGTAATAAAAAATAATTTTTTTTATTGTTGTTTCACAAAAATATATATTTTTGTGAAACAACGAATATTTAATTTATTCTCATGAAAAAAACTAAGAAACTATCATTAAAGAAGGAAAAGATCTCTTCTTTAACAAACTCAGACATGCAATCAATTCAAGGAGGTGTTCAACAGATTGACAACGATCTGGCTGGAAGTGCAGGAAGCTCTAATAATGATTTTACTTGTTGTTGGTGTACTGGTGGAGCAAATACAACAGATTGCTCTCCTTATACAAAAATAACAACCGGAGGTCAACTTACTTGTGTAAGCTGCCCTTAATATTGTCTGAATCTGTAAAAATTCAGAAGGAGGCTATTTTTTAATAACCTCCTTTTATTTTATTCTCACATGAATACGGTACATTTCTGGTTCAACCGATCCAGTTATTGTACAGTAATACTTTTAACTGTATAGATTATTCTAAGTTAACGCTATAAAAACAGAAAACAGTCTCCTGGTCATCAGAAGACTGTTAATGTTGATGGTAGACCCACAGGGATTCGAACCCCAGATGACTGAACCAAAATCAGTAGTGTTACCGCTACACCATGGGTCTGTTACAATGCCGCGAAATTATAGAAATTATTTTAAATATAAAAATCAAAATTAAAGAATATTTGATACAATTGTTGTGGAAAAGAGCTTACTGGTTGATATCCAAATATTTATTTTTTTTGTTTGAAAATCACAAAAAGAGGAACCTTTTAATACTAAATAATAAAGTCTTATCTTTGCAAAAAAATTGGGCTCCAAAAGTTGGAGTAACCCATTAATAACATATCCTTGTATTATAAAGGATTATTAAACATTTTTTTATGTCAAATATTGTTGCAATCGTTGGGCGTCCCAATGTAGGAAAATCCACGCTTTTTAACCGTTTATTAGAAAGAAGAGAGGCTATTGTAGATTCTACAGCCGGGGTAACCAGAGACCGTCATTATGGGAAGTCTGACTGGAATGGAGTAGATTTTACAGTTATTGATACCGGAGGATATGATGTAGGTACTGATGATATCTTTGAAGAAGAAATTCGTAAACAGGTACAGCTGGCCGTGGATGAAGCCACTTCTATTATCTTTATGATGAATGTTGAAGAAGGCCTTACTGATACGGATCATGAGATTTACAGGCTCTTGAGAAGATCCAAAAAGCCTATCTATATCGTGGTAAATAAAGTAGATTCTGCAAAAGAAGAACTTCCTGCAACAGAGTTTTACCAATTGGGAATTGAAAAATACTATACACTTTCCTCCGCAACAGGTTCAGGAACCGGAGATTTGTTGGATGATATTGTTAAAGATTTTCCAACCACGGAATATAAAGATCCGTTTGAAGGATTGCCTAAGATTACTATTGCCGGCCGTCCAAATGTAGGAAAGTCTACATTAACCAATGCCTTACTGGATGTAGAAAGAAATATTGTGACAGATATTGCAGGAACTACAAGGGATAGTATTCAGACACTATATAACAAGTTCGGACATGAATTTGTATTGGTAGATACTGCCGGGATGAGAAAAAAATCCAAGGTGAACGAAGACCTGGAGTTTTATTCCGTTATGAGATCCATCCGTTCCATCGAATACTCTGATGTAGTCATTATTATGGTAGATGCTACCCAGGGATGGGAGTCTCAGGATATGAATATTTTCGGATTAGCGCAGAAAAACAGGAAAGGAATTGTGATCCTGGTTAACAAATGGGATTTGATTGAGGATAAGCAAACCAATACCATGCGAGACTTTGAAAAATCTATTAAAGATAAAATAGGACAATTCCAGGATATCCCGATTTTATTTGTTTCTGCATTAACGAAACAGAGAATTCTGAAGGCAGTGGAAGTGGCGATGGAAGTTTATGAAGACCGTAAAAAGAAGATCAAGACTTCAAAACTAAATGAAGTAATGCTTCCGATTTTTGAGCAGACGCCACCTCCTGCAAACAAAGGGAAGTATATTAAGATCAAATATTGTGTTCAGCTACCTACACCATCTCCGCAGTTTGTATTCTTCTGTAACCTGCCACAGTATGTGAAGGAACCGTATAAAAGATTTACTGAAAACCAGTTGAGAAAAGAATTCGGGTTTACCGGAGTTCCTATTGAAGTATATTTCAGACAAAAATAAAATGACTTTTAATAAAATCTGGTGAGGAAATATCCTTGCCAGATTTTTTATAGATCTATGCATTCACTTCGATACCCGTCTGCAGATCCGTTTTTTAATTGTAATTTTGCAGGGATTAGTGTCGATTAACTGTAATTTAAAAACTTAAGATATTCATGCTTACTATTTTATCACAAAATTTTTCTCTTGTTAATGAATGGATTAATGAACTTCGGAATGTTGAAGTTCAGCATGACCGGATGAGGTTCCGTAGAAATATGGAAAGGATTGGAGAAATTGCGGCTTTTGAAATCAGTAAAGGACTTGAATACAGGGATGTTGTAATCCAGACCCCGTTGGATACGATTCAAAGCAGAGAAATTGCAGTACAACCGGTTATTACAACTATCCTGAGGGCCGGGGTTCCTTTATTTGAAGGGATTTTAAGTTATCTGGACAGGGCCGATTGCGGTTTTGTAGCTGCTTACAGAAAGCATGATGCTAATGATTATTTCTCTATCAAACAGGATTATCTGACTTGTCCGAGTATTGAAGGAAGACCATTGATTGTTGCAGATCCTATGCTGGCAACAGGTGCTTCTCTTATTGAAGCGATCAAAGACCTGCTGACCAACGGAAATCCAACCCAGCTTCATATTGTAGCAGCAATTGCATCCAGACAAGGTGTTGAAACTGTTCAGAATGCCTATCCTGATGCTAGGATTTGGGTAGGGGCAATTGACGAACAATTAACACCAAAAGGATATATCACACCTGGATTGGGAGATGCTGGTGATTTAAGTTATGGAGAAAAGCTTCAACGATAATTTAAGAAAGATTCCAGAAATCTTTTATTAAATCCAGTAACAGCTGTGGTCGTACCTTATCCATCGGATGTTTTGTATCCGGGAGTACGGCCAGCTTTGCATCAGGAAGATTTCTGTAAACGTGTAAACTTTCTTCAACAGTAACCATATTATCCTTATCCCCGACCATAATCTGTATCGGGATATTGATGGTTGCAAGATTATTTTCCAAAGGTGGATTTTTTCCTAATCCAATCATTAAATCAGCGATGGAAGACAGAAGTTCTTTCCATTTAGAACCATGTTGAGCTTCTAAGAGTTGTGCATATTGCGGAACTTTATCAAGAATGATATCAGGATTTAGCAGTTTACTTTCCTTTAAAGCCTGTTCTTCAGTCCAGTCAAACTTTGTTCCCAGGGTTATAATGGAATTTACATTTTCAGGATTTGTCATGGCATAGCAGAGGGCGATATATCCTCCCATGCTATGTCCTAAGATACGTACATCGGTCAGATTATTTTTTTTACAGTAATCAGTTAACTCCTGTGTATATCTTTGAATGCTGATACCATTTTCAGGCAGCTCACTGTTTCCATGTCCAGAAAACAAAGGAGTATGAAGAGAGAAATAGGGTGATAGTTTCTCTAAATAGGGGTTAAACAAGTCGCTGTGGCCTAAAGCTCCGTGCAGTAAAATCAAATGTGGCATGATTGTTTAGTTTCCGGAAAATTAGGAAAAAGATTTGAAAGAACAGGCAGGTATGAAGTAAGTCCGGAAAATTATTACAGGTCAACTGCAATTACCAGAATGCTTACCTTATTGCTATCTGCATTTAAGATCTCCCATGCTATGGATGAGACGGTATTTCCTGTTGTAAAAACGTCATCAATTATAAGAATATGCTTCCCGGAAACAGGCTGGCTAAGTGAGAAAATATTTGATGATTCAATGCGGTGTTTCTTATCCTTTAAAGCTTGTGCCCGTGTGTTATGGTTTCTTTTAATCAGATTATGATCAAAAGGTATTTTATAAAATTGTGATAAGGTTTCTGTGAAGAGATGAAGTTGATTATAGCCTCTTTTTCGTAATTTCTTCGGATGTAACGGAACACTTGCAAGCAGGTCAGGCTTCAGGTCTTTGAAATCTAAACGTTCAGTAACCCATTCCGCAAGAATTTTTCCGGTCTTTTCCCTGCTTTTATATTTGAGTTCGTGAATAACTTTTCTGCTAAGGCTTTCTTCTTCAAACTGCATTAAGGCATAAGCATTTTCAGTGGGGAAAAGCAGATTACATTTTTCTTTAACCGGATTGTTATTAAAATAATCATAGTGTGTGAAGTTGATATGGCTATAGCATAGGCCGCAAACCAGAATGTCTGCTTCAATAATTCTGTTGCAGCCAACGCATCGGTTGGGAAAAAGGAGATCAAGAATCATTTGTGTGTTTTTGCTAAGGTAAGAAATAGTTTTCTCTGACAAAATATTTTCTAGCTTATTCACATAGTCTTAATCGTACATATTAGTTCAGAGATCCTTTCTGATTTTTTCAATTGAATTTTTCATATTGAGGTTGAAGTGCTCCTTTTCCAAACGGACCGGAGGGGCCTGTCTTACTTCGCAATCAGCTATACTGCAGGATTCACAGGTAACTCCTACATTGATGGTTTTTAAAGAATGAGATTTAATAAAACTGATTCTTTTAATGGTTTGGGTATTTAGTAAAATACCAAGACAATAACTTCGGTTACTTCCATCAGAAAAAGGATTTTTCTGTGAGGTTGAGATAACAAGATAGCTTATTCCCTGATCTTTATAATGAGAGATCTGAGCATCCGTTAAAGTTTCATTCTCTTTTAAATGATGAAGGTTTTTTACTGCAATCCATCTTCTGCAATAATGTTCATTGGTAGCATTGGCGTGAGGAGCCTGTTGGTGATTAAGGTGAAGCTCTTTGAGAATCTGTATTTTTTCAGAATTTTTCTTTTTAACCAGACACAGATAGAACAGGTCTTTTATCCCCATTTCAGCGGAAAGGATATTGGTCAGGCGGTAGTAGAACGTTTCTGGAGAATTGGTGAAGTTATTGATCAATCCTTCAAAATTACAAGCTTCCCACTGGTTATGTTTGAAAAAATCCAGTGTTTTCTCAATTGCAGGTTCTTTAGGAATTAATAGAGCACCGGCAAAATAAGAGGCATAAAAGTTATTCAGAATTTCTTCAAAACTTCCGAAGTCAAGCCATGAATAGGTATTGGGACGTACTTTTAGTTCCAGGACATTAAAGCCAATCTCTTTAGCAAGGATAAAGGTTTTCTGGTCTTTTTCAAGTTTTTTATTAAGTAGCAAAAGCCTCCTTTCGGGAATATACAGAGAACGGAGATGGTCTAGCGTACCATATTTTTCAAAATTTTCAGACTGGATATGATAACCAAATTTCTCTTCAAGAATACTTAGTAATGCTTCTGGTTTTAAATTTTTATCAGCCTGTAGCTGATTTTCTTCAATAAAAAATCTTACTTTCTCTTCTATTTCCGGAAAATAATTATCATACAGCTCCTGAAAAGATCTTAAAACGGCAAAATAAAATCTTTCTTTTCCCAGATTATAGTTTTGGGATATTTCAATCAGGGCATTGATGAAAGCTGTTACTTTTTTAGGAGCATCACTGATGATACTGATAAGATTGTTTTTATTGATTCCGAATAGCTCGAGAGGAACTTCTTTGAAAAAATCTGACTGGAGAATTTCATTGAAAGGGGCTAAACTTTTGTCAAGCTTTGTTGAAACAAGATCATCATAAGTACAGTGTAAAGCCTCAGAAAGCTGAATGATCTTATCGTGTTTCGGATATTTCTTTCCATTTTCAATTTCATTAAGATAAGATTTTGATAAGCCGGTCTTCACGGCAAGATCCTGCAGGGACCAGTTTTTCTTTTGTCTCTGCTGCTTCAGTTTTAGTCCAAAAACCGTTTTGATAAAGTCACTCTCAGAATTCATTATCCAAATATAGATAATAGATGCGATTATTCGCATAATAAATTTTTAAAAAAATTAGCGAACGTTCGCTAATTGTGAAAATTTTTATTTATGTTTGTAATATCAAATCACAAAATCAACAGGTTATGGAAACTAAGACACAATTAAAGATTAATCATCCGGAGCAGTTTGAAGAAGTCCTGACATCCGATTTGATTGAGTTTCTGGTTGTACTTCATCAGAATTTTAATGATAGAAGATCCGGGCTTTTAGAGGAAAGAAAAAAAGCTCAGAAGGAATTTGATCGGGGTAATCTTCCGGGATTTTTAAAAGAAACGGAAGAAATCAGAAAAGGAGAGTGGAAGTGTGCTTCCTTACCGGAAGATTTATTAGACCGGAGGGTGGAAATTACAGGTCCTGTTGATCGGAAAATGATTATTAATGCATTGAATTCGGGAGCCTATACTTTTATGGCAGATTTTGAAGACAGCAGCGCACCAACCTGGAAAAACTGTATTCAGGGACAAATCAATTTGTCAGATGCTATCAACAGAAACATTCATTTTACCAATGAAAATGGAAAAGTATATGCTCTTCAGGAAAAGACTGCAGTTCTACTGGTCCGTCCTCGTGGCTTGCACCTTCCTGAAAAGCATATTGAAATTAATGGAGAAGAAGCTTCCGGATCACTAACTGATTTTGGAATCTACTTCTTCAGAAATATAAAAAGCCTTTTGGCAAAAAACAGCGGACCTTACTTTTACCTTCCCAAGTTAGAACACTACAAAGAAGCACGATGGTGGAATGATGTTTTTGTTTTTGCCCAGGATTATCTTGGGATACCGCAGGGGACAATAAAAGCCACGGTTTTAATTGAAACTATAACTGCTTCATTTCAGCTTGACGAAATTCTATATGAATTAAAAAACCACAGTGCGGGATTGAACTGCGGAAGATGGGATTATATTTTTTCCTATATCAAGAAATTCAGAAATCTTCCGGAATTTATAGTTCCGGATCGGGATCAGGTAACCATGACTTCCCCTTTTATGAGTGCTTATTCAAAAAGGGTGATTGATGTCTGTCATAAAAGGAATGTACATGCTATTGGTGGGATGGCTGCACAGATTCCTGTAAAAGATGATCATGAAGCCAATAAGATTGCTTTTGAAAAAGTCAGAAGTGACAAAGAACGTGAAGTAAAAAACGGGCATGATGGAACCTGGGTAGCTCATCCGGCATTGGTGTCTGTTGCTAAAGAGGTCTTTGACCAGTATATGCCTTCGAAAAATCAGATTGATAAAAAGTTTGACTATCATATTGAAGAAAATGACCTGCTTGAAATCCCTAAAGGGGAAATTACAGAGAAAGGAGTACGAAAAAACATCAATGTAGGAATTCTTTATCTTGAAAGCTGGCTGATGGGGATTGGTGCAGCAGCAATCTATAACCTGATGGAAGATGCAGCAACCGCAGAAATATCAAGAACACAAATCTGGCAATGGCTGAAGAATGAAGCCGTTTTAACTGACGACCGTACGCTGACACGAAATATGATATTGCAATGGGAAACCGAAGAAATGGAAAATATCGAAAAATATGTCGGAGAAGAACGTTTTAAAAATGGCAAATTCAATCTGGCTAAAGAACTTTTCAATGAACTGGTGTTTGCCGAAAATTTTGAAGAATTTTTAACCTTAAAGGCATATCCTTTTATTTAGCAGGCTATATAATCATAACACTGTAAACCGATAAAACGGAACAATTATATTGTTTCTCAGTTCTGTATTCTCTTTTTCAGTGTGCTAAAAATATTTTTAATCAACAAAATCCAAATATTATGAAATCAAGACAAGAACAAATCCGGGCGATAGAGCAAGATTGGCTGACAAATCCACGTTGGAAAGGTATAAAGCGGCCGTATACCGCAGAAGAAGTTTTAAAACTAAGAGGTTCGTATAAAATTGATTATACCATTGCTACTGAAATGTCCAAAAAATTCTGGGATAAATTAAATAGCCAGGATTATGTAGCCGGGCTTGGTGCACTTACAGGGAATCAGGCTGTACAGGAGGTAGATGCGGGGTTGGAGGCTATTTATCTTTCAGGCTGGCAGGTTGCTGCGGATGCTAATTTGTCCGGGGAAATGTACCCCGATCAGTCATTATACCCTGCCAATTCAGTGCCTGCTGTAGTAAAGAGAATTAATAATGCCTTATTAAGGGCAGATCAGATTCAGTCAGTAAGCGGAACCGGTAATAAAGAATATCTGGTTCCTATCATTGCTGATGCTGAAGCCGGTTTTGGCGGGAACCTTAATGCATTTGAACTGATGAAACAAATGATTGAAGCAGGAGCAGCGGCAGTTCATTTTGAAGACCAGCTTTCTTCTGCAAAAAAATGCGGACATCTGGGCGGAAAAGTATTGGTTCCTACCCAGGAAGCCGTGAATAAGCTTATTGCAGCACGCTTGGCAGCAGATGTTTTAGGAGTGCCAAGCCTTATTATTGCGAGAACAGATGCTGATGCTGCGGATTTACTGACTTCAGATATTGATGACAGAGATAAAAAATTTGTAACGGGAGAAAGAACCTCCGAAGGATTTTATGTAGTAAGAAATGGGGTGGAACAAGGGATTGACAGAGGGCTGTCTTATGCTCCTTATGCAGATCTGATCTGGATGGAGACTTCAAATCCGGATTTAGATCAGGCAAGAAAGTTTGCGGAAGGAATTCATGCCATGTTTCCGGGTAAAATGTTGGCTTACAATTGTTCACCTTCTTTCAACTGGGCGGCAAAACTTAGTGTTGAAGAAATGTCTGTTTTCCGTGAGGAGCTTGCAAAAATGGGATACAAATTCCAGTTCATCACCTTAGCAGGATTCCATGCATTGAATACCGCTATGTTCGAACTGGCTTCTGCTTATAAAGAAAGAGGTATGGCAGGATATTCTGAACTTCAGGAGCGTGAATTTGCATTGCAGCAGAAAGGGTTCAGGGCAGTGAAGCATCAGTCTTTTGTAGGGACGGGGTATTTTGATGAAGTACAGAATATTGTTACAAACGGTTCTTCTGCTACTGTTGCGATGAAAGACTCTACGGAAACGGCACAATTTCATTAACTCATTAATCGTCATTTTTTCCATATTTTTTGATGTTAACCTTCCTGTTTCCGGGAAGGTTTTCTTTTTTCTGAAGCTTTTACAGTAAGTGCAAACAGATGTAATTATAAGGAGATTCTCCTTGATGTGATACAAAAGTTGAGGTAGAAGTTCATATATTTGATAGTAAAGACGATGAAACAATGGATTTAGTATATCAGAAAGAAATCAGGGTCACGGAAGAGCATATAGATCAGAATGGCCATGTAAATAACGTGCAATATGTTCACTGGGTGGAAGAAATAGCTGCGGAGCATTGGAACCTGTTAAAGCAGAGAACGGAGTATATCAATGATGCATGGATGCTTTTAGATCATCATATTCAATATAAAAAGCAAGCTTATCTGAATGATAGTATTACGGTTAAAACATATCCCGGGTTTCCTGAAGGAGCTAAACAACCCCGAAAAGTTGAATTCTATTGTAATAACGAGCTTTTAGTGGATTCAAGCACACTTTGGGTTTTATTTGATCCTGGAACCAAAAAGATAAAAAGGCTGGGGAGTAACTGGCTGGAAAATTTATCATAACCATGGTGATGAAGAATATTTAAATTCAGCATACCTGTAAAAATTTTAAACCTCATAATAATTAAGTTCACAGAATGGATAAAAGGTATATTTCAATATCATTGTAATAGAAACAGTCTTTTCTGTGTTTAGCTGTTTTGTCATATCTTTGCAACATGATACGTATTACAAAAATTTTTACATTCGAAACCGCACATGTGCTCTACAATTACGATGGGAAGTGTAAAAATATGCATGGACATTCCTATAAGCTGTTTGTAACAGTGAAAGGAAAACCAATTAACGATATAGAGAATCCCAAAAACGGGATGGTGGTCGATTTTGGAGATATTAAAAGTATTGTAAAATCTGAAATTGTAGATGTCTGGGATCATGCGGTTCTTGTTAATGCTTTATCACCCCATAAGGAATTGGGAGATGATCTGGAGCAGAAAGGACATAAAGTAATCTATTGTAGTTTCCAGCCAACCTGTGAAAATATGTTGTATGCTATTGCTGCAAAAATCAAATCAAAACTTCCTGCCGGAATATCTCTGGCTTATCTTAAACTTCATGAGACCGAAAATTCTTATGGAGAATGGTTTGCAGAAGATAATCAATAATGACTTTACAAAACTCAGACGGTGTTAAAAACAATAATTAATTTAGAACCTGGAAAAAAAGTATACTTCGCTTCAGACCAGCATTTTGGGGCTCCAACCCCCAAAGAAAGCCGGGTGCGGGAGGAGAAATTTATACGCTGGATGGATGAGGTGAAAGAAGATGCCCAGGTTTTGTTTTTAATGGGCGATCTTTTTGACTTCTGGCATGAATGGAAGCATGTTGTACCTAAAGGTTATGTACGGGTTCTGGGGAAAATTGCAGAACTGAAAGACAAGGGAATTCATATTTATTTCTTTGTTGGGAATCATGACCTGTGGATGAAAGATTACCTGGAAGAAGAAATAGGATGTACTGTTTTTTATCAGAAGCAATATTTTGAAATGGGAGGAAAACAGTTTTTACTGGCCCATGGGGATGGATTAGGCCCCGGAGACAAAGGATATAAAAGAATGAAAAAATTATTCACCAATCCTGTTGCCCAATGGTTTTTTAAATGGCTTCATCCGGATATTGCGATGAAAATTGCTTTATATCTTTCCCAAAAGAATAAAATGATTTCAGGAGAAGAAGATAAAGCTTTCCTGGGAGAGGATAAAGAATTCCTAATTATCTATTCCAAGGAAAAACTGAAAACCGAAAAAATTGACTATTTCATATATGGACATCGCCACCTTCCAATGGTGCTGGAACTGGAAAATAATTCAAAATATATCAATCTTGGAGACTGGATTTCCTATTATACTTTTGGTGTTTTTGAAAAAGATTTTGAATTAAGAGTTTACGATAAATAAAAAAATCACCCCTGAAAGAGGTGATTTTCGAATAAACCTAAGCTTATTCTTGTTTTTAATCCATATTCCGGATAAGTTATTGCAAGAAGTTTACCAAAGTGTAATTTTCAAGCAAAAAAAAATAGAAATAAAAAATATTCCCTTTGAAAATCTGAGTTTCAGAGTTAAAAAAGGAAAAAAGTTTTAAAAATTGGAAAATATATTCAACATACAAACTGAGCAGGAATTCCTGGATGCTTCATTGAAAACCTTTCGGTATCAATATGAAAATATTGAAATATACAGACAGTTTGTTGATTTTTTGAAAATTAATCCCGATGAGGTTGATAGCATCTTGAAGATTCCGTTTCTGCCTATAGAGATGTTCAAAAATCATAAAATTCTGGATCGGAATATGACGGCGGGCCTGTATTTTCAAAGTTCAGGAACGACCCAGATGAATCTTTCGAGACACTTTATTGCAGATGAGAATTTGTATGAAGAAAGTATTTATAAGAGTTTTGAACAGTTTATCGGAAAACCGGAAGACTTTATTTTTTTAGGATTGCTTCCCAGTTATCTGGAGAGACAGAATTCATCATTAATCTATATGGTAAATTATCTGATGAAAAAATCTGCAAAGCCTGAAAACGGTTATTTCCTTTATAATCATTCCGAACTTTTTGAGCTATTACATCAGTTACATGATAAAAATGTGATCCTTTTCGGAGTATCCTTTGCCCTGCTTGATTTTTTAGATGCTGCAGAATCTCTTAACTTAACAGTTTCCGGATCTCAAAATCTGACAATTATAGAAACAGGGGGAATGAAAGGACGTAAAGAAGAAATGACAAAAGATGAGCTCCTGAAAATTCTGCAGGAAGGTTTTAAGACAGATAAAATCTATTCAGAATATTCTATGACAGAGCTTCTTTCACAAGCGTATTCTCTGGGAAATAATGAGTATGAATGTCCGGGATGGATGAGAATTCTGATCAGAAATGCAGAAGATCCTTTAGCGTATGAACAGGACGGAAGAACCGGAGCAATCAATATTATAGATCTTGCAAATATTCATTCCTGTTCTTTTATAGCAACTCAGGATCTTGGAAAAATTACCGGAAATAAGTTTCAGGTACTCGGAAGAATAGACCACTCTGACATCAGAGGATGCAGTTTGCTGGTAAGTTAGGAAAGGAGAAAACATAAAGATTTCATTCCGTTTGCTGATCTTTGAAGATTATAATTCTTGTAATTTTAACTCCTGGTGCTGGCTTTGGTTTTTGTTACTAATACTTTTATATTGCACAACATATGATTGATTACCAATGATCAAAATAGAAGAACTTATTCATGCTTATATCCATTCGCATTGTGACTTTGAAAAAGAACTTGTTCTTACCAATTATTTTCAGGCTGATTGGGAAGCTGATATACTTGTTATTGATTCTGATGGATTCAGCCATGAAATAGAGATCAAGCTTTCAAAAAGCGACTTTAAAAATGATTTTAGAAAATCGTATCTCAATAAAGAAACCGGGGAAAAATTTTTGAAACATGATAAAATTTCATGTGGAGATTATGTATGTAATGCATTCAGCTTTTTATTGCCAATGGGAATGGTGGATCAAAGCCTGATTCCGGAACACTGCGGAATAATTGAATTTTATCACAATGTTGATACGTGGGATACAGAATTTTATCTGTTGCGTGCCCCCAGGAAACTTCATGAAGACTCTTATTGGAAGTTGAACGATAAGGATCTTTTTATCAGAAAAATGGCGCTGAACCTGCTTCAACGCAAGATGGAAATCAAAGGGAAACATGAAGAACTTATTTTTAAAAACCCGTTTGAAATTAAAAACAAAAAATAAAAAATCCTGTCAGCGACAGGATTTTTATTTATAATACAGTTAATCTGTTATTTCATTAGTATCTCTCTGAAGCAGGAATTTGTAAATTAATCCTCCTACAACCCCGCCCAGAATAGGTGCAACCCAGAACAACCAAAGCTGCGACATAGCCAGCCCACCTGTAAATACTGCCTGAGAAAGAGATCTTGCAGGATTCACGGAAGTATTGGTGATCGGAATAGAGATCAGGTGAATCAGGGTAAGGGCAAGGCCAATAGCAATACCGGCAAATTTTCCGTTAGCCCATCTGTCTGTAGCTCCCATAATCACAATAAGAAAGAAAGCTGTTAACAAAAACTCGGCAAGAAATGCAGCCCCCATACTAAATGCCTTTCCGTTATAAACGGCTTCCCCGTAGAAGTTGGTTGCAAAATCACCAGGCTTCGAAAAATCTACAGCTCCCGCCCCGTTAAGGATCGTGTATAAACACCCTGCAGCGACAAGAGCACCCAGACATTGTGCTACGATATAAGGAACCAGATCTTTTGCCGAAAACCTTCCACCTGCCAGAAGACCAAAAGACACAGCAGGATTAAAGTGCCCCCCGGAAATATGCCCTACAGCGTAAGCCATAGTGAGAACTGTAAGACCGAAGGCTAAAGCAACTCCTAAAAGTCCAATGCCGATATCGGGAACTCCGGCTGCAAAAACAGCGCTTCCACAACCTCCGAAAACAAGCCAAAATGTGCCGAAAAATTCAGCAAAAAGTTTTTTTATCATGTTGTTTATTTTTTAAATGTATCTCAAATGTAAAATTTATATCTTAAAGTAAAAAGTTAAATCTGAAAAAATATTTCAAAAATAGGAGTGTAAAAAATGTAAATTCAACAATTTGGTTTGAAGTTTGTTTGGGATTTATTTAAATAGTATTATTATCGGAATTGAAAGATATAACATAATTGTTTTATCTTTTGTTTGTCATTTAAAAGGAGTTAATGAGAAAGTTTCTTTGTGTGGTCTTTGTACCTTTTATTTATACCTTACATTATTCGCAGGCAGCTAAAAAAGCCCTTCCCTGCTATGATCTTTCAACAGTTATAAAAGTTGAGCCTACAGCTCTTTACAAACCCCATATTGATGCTTCAAAAAGTTTTGGAGTGAAGTTGCTGAAAGACACAAAAACTGTTCAGAAGTATATTAACAACGGGAAATTTCATAAAATAAAAAAAAGCGGAAAGGGATATCATGTTCAGAAACTGGATTATAGCCGGGCCTATATGGTTTCCAAAGCAAAAACTACCCTGGAAAAAATAGGAAGCAAATTCAGTAAAGATACCAAAGGAGCAACATTCACTGTGTCATCCATTACAAGAACACTTGAAGATCAGTGTCGTCTGAGAAAAGTGAATTCTAATGCTTCTTTGGGGATAAGCTCACACAATTATGGTAATTCTTTTGATATTTCGTACGTAAGATTCAATAATGTTTTAAAATATAACCCGAAAATGGAAGCTGCTTTGGAGAAAGTTTTAAAGTACTATGCAAATTCTGGTAGAATTTATTACATTAAAGAAAAGCAACAAAGTTGTTATCATATTACGGTAAGAAATTATTAATTAAAATTCTTATTTGCATAACATGAGGAGTTTGTATATTTTTATACAACTAAAAACCATGATTATGACAATATTAGATAATGAAAATTTCATGCTTCCTAAAGAAGAATGTAAGGCAGCAACAGATCAATGGAGTTTGCACCTTTCTAATTTTTCTGAACTAAAGAGGTTAATACCTGCGAACTATATTTTTGAAATCAGGAAAGCGCATCTGGACTGGATGAGAGCTAACAGTGGATACCAGGAATTTTGTGCAGCAGCAGGAGTGTATAAAGATCGGCTGATCCTTATTCTCTATCCGATGGATCAAAATGGATATAAAAAAGAGATGGCAGAATATCCCTGCTGTGTACTTTGTCCGTTAGAAAATGATCTGAGTCTGCAGGAAATCCAGCAGTATACTATTGTGAAAAATGCAATCCTGTCCAAAGATCTTCAGCGTGTTGATAAGAATGCGGATATGTCATTCCCTATCTCCAGTAAACCTGTCCTTGAGCAGGATAAAGCTGTGGAAGCTATTGAAAGATGGAGAAACGAAGGGATGGACTGGTTTTACCGCGAATGCACAGATTACAAAGGAGCACGGATTTTTACAAAATTTTATGTACCCACAGAAGATTTATGCCTGTCAAACAAGGGGCTGACAAAAATAGTATGTTCATTCGGACTAAGGTATAATGAGATATATGAAAGAATGCTTGTTACGCTTATTTTTATTTCTTTTCTTGAAAATCTTGAAAATACGGGTAGCAGTGCATTAACTGTTGCCAATACCTATGACTGGGCGAAGCCATGCCCGCCTATTTGCCGTATTCCTGGTGTTGAATAATTATATGCAGAGGAATGGCTGGGTTTTATAAAGCAATTTTGTTCCTGAATTATGGTTTACTGCTATCAGTTATACTGCTGGGAGTGAGCAAATATGTATTGCTGAATAATAAAGAGAGGCAATATGTGCATTGTATTGCTTTTCTTTTTTTGATTGAGCTGCTGAATCTTGTTCTTCCGTATGTATTCAATTTTAATAATACTTCTTTTCTCTATCCTTTTTACATCGCCGGAGAATTTTTTTTGCTCTCAACTTTGTTTATAAGAAAACTGGAGCTTCCTAAATATCTTTTGGGAGTTATTGCATTGCTGGCAGGTGGATTTATGGTTTTAAAATATGGGTTTAATTTCCCATTTAATGCTGATATCGCCAAGGTAGTTTCAAATATTATTATAATATGCCTTTCAGGATTTACACTCATCCGGGAAATAAGAGATACCTCATTTCAAAACCGGTTCCTCTGGGTGGACGCCTGTATTTTTTTCTACTATTCCGTTTCTGTGTTTATTTTTATCGTTCAGCATCAGATTACCAATCTGTCAGAAGACGGCTATTATATCATTTTTAGTGTAAACAATATTCTTTCAGGCATCTTATACTGTTCATTTTTATATACATTTATCAAATTAAAGAAATAACATTAAATATTAACCTTTTGATCCTTATAATTGTTACCATAACAATTATAGTAGCTTTTATTCTGATTGCCTACAGATCATTTATCAGCAGAATCATCAAAGAAAAAAATGCTCAACATGAAGCAGAAGTTCTTCATCAAAAAAAACTGGTGCTGGAAAATATTAAGGCTCAGGAGGAAGAGCGAAAAAGAATAGCCGTAATGATTCATGATGACATAGGAAACAGGCTTAATATCCTTTCTTTATGGCTTAATAATCTCGATACCAAAGGTGATGAGGTGATCAAAAAAAATATTTACGGTCAGATGTCTGCCCTGATTGATGCTGCCAGAAGTATTTCACACTCATTATATCCTGTAAATCTTGAATCGGTGGGGCTGGTATTGTATGTAGAAGAACTGATTGCCAATCTTTCCCATAAAATCAATATTTCCATGCAGGTAATGCCCGGATATAAAAAGAAAGATCTTTTTGTAGAGGTACAATTGTATAGGATTATTCAGGAATTTACAACCAATGTGATCAGGCACTCTGATGCTTCAGAAATATGTATTTATATAAAAGATTACTCCCGGGACATGGCTGTGATCATCTCGGATAACGGGCAGGGTTTTGAGTATGATCAGGTTAAAAAAGGAATGGGGATTAAAAATATAGAGTCCCGCATCAAATCAATGAATGCCACACACAAATGGAAGAAAACTTTTTTAAGTAAAGGAAGCCGTCTAATCATTAAAATTCCAAAATATAATGAGTTCCCAAATCAAAATAGCCCTGATAGATGATGAACAGCTGATTCTGGAAGGAATAAAAATGCTGTTAGCAAGTGAAAAGAATTTATCAGTAAGTCTTACTGCGGATAATGGACCGGACTTTATAGAGCAGCTGGAAAAGCTGTCAGAATATGATTTTCCGGATATTGCCCTTGTTGATGTCCAGATGAAACCCATGAACGGATTTGAACTGGTAGAAATACTTAAAGAAAAATATCCGGATCTTAAAATCATTATTCTTTCTTCCCATTATAAGACCTCTATTTTAGGATATATGGTCAAATTGGGAGTTTCGGCGTTTCTCCCTAAAAATTCAAACAAGAAAATGTTTATTGAGGCCATTACTATGGTTCATAAAAATGGAGTTTTCTTTACTGCTGAAGATCATCAGATGTTATTCACCTATATGAACAGTCCGGTAAAGAAAAAGTCTCTTTTTGATACTGAAGATGAGCTGTCTGAAAGAGAGAAGGATGTCGTAAGGCTTATTTGTCAGGAGTTGACCAATAATGAAATAGGTGAAAAACTTTTTATCAGTCCGAGGACTGTGGAAAGCCACCGACAGAGGATCCTGGAAAAAATAGGAGCCAAAAATACGGTAGGAATTGTTATTTATGCCATCATCAATAATATTTATACACCAGATAAATTGTAATTCCGTAGAAATACGGAATTTTTTATTTGGTACTTTCTACTCTACCATACCCTGCCTTTCTTCTGTTACTTTGGGAACGTCCTTAACAGAGGATTGGATGAAATCTGAAATGTGTAATGCAGAGGTTCAGTAACATTAATGAAAAAAAATGAAGAGTAGTAGTGTAATATCCGTTGGAATCTTCTTTGATGGTACCGGAAATAATGGAGTAAATGCTTTGTCACCAAATAAACCACAGAAGAATAATGAAAGCTATTATGGTGCTTTTACCAATATGTACAGATTATATAATATATTTAAAGGGGATGAAAAAATATATATTGAGGGAATAGGGACTGTAACAGGTACTGAAGATAATAATTTTGCAATGGCAACGTGTTCAAACCCTCCGTATGGCTCCGGATATTCTTCTGACGATAAAATAGAAAAAGCAAAAGCTTTTGTTGACGGGATTATTAGAAATAATGATAATGAATATCACTTTTATCTTTACGGATTTGGAAGGGGAGGAATGCTGGCCAGGGTTTTCTGTAATCTGCTCTCATTCCGTTATTCTGAAATTTGCAGCAAGATTAAGTTTTTAGGAGTTTTTGATACGGTAGAATCCAGACCTTTTAATACTTATGATTTAAATTTATCTGAGAAAATAGAACATGCATTACATTTTTGTGCATTGCATGAATCCAGATTTTTTTTTCCGCTTACCGGTTTTTTTGAAAATACAAAAAGTATACAGGATAAGAAAAGCGAAAAACAGTCCACTATATGGAAAGAGCTGTTTGTCCCCGGAGCTCACGCAGATGTAGGAGGCGGATATCTTGAAGGTCCGCAATCTGTTTATATTTCTACAGATTTTACAAACAGTAAAGATCTACATAATTATGTGTCAGATATAAGAAATACAAAAACAGATTCTGTAGGAAACAGACTTTGGGATACTTTGCTTTCGGGGTATCATATTGAAGCTGAAAATAATTTCTATCAGGCTTATGTCTGCAGAGATAAAGTCTATAACCATCTTTCAAAGATTTATGGTAAATTAATGATGGAAGAAACCAACCAGATGGCAATGGTTTTTGATGCAGGCTTATCGGAATTATATTTTGGATTTGATGATGAGAGGCATTCTTCCCTTAATCATTTTTACACAGAGCTGAGTGAATATCTTAAATGCTTTTTGACAGATAAAAAACCGATGTATAGATATGATCAGCTTGCAGATTATATTCATCTTTCTTCAAATTTTGGTTTATATAGTAAGGCTTTGCTGAAAAAAACAAAAAATGAAATTAATGCAGAGCTGATTAATAATAGCTTGAATGTTTCCAGCAGTATCTCTGTAGATATTGAAAACCAGACCAGGCTTTGTGTTGAACTTCATCTTCCGGAAGATAGTTTTGTGGCAGATTTTCTTTACGGAACCAGTGTTCCAAACAATGACCTCTGGATTCGTTCTATCCTAAAAATACCGGCTATTAAATTAAATTAATAGTCAGACACAGTCACTTCTCAGTTTTAATTTAGGTTAGGGGACATTATAATGATGTTCCCTTTTAATGTATGTGATTTGTAATAAATACGGGTATAGCTTAAAAAGAACTGTCTGTTTGTACAGTTTTTTTATTTCTGGGCTATTCATTTCTTTTTCCGTATTTTTGCACCCGAAAATTCATTATTCATCATTAATTATTACTTAAAATGCTTTCGGTTCAAGGTTTAGGATTACATCACTCGGGAAATTATTTGTTTCAAAATGTAAATTTTACCATTAAAAAAGATGATAAAGTAGGTCTCGTAGGAAAAAATGGTGCGGGAAAGTCCACATTATTGAAAATGTTATCCGGAGAAATTAATTTCTACGAAGGAAATGTTGTGCCGGAAGGAAATATTACAATAGGGTTTCTGAAGCAGGATCTTGACTTTGTAAAGGGCAGAACGGTATGGGATGAAACCATGCAGGCATTTGAGCAGATCAATGCATGGAAAAATGAGCTTGAGGAGGTAAACCACCAGATGGCTACCAGAACTGACTACGAAAGTGATGCTTATACGGATCTCATCAATAAAATGACTGAGTTGAATGATCTTTTGATGAATCATGATGCCTACAATCTGGAAGGGGATATGGAGAAGGTATTGTTTGGTTTAGGATTTAAAGCAGACGATTTCCAAAAAATCACCGATGAATTTTCAGGAGGATGGAGAATGAGGATTGAGCTGGCAAAGCTCTTATTGCAGAAGAATGATATTATGCTTCTCGATGAGCCTACCAACCACCTTGATATGGAATCTATCATATGGCTTGAAAACTTTTTAAAAGACTATCCGGGAGCTATTGTGCTTGTAAGCCACGATAAACAATTCATGACTGCAGTTTGTAACAGAACATTTGATATCAATAATAAGAAAGTTGACGACTATAAAGCCAATTATTCCAAATATCTGATCATGCGCGAAGAGCGTCGTGAGAAACTGATTCAGGCTAAAAAGAATCAGGATGCAGAAATCAAGCAGATGGAGGACAATATTAATAAGTTCCGTGCAAGTGCTACCAAAGCATCTTTTGCTCAGTCATTGATTAAAAAACTGGATAAAATTGAACGTATTGAAGTAGATAATGAAGATGTTTCAAAATTTAATATCCGTTTCGTTCAGTCTGTTGTGCCTGGAAAAGTGATCTTTGAGGCAGAAAAACTTGGAAAATCCTATGGAAATAAAACTGTTTTTGATGATGTAGATTTTTTTGTCCAGAGAGGAGACAGGATTGCTCTTTTAGGACAGAACGGACAGGGAAAAACTACATTGGCTAAAATCCTTGCCGGAGATATTAAAGACTATTCAGGTAATTGGAACTTAGGACATAACGTAAACATCGGGTATTTTGCCCAAAACCAGGAAGAAGTATTAACTCCCAATAAAACTGTTCTGGAAGAAGCTGAAGATGCAGCAACAGAAGAAACCAGGCCAAGAGTAAGAGACTTATTAGGATCATTCCTTTTTCAGGGAGAAGCCGTTACTAAAAAGACGAAGGTACTTTCCGGAGGAGAACGAAACCGTCTGGCTCTTTGTAAACTTCTTTTACGTCCGTTTAATACGCTGATTATGGACGAGCCTACCAACCACCTTGATATCCAGTCGAAGGAAATCATCAAGCTGGCTTTGCAGAAATTTGAAGGAACCTTAATTGTTATTTCCCACGACAGGGAATTTTTACAAGGGCTTTGTGATAAGATCTTTGAATTCCGTGATGGAAAAATGAAAGAATTCCTTGGGAATATTGATGAATATCTTGAATACAGACAGAAAGAAAGCATCAGAGAGATTTCTGCTGAAAAAGCAAAACTTCATAATGAGGTGCCGGAAGTGAAAAAGGTTGAAGAAAAACCGGCTGTCAGCAATAATCAATCTTCGACGATAATCAGTAAGGAGCAGAAAAATATTCAGAATAAAATTAAAAAGGTAGAAGAGAGAATCTCTGAGCTGGAAACAAAAATTGAAGAAATGGAAGTTTCTTTTACCAAAGAAAATCCTTCTGATGAAACTTTGGAGACCTATAATAAAACAAAAGAAGACTTAGATACCGCTTTGCAGGAATGGGAATACCTGGGAACACAGCTGGACTAACAATATATATGCTTCATAAGTAAATTATGAAGCATTTTTTTGTAACATGATCATATTCATTCCAACGTATTGTAGGTAACCCTTAAGTAATTTAATAAAAGTTAGCTTAACATTAAATTATTTTCATAATTTTGAGGCATGATTTTTAAAGAAAGCAGACATTTAAAGAGTTTTATCTCCAGGCTATTGTTTGGAGTGTATTTCCTCGCACTGCTTTCTCAAAGTTTTCACCATCATGATTCTTTGGACTATTTTAAGTCTTTCAGTTTTAAAAAGACAGAGAATACAATGGCGAAAACAACTGCTAAAGAGAAAGCTGGCGACTGTCTGGCCTGCCACTTTTTGGCTACCGGACATACATTAGCTCCTGAAGAATTTAGTTTTACTTTTGAGCATTATACTCACCAGGTAAAGCAGATTATTGCTATTCAGGAGAAAATCTGGTCACAGACCAAATTTACATTTCAGCTTCGGGGACCTCCCACACTTTCATAATAATAGATTCTTACCGGGCTAAAGTATGTACTTTACATTCAATGATCATTAAGGTTATTGAAAATAACGGAGTGTCTGTAATTGATAACTATTAACAATTACTGATTTAAACTTCTGGATTATTTACTTTTTTACACAGTAGTACATCTGCCTATTCAATAATTTTTAACGAAATGTATCTCATAGATAAGAGATATGTAATCAATCTATATACAATGAAATTGATATATTGCCTGCTGCTGATCTTTTGCGGATCAGTATTTACAAGTGCACAAAAAACGTATGCTGTACAAGGAACCGTCCAGGATTTTCATGATAAAACCATGCTGGAAAATGCAGTGGTAAAAATTGGTGGTTTTACAGCAAAAACAGATAAAAAAGGTACATTTTCTTTTGATAAAATTCCTGCAGGAAAGTATACACTCATTGCCAAACATCCTGATTGTAATGATTATACTGAAAATATAGGAGTTGATCGGGATCTTCACCTGTCCATTATTTTAGAGCATCACAGCGGGGACATTGAAACCATTACATTACACGGAAGCCATAAAACAAGAGGATCTGTGGTGTTGAAAACACTGGATAAAACTGAAATTGAAAGAAATTCTACTGAAAACCTGGGGAATATACTTTCAAAAATTTCAGGGGTTGCAGTTTTAAAAACAGGGAATAATATTACCAAACCTGTTATTCATGGTCTTTATGGAAGCCGTATCTCTATTATGAATAGTGGAGTGAAGATGGCAGAGCAGGAATGGGGTGCTGAACATGCTCCCAATGTAGATGTCAATGACTTTGAGCATATTGATGTGATTAAAGGGGCATCTGCTTTAAAATACGGGAATGATGGAGTTGCAGGTGTGGTTTTGCTGGAACCGGCCATCCCTCCGAAAAAAGATACCCTGATGGGTAGTGTAAAGCTCTCAGGAATTTCCAATGGGAGAGGAGGTGAGATAGCAGTCAATGCACTTAAATCTTGGAACAACGAATGGTTTGTAAAGACTGGAGGAAGCTATAAAAAACTGGGAGATCTCTATATTCCGCATCATACCCTTCAGAATACCGGAGCAGAAGTAAATTCCTTTAATTTTTCTTTTGGAAATCATGGGTTTATGCAAGGTTTTGATGTTTCTTACAGCGGGATCAATCAGGAGTTTGGAATCTATAAAGGAGCCCATCTGGGAAATAATTATGATGCCTATATGGCAATGAATTTTGGACAGCCCTTTTTTCTTGATGATTTTACTTATGACATTGCCAGTCCTAAGCAGAATGTAGAACATCATATTGCAAAAGTTTCGGCCTACAAACGTTTTGCAGATTTTGGAAAAATTACTTTCCAGTACAGTTTTCAGCTTAACAAACGTAAAGAATATGATATCAGAAGAGGAGAGCTGAATTCGCTTCCTGCAATGGATCTTAGATTGATTACACACACTGCAAGCCTGACGCACCTTATAGAACGTGCTGACTGGAGCCTGGAAAGTGGAATTTCAGCCGGTTTTCAGGATAACTATCCTGATCCCGCAACAAAAGCAAGACGTCTGATTCCGGACTATTACCGGTATGATGCAGGAGCATTTTCTGTATTTAAATACCGTTTTAGTCCGAAACTGAATGCAGAAGCTGGGTTCCGGTATGATTTCAGCAGATATGATGCTTATAAATATTATGATGCCAGTGAATGGGATGAAAAATATGCTTCTGTTTTTCCACAATTTTATGTGCAAAAGAATGATAGCAGAATTTTAGCACGTCCTGTTTTTGATTATCATAATTTTTCTGCAAATATTGGGTTGAGCTATAAACCAGTCAGAGCGTTGGATATTAAGTTCAACTTTTCGAGAATCAGCAGAACACCGAATCCGGCAGAATTATTCGCAGACGGGCTTCATCATTCTGCTGCCATCATTGAAAAAGGAGACCTGAGAATCGGTCAGGAGGTAGTTTACAATGCTAATCTGGCTCTTACAGGAAAATTCGAAGTATTGAAAGGATTACAGCTGGAAGCTAATCCTTACATCATGTTTTCAGACAGTTTTATCAATCAAATACCTGTAGGTTTCCAGAGTACCAATAGAGGGAGCTTTGCAATCTGGGAGTATCAGCAGATAAAAGCAAGAATCTATGGGATAGATGCTGATGCACAGCTTACTATTCTGGATAATCTGAAGTGGACGACCAATTTCAGTGCTTTACGGGGAGAAGATCTTACGAAAAATGAACCGTTAATTCTTATGATGCCCACAAATCTCAGACATTCATTGGAATTGTCTTTGAATAAGCCTTCAAATTTCTATATCAGATTCGAAAACGAAAATGTATTTAAACAAAACCGTTTTCCTATCAGAGATCAGTCAGTACAGTTTATTCAGGATGGCGAGTTGGTTACCAGAGTAATAGATTATAGCTCTACTCCCGCAGCATTTTCCATATTTCATGCATCTGTTGGTGCAGATTTATTCAAAAACCTGAACCTGAATTTCAGGATCAATAATATTTTAAATAAAGAGTACAGGGAATATCTTAACAGACTAAGATATTATATGCCCGAAGCCGGAAGAAATTTTGTGGTTACTCTTAAATACAATTTCTAATTATTAATACAAAAAAATTAAATTTAAAATGAAAAAATTATTCAATATATCACTTTTATTATTTGCCGCAGTTTTATTATTCTCTTGTCGTGATGGGAATAACGATATTCCTGAAGACATTCATGAGCATGAAGAAATTGAAAAGTTGGTGGTAAAACTTACCAATAAAAATAATGCAAGTGATATTCAGACCATTAATTATATTGGTGGTGTAGCGGATGCCCCTATTCATGCTCATGTAGGAGATGTTTACAATGTGGAACTGGATTTTCAGGTGAAACATGATGATCATTATCACAGTGCAAATGATGAAATTTTGGAAGAAAAAGATGAGCATTTTATTATTTACAGCTTTGCAGGAGCCGATATTAAGGTAAAAAGAGCTGCAGATGATATTATCAGAACAGATGGTAAAAAATTAGGTATAAAAACCGAATGGACTATTGTAAGTGCTACAGCAGCAGGAAAGGCTAATATCAAACTGATCCACGGACCAAGCTCTGTAAATGATAATTCTCCTTCATCTGATAATCAGCTGGGAAGTGTTGTAGGAGGTGAAAGTGATGTTGATGCTTTATTGGGATTAGATATTCACTAAAAGAATTTCATATCGTCATATTAATTTTGGAAACCACTGATTCTTTCAGTGGTTTTTTTATTTATAAACATTTGATCACTAAGAATTTATTTGAAATGAGTTATTTTCATAAAAAATTCATATTTTTGCAACCTAAAATTTTAATCAATAATGAAGGTTACCGCACAAAACCATGATGATGTAAGTGCATTACTTACTGTAACATTGGAGAAATCTGACTACAAAGAAAAAGTAGAAAAGCAATTGATTAATTATGCTAAAAATGCGCAAGTTCCTGGATTCAGAAAAGGGAAAGTGCCTTTAAGTATGGTTAAAAAACAATATGAAGCAGGTATTGCATTTGAAGAAATCAACAAACAGGTTTCTGATGCTTTGAACAACTATGTTAATGAAAACAAATTAAGATTAGTTGGTCAGCCAATTCCTCAGCCTGTAAATCAGTTAGATTACAATGCTGATCAGATTGAAGTTGCTTTTGAAGTAGGATATGAGCCTGAATTCACGATAGATTTAGCTAAATATGAGGCTCCTCATTATAAAGTAGAGGCTTCTGAAAAAGAAATCAACAAGAGCATTGAAAACATGCAGAAGCGTTTCGCTGAGCAGGTTCCTCAAGATAAAATCACTAAAGATTCTTATATCGCTTTAGAAGTTTCTCAGGTTGTGGAAGAAGATGCAGAAGGAGAACACCACCACCATCCGAAGAATGTTACCATTACAGCTGAAAATAAAGCAGCTTTCAAATTGGTAAAATCTTTGAAAATGGATGAATCTGTAAAAGTTTCTAAAGAAACACTTGCAGGTGATGAAGAATTAGCTAAAGAATTAGGATTCAGCAAAGAAGAAGTAGAACATCTTCACCACAATGAGCTTGAAGTAAAAGTAAAAGATTTCTATTCATTAAATCTTGCTGAGCTTAACGAAGACTTATTTAACAAGGTATACGGAGAAGGAACAATTAAGTCTGAAGAAGAGCTTAAAGAAAAAGTAAAAGCTGAATTAGATGAGTATTTCCAGCAAAATGCTGACGTTCATTTTGTGAACAAAGTATTAGAGCAGGTAACTGATAAAGAAGAGGTAAAACTTCCTGAATCATTCCTTGTGAAATGGTTAATGTTCTCCAATCAGAATATCCAGTCTGAAGAGCAGGCTAAAGAAATCCTTGAAGCAGAGAAAAACCAGTTGAGATACCAGATTATTGAAGGTAAACTGATGACTGATAACGAAATTCAATTAGACTATGCTGACGTATTGGCACAAGCTGAGCAGCTGGTTAAAAATCAGCTGGCAATTTATGGAATCCACCACTTAGGTGATGAAGAGATCCAGAAATATGCTGTTGAGATGTTGAAAGATCAGGAGCAGGTAAGACAAATCTCTTCTGAAGTTGCTATGGCTAAGCTAAAAGATGTAATTCTTGAAAAGGCAAGCAAAAAAGAAACTAAAATTTCTCATGACGAATTTTTAGAAGAGCTTAAAAAATAATTATACAACGATATAAATATTTAAAACCGTCAGTCTTTGACGGTTTTTTTTATTTTAGACTATGTCAGCCAATATTCATATATTTACCCCTAAATTTATAATATCATATATGAAAAAGATCATCATTCCTTTTTTCTGTGCGGTGTTGTTTTCCATTCCGGCAACAGCTCAAAAGAAAGAAGCTGCTTCCATATCAACGGAGGCTTCAAAATCTAAACTGACTCCTAAAGAAATAGTGGATAACTACTTTAAAGCATTAGGAGGAAAAGATAAATTGGAAGCTGTAAAATCTACAGTTACGGATAATATCCTTACTGTACAGGGAATGGAAATTACAATGACTACTAAGAAATTAGGGAATAAATTCAAGTCAGTTCAATCATTGATGGGCAAACAAATGATTCAGCTTTTCGACGGAGAGAAAGGATATTTTGACCAAATGGGGACAAAAGTTGACATTCCTGCTGATAAGATTGCTGATCTGAAAAAAGGGAAACCTGTGGAAGCTCTTGCTTTTGATGCTGCAAATTTCCAGAATGCAACAGTAGAAAAACTTGATGGTAAAGATTACAATGTGCTTTCTTCAGATAAAGGCAAATTTTACTTTGATGCCGCTACGGGATTATTGTATAAGACCATAGCAGGAGAAGGGAATGTAACGATAAAAAGTTATATGACTGTAGATGGAATTCAGTTTCCGGCTGAAGTAGATGCCGAAGGGGGAGGCCAGAAAGTAAATATTAAAACTACAAAATTGGTGATCAACTCCGGAGTAACGGATGCTGATTTCAAATAAAACATAATAAAAGCCGGAATTTCCGGCTTTTATTTATTGATGAGTGAATAAGGTTTAAGAGCCATATTCTTTTTTCCATTCTTCAGCGGCTTCACTGAGCACATTGTAGAAGTCCTCTCCATATTTTCTGGTTAATGGTGTTTTCAGGAATTTGTAAACAGGAACCTGCAACTCTTTCCCGAGTGTGCATGCATCACTGCAAACATTCCATTCATGATAATTTAAAGCAGTAAAAGTGGAATACTCAGTAATCCTGATTGGGTACAGGTGGCAGGAAATAGGTTTCTGCCAGTCTACTGCGCCATCTTCATAGGCTTTTTCAATACCACATTTGGTAATTCCCTTTTCGTCAAAAGTTACATAAGCACATTCACGGTCTTCCACCATTGGGGTAACATACATTCCATCATGTGGGTCAGTAGTCCATGTTCCTTGTTCTTCAAGGGCCTTAACCCCTTCTGGGGTAAGATAAGGTTTAACTTTATCAAAAATACGGTCTAAAATTTCAAGTTCCTCCTTATCCAAAGGAGCACCCACGTCTCCTTCCACACAACATGCACCTTTACACTTAGTAAGGTTGCAAACAAATTCTTCGGAAAAAATATCCTCGGAAATTAATTTATCGTCTATCTGAATCATAATCTTTTAAAATAAATCAAAAACTGTACCTGCCTTAAAACCAAGTAAACTAATAATAATAAGCCATAAGCTGGCCTCCTGCATCCAATATTTTGGTAAAAATCTCATCATTCTGCTTATAATAATACTCGAAGGGAATGCTAAAAGAAGCAGGTATTCATAGTTTTTATTCATATATAGAATAATTGTTACAAGCTGGGCTACTGAAAAAACCAATAAAAAGGTGTATTTGTATCTGCTGATCGGGCTTTTTTTATTATAATTCTTAAAGTGATCGTATACTGCATAAATAAGCATCAGTACAACCGGGATCAGAGGAAGCAGTTCCGTATAATCTGTTACAGGTTTCATTTTCCCGAAAGGAAAATAATCAATATCCCAGGAAGTAAATTGAACAAAATACATCACAGAAAAATAACTAAAAGTAATCAGAATAATTCCCAGAAGGAACCTGAAAAGGTTTAATCCTATCTTAGCAGAAGTGGCTACAACGTGAATGATGACAAATACAGCCATTGGCCAGGTAGTAGGAAGAAAGATGAAATTAAGTGCCACAATAGCCCCCACCAATACATATGATTTTTTTCTTATATCTTCATCAGCACTTGTCAGAAGAAGAATGAGAAAAGAATTGGTGAGAAGTGAAACGGCAAGCCCGATATCAAGATTGCCGGGATACAATCCAAATATAAAAAATGTATATAAAAATAACGGAAGATGAGTTTGATAATTTAAAGCAATACTGTGAAAACAAAAATATCCCAAAGCAATTCCCAGAAATGTAATTCCGGCAACAATAGCTTCGTAGGTATTGAAATTCAGTATGTTAAATATTATTACTACTAAAAGAAGAAAACCAATATATACAGGAATTGAAAAAATATTGCTTTCTTTTGAAAGTAATTTAAACATTTTTTATAAATTTGTACAAAGTTAATTTAAAAAAGGAAAATAATGACGTCTTTCTTTCTATTCTTAAGCAAAGTTTTCAAATGGTCTTTCGGTTTCTTTGATGCTTTCGGAAATGTTTTAAACTGGATCCTGTTTATCGTTTGCTGTGTATTGTTTACATATTGGTGCTACGTGCTGGTGGTTACACTAGGTGGTGACAAAGATAAAGACTATTATTCTCCTACGGAAGGTAAGCATCCTTACTATGATCCGACTATTTATAAAAAAGAAGGTTAATTAATTGGTTATATAGTAAAAAACCGATCAAATAAATTATTTGATCGGTTTTTTTATTACTAACGATTAAAATTTTATTTTCTTAGTCATGAATGGGAAGTACTAAAACAGGAATATGTGAACTTTTTGTAAGCCCTTTTGTAAGACTTCCTACAAATACGTCATAAATCCCGCTCCTTCCATGTGATCCCATAACAATGTAGTCAGCATTTTTTGCCTTTGCATATTCAATAATAATATCTTTGGCAAGTCCTTGCTTTAAAAGGTGTTCACACTCGATATCGTGAGCAAGAATCCGCTGTTCTATTTTGTTAAGCTGAACAAGTTCTTCTCTGATCTCATTGGCTTCCACTTCCGGAAAATATTGAAATCCCATATCCCCGATAGCAAATCCGATATCTGATGGAGCTACATGAATCAGATAAATTCTACCATTGAGTTGTTTTGCAAATTTTATGGCACCCTCTACCAGTTGGTCTGTTTTGTCCCCAAAATCTACGGGTAATACAATATTTATCATAACCTTTAGTTTTTGTTATCTAAAGATATGAAAAATTTCTCAGATTGATGTTAAATTACCTATAATATTCGGATGTCAAGGAGTTTTTCATCCTGAAGATAAGCTTCCAGAATATCATTTTCTTCTACTTTTCCTACTCCTTTTGGGGTACCTGTAAAAATGAGATCGCCTACTCTTAAAGTAAAATATTGCGAAGCAAATGCAATAATATCATCAAAACTGAAGATCATATCTTTTGTATTACCATCCTGAACATTTTCTTTATTCTTGAATAATGAAAAAGGCAGGCTTTCCAGATTATAATGTTCTTTTTTAAAGAAGTTTCCGACTACTGCAGAACCATCAAAGCCTTTGGCAAGTTCCCATGGCAGTCCTTTTGACTTTAACTCACTTTGAAGATCCCTGGCTGTAAAATCAATTCCAAGGCTTATTTCATCATAATGTTTATGGGCAGCTTCTTTCTGAATATATTTTCCCCCTTTTGAAATTTTTAATACCACTTCAAGCTCATAATGGATATCATTTGAAAATTCCGGAATGTAAAAATCATTTCCTTTTAAAACCGCTGTATCGGGTTTCATAAAAATAACCGGATTTTCCGGGATTTCATTTCCCAGTTCTTTTGCATGTTCACTATAATTTCTTCCTATGCAGATGATTTTCATGATTTTTTTCTTTTTTAAATTCTAAATTTATTGAAGTAGAGCCTTCAGTGGGCAAATTCATTTCCACAATAATAGCAGATAAATTTATGGCTTGTTAAAAATGAAATTCCAAAAAAACTGGTTGCCCGGTCATCCCTGTAAATATGATTGGATCCGCATTTTGGACACACAAAATCAAATTCCGGATCATCGATCGTATGCTCTACTTCCAGGGAAAATACTTCATTCTCCTTATATTCCTGTAGTATTTGTGCTGCCCTTTCAATATCATCTTCAAAAACCTGAAGCTGAATTCCGCCTACAGCCTGGGAAAGAAGCCAATCTGATTGAATCAGCTGTTCATTGGCAATAAAACTGTTGATCCCGTTTTCAGCCAGGATCTGTTTGTCCCTGTTAGCTTCAAGGGCTGTTTCATAAAATTTAAAGCGGATCAGATCAGACATTTCTAAAATTTACTTGACAGTTGAATTTTTGTAAAGACTTTCTTGGTGTATAGAGGGAAGTCAGCATTCTGAAGCCATCCGAAATATCCGAGATCTTTTTGAAATATAGCTTTTACACCCTGCCCTTTATACTTTCCAAAATTGAAAACTTCTTCCATTTTTTCATTATATCCAATGAATCCGGCAAGATCTGCATTTTTATTATGGAATGTGAATTCACTTAGCGGTGCAATTTCATTCGGGATATCATCGTATTTACCCACCTGTGCATCAAGAACTTCGAAAGTAGCCATTACGTCAGCTTCAGCAGAGTGTGCATTTTCCAATGTTTTTCCACAATAGAACTGATAAGCTGCTCCAAGGTTTCTAGGTTCTTTTTTGTGGAAAATTGTCTGGGCATCTACCAGCCTGAACTTACTCAAATCAAAGTCTATTCCTACTCTTAAAAGCTCTTCTGCTAAAAGAGGAACATCAAATCTGTTGGAATTGAACCCACCCAGATCACTTCCTGTAAGCATTTCCATAATTTTAGGGGCAATTTCTCTGAACACAGGAGCATCTTTTACATCTTCGTCATAAATTCCGTGAATTTCACTGCATTCTTTCGGAATGGGCATCTCTGGATTAACACGCCATGTTTTACTTTCCCGGGATGCATCAGGATTTACCTTTAATATGCATATTTCAACAATCCGGTCTTTTCCGATATTGGTTCCGGTAGTTTCAAGATCAAAAATACAAAGCGGTTTATGGAGTTTTAAATTCATGTTAATAGGATAATTTGATAATATATTTAATTTGAAAGATGAAATTCATCTTTCCTTATAATCTTTATTTAAGCTGTCGCTGAAAAACCAATGATACCAATATATAATAAATAACCAGCATCGGAATCCCTACAATCTGAAATAGGGCAAGAATGGCAATTCCTCCCACTAATAAAACTATTTTGGGATAGTTGTCTTTTAACTGTCTGGATTTAAACTTCATCGCCATCATTTTTATTGGGCTGACCAGAAGCCATGAAGTAAGAACACTTAATATTACCAGTAAAAGGCTGTGGTCAAATAAGAAACTAAAATGTCCGGTTTCTTTAAAGGCATAATATAATCCAAATAGGAGAATGGTATTGGTAGGCGTATTTAATCCTTTAAAATAATACCTCTGTTCCTCATCAAGGTTAAAGATAGCGAGCCGTAGACAGGAGAAAACGGTTACCAGTAAACCGATATACTTAATTTCAAAAGGAAAGTGAAGCCCGGATAATTCGGTTCCGAAAGGTTCAAGAGCTTTATACATGGTCAATCCGGGAATGAATCCAAAGCTTACCATATCCGCAAGAGAATCAAGCTGAAGACCTAAGTTGGAATTTGATTTCAGGGCCCTTGCAACAAACCCGTCAAAAAAATCGAAAATTGAAGAAAGAATAAGACAGATTGCCGTAGTCTGATAGTCTCCTGAAATAAGATGTATTGCCCCTATTGAGCCTGCAAATAAATTAGCCAGCGTTAAAGCATTGGCAAGATTATTCTTTATAAAATCCATAAGTACAAAATTACTGTTTTTAAAAATTATGTATCAAAATAATATGAACTAAAAAATACATTAATGTGAATTTGATGTAAATTTGCCGAATGAAATTTTCAAAAGAATTGAGAAAACAGGAAATTCTTGTATTGATGTACAGGATTTTTTTAGCCTATGTCTTTTACCAGATAGCAAGGCTTTTATTTTGGTATTTCAATAAAGACCTTATTAAAATTGATTCGGTTTCTGACTATATAAAACTGGCGTATCACGGTACAGCTTTCGATACTACCGCTATATTATATGTTAATTCCCTTTTTATACTTCTTAGCATTATTCCAATAATCATCAATACAAAGAAGGGATATCAGAAAGTTCTTTTCTGGATTTATTTCGTCACAAACGGGATTGCTTATTCAATGAATTTCGGTGATTTTATATATTATAAATTTTCACAGTCCAGGCTAACTTCAGCTGCACTGCAGGTGGCAGAACATGAATCCAACCTTTCTAAAGTTTTTATAGCTTCCATCGGACAGCATCCTTTCGTGCTGATCTGGTTTGTTGTTCTTATGGCACTATGGGTTTTTCTTTATAAAAAAGTGAAAATTAAAGAAAGCAGACCTGCAAAATTATTACCTTATTTTCTTTCTTCAGTTATTATCTTATGTATAACCGTAGTTTTGGTTGTTGGAGGAATCCGCGGCGATTTTAGGCACAGTACGAGGCCGATCAATATGGTTGATGCAAACCGCTTTGTAACCAATCCCCTTCAGGGCAATGTAGTTCTTAACAGTACTTTTTCTTTTTTCAGAACACTGGGGACCAATAATTTTAAAGAAGTACATTTTGTAGATGAAAAGTATATTGAAGAAAATGTCCAGCCCTATAAATTGTATGACAGGAAAGTGGAAAAACGTCCGAATATTGTTATTTTTATTGTGGAATCTTTCGGCCGTGAATATTCAGGCGCTTTTAATAAAGATAAAAATATAAAAGACTATATTTCCTATACTCCGTTTATGGATAGCTTAGCAGGCCGGAGTCTTATTTTTCCGAACACATTTGCAAACGGAAGACAGTCAATTCATGGGATGAGTAGTGTACTGGCAGGAATTCCAAGCCTTACAGATGCGTTTACGGGGTCACCTTATTCCAATCAGAAAATCCAGTCTATTGTTTCTGTCTGTAATGAATTAGGATATGATACATCCTTTTATCATGGTGCACCTAATGGCTCCATGGGATTCCTTGGATTTGGGAATATTCTGGGATTCAAACATTATTTTGGGAAAACAGAATTTAATCATGATGCAGACTTTGACGGAATGTGGGCAATTTGGGATGAGCCTTTTCTCCAGTATTTTGCCAAAAATGTCGGAAAAAAACAACCGTTCATGGCTACGGTATTTACTGCCTCATCTCATCATCCTTTTAAAATCCCCGAAAAGTATAAAGGAAAATTCAGAAAAGGAAAAATAGAAATGCATGAGCCTATTCAATATACGGATTATGCGATTAAAAAATACTTTGAGACGGCTAAAAAACAACCGTGGTTTAACAATACAATATTTGTTTTTACAGGAGATCATACCAATCAGGTCTATTATCCTGAATATGAAAAAGCCATGAACCGTTTTGCCGTTCCGTTAATTTTTTATTCTCCAAATCCTGAATATCAGCTTAATGGAGTAAATCCGGAAATGGCTCAGCAAATTGATATTTATCCTACTTTGGCGGATCTTATCGGGTATAATAAACCCATCAGAAGCTGGGGCAGGAGTCTGGTAAGCGACAAAAATTATCCTTCTGTTGTGGTGAATTCAGACGGTACTTCGGAACAATTTATGATTGGAAACTATATTTACCGTTTTGATGGTAAAGAAATTACCGGAGTGTATAATAAAACAGATCTTGGACTTGAAAATAACCTGATCAGTACTCTCAAAACTGCTGAAGTGGAAAAAGGAAAACTAACAGCAAAAGCATGGTATCAGGATTATATGGACAGGGTTATTAACAGAAAACTGAACTAGTGGGTTCGGATATCTAAGGCGCTCAGGAGTGATATTGTAAAAAGAAAGTAATCTTATCTGAATTGCCGGTTTCAACGGATTTATATCTTAGCTTTTTGCCTCTTTATGCTTTGTATAACAAAAGTTTTTGTTTGTTGAAAATTAATTTATATTTTTATCAATACGTAGGAAAGACTACTGTGGTTGAATTAAAACTATAAAAAATATGAAAAAATTATTATTGACATTCGCGCTTTCTTTGTTCAGTGTGTTAAGTTTTGCACAGATAGAAGGCAAATGGAAGACCATAGATGACGAAACCAAACAGGCTAAATCTATTGTAGAAATATTTAAAAAGTCGGACGGGAAGTATTATGGAAAGGTTTCCCAGCTGCTGATAAAACCGGCTGATCCTAACTGTACAGCATGTAAAGATGATAGGAAAGGAAAACCAATCCTGGGTCTGGAGATCATCAGAGGCCTGAAAAAAGAAGGTGATGAATTTACAGGAGGAAGTATCACTGATCCTAAAACCGGAAAAACATATAAATGTACCATTACAAAAGATGGAAATAAATTAAATGTAAGAGGCTATTTAGGGTTATCTTTATTAGGAAGAACCCAGGTCTGGGAAAAAGCAAACTAATAAGTTTAAATAGAATTTTTTAAGACGGCATTCCGATAGCGGCATGCCGTTTTTTGTTAAAAAGGATATATTAAAGAACCTGGAGAACCGGATAAACATACAGAAAAACATTTTAAATAAAATTAATATTAATGTTTCTCATGGAATGAGGTGGCTTTTTTGTTATGTGTATAATAAAAAAACACTATTTTTGTAGTCTAAATTTTTCAAAAAAATATGGCAGAATATACTTTTCGTGAGGTAATTGCACAGGCAATGAGCGAGGAAATGCGTAAAGACGAATCCATCTATCTGATGGGGGAGGAAGTAGCAGAATACAATGGTGCATATAAAGCTTCAAAAGGAATGCTGGATGAATTTGGTCCTAAAAGAGTTATCGATACACCCATTGCGGAGCTTGGATTTGCAGGAATTTCTGTAGGAGCAGCAATGAATGGAAACAGACCAATCGTAGAATTTATGACATTCAATTTCTCATTAGTAGGAATTGATCAGATTATCAATAATGCGGCAAAAATCCGTCAGATGAGTGGTGGACAATGGAATTGCCCGATTGTTTTCCGAGGACCAACTGCTTCGGCAGGACAGTTAGGAGCTACCCACTCACAGGCTTTTGAAAGCTGGTATGCAAACTGCCCGGGACTTAAAGTGGTTGTCCCTTCAAACCCTTATGATGCAAAAGGATTGCTTAAAACCGCAATTCAGGATAATGATCCGGTTATCTTTATGGAGTCTGAGCAAATGTATGGGGATAAAATGGAAATTCCGGAAGAGGAATACTACTTACCTATCGGAAAAGCAGATATTAAAAGAGAAGGTACCGATGTTACACTGGTTTCTTTCGGTAAGATTATGAAACTGGCTATTCAGGCTGCTGAAGATATGGCTAAAGAAGGAATTTCTGTAGAAGTTATTGATTTGAGAACAGTTCGTCCGCTTGATTTTGATACGATTCTGGAATCTGTAAAGAAAACAAACAGACTTGTTATTTTGGAAGAGGCATGGCCGTTTGGTTCAGTGTCTTCAGAAATCACTTATATGGTACAGCAAAAAGCATTTGATTATTTAGATGCTCCTATCAAGAGAATTACAACTCCTGATGCACCTGCACCATATTCTGCAGCATTGTTTGCAGAATGGTTCCCTAAACTTGAAAAAGTAAAAGAAGAGATTAAAAGAGCGATGTACGTTAAGTAATAATAGAAAAAAACTTCCGAAAGGAAGTTTTTTCATTTATTATATTCATGAAGAAAAATTCTCAGGGTCATAAAATTGATATAAATTTGCGCTTTTAAAAAAAATAAATTGGCTGATATGGCAGAAGTTACAGAGGGCGGTCATCATTTTGACCTAAAGAAACTTTCATTTGTAGGCGTTATAGTTTCCCTCGGAATTGTTTTCGGGGATATAGGTACGTCACCGCTTTACGTAATGAAGGCAATTGTAAATGCAAGAAAAGAAGGGGCTACTATGCCGTTCGATGAATACATTGAGGGAGCTTTGTCCTGTATCATCTGGACATTGACACTTCAAACCACCCTTAAATATGTGATCATTGCTCTGAGAGCGGATAACAAAGGAGAAGGAGGAATTCTTGCGCTGTATTCATTGGTAAAGAAACTTAAAAAAAAATGGCTTTATGTTGTTGCCATCATCGGAGCATCCACTCTGGTCGCAGATAGTGTAATTACCCCTTCTTTGACAGTAATGTCTGCTATTGAAGGGCTTAAAATCTATAATCCGGAAACACCGGTGGTCCTGATCACATTGGTCATTTTATTTGTCATCTTTGTTGTTCAGCAGTTTGGAACAGCCTCGATCGGTAAGTTTTTTGGACCAATCATGGTAACCTGGTTCCTGGTTCTTGGAATCTCCGGTTCGCTTCATATTTTTGATCATATCGAAATTCTCAGAGCGTTCAACCCAATGTACGCTTACAATCTGATTACCCATTCTTCAAGTGCCATTGTTATTATGGGCGCAGTTTTCCTTTGTACAACCGGAGCCGAAGCACTCTATTCTGACCTGGGACACTGTGGAGCAAAAAACATCAGAATCAGTTGGGTTTTTGTTAAAATAATGCTTATTTTAAACTATTTAGGACAAGGTTCGTGGCTGCTCGACAATTATCACCAGGTACATAACGGAGTGAATCCTTTCTTTGGAATTATGCCTGAATGGGCTGTTTTACCAAGCGTTATTCTGGCAACTGCAGCAGCGATTATTGCCAGTCAGGCAGTTATTACAGGTTCGTTTACAATGTTTTCAGAAGCGATGTCTATTTCTTTCTGGCCCAATCAGCATATTGAATATCCTTCAGGAATTAAAGGACAAATGTATATTCCCAGAATCAATTGGGGACTTATGGTGTTCTGTTTTGTGGTGGTTGTATTCTTCCAGAAATCGGAACGAATGGAAGCCGCTTATGGACTCACCATCACCATTACCATGTTAATGACTACCATTTTATTATTATTCTGGTTGAGCCGTACCAGGGTCAGTAAAATCTTTATTATTGGATTTGCAATTGTTTATCTGTTCCTTGAATCAGGTTTCTTTTATGCGAATGTGATTAAATTTGTAGACGGAGGATGGCTAACAATGGTATTGGGTGGATTTATTGCTGTTTGTATGTATGCCTGGTACAACGGGAGACTTATCAAAGCTAATTTTATACAGTATGTTAAGATAGAAAAATATGTATCTATTCTTAAAGATATGAAGCTTGATGAAAGTATTCCAAAATATGCGACTAATTTAGCATACCTGAGCAGAGCCAAAAGAAATGATGAAGTGGAATCAAAAATTATTTATTCCATCATCAAGAAACAACCTAAAAGAGCAGATCATTACTTTATTCTGAGTATCGTAAACCAGGAAGATCCATATACTTTCAAATATACGGTAGACGAAATTCTTCCGGGAACTGTATATAAGATCAACTTCCTTTTAGGATTTAAAGTAGACCGAAGAATCAACGATTATTTCAATATGGTTCTTAAAGATTTAATGGCAGACGGAACAATTCCTTCAAGAAGCAGCCACCCATCTTTAAGAGCTCATAATATACCACCGGATCTTAAATATGTGATCATAGATAACACCTATATCAACGATATCCTTTTGACTGTTAAACAGAAGATTACTCTTAACATTTACAACTTTGTGAAGTATATCGGAAGTGACGACTTTAAGGCTTGGGGAGTATCTTCGCATAACGTTGAGGTAGAATCTGCGCCGATCACAGAATTAACAGTTTATGACAATAAGATCGAGCAGTCCGGGTATTTTCGTCACAACTCGTAACCGCCAGTATTTAACCATAATATCTATTTGAATAAAATTCAATAAATTTGTAGATAATTTTTTTAATGGATACAATACAAAAAGAAAAAAATATAGCTTTGATTAAGGATGTGTTGAGAAACTACTTATTAGAAAAAGGGTTTAGAAACACACCTGAAAGATATACGATATTGGAAGAGATTTATAATATGGATCATCACTTCAACGTGGATGATCTGTATCTTCTTATGATGCAGAAAAAATATCACGTTTCCAAAGCTACGATTTACAATACTATTGAAATTTTCCTTGATGCAGGCTTAATCCGTAAGCATCAGTTTGGAGAAAAGACACTGACCTCTTCATCTTATGAAAAGTCTTATTTTGACAAACAGCATGACCACCTGGTGATTTATAAAAAAGACTCTGATAAGGAGATCGAAGAGATTATCGAATTCTGTGACCCGAGAATTCAAGGAATCAAAGAAGCAATTGAAGAAGCATTTGGCGTAAAAATTGATTCCCATTCCTTGTATTTTTATGGTACTAAGAATGACTAATTAATGAAAAAATTCCTTTTTCTGTTCATTTTTATTTCTGCGCTTGGCTTAGCGCAGGATAAAACCGTTGTGAAGAGAGATCCCTATTTGCAACCTTCTGCACCTGCAAGAACGCAACCGCTGAAACCGGAGGATAAAATAAAGATTATCCACGCAGATAAGATTATTAAAGACCCTGAAAAGTATGAGGGTAACCAATACTTTACCGGAAATGTTCAGATAGAACATCAGGGATCTGTACTTACTGCAGACGAAGTGGTTTTGTATAGTGAAGAAAATTTTGCAAAAGCTATAGGCAATACAAAATTGCAAAATGCAGATGGTTCTGTCATTACTGCCGGTGAAATGGAATATGATGGGAACACCCAAAAGGGTGTAGCCCGTAAAAATGTTGTTCTTACGGATCCGAAGCAAACGATAAAAACAGACATTCTCTATTATGACAAACTTGCCAACCAGGCTTATTTTAATACAGGTGGAACAATCTCCGACGGTCAGAATGTAATGTACACCAAATCAGCTACCTACTTTCTGAATACCAAAATGATTGATTTTGTAGGAAATGTAAAAATAGATAATCCTCAATATATTATTGAAGGAGTAAATATTAAGCAGAACCAGAATACTAAAATTGCTGAATTTTTTGGTCCCACAACCATTACGAACAGAGAGAATCCTAAAAACAGGGTGTATACAGAGAGGGGGACCTATAAGATGGAAACAAAAGAAGCATTCCTTAACAAGAATTCCAAAATCTTCTATAATGATAAAATTCTGACCGGAGATGATATGTACTACAATCAGATTACCGGATTTGGTAAAGCAACCGGCAATGTGACTCTGGATGATCCTAAAGAAAGAAGGTTTATAAAGGGAGGTTACGGAGAAATTTTTGAAAAGAAAGACTCTGCAATGATGACCAGAAGTCCTTATGCAGTAAAAGCTATGGAAAAGGATTCGGTTTACTTTGCAGCAGAAAAAATTATTTCTTACCAAAAACCTGATACTTTGGATGTAAATGTGAAGAAAAGTTACCTGAGAGCTTATAAAAAAGCACGTATTTACAAGTCTAACGCCCAGGGAAGGGCGGATTCTATCGCTTTTAATGAAACGGACGGAGTAATGCATATGTATACCCATCCAATCCTTTGGAGCGGAGAAAAGCAGGTAACCGGTGATAAGGTAGAAGCTTATTTTAACACGAAAAATGAAAACATAGATTCATTAAAAGTAATAGGAAATGCTTTCGCAATCAGCAAGGTTGATTCATTGAACCTGAAGGATGAATTTAACCAGGTAAAGGGAAAGTTTATGACAGTATATTATGAGAAAAATGATATCAGGGAAGCAAGAGTTGTAGGAAATGCTCAATCTATTGTATATGTAGATGATACTGATCAGGAAACAAAACAGCCGCAAAGAATAGGAATAACACTTTCTGCCTGTGGAATTATCGGAGCCTTGTTTGAGGAAAGGGCGTTACAGATTATTTCCTGCAGTATAGGAGCTACTTCAGATACTTACCCAATGAGTAAAATAGAGCCTGCAAAAAGAAAATTTCCGGATTTTAACTGGAATACCAAAGACAGAATCAGAAAATGGCAGGATATTCTTGTAGATACCCCTAACTATGACGAAATAAAGTACACAGGGGATAATGAACTGTACAACCAGGCTCAGGAAGCAATAGAAAAAGAAAGGGCAAAGGAAGAAGCTAAGAAGCCTAAACGGGTTAGAAAATAATTACAAATTTTTCACGATATAAAATAATTCACCATTTTCATAGCAGGAAATGGTGAATTATTTTGTTAAATATGATCAAAAAAATGGTCAAAAAGAGAACTTATAAGGTGATTTAAATGTTAAAATTTCATTTTTTTTGATTGTCTGATAATGATAGAAAAGTCCATTAATATTAAGAATATGTTAAATTAACATTAAATACCAAGTGGTTTGTTTTCGTTTTTTTTTAAAGAAGTATAGGTTGGTTGGTAATAATTTTTAACTTTAAAACGAGAAAAAAAATTATTTCAAACAAAAGATGAAAACAAAGATTATTATCTTGGTTTTAACAGTACTATGTGTTAAAACCACTGCACAGGTTGGGATTTCAAAAGCTCCTGCTTTTCAACCTGACATCAGAACAGAATTACATGTAAAACAGGATAATTATGCAGCCCGGTTACCCAGGGCTAATCAGACGATTGCATTACCTGTTTCGGCTAGCGGTACTATTGGAAATGGTACGCAGGGTTCGGTGATCTTTAACAGAGAAACAGGAAGCATTGTTGAGAATGACGGTACTGTATGGAAAATTTCTGACGGAATTGTTTCCACTCTGAAGAATAACAAAATGGCACGCTTTATTCGCAGTACTGCCGTAACTGCAGATTGTGGAACCTGTGGATTGGGATGTGGGGGCGTAAACCGGGTTTGTCCTCAGGGTGGAGGTGCCGTGGATGTTCCTTTTACCAGTGCAAGTCCCAGTTATAATGAAATTTCTGCTGATGTTTCATTAGCATCAGGCACCAGTAATGTCATCAATATCAAAACGAAAGGATTGTACAAAATCTCTTTTAAAAGTGGTGCTATTGACGTAAAGACTCCGGCGTTATGTGTTGGTGTATCCATTAACCTGTATTCGAAGGTTGATCTTGAAACAAGTACGGCCCTTGCTCCCGCTACATGGAAACCTCTGACCAATAACACGACGAGTTCTACAAGCGGTGCCTTATCTTTAGGAAGCATATCGCCCGGTGCTATTGATGTGGGTCAGTCGTTGGCATTTACTTATGTAGGTACTTTTGAAGCTGGTGATAACCTGAGATTAAGATTTTATGGAAATCAGAATATCGGAACAGGTATTTGTACAGGTCTTATTGGTGGAAACGCAATGTCCTTTTCCATGAATACTACAGGAAATGGTGTATCAGAGATTATTGTTGAAAAAATAAATATGCAATAAGATGAAAAAGATTATATTAATTCTGGTTGTTTTATTTCAGTATAGTTTATATGCACAGGTAGTGATTGGGAATGATCTTGCCAGCAACAAAAATATATTGAAAATTAAAGATGGGACAAAAGGGGTTATACTTCCTTATTCTGATATTTACACTTCTTTTCCTAAATATAGTGCTTCCTCTACTGACTTATTCAGTGATTACCCTAATCTTGTAGGTAGCGTCATATATAATAAGGCTGATGATCAATATTACAAATATGATGGTTATGCATGGAATCCGGCCAGACAGATCCAGGGGATTTTTCAGCCAAAAGGATCAAGATTAGGTATTTCGTCGGGAATTACAATCCCCTGTTTAGCATTTGGACTGGGAATATGCCTTCCGCTGGGGTCTCCGGTCTATCTTGCCCCTGATGATAAAAGCGAAATTCTTGTAGATAATCTGGGATTAAAAAATTCAAATTCGGTAACTATAAAGCAGAATGGAATTTATGATGTTGCGGCAGCATTAGGATTTACTGGGGGAAGTGTTGGCGCTCAGATAGGAGTTACAGAATTTAAATTAACCTTGCAGGTTAAATATACACCGGCCTCAGCCTGGGAAACTATCGTTACAAAATCAAATTATTCTATAATTTTTATCATCGATACTCAGGGAAATAAAACATCCAGTTTTTCCCAGACAGTATCCCTGCCTGCAGGAGCTGAGTTGAGAGTGGTTCCTACCATAACGACTATTGGCGGATCCGGAGGGTCACTTGCCGCTTATGGCACAGATACCAATTCTATTAATTCCTATGTCGCAGCCCGTTTAATTAAAGCTTATTAATCATGAAAAAATATATATTCTGCCTGTCTTTATTTATATTAAACCTATACAGTGCCCAGGTAAATTTTACAAATATTCCCAATCCTGATTCTAATGCAAACGGAAATGATCAGGTAATGATGTATATCACCAATACCAGTGAATCAACAGGAGTTAAAGGTTTTGGTTTACCAGCCGTTGAAACTCCGGCTGACCTTCCGTATACAGGGGTAAATGTTCCTTCATCAAGAATTGAGGCTTTGAGAGGAATGTTGCTGTTCGTTAAAAGTACCGGTCAGGCGATGGTATTTGACGGACTTGTCTGGAGCAAAGCTTTTGAGGTTGAATCGGATAATATTTCCAGATTTCAGATCAATCCTGTCAGTACTACTTCAGGAGCGGTAATGCTTCCCATTAATTCCTTAATAAATAAACCCGCCTTTTTAGCAGATCCATTGAAGCTTAAAACAAATGTGCCGGTAAGCGGTACTGATCTGAATAAGCTCTATATTCGGCAGAGTGGGCTATACCGGATTAATGTAAGTCTGAATTTTACAGGCTCTGCAGGCGTTTTTAGTAACAGGCTAGGAGCCAGCTTATATGTCAATGATACTAAAAGATTTCAGCTGTTGGAAAACACAGTCAATTTTGATGGTACGATCAGAAAAATCAGTTTAGATTTTTCAGTATATGCTATCCAAGGGCAATACATTACCCTGGAAGCTATTTCTGAGGTTGGAGGAACAACAGCATATAATATAGTTCCTAACAGTTTTGTAACAGTTGAAAAAATATTGTAAAAATTACAATGATATATATCCTCCAACAATTGGGGGATATTTTATTCAGTGCTTATAATTTCGGCATTTGATGAATGTTTTATAGCTTTGCTAAAATTTTCGAAAGATGGAAATGCAAAAAGATTTTTTTATATATCAGGCACAAACGACAAAATTTGCTGCAGGTTTTGAAGTGGAAAAAGCAGAAGGAAGCTATATTTATGGAACGGACGGAAAAAAGTATCTGGATTTTGTAGCAGGAGTTTCTGCCAATACATTAGGACACTCGCATCCTAAAGTTGTCAGTGCAATCAAGGAACAGGCAGACAGATATCTCCACGTAATGGTATATGGTGAATATGCACAGGAAAAACCTGTAATGCTGTGTCAGTTACTTGCTGAAGCTACTCCGGAACCACTAGAAGTAACGTATCTGGTAAATAGTGGTGCTGAAGCTATTGACGGAAGCTTAAAACTGGCAAAACGATATACAGGGAGAGAAGAGATTGTCTCGTTTAAAAATTCTTATCATGGGAATACCCATGGGGCTTTAAGTGTTTCAGGAAATGAATATCATAAAAGAGAATTCCGTCCACTATTACCGATGGTCACTTTTATTGAATTTAATAATGAAAACGAATTTGAAAAAATTACAGAAAAAACTGCTTGTGTCATTCTGGAAACCATCCAGGGAGCGGCAGGTTTTTTGGTCCCGGACGAGGATTATCTGATCAAATTAAAAAAAAGGTGCGAAGAAGTTGGAGCGCTTTTGATTCTTGATGAAATTCAGCCGGGGTTTGGAAGGACCGGAAAATTATTTTCTTTTGAGCATTTTGGAATTGTTCCTGACATTCTTGTCATGGGGAAAGGAATGGGAGGAGGAGTTCCGGTAGGTGCTTTTATGAGCTCACGGGAAATTATGGAAACATTATCACATTCTCCCAAACTAGGCCATATTACTACATTTGGAGGGAATCCGCTTATTGCCGCAGCCAGTTATGCTACTCTGAAAGAAGTGCTGGATAGTGGCTTAATGGATGAAGCTGCAGAAAAAGAAAAATTATTCAGAAAACTTTTGGTGCACCCTAAAATTAAAAATATCAATGGTAAAGGACTAATGCTGGCAGTAAACCTTGGAAGCCCGGAATATACCCTGGAAGTAGCCAGGAAATGTATGGAAAGAGGACTTATTGTTTTCTGGCAGCTGTACAGAAATGAATATTTAAGAATATCCCCGCCGCTTACATTATCTATGGATGAAATAAAAGAAGGTTGTCAGATTATCCTTGATGTATTAAATGAAAATTAAAGATTAAAGTCCCTCTGTTTGAAGAGACTTTTTTTATGTTCTGCATGGCAATTTTAAATCCTTTTATTGAGTAAATTACAGATTTTATATCTCTGATAAATATCATGCAGATTCTTTAAAAAAGTAATTGCTTTTTTGTGTAATAAAAAAATTAATTTATATATTGCGGGACGATAAAAACAAAGATTATATGGCGAAACATAAAGTCCATTACGAATTCCCAATGCATTGTTTATCAGAGATTTTATATGAATATCTGGCAACCGCAGAAGGGTTATCTGAATGGTTTGCGGATGAGGTAACAGAGAAAGGCGATGATTTCTTTTTTAGCTGGGGCGGAGGACCTGCTGAAAAGGCCACTTTGATCAGATATAAGCCTGAAGGTTTCGTGCGTTTCAGATGGGAAGAAGATGAAGGAACTAAAAACTTCTTTGAAATGACTATCGTAATAGACGATATTACAGAAGACCTGTCTCTGAATATTACAGATTTCTGTGAAGAAGGAGATGAGGAAGAAAACGCAATGTATTGGGAAAATCTTATTGAAAACCTCAGAATAAAATTAGGTGCAGCATAATGCAGTACCGTTATTAAAATGATAAAACTGATGAACGATTTATCGTTCATTATTTTTTTGTAAATAAATCATATCAAAAATTGGAAAATCAATATTTTACATCAGGAGCATTAAATGTAAACAACAGAGCCTTTCTTAGAGGCGATGCAGTGAAGGTTTCTTTCTTTATGAGAGACAGCAGGCTAATCATGGATGAAGAGTGTTACTTTTTCCTGATGGCTTCCATGAGAAAGATGAGAATGAATATTCCTCTTACATACACACTGGAGTTTTTTCAGGCTCTTTTCCGAAAGGATATTATTGAAGGCAGAGGAATACAGAACGGAATTATCAATTTTCAGGTTTTCAGAAACGAGGATACCGGGAATCTGGCAAAATCATCAGTCTCTTATTTTTATGAAGTGACAGAAATAGAGGATGTGCTTCAGGTTCATCATAAACCACTGGAACTTGATCTTATTAAAGAGATTAATGTAAATAATAATCTGTTAAGCAATATCAGAGTTCATTGTCCTGAAAATATTTATGGTAGAATCTATGCCCAGGAAAATGATCTTGATGATGTTATTCTTTTGAATCCGAATAAAAGAATTGCGCGTTCTACTTCAGGAAATCTTCTTTTTCTTGAAGGAGATGTAATTAAAGTTCCCAAGCAGTCAGAAGGTGCTTATATTTCTCCTTTGATGGAGAATTTTGTGACGTACCTGCATAAAAATAACCTTGCGGATATCCAGGAACATGAAATCATTGCCTTCGAATCTCAAAAAGCTGAAGAAATTTTATTGATTTCTGATGAGAAAGGCATATTTTCTGTAGGTAAAATAAGAAATAAGACTTTTGAATCTCATCGTTTTTCAGATTTGATAGAAAAATGGAGAGAGAGTTTTAATTAAAAAAATTGACAAACCCGGTAAACAACAAAGTTCCGAAAGTCCTTTACCGGGTTTTATTCTGAGTAAATCAGAAATTGTTTCTTGTATTTAGTACTCGTTGAAGACTTCAACGAATTTTTGTGCTATTTCCTGTTGCCCCTTTTCACTGGTCATATATTCCCTGTCTCTCGTATTATTGATAAATCCAAGTTCTATTAATACTGCCGGAGACTGAGTCTCTCTTAAAATATGGAGATTGCGCCCTTCAATGGTGCGTGCGTTTAATTTTCCGGAAATTTTTCCGGCCAGTTTTTTTGATTGTTCTGAATTTTGTACAAAAATTTCTGTTCCCTGATTGGGTGTTTCTTCCTGGGGGGATCCGTTTACATGTAGAGAGATTACCATCTCCGGACTGAGACGGTTGATTTGGGCTGTTCTTTCAGAAAGACTGGAAGGACTATCCGTATTTCTGGTCAGGATAATTTCATACCTGCTTTGATTTTCACTGATTTTCTGGATTTTTTTAGCGATCTTTAATGAAATATCTTTTTCAGAAAACTCACCATATACAACACCTGAATCATTTCCGCCATGTCCTGCGTCAATGACAATGTACTTCTTTTTTAAAGGAGTAAAAGAAAAAAATGCTGTAGAAAAGAGGAATAAAGCAAGTAGTTTAATGCCTTTCATTTTCAGTGATTTTGGTTTTCCAAATAACGGAAAAAGTTTTTTAAAAATTAGTTAACATAATATTAAAATTTGTTAATTATATTTAAGGTATATACTGATATGTTGTTAATTCAGTGAAATATCCTCGGGTGAATTGGCCCAAAGCAAAAACTCTCCGCCTAAATTTTGCATAATAGATTTCCAAAGGGTCTGATCATTTGGAAGAGTGTAATCAAGATTATAGACATCAACTACAGTCCACATTTTTCGCTGAACTTCAGTATCCAGCTGATTGGGTGACCATCCTGAGTATCCCGAAAAGATTTTTACATGATGAATATCAAGTTCATTATTTAATACGGCATTAATAATACGTTCGATATCTTCTGTAAGATAAAACTCATCAGTAATATCTGTATATATATCCGTTACTCTGGGACCCTTTACAATAAAAAATACTTTATCATTTTCTACAGGGCCGCCGTCATAAACTTCAATTTTGAAATCAAAAAAATCTTTGAATTTAGTACTCATCTGGCTGTTTTTTTTATTTAATATCAAACCAAATGCTCCGCTTTCATTGTGTTCAATAACCAATACTACCGATCTTGAAAAAATATCACCGGAAATGTCGGGGGTCGAGATTAATATTTTACCTTTGTATGAGTGATTCATACTCAAATTTAATAAAAAATATTTATGGAAAACCTGCACGACAAAAGAAAAGTGTACGAGAAATCCCAACTTATTGAAAGTGAGGTAAAACAAAATCCGATTGAGCAATTCAGGGATTGGTTTCTGGAAGCGAGTGAGAGCCCTTTGATCTCAGAAGCCAATGCAATGGCTCTTTCTACGGTAGAGGAAGATGGTTGCCCGAGGACAAGAATGGTGCTGCTTAAGGCATATACTCATGAAGGATTTATTTTTTATACAAACTATAACAGCAGAAAAGGAAAAGCAATAGAGTATAATCATAAAGCATGCCTTCATTTTTTCTGGCCCAATCTGGAAAGGCAGATTATTATTAAGGCTGATCTGGAAAAAGTAGCTGAAAACTTAAGTGATGGTTATTTTCATTCCAGGCCTAAAGGAAGTCAGTTGGGGGCAGTGGTTTCTCCGCAAAGCGAGGTGATTCCAAACAGGGAGTTTCTTGAGGAAAAACTGTCAGCTCTGGAAAAGGAATTTGAGAATACAGAAGTTCCGAGACCTTTAAACTGGGGTGGTTATATTGCAAAGCCGTATGAAATTGAATTCTGGCAGGGAAGACCTAATCGTCTCCACGACCGTATTATCTATCAACTGGATGATCTGGACTGGAAAATTTCCCGTTTAGCACCATAAACGGTGGTAGAGGCAGAAATCTGATTGACTGAATAATAAACTCATTATCATATAAAGCTCAATCTATGACTTTATTATGTGATATTATAACTAATAAAAAGGCTGTTTCTAAAGAAACAGCCTTTAAATTTTCTTAATCTGAATGATTATTTTTTCTTAGCACCGGAAACTGCGTTTGATAAATCAGCACCAGCCTTGAATTTAGCAACTTTTTTAGCAGCAATTTTAATTGGTTTTTTTGTTGCAGGGTTAATACCTTGTCTAGCTGCTCTCTCAGCTACTGAGAAAGTACCGAATCCTACTAAAGAAACTTTTCCGTCTTTTTTCTTTAAAGTAGAAGTTACGTTAGAAATAAAAGATTCTAAAGCAGCTTTAGCTGCAACTTTAGTGATACCTGCATCTTTTGCGATTGCGTCGATTAATTCAGACTTGTTCATAATTTTTAATATTAAAGTTAGTTCGTAATTATAGCAAATATAATACTATTTTCTAATTGTGCAATTTTTTTATTAAAACTTATATAATTTTTTTGCTTTTTGATGAAAATAGTTAAAATATGATAATTCAGTTTTTCACGAAAAATCTACGTTACAGGTTGCTAAAATCATGCCAAATGCTTATGTGTATTGACTTTAGCAAAAAATTAATATTGTTTCATGTATTTATTAAATCCTAAATTATCTGTAAACAATTAATTTTTTTGATGATATGTTTGTTAATTTTGTAATCAATATTGGTAATTTTTAGGTTTTATTAAAATAAAGAGCACTGTTAATGGGAGTTTTAAAATGAAAATCAACACCTGTTTTATTAATTTTTATTAATAAATTTGCAGTATGTTAATAGAAGTTTTTAAGTCTAAGATCCACAGGGTAAGAGTTACAGCCTCAGACCTTAATTATATAGGGAGTATAACGATAGATGAAGATCTCATAGAAGCTGCCGGTCTGGTAGTGGGGGAAAGAGTCTACATTGTGAATGTGAATAACGGGGAACGTTTTGATACTTATGTTATCAAAGGGAAACGAAAATCGGGGGAAGTATGTCTGAACGGGCCTGCTGCCAGAAAAGTACAGAAAGATGATATCATCATTATTATTGCTTATGCGCAGATGAGCCCTGAAGAAGCAAAAGATTTCCAGCCTAAGATCGTTTTCCCGGATGAAAAAACAAACCTTCTTACATAATTCGATGGAGAGATCATCTAATAATCCTTTAAAGTCAATACTTACAATAGTAATATCGCTTGCTTTTGCAGGCTTTTTTTTATGGCTTGCCTTGAAAGGCCTTGATTTTAAAGTAATACAAAAATCATTGGCCAGGGCAAATTATCTTTGGGTTGTGTTTGCGGCAGGATTTGGTATCCTGGCTTACTGGTTCAGAGCTATTCGCTGGAATTTGATGCTGGAGCCTATGGGACACAGGATCTCCAATTCCAATTCTCTTTGGTCTATTTCCTTCGGGTATCTGATGAACCTGACTATCCCGAGAAGTGGAGAACTGGCAAGGGCAACAGCCCTGTATGGTGTTGAAAAAGTACCTGTGGATAAATCGTTTGGAACCATAATTCTGGAAAGAGTGGTGGATCTTATATGTATGCTAGGATTTCTGGGACTGACTTTATTGTTTAAATATGAGGCTATCCTGTCTTTTTATGAAAATTCAGGAGTGAATATTAATCCCAATAAGATTTTAATCGTTCTTTCTGTATTAGCTGCAGGCACTGTCTTGTTTTTTATATTTAAAAAGAAACTTGCAGACGTTCCTTTTTTAGGTAAGATTGTAAATTTTATAGACGGAATTTTTCAGGGATTGGCTACCATTTTTAAATTAAAGCAAAAAGGGAAATTTATTATATACACATTAGGAATATGGATTTCCTATTATTTTGCAGCTTACCTCGTGTGTTTTGCACTTCCGGAAACTTCCGGCTTTACCATAGCAGATGGCTTTTTCATTATTGTAGTGGGGACATTGGGAATGATCATTCCGGCAAGTGGAGGAATAGGAGCATATAATCTTGCAATGAAGTATGGGTTTATGGCTTTATTTATATCCATGGGCAAAAGTGCTGATCTTGGTGCAGAGATGGGACTTACTTATTCATTTATTTCGCTTCCGCTTCAGATCGTTATTATGCTGGTCATGGGACTGATCTCTATTCCGATGCTGGCAAAAGCAAGAAATGTGGCAGTTTTGAATAAAGATTTTTAATTTTATTTACAGATATTTATATAAGAGGCTGTCTCAAAAGTGAGGCAGTCTTTTTTTGAGCATAAAAAAAGGAAAGCTTTTGCTTTCCTAATATTTGCAAATTGATTAATTTGCTGTGTGT
>NZ_QNUE01000004.1 GCF_003385595.1 Chryseobacterium flavum | reverse complement strand
TGTAAGTATCATGATACTTTATGTGTAAAGCGGCTTAGAAAATAGTTGTAGAAAACGGGACAGCATGAAAATAAAAACGGCATGAGACTCTACAATATCTGCATCAGAGGTACTGGTATACCGTGCACACAGATAAGAGAACTCACGCCTAGGTCGTGAGCTTTCTGCCTATTTTCCCGTGTGCTAAAAATTACCAGTTTTCTGATACGAGATTCTAAGCAATAGCTTCTATTATTCGTTGAAGTATCGCAAAGCTACTTTATTGTAGCTTATTTTGCAAATATAGTAAAAAAACATTTATTCGATACAAATTTGTATCGAATAATATTATTTAATATTTCAAATTTTACTATATGAAAGAATATAGTAATGAAGAAATTCATGCTTTAGGCCTACAGATTGGTTGTGTAATCAGATTGGAAAGACTTAAAAAAAAGTTATCTCAGGAAGAACTAGGACTGCTAATAGGTTCTAACAGTACAACCATTGGAAGAATAGAAAGATATGAAAATAGTACTAATTGGGAGCTTCTCATTAAAGTCTGCCAAGCACTGGAAGTTGACTTTTATTCATTGTTTAAGTTACAGACATTGAATTCTGTTTTGTCAGTAATTAAGAATTGCTATGAACTTGAAAACAAATTAACAAAACAAAAAGAGAAGTACTATTCTGATCTTGATAAATCAGTGAAAATTGCATTTAGAAAAATAAAATCCTAACGAAAGCACGGATAGGGAACTATTTTTGATATGTTAATCAATATTATTAAAATGAGTTAACTCTGTTGAGTTAAATATAACGATTTTCAGATTATCCGAACTGGAAAATATGCCCAATGAAGATAAAATACATATCCTGCCCGTTCTCGACAACTTTATTAAACTGTAAAACTTAAAAATATTGCAGCGCGTTAGTCCTATTTTCTAATACAAAACAGAATATTATATAACACAAAACCCATTGCAATTGCGATGGGTTTATTTTATCTACCGGCACGAGCGAGACGATCGCGCCAGCATGGGGAGCTCGGGAATTATACTATTCTGAAGTTTTGATAGTGATTAAAGGCAGACTTTTAGCAAATAATACTATGTTTCTCCAATTAGGATCATTGAGAATCATATTATCATCATAGCTTTCTTCATAAGAAAAAGGTTATACATAATATTATTTTTATTCAAAAGGTGCCATTTTGGTTTGATCAAATTCTGTTTTTGGGATATGAGCTTCTGGTGTTCTTCCTCCTCCTTAGTTAGTTTTAATAGTTTCTTCCATTTTCCATACCCAGTTTTATTAATTCCATGCCTAACCCTTCATCGAAGAAGTTGGATTTCATAGAATTCATCCAATAAAGAACATTACTTTTCTCATAGAGAATATAATCCAAAACTTTAAAACTAATCAGACTCTGTGCAGTGAGCTAATCTTTTAAAATCCAGAAGACCATAAAAGCTGATTTAATTCTATTTCATCTATAATAAAATTTTCTGGATAATCTTTAAATCCCGGTTGCTCTTTTAATTGTTCAACAACTTGTTCAGCCATGGCTAAATTTGAGAAAACACCTATAATTCTTTCATCATCCGTGGAAGAATCCACAGTATATATATGGCTAATACTAAAGATAAATTTTAAATTTTGGACGATATAAGTATCATCAATTAAATCTTCTTCAGGTAAATAATCTCTTCCTATTTCGCCCACTACAGTATGAAATCCTACACTCCAATGTACTTTATTTAATTCATTCTTTATAATTGTAAAACCATTAGGATAATCTTTGAATCCAGAAAATTTTGATGCTATATTTTTAATTCTCTCTAATTCTCTTAAATCATCAAAAAAACCTAAAAGCTTACAATTTGTATGTGATTTGTCTGTATAAATATGTTCAAGAATGTATATAAAGCTTTTCATTTAAATTTATTTTTTCTTTGCTCTACATTTTTCTTTAATTCTTCCCATTTTCTTAATACAATATGGCTCATGGTGCTACTGGATATGTTGTTATTAAATTTCCTTGATAATCTGTAATTACATTAATCCAGGAAGTAACTACTCCTCCTTGTTTAATGTTAGGGCTGTAAACTTCTGCTAAAAGTAGATCTAAATTCACATTTCCAATCAGAATGGCAAGTTTTTTTTAATCAGTTCAAAGTTACAAACATTTCTCAGTTGGAGTTCTGTTTACAACTCAGGAAGTGTCTCTGGATTATTTCCTAGGTTCTAAAGCTGTCTTTTTGGAAAAATGTAGCTACAGTATAAAACACAAAACCCACCGAAGAAACGGCGGGTTTTATTTTAATCTGCGCAAAATCTCCCAACTTTGCACAGCGGGGAGTTTTCTATTTATTCTTTCACAAAAAATAGGTTTATTCTTGCTCGCTGCTTTGTCATTTTTCCATTAACAACCCTGAATAAGTTTGAAGTCTGCATCATCATTCTTTTATCATCAATACTGAAAATATAATAGACAGTATTAAGAGTGTCCAAATTTTTAAACTCATAGGTTCCTACAGTATTGTGCTTATTAGCAATTGATTTATTTTCTACATCGAAAACACCTTGTTCATTAACAGTAACATTTTTATCAATTTTTATTTTTGTTTCTGTTTTTTTATTGTCATCGAAAAAAATTACGTTCGTAAGTTTCCATTCACCAAAAGCCTTCTTTTGCTTTTCTTCGGATAATCTTACACCTTCATTTCCTCCTATATACTTTACGGATTGAGGTACAGAAATATTTTCTCTATCCGTTTCTTTCTTGTTACAAAACATTAATAAGAAAAGAAAACCAACACTAATAACTCCTTTGATTTTTTTGCTGTTGTATTGTTTTAACATCGACTGATTCATATCGTGTGAGAGCAATGCCTGCAAGGGAACTTTAATTATTAACAAACATACTTACAGATGAAAAAGTTGTTTCTTTTTTATTTTCACTTTCGGAAAAAAATGTTGCAACTCCAGCAATTGATTTTTCTTTTTTTTTCCCAGGAATAAAACATATGTAATAACCATTTTCGGTTTTACAATCAATCCTTTTATCTTCAATAGTATTATTATTTTTCGTCATATAATTAAATTCCACTCTGGTTTTTTCATCTTTATACTTTGGAAAATAAAATTTAAATTCATATCCATTATTCTTATAAATAACATCATAATATTGACTAAATCGATTTATCAATTTACCTTTTTCATAAAATTTAATCTGATTTTCCTTTTCCATATTTACAGACAAAAACTCAATCTCATACAAAAAATCATTAGTTTTATCCTTAACTTTCCACCATCCGATTTTTTCATTATTTTTAACATTCTTATAGCCTTGCAAAGTATATTGATTACTCTCACCACTAATTAGAATTATTGAATCATTTTCTTTTTTACTACTAATTGCATAATTATCTTCATTAGTAATATCCTGAATATTGACTTGTTTACTAAACTTTTTATCATTTTTTTTACATGAAAAAAATAAAAAGATAATTAAAAGCAAAAAAAAATTTTTCGCTGTTCTTTTATTATTTTTTACTACCATTTTTTGCCAAGAAAATTTATTCTATTATAATAGTTTTTTAACTTTTGATCATTAACATTTTTAACAGCATTATTAAACATAATACTATCATTGGTTTTCGTTTGAGTAGGTACTTTTTTTATTGTATCTCTTGAGTAAGAAAATGGAGAATCTGAGATTTGCTCCACTAAAGCAGTACTATCATTACTCTTGAAATTAAAAGGATTTCCAATTCCTTGCATATCAATACCAAATTGATAAAGTCCATCTTCTCCTTTAGGAGTTCTAGATCTATTAAACCCATTCAATATATACTCAAACATATTGTTTGTTTCAAGCTTGTCTCCAGGTAAAACCTTATTCATAGTATTGGGATCCGTTTCATTAGCCCCACCAGTAAAAATCTGGAATGTCTCTTGAGTCCAGGTTGTCGAAGTTCCTCCCATAGACATTGGAAGTAAATTCAAAGCTACATTCATAGAGGCAAGATCATCCGCTCCGAGCTTTGTTATAGAACCTCCTTCATTTAGCTGTGCATAAGCAGAGGGAGTTCCCCCATCTACACTTACATTGGCAAATACTGTCCCGTTCTTCGCAAAACCATCTACTCCTTTTATTTTTTGAGCTTGTTCTACTGTTGTAACTTTTTCATCATATCGCCAGACTCCATCCTGTCTTATCCAATCAGTCCCTTGTCTTCCATCAGGGTCAATAAACCTTATTGGATTATTGAACGCATAATTGTAAGAGCTATGACGGCGCATTTGCTCAGCCAGAGGATCTACAACGCCCCACCTTCCGATATCAGGCATATATAATCTTGCTCCATAATCATACATTCCTGTTTCTTGTAGCTCTTTCCCGTTGTACTTATAATTTCGGTAACCTCCTAATAAACCTTTACCTCCACCAATATGGTTCAATCCAAAAGGATAATAATTGTTGCTGTCTGTAATTTCAAGAACACCTGCGCTGTTTTTTGCATAGTTTACCCTTGCATTTCCTAAATGATCTTTATATTGGTAAATATAACGATTTTCTGTAAAGCTGTAAAACCCTTCAGAAGTTGGTACAAAATCAAGATTCCAGGAAGGGGTTATGGTTCCAGGATCCAGTAAATCTGCACCTTTATAAGCTTCCTGTTCATAAGCAACACTGGTCCTGCACCATTCACAAGGTGATAATACCTCCTTGTAACTGTATTGGAAACCATCTAAATAATCAGTCAGAATATTTGTGGTGGACTGGCCTTTTCCTCCTCCGGTAGTATAGGTCTTTCTCAGTTTTACTCCATCTGCACGATACAAATAACTCAGTCCAATATTGACATAATTTCCCATAATATCTTTCTCAGTAATCGAAAAATTATATGGTAAATTAAGGTAATTGTATGTAATACTCCCAATTCCTTTATCTTTCATATTGATCATATTCCCGTTTGCATCGTAATCAATAATGTTATTTCCGCCTTCATAGCCTGTATCATTCAGAGCGTTTTCTGTAATTTTAGTCAAACGGTTTCCACTCAGCTGGTAATCCAGGTTGTCTACCAGTTTAGGGGTTAACTGTAATGGAGGTACCGCTGTCCTTTTAAGGTTGGTAATATTCCCGTTCAGGTCATACGTAAGGTATTCATCAAAATTACCGCTATTTCCGGTTACCGGTTCTTTATAGAAGGCATTTTTTAACCTGTTTAAAGGATCATATTCAAAGTTATAACGCTTAAGAAGAGGATCTGAGCTACTATTCCAGTCGATCTCGGCAATATTCCCATTGTATCTGCCAGCTGCATTCGTTGGATTGACCGGGTTATGATAACGGATCTCATAGCCAAACAGTTTTCCGTTCAGGTTTGCAGGATCATTAATCTTGGTCATCCATCCCCGGATGTTGTATTTATAATCAATCTGCTGGAGAGGTGATGTGGCTACCACTCCTCCTACTTTCTTACTTTCCAGCTGGGAAAGTTCATTGTATTTATTCTGGGCTAAGATCTCAACAGGATTGCTGTCCACCTTATGGCGGTGCATGGTCAATCTGTTCTGAGCATCATAGGTGAAATATTCAACGATATTTCTTTGGGTATCGGAAGCCAGCCTTTTATGATAGGTATTGGTCTGAAGAATCGTGCCTGAAAAATCAAGCTTGTGGTTAAGTACGGTATATCCTCCAAGATGGTTAATACTTCTTGAACCAATCATCCTTCCTTTGGTATCATACCAGGTATACGTCTTCGTCCAGTTGTCATCTTCTATATTCTTGACATACGAAGCTACAGGAAGTCCTTTTGTACTGTGGTCCTGCGAAGGATCATCCGTCAGAAGGGGCTGGGCAAACACATTGGTCACCGCAGGGGAACCGGGAGGATAGCTATCATAATAATTGATACTCAGAACCTTAATGCCTGTACTGGGATAGCTGGTAGCAGCATTATTATCATAATAAACCTGCATTCCGCTGACATCTGTAAAACCAACTGATGAAGTTCTGGTTACCTTGTTGATGCCAAGGTTATCTACCAGCTTCTGTTCTGCTTCTCTTCCTGCAGGGCCATAAGCCTGCGCGGATGTATATATCCCGGTATAAGCGACTCTTCCAAAAGCATCATACTTGGTAAAAAGCCATTGTTTGGAGGCTCCCATAACAGCATCCTGCGTCATGATCACACGATCTGCCTTATCATAGATGGTATATTCCCAGCTTTTACCGGGAAGTTTCTTAAGTACAGGCCTTCCTTTCCCATCATAACGGTACCAGTAACACAAGCCGGCCAATACTGTACTTATATCGGAAGCGGCGGCTGCTTTGGGTGGGATTACAAAAGCAAGCTGATCATAGTCATTATACACATAATAGGTATCTGCATTTTCAGTAGCACTCAGTACTTTCCGTACCAGGATAACCTGGCCTTTCCCGTTCTTAAACTCTATCGTTTTATTTCCGTCTTCGTCAGTCACTGTATTCTTATACAACAGGCTGGCTGGATAATATCCAACAGTACTGCTTATACTGGAAGCTGTTGTACTGTTTGACCATACTGCGGTAGCAATGAATTTTTTTACCTCGTTCGCAACATTTGTTTCATAGGTAAACTTCACAGGCTTACTGCTCCATGCATTTCCTACCTGGATCTGCTGCTGGATACGGTCTAACGGGGAGTTTTCCAGATCCTTCTCTGCATAAATCTTCTCTGATCCGTACAAAGCAGACTGGGTGGCATTGGCCAATGGATTGGGAACGATTGCCCCGTTCAAGGTACCGGACTGGGGAACCGGTAAATAATCCTTTACCTGTCTTCCAAACGGGTCATATTCGATGTGGGTGACCACATCCCTGCCCAGAGGGGAAGCTTTTACATTCACCACCTGTTTCGGCCTGCCCAACCCGTCAAAATACTGAACCGTTTCAGATACTCTGGGGTTTACAAGAGTAGGATCTGATAAATAGGTTTTACTGTAAATGTAATTTTCTGTAATACTTGGTATTGTTTGTGCATAAGACAGCAATATAAACAATACACTTATTAGAGTAAACATCTTTTTCATGATTTGTTTTTTATTTATCATATTCAAAATTAAATGTCACCGACCCACCATTATTTCCACCTCCACTTAGCCAAACTGTAACACCACCGTTTGGTGCTATTGATATTGTAGCAGAAGTTCCTTCTGAATAAGCACTGATATTTTTGTATGAATTCGGTGTACATAAGTTTTGGAGTGTTCCAATAAATACTCCCCCAGACCAATTTAAATTGGGATCAGTAACCGGAAGGCTTAATATTGCATTTATATGATTAGCTGATGTTTCTTGAAATGATGAATAATAAATTGAAACGTTGTAAGCAGGGGTAATTGTACAAACATATGGGGTACAAACGCCATTGGTATTCGCATAAGCTTGTCCATTAGTATTTACATCAGTCTGAGCTTTTTGATCAGCGTCTGCCTGGCTTATTGTAGAAGAATATTTACCTATGGGAACAACATAAGTTGTTGGTTCAGGTAATGTTCCTGGACCACAATTCGTTCTTGTAAAAACCTGTCTTCTTTCATTATTATAAAAAATAGCAGGAGCATAATTATATTTATATTCCTTAATTGTCTTATTTTCGCTATCCTCTATTTTTTCAAGTCTATTTGCTAAATCATACTTATAACTTTCTCTATGGCCCGATGCGGAGGTTATACTTTTTACTCCAATTAAAGGGGCATGGGTATAAGTTGAAATAATACAATCTTTCAATTCTATTTTTTTACTGAACTCTTTGAGTTTTGAAATCAAATCGGCTTCTGTTATGGAATCAAAATGTAAATCAGATTTTTTTACGATTTCTAGATTTAAATAAGCGTTATTATCATCTCCGTTCAACCCAAATGCCTGCATAACCTGAGAATAATTTGCATTTTCCACTTTTGCGATTGGCTGACTTTGCCTGTACCCCCAGATAACAGTTGTTGGGATTCCGCTTTTTTCAGTGTATTGTAGCAAATTTCCCTTTGAATCATACCTGTCGTAAGTCATATCCGTTCTCATTAACATAGTTTTCAAATCATAAGATAACTCAGAAGTTGGAAGCAAATTAGCTGAGTTGTCATATTTTGTTTCTTGTTTAGCTAAAGTTTTACCATTGTATTTTTTTTCAATTTCAACAGGTCTATCTAATATATTAGCATCAATCAACTTTTGAATATTTTTATCTTTTGCATTTCTATAATACTCTTCAGTAATATCATCAGCTGAGATAGTTTTTCTATATTTTAATCTCGCATCATCATAATTATATGAGTTTTCCAATTTGATACTAGTGGATGAGAAAAAGTTTTCTTCAGTTTTCTTTTTAAGATTATTAAAATAGGTAACAACATGATTGGAAGCTTTATAGGTCCCTGAATAGTAATTCCCGTTATAACTGGTAAATGTTTTCTGTACCTTTAACGAATCTTTTACCTGGTAATCATATTCGTAAGAACTTCTTTTAATCGGAAGGGTTACTCCTTCTTTATAAAAGCTTTCAGATATTAATTTTCCTCTTCTATCATCAAATGACTGAACATACGAACTTGGAAATTTTAAAAATTTCAGGAAATTTAATGTAGGTTGATCAGTGAATTGATAATCAGATTGCATAAACTTATCTGGATAATTACTAAAATTAGAATATTTTCTTTCTATATATCCTTTGCCTACCTCTTCTTCAATTATCCTTGAATATCCTATAATTGCTCCTGTATTAAAACCTATTCCCGAAGCGATCTCTGTTTTTCCTATGTTTGAAGGAGTTGTTACGAAGTTAATTTCGCCAGAGGAAGTGTTATTTTCATTAATATATTTATAATTAATTTCTTTTTTCAAAACATTATTAGAATCAAATAATCTCATATTATTAACTCTTGTGCTTCCAAGAATATGTTTTTCTCCATCGTATATAAAGTCATCATTTTCATAACTCAATTCTAAAGAACCACCAGCTGGATATACTAGTTTCTTTAATAGTCCTAGCTTAGAAAGGGGCTTCGCTGATCTATCTACACCATTTGTTGTGGCATATGCTCCTGTATGTATTAATGGAAATGGAAGCAGCTGATCCGTTTGGAGTGTTGGATAAAAATAAATTTTTGTGTCAGGATAAAAATTATCAAATTCATGGAAATTAGTTTTTGAAAACACAATATCAGAATCATTATTATTATAATATCCTAAAAAATCAACTTTGGAAGAGTTCCTGGCAGGAAAATTATTGCTATCATAATAAAACTTATAAGTTCCTAAAGATGAATCTGTTATGGAATTGAGTTTAAGGCGCTTACATTCATAGTTTCCAGAAGTGCAGTTTGCCGAATCAAAATAGTCATAGCTAAAATTTACCTGTTTAATGATACTCGCATTTTTATTCTTAATCTGAATATTGGTCAATGCATTTCCTGGATAATCAAGTCTGCTATGTCCATATAAAAGTTCTACAACTACCTCACTGGTTATAATTTTTTTAAGTCTGGTGGGTATTAAAACAGAACCGGTCAATCTATTAATTGGCATATTGGCATTATCATTCGTAGTACGTGTTCCTAATTCAAAATTATTAGCAACCGGATAATTTCCAAAATTTAAATAGCCGTCTGTTCTAAGTGTTAAATGTTCGTAGGGATTAGAATAATATTCATATTCAAAAATAACTTCTTTTCCTGAAAAAGGATCTTTAATCTTGGTTAAATTCCAATTATTAACCTGAAGTGAATTGTGGCTATAATAGTTTGATGCATAATCATTTATAATAGACGATTCAGGTTTATCGTAAGTATAAATATATCCATTTTCACCTGTGATTTCAAATTTATCTATCTGATAGAAAACGGTAGCACTTCCTCCATATCCAAGAAAACCTTCAAGAGATTTACAAGAAGTTTTTGTTGTTAGATTAGGGGTATTATTAAGTTTTGCTTTAGAACCGAGAAAGTGTGCCCGCAAAGTGGTATCATTTATTCTTGTAAAATAAAATTTATCAGTTAACCCAGGAGCATTAACATAATAAAAATCAGGGGTTGAATCTATATATATATCATCATTTTCCCAGATCCTATTATTGATACATAGATTATCAACTACTGGACTTTCAATATTTAAATATCCTTTACTTTGTCTATGCCACGCTAAAGATAATTCTGGTTCAAATGTTGCTGTGGTGTAGTAACTATAAGATTCAATTAGGTCATTCATATCGTTAACCTTTACAGTCAAATTCCCTGTGGCGTTTAAGTTCCAGCCTAACCCTACAGATGTAGCAATATCAGCAACTTTATTTCCTTTTGTATTATAAGAAAGGCCAATAGGTATATTTAATTTTCCAAATTTGATATCATAAATTGGAACAGAAATGTTTGTTTTTCCGATATAGTTTAATTCAGGAAAATCTGCATATTTCATGATGCTTGCAATCTCAGGTGTTGCAATATTTTGAATTTGTTTTTCAATTGTGGTAATCTGCGACTGATAGTTTGCAAAAACAAAAAGTGCAGGTAAAAGTATTCCTCTAGAATTGTATTTCTTCATTTATATTTTATTTTTTTATCAGTTTAGCATTCGCTGTTTTGTTATCATTAGTTTTTATTGTCACCAGGTAAGCTCCCTGTACCAAAGCCTGGGTATTGATCTTCGGTACAGAATTCTTTGTTGTGAGGCTTTGAAGCTGTCTTCCGCTCATATCGTAAACTGTAATTTGAGCATCTTTAAAGGCAAAACCTATTTCCACATAGGCATAGTCAGATACCGGGTTCGGATAGATCTTGATGTCATGTTTCTCGATCAGCTGGTCTACCTGTTTGTCTCCAAGCTTTATAATCTTCCAGTTCTCTTTCCCCAGCTCTTCTGCACTGGTTCCTGCAAGGATAATCGAGCCATCCCGGTTCAGCCTCAGATCTGAAAGCCTTTCCTCCTTCTTTTTAGATTCCCCTTTCACATGCTTTCTCCACTGTTCATTGCCATTGCCATCCAGGTACAGCATCCAGAAGGTTTCATCCCCGGTTTCTATTCTTCCTTCTGCCTGGGTGTAGCCTCCTAAAAGAATTCCCCTGGTTCCTTTATCATCTGCTGAATGAAGAACATTCATTCCCATCAGAATATCACGGTTTTTAAAATTGTAAGATTTCTGCCACTGTTCATTGCCGCGTTCATCAAGGGCAACCAGCCATAAGTCTGTGCCTTCTTCTATTCCTGTGGTCTTGTTGCCGGATCTCTCTGATCTTGATTCACCACCGATAATATATCCGTCAGATTTCAGAGAAAGGGTCCGTAAGTGGTCATCTCCGGCTCCGCCATAGTTCTTTTCCCATTCCACCTTTCCGTTCTTATCTAACTTTATGATCCAGTAATCCCCTTCACCGAAGTTGCTGCTGGCTTTTGGCAAATAGCTTATGGCTGTAGAAGCTGCAGAGGACAAGTTCCGGTGGGCAGATGGATCAGCCGGATTCCTTACTTCTGAATCACGGATCCCGGAGCTTCTGGAATACACTCCTAATAAGACTCCTCCATCTTTCGTGGGAATCATTTTCTCTACCTCATCCAGGCCTTTTCCTCCTAAAATAAGTTGTGATAGTTCTTTTCCATCTTTATCCAATCTGATGATCCAGGCATCTTTGGAACCATAGCCTTTGGGGGAGTTGTGTACGTTTCCTGCTACAAAAAAGCCTAAGTCAGTAGTCTGGATCACTGCCCTGGCTTCTTCATCTGAAGATGTGCCCAGGGTCTTCTGCCAGAGTTCATCCCCGAATTCATTCAAACGGATCAGCCAGATATCTGAACCACCTTTGGAAGCTTCTTTCTTATCCAGGCCTTTCCCCGAATAGGAGGTTCCTGAAATTAAGAATCCACCATCCTGCGTGGCTACTGTTGCAGATAAATAGTCATGGTTCTGGCCGGAGAAGTATTTCTCCCAGACTTGTTCTCCCTGCTGGTTTAGTTTCACCAGGTGGAAGTCATAGCCGTTATTCTGCTTACTTCCCGGAGCCTGAAGCTTATCGCTTTGAATGCTGCTTCCTGTAATTAAATACTGCTGGTCAATGGTCGTGGTCACCTGGCTCAAAAAATCCTGCGTGGAAGATTTAATGTCTTTCTGCCAGATCGTTTCCTGGGCTGACATACCCAGGGCTGTGCATAACGTCAATGCACCTAGATAAATTTTTTTCATAGGCATTTGAATTTTTTTGAAAAATAAAAATTTAAAAATGAAATAAATAGGTTTTTATGTGTATTTCATTTGTAATTTTACATACACATTTATATAATTCTTCCGCAAAAATCATAATATTGTACAACCTGCATACAAATTGTACAAGTTTTTATGGTTTTGTGAGTTTTGGGGAAAGGATATCAAAGAGATGATCAATATCCGGATTCGAAATAAAAAGAGCAGAATGCTCCATAGTAAAATTCTTCATGTCAGTGTTTAATTTAGGCACAGTTATTATAATACCACAAAAATAAGATTTTCAGTTCACAGGGGAAAGAATTATTTTATTTTATATCTGATGATTCATCATAAATCATGTGGCAGGTATATTTTGATTAACATAGGCAAAGATAATCCCTCAAAGCGACAGAACTTGTCGTGTTTACGATCAGATTACAACTTATTATAAACGCTGAAAATTCCGGCAGGGGCAAAAAAAAGAAATTTCCGGAGAAATTTCTTTTTTAGATTATTTTTGACCCGTTTTATACGTTTCTATCAGCCGCAGAAACTCAGACCGGTATCCATCTTCATCATTACCTTTCCCTTCTTTGGCAAGATTTTCAATAACACGTAAATCTTTTCCTTTAATCAGGTTTGAATTCCTTAAAACCAGGCCGAACCAGGCTACAGAAGAAGCAAACTTAAAATCCCTGCTTGCTGAAGAAATCTTTTGATCAGCATTTTTAACAACGTGAATGAGCTCCCGGCTCGTATCTTCATCCGGTTTCTTGTATCTGAATTTTACCGTTGCCAGCTCATCACCAGACTGGTTGGAGGAAAATACCCGGGAATATTTAAGTTCACTATCTTTTGAAAGAAATTCTGATCTTGTTCCTGCGGGAATAATTTCATACAAGGCTGTAACGGTATGCCCGCTGCCCAATTCTCCCGCATCTATTTTATCATTAACAAAATCCTCATTTTCCAGTTTTCTGTTCTCATAACCGATTAACCGGTAGGATTGTACAAATTCAGGATTAAACTCAATCTGAATCTTCACATCCTTGGCTATGGTATACATACTTCCGGTAAACTCTTTCCCCAGAAATTTATTGGCTTCCTGCAGATTATCGATATAGGCATAGTTTCCGTTTCCTTTATCAGCAAGGGTTTCCAGGGTATTATCCTTATAATTTCCCATTCCGAACCCCAAACAGGTAAGAAAAACTCCTGATTTTCTTTTTTCTTCAATAAGAGTTTTGAGGTCTGATGCAGAAGACATTCCTACATTAAAATCCCCGTCCGTTGCAATAATGACACGGTTATTTCCGGCTTTTACAAAATGCTCCTGTGCCAGCTTATAAGCCAGCTCAATTCCAGCCCCTCCAGCCGTACTTCCTCCTGCCTGAAGACGGTCCAGAGCCTGGATAATTTTTTCCTTCTCTCCTGCTGATGTAGGCGGCAGAACCATTCCTGCGCTTCCGGCATATACTACTATTCCCACTTTATCCTTTGACCTCATCTGATTCAGCAACACCCTGAATGAAGATTTCAGTAACGGCAGTTTATTGGGGGCATCCATCGAACCGGAGACATCAATAAGGAAAATAAAATTGGATGCCGGAAGATGGTCTGTCGGAATATTTTTTCCCTGAAGACCTATCTTTAATAACTTATGACCGGGATTCCAGGGAGCTTCATTGTATTCGGTACTGATTGAAAACGGAACCCCGTTTTGAGGCTGAGGATAATCATATTTGAAATAATTAACCATTTCTTCAATACGGACCGCGTTTTTATCCACCGGCTGGCCGTTATTGATCATCCTCCTGATATTTGAATAAGAAGCGTTGTCAACATCAATGGAGAAGGTGGATAACGGCTGATTATTGGTAAGTTCAAACGGGTTTTCAACAAAAGCATCATAGCTCTCATTATCGGATATAGGAAAAACCTGCTTTTGCCTGCTGATTTCTTCCTGAAGCCGCTTCATTTTTCTCTTTTCCTTCCCTGAAAGCTTTTTGGTCTTCACTACAATAACTCCGTTCGCTCCACGGCTCCCATATATGGCGGCAGCTGAAGTATCTTTTAATACCTTCACATCTTCAATGTTACCGGGATCGAGGCTCCTGAAAACACCATCCGGAACCACTTCTCCGTTGATAACGTACAATGGCTGATTTTCCGGTCTTACAGAGGCTACACCCCTGATTATCACCTGCCCTTCATTCCGGTTAAAGTATCCTTTATTCAGATGGTCTGAGGTATTTTTAATTTCATTTCTTCTTTTGCCGCTTATTCCTGATGCAGGAGTTATCTGTATGCCGGCAACACTTCCCTGTAATGCTGAAGCTACAGACTGAGAAGCCATATTTCCGGAACCGGATATCGTTGCAGCACCCGTAACAGAAGATGCTGTTTTTTTAATTCCAAATGCAGTCATCACAACTTCTTCAATTTCCTGTGTGCGCTCATGGGTATCATTTTCTTGAGAGCTGTTTTTATCAGTTTGTATCTGATACTCATTAATTACCGGATTAAATTCCGGAGACGAAGACCTGTTTAACGGCAACGCAACAGGCTGCAGAATATCGGAAGAGGTAACAGAAACTTTATTCGTATTAACAGCCACCTTCTCTGTCGCAGGTTCTATTTTCTGTTTCTCTTTCCGGATATTTTCTTTCGTTATATGATCAATTTGGGCAATATGATTATCCGGTACAGTTTCTTTAATAATACTACCTGTTAACATTGATGAATTACTCTGTAATGTCTCTTCCTTATTCAGAAAATAAAAAGCTCCCGAACCTACCATAAGACTGGCAGCTACTCCATAAGGGAGCCAAAATGGGACAATTCTCCTTTTTTCTTTTTTCTGATCCAGCTTCTCTTCGATCTTTTCCCAAACTTTTTCAAAACCCGGAAAAACCGTCGGTTCATCTGAAAGCCTGGAAGCTTCACTGAATTGTTGATCAATATGATTATTTTCCATTGTCGTAAAAGTTTAAATGTTTTGATTTACCAAAAGTTCCTGTAATTTTTTCCGTGCAAAGCTGAGCTGGGATTTGGAGGTCCCTTCACTGATGGAAAGCATGGCTGCTATTTCCTTGTGAGGATATCCCTCAATAGCAAAAAGATTGAATATTGCCCGGCAGCCTTCGGGGAGAAAATTCAGCAGATTAAGAATATCTTTTTCAAAAGAGATGTTCTCAGCAGTTCCTTCTGCGGGATGGATAAGGTTTTCTTCTAATGAAATAAATAAAGCTTTACCCGTCCTTAGCTTCTGAAGACATTCATTAACGGCAATCTTTCTTGCCCAGGCCTCAAAAGTACCAGGATTATGAAGCTGGGTAATTTTCGTGAAGATTTTATAGAACGTATCTGCCAATACTTCTTCTATATCTTCATCGTTTTTCAGATAGCGTCTGCAGACCGAATACAGTCTGCCCGCCATTTTCTCATAAACCTTCCGCTGTGCATTGCGGTCGTTACGTTGACATTCCAGTAATAATTCTCGTTCCATAGTCAGGAGTTATATGAGTATAGATGCAGAAATTTTTGTGAGGGTTGGAAACATTATCACTTTTTTTAGCAAAAAGACAATTTGCAAATTAGTATATAATCTTTTTACGATTTACCTTATCATATTTTTTGCATTCCAAATTTAACCTTTCCCCCTGTAACAAATCTCTATTATCAACGACTCTTAATATAAATAATCTTTTTATAGTAATGAAAAATGCGAAAATGGCATCATTACTTTTTGTTTTGTCTGCAGGAAGTATGATGTTTGCCCAAGATGACTTAATCAACAAGTTAAAAAACAACCAATCACAAAATGCTAATTTTCAGTTCACAACGTTAAAGGACGTGGGTGCAACCTCTGTAAAGAATCAGGGTTCATCAGGAACCTGCTGGAGCTATTCAGGAAACTCTTTCCTTGAATCAGAAATGCAGAGAATGGGCAAAAAACCTGTAGATCTTGCTGAAATTTTTACAGCAAGAAACTCGTACCATGATAAAGCGAAATTATATGTTCTGAATAATGGGGCCATCAGCTGGGGTGACGGAGGAGAACTTCACGATGTAATCAATATGTACAGGAAATACGGCGCAGTTCCTCAGGATGTGTATACAGGATTAAAAGCCGGACAGACTACGAATAACTTCAAAGAAATGCAGGGGAAACTGAAACCGGTTCTTGACAGTCTTGTTCAGGCTTCTTCAAAAGGAAAACTTACTGACAACTGGATGGATTCTGTAGATGCGATTCTTGATGAATATTTAGGAAAAGTACCTGCTAACTTTACTTATGAAGGAAAAAACTATACTCCAAAAACATTTGCTAAAGAAGTGGTAGGAATCAATCCTGAAGATTACGTAGAATTATCTTCCTATAAAGATTACCCGTATTTTCAGAAATTTGTAGTTCCGATTCCTGATAACTGGAGCCATGATTCTGACTGGAATGTTCCGATGAAAGATCTTACGGCAATTATTGACAACGCTGTAAATAAAGGATATTCTGTAGGTTGGGCAACGGACGTTTCCGAACCCTATTTCTCCTACAAAAACGGGGTGGCTTATGTACCGGATATGGATCTTGAACAAATCAATGCTGAAAATAAACAAACTTTATTTACAGAACCTAAAAAAGATAAGACCATTACTGAAGATATGCGTCAGAAAGCGCTTAACAATCTTTCAACAACAGATGACCATGGTATGCACATCGTAGGTTTGGCAAAAGACCAGACCGGTAAAGAATATTATATGGTTAAAAATTCATGGGGAGTAACCAATGATTTTGCAGGATATATTTATGTAACAAGACCTTATGTTGAATACAAATCAACAGCGATCCTGGTTCATAAGAATGCCATTCCAAAAAGTATTCTGAAACAACTGAAACCAACAAAAAATATTGGTTTATAACATCAATCATTTCTGCCATCCACAGCCTGGCAGTTTAGATATTTAAATCTGTTAAAGCCCATTCCGGAATTCCGGAATGGGCTTATTTTTAAGATACGATATACCACATAAAAAAAATAGTATATTTGTCATCATCAACAAATTATTACCTATGAAAAATCTGAAAAAATTAACCAAACGGGAATTGAAAAACATTAATGGCGGTAATGCGCCGGACTGCCCTGAAGGCACTACACCATGCTATATCCCCGGCAGTAATGGCTTCCCTTCCCGGTGGAAATGTATTCTGGATACCATGGAATGTCCATAAAATAAACCCGGCTTTCAGAAATTTGAAAGCCGGGTTTTTAATAAATAGGTGAAAAAATTAAATATAAAATAAAGTGAATTATGGAATTGTGATCAGGAATATCTATTACTCCAACAGTTATTGCCTGTTTTCAGATCAACCGTGAAGTAAACCGCTATTCAATGGTCACTTAAAATAATACGCCCATACTTTCCGCCGAAAAATCAAGAAGCTCTTCCATATTTCCTTCTTTGATCTTCTTTACCCATTGGTAGTCCTGCAGAATAGCACGCCCTACAGCAACAAGATCAAACTCTTCATGATCCAATCTTCTGATCAGCTCTGTAAGATCTGATTTCTCTGTTCCCTGACCTGCAAAAGAATTCAGGAAGTCGCCGTTCAGCCCTACTGATCCCACTGTAATAGTAGGCTGACCAGTAATTTTTTTAGCCCATCCTGCAAAGTTTAAATCTGAACCTTCAAATTCAGGCTCCCAGAAACGGCGTTGTGAACAGTGGAAAATATCTACGCCAGCTTCTTTTAAAGGCAATAACCAGTCTTCCATTTCTTCTGGAGTAAAAGCCAGTTTTGTTTTATAATCCTGCTGTTTCCACTGGGAAAGACGGATAATAATGGTAAAATCTTCGCCTACTGCTGCTCTGATCGCCTTAACAACATCCACAGCAAATCTGCTTCTCTCTTTTAATGTTTTACCTCCATATTCATCTGTCCTTATATTGGTTACTTCCCAGAAGAACTGATCGATAAGGTATCCATGTGCTCCATGGATCTCAATACAGTCAAAACCAAGATCTTTTGCTGATTTTGCAGAGGCTGCAAACTGTGCAATGGTATCCTGGATATCTTCAATAGTCATGGTTGAAGCTTTTTCCATTGGAACCAAAGGATAGTCTTCTGACATTCTTGTATCTCCTACATGCCAGATCTGAGGTCCCATTTTGCCTCCGTTATGATGTACAGTATCAATTACATTTTTCCAGCCATTTAAAGCTTCTGTTCCATAGAAATCCGGAATATTCTGCATATTTTTTGATCCAGGCCTGTTGATCACGGTTCCTTCGGAAAGAATCAATCCTACTTCTGAAGCAGCTCTTCTTCCGTAATAATCTGCAATATTCTGTGTAGGAACTCCATTGTCAGACTGTGCTCTGGTCATAGGAGCCATTACGATTCTGTTTTTAAGCTGTAAATTTTTATATTGAAACGGTTGAAATAATGATGATGTGCTCATTTTGTACGTGATGTTTATATTTGTTACACAAAGTAACTAATAATAGTTTGTTTTTGTATCTTTTATTAAAAAAATAGTGGTAACTTCGCAGTAACTTACATTAGTAACATCAAAGTAACGTATGAAACCAGATTCTATACGGCCAACAATAAATAACTTCTTATGAAAAAGAATGAATTAATGCAATACAGCTGTCCCTTGGGGAAAGCAATGGCTGCCCTGGGAAGCAAATGGAAACCTATCATTGTATTGGTAATAAAAGACCGGAAACTGCGTTTTGGAGAACTGGCCGTGCGTATTAATGTTATTTCCAGGAAGGTACTTACGGATCAGCTCAGGGAAATGGAAAGTGATGGACTTGTGATTCGTGAAGAGTTTAAAGAGCTGCCCCCACGGGTTGAATATTCTCTTACAGAAAAAGGACTGGCTTTGTTACCGATTTTATATTTACTGGAAGAGTGGGAAGCCAAATATCAGGTGAAAGGAGTGCATACCGATAAAGATTGCACTTTTTTGAATGAGGATGTGAAAAATAAGAAGGCTGTCAATGTTTTATAACTTTTTGCTTGCACTTTCAAAAAGGTAAGTGTATTACGGAAAAGTAAGTATATAGGTTCTGGAGCGTTTTTGATGCAAATTTTCAGAAAAATTTCATTATGAATTACAAAGACATTGCAAAAAACAATTGGAAATCTATACAGAGCCCACAACAGCATCAGAAGATCCGAAATTGATGAAAAATTAATTGCCTTGGTTGAACTTAGGGGTACCGGTTATGCGTATTGTTGCAGTTATCATGCGAAAGAACTTTCTGATTTCGGCATTGAACAGGATATTATTAACAGGCTCCATACCAATGCCTTCAATGAGCTGCAAAAGCTTGTTTTTAGTATGGGTAGAAGCTCTCACTTACAGCAAAGATGATTGGGAAGACACTAAAGCAAAACTTATAAAGCATTTTACAGAAAGAGAAATTGTGGAGCTGACGGCAAGCATTACCCTGATGAATACTTTGAATAGATTGAGGGTTTCTTTGGTGGAAGAGGAATAATTCTATAAAAGCTATATTGTTATTGCCTTATTACTTAAGTATTTAATTATTTAGTAAACACTCTTTTTAATCTTCTAAAAATTTCAGGTAAATTAAACTTTAAACCACTATATTCAAATTCTTGAATTGTAACTAGACCATCCAACGTTTTTTCTTCATTTTTCAAATTTTGTTCAATATAAGTTTGTTTTTGAAAATTGCTAAATTTCAAACTTTCAATAGTAGCATTTTTAGATTCAATTATTGAATGCGCTAAAACTAATTGGGATTTTAAATGATAAATATTTGATAAGAGTTGTTGAACACTAATATCATTATAATCCTTAGTTATTATTTCTAAGTTTTGAGTATCTGGAAGTGACAAATAAAAGTTTAACAAATTACGAATATTACATAATGCTTCATTTGAATTTTTAGGTTTTATTGAGAAAAAAGTATCATCATTCCTTGCTTCTAATATTGACGTTATTTCTATTCCATAGTCTTCTAAAAACTTTGAAAAATAAATTAAATATTGTTCACATGCTTGTCTTATTTCAGGAGGAAAGGAAAATTTATTAATTATAGAATCAACACCTATTAAATTTGAGTTTTCAAATATATTTTTAATTTCAGTATCAATTATTGAAAGAAAATTTTGATACTCCTGATTAATATTTTTATTTAAATCTAGATCAGAATAAATATTAAAGCCTTCATCTAAAAAATCATTATTATCAATAAAAACAACTGAAAATCCATACGGAATTAAGACTAATTTTAGCCTTTTGATAAAAGTTATAATATCATAAGGTTTATTCCATTTTATAAAATTTGGAAGTACAGAAAATAAAATTTTATTGTTATCTTTAAACCATAACGAAGTTCTGCCTTGATCAGTCCAACTTAAATTATTAAAAATTTCAAAGTTTATTGATATTGTAAATATTCCTACATTTTCTTTAAAAAAATCAGAAATTGTGTATTTATCTGAGATTTCAAAAATTTTACTATTAAATGAAATGTTAAACTCTCTACCTTGACCACCCCAATTATCAGATGCTAATCCAACTTCAACGTTATCAAGATACACAACATAATCTTCCCAATTACTAGTTTCAACTTTTCTAAAGTTTAAATTCATATCACTAATTTAAACAAAAAAACCGCTCCCAAAAGGAAGCGGTTTCAAAATTTATCTAAAATCCCAATTAGAATATCGCAGGATACTTCTGAGGATTTGTTTCATTAAACATGGCATAGATCTTTTCTACCATATCATCTGTAGATGGCTTACTGAAATAATCACCATCACTTGCATATGCCGGTCTGTGATCATTTGCAGAAATCGTTAAAGGATCCGAGTCAAGATATCTGAATGCTTTTTGCTTTTCCAGAATCTGTTGCAGGATAAATCCTGTTGTTCCACCTTCTACATCTTCATCAATTACTACCAATCTGTTTGTCTTCTTAACACTTTCAGCAATTTCGTGAGATAAATCGAAAGGAATCAATGACTGAATATCAATCACTTCGGCAGAAATCCCCAGCTTTTCAAGTTCATTGGCAGCTTCTGTTACAATTCTCCAGGTAGAACCGTAGGTCACCAACGTAACATCTGTCCCTTCTTTTGTAACTTCAATCTTTCCTACCGGTACGGTGAATTCACCTAAATTATCCGGTTGTTTTTCCTTCAGTCGGTATCCGTTCAGGCATTCTACGATGATCGCAGGTTCATCTGTCTGAAGCATTGTGTTATAGAATCCGGCAGCTTTGGTCAGGTTTCTTGGTACCAGTACCAGAATTCCTTTTGAAAGGTTAAGAATACCTGCCATTGGAGAACCTGAATGCCAGATTCCTTCCAGCCTGTGGCCTCTTGTTCTGATAATTACCGGAGCTTTCTGGCCTCCTTTTGTTCGGTATTGTACAGTAGCCAGATCATCACTCATCCCCTGCAGGCAGTAAAGAACATAATCTAAGTACTGGATTTCAGCGATAGGTCTCAGTCCTCTCATCGCCATCCCGATTCCCTGTCCAAGAATGGTTGCTTCACGGATTCCGGTATCTGCAACACGCAATGCACCGTATTTTTCCTGCATCCCCTCAAGCCCCTGGTTTACATCACCGATATTTCCGGCATCTTCACCAAACACTAAGGTTTCAGGATATTTCTCGAAAATTTTATCAAAATTATTTCTTACGACTACCCTTCCGTCCACATCTTCCGAACTGTCTGAATAGACCGGTTTGATTTCTTTTACATTCTCGGCTTTCCATTGGGACTGTGAATATAAATGGGAAGAGTAATTATCTTTTTCAATTTCAAAAACCTCATTGTATTTCTGCATTAATTGGTTTCTTTCAGCAGAATTCGTTCCTCTTGTTGCCAATAAAGCTTTTCTTGCCAGATGAAAGACATCTTTTTTAGCTTTGGAAACCAGCTTATTAAATTGGGTAATATATGTTTCCACTTCAGTATTCTGACCTTTAAGGTTCTCTACTAAAGGTAAAATGGTCTGTACTAAATCAGTAATCGTTTTCTGATAGTTATCCCATGCTGTTTTCTGTCCGGCTTTTGCAATTTTCTTTGCCTCTTCATCAATAGCCGCCAGTTCTTCAGCAGTAGCGATTACTTCTTCTTTTCCTTCAATTTCAATAGAATAATTCAGGATCCATTCTTTGAATTTCACCAGTCCGTCAAATTGAGTTTCCCAGGCAAGACGCTCTTCATTTTTATATCTTTCGTGGGATCCGGATGTAGAATGCCCCTGAGGCTGGGTAACTTCCACTACATGAACCACCACAGGAACGCTTTCTGTCCTTGCAAAATGCTCAGCTTTTGCATAAGCATCCAACAGTGCGGGATAATCCCATGCTTTTACCTGGATGATCTCACATCCCTGGTTTTCGCCATCTTTTCTCTGGAAACCACTTAACATTTCGCTGATATCAGCTTTTGCTCTCTGGTTTTTAGTAGGAACCGAAATTCCGTACCCGTCATCCCAGATGGACACAATCATAGGTACCTGAAGTGCACAGGCTGCATTCAGGGTCTCCCAGAAATGACCTTCTGCTGTAGAAGCGTCACCAATAGTTCCAAAAGCAATTTCATTACCTTCTTTTGAAAATTTCTCGGAACCTTCAAATTTTACACTTTTATAAATCTTAGAAGCCTGGGCCAATCCCAATAACCTTGGCATTTGTCCTGCCGTAGGAGAAATATCTGAAGAGATATTTTTCTGTGCTGTAAGGTCTTTCCAGCTTCCGTCTTCATTTAAACTTCTTGTGGCAAAGTGCCCGTTCATCTGTCTTCCGGCTGAAGCAGGTTCCCTTTCCACACTTGTATCTGCATACAGCTGGGCAAAGAAGCTCTCAACGGTCAATGCATCTACTGCTAATGCAAAAGTCTGATCCCTGTAATATCCTGAACGGAAGTCTCCATTTCTGAAAACTTTCGCCATTGCAAGCTGAGGAAGTTCCTTACCATCCCCAAAAATTCCGAATTTAGCTTTTCCTGTGAGGACTTCTCTTCTTCCAAGATAAGACATTTCACGAGAGATCCTTCCTAACTTGTAATCGCCAAGTATCTGATTTTTAAAATCTTGAAAGGATATTTGCTGTGTTTCAATATAGGTTGTTTGCATAGCTAAGTATAAAAGTTTTTATTCTTCAAGTATTTTGCTAATATACACTTTTTAAATTAATTTTAATTTTTAATAATCTTTTTTAAAAATTTGATAATAAAAAAAATTGTGCTTTATTTTGAAAAAAATTGTAAAGATGGAAAAAAAGTCACCTCATATTCTTAATGCATCCAGCAATCTTTTAGGATTTTCATTGATTATTATTACCTCTTTAAAAATCACTAAAATCAGTCATAATACATATTTAGACGAATTCGCCGGACTTGCATGCCTGCTTTTTGCATGCAGCTGTTTCTTTTCATTCCTGGCGATCAGAACAAAAGAAGAAAAGAGAGAAAGCAGATTTGAGACTATTGCGGATTATTTATTTTTAATCGCCTTATTTTGTATAGTATTAGCCGTTATTATTGTAACCGTGAGAATAATTTGATTTAAAATTTTCGCTCAATTACATAATCCAGCATAATATGTAAAGATTTTCTGGCTTCAGAATCCGGAAATTCATTTAAAATATCTTTCGCTTTCTGCTGAAAGTCTTTCATCACCTTAATGGCATAATCCAATCCCCCGGAACTCTTTACAAACTCAATCAGCTCTTTTACCCTTTTAGGGTTATTATTATAACGTTTAATGGTATCAAAGTAGTATTTCCTGTCCTTATCGTTCGCCATTTTGAGGGTATGGATCAAGGGAAGGGTCATTTTCTGTTCCTTAATATCTATTCCCACCGGCTTACCGATGACATTGGAACTCAGGTAATCAAAAAGATCATCTTTAATCTGAAAAGCCATTCCGGTGTATGTTCCGAAGTCCTGCATTTTTTTTGCCAGGGTTTCACCTGCATTATTGGAAAGAACTCCGATTTCACAACATGCAGCAATCAGAGTCGCTGTTTTCTGGCGGATAATCTCATAATAAACATCTTCCGTGATATCCAGCTTTCTGGCTTTTTCCAGTTGGAGAAGCTCTCCTTCAGACATTTCACGAATGGTTCTTGAAATCACACCAAGCAGATCATAATCTTTATGGTCAGTAGATAACAATACTGATTTTGACAACAGGTAATCCCCTACCAGAACAGCAATTTTATTCTTCCACAGAGCATTGATAGAGAAGAAATTACGACGTTTAAAACTTTCATCTACCACATCATCATGTACCAGAGTAGCCGTATGGATCAGCTCGATCATGGAGGCGCCACGGTAAGTCTTTTCATTAACCTCCCCTACCAGCTTGGCACAAAGAAATACAAACATAGGACGCATCTGTTTTCCTTTGGTTGTGACAATAAAGCGGGTTACTTTATCTAATAAAGGCACTTTACTCTGCATTGATTCATAAAACTTCTGTTCAAAAAGTTTCATTTCCTCGTTGATCGGTCGTTTAATCTCTTCTACTGTATTTGCCACAATCTGCGAATGCTGGGTGAATAATTATTAATTCTCACAAAGATAATTTTTTTCGCTCAATTTTAAGAAAAATTAATCTCTGAGTTTTTCTTTCGGGATAAAATAAAATGCCGGTTTTGTACTCCCCAGCGGAGACCTGAATTTTTCCCCTGAGATATAAATTCCGCTATCGTCCACCGCTATTCCCTCGATCTGTCCTATTGAGAGCGAACTGCCAAGATAGTAATGTTTTGGGGCATCTTTAAAAAAAATCCCCGGACTGGTCTCTGCAAAAATATTCAGAAAAACTTCTGTCTTCTTCGTATACCCTACCAAATACAGCTTATTTTCAAAATAAGCAGCATCCGTCACCATAAAACCCGTATCAAAAGCTTCCGTTTTTACAGCATCCTGTTTATCATAAATATCAGGATCAATCACATAATGTGCTGTAGCTTTTGAGATCCATTCTTTTGTAAAAAGGTGAATTTTTCCGTTCGCGTACACCATCGCTTCAGCATCAAAATCTGTCTTCCAGTAATGGGAAATATAATCCGTCTGTTCAGGATAGTGAAAAAGGATTTCACGGATCTGATTATTTTTCAGACTGTCATTAATAAAGGGAATCTTATAAATCTTAAGATGTCTCCTGCTTCCGTCATTATTACCAAAATCACCAATATAAAAATGACTTCCGTCATTAGTGAGGGCCTCCCAATCCGTATTTTTAGCATCTGTTTTTAAGATATTTAAAACCTTTCCTGTAGTTTTGCTGATCTCAAATAGTTCAGGCGTATTACCACTGTCATTGAATGTATATAATTTTCCGTTCAGGATATTCAGCCCTGAGGTTTCTTTGATTTCATCATTGAGATTACTGATTTTGTATTTTTTTATTTTCAGAAAATCAGTTTGTTGTGAAAATGAAAATCCACAAGTTATAAGAGTTAAAAGCAGAAAAAATTTTTTCATACGGTAAAAATAGAACTTTCAAACGGAATACAGGATCTGTGGAAAGGCTCCCATTACTCCGGTCTTCTTTATAAAAGCAGAAAAACGGGCTTACCGCCCGTCCTTCCTTATAGATTTTTATTAAAATTAACTTAGCGTTAAGCAATTTTCTGTTCTTTTTGATTTTGCTGCTCTTTCTTTTTAGCCTGTTTTGCAAAATACTCTTTCTGATATTGTCTGACAGTCTTTCCTGTCCCGTCATGCCTCCATCCCGGAGAATTGAAAATATAATTGATCCGGTCGGTAAACTTCAGTCCCGGCTGTTTAATATCTTTCCAGATTTTTCTCCATTCATATAAAAGCACTGTGTCCGGTTTATTGTCAGGCATTTTTGGATAAATTCCATATTTAACAGGAACGTTTGGATCTTCTTTTTCGAAGGTTCCGAAAATCTTGTCCCAGATGATCAGGCACATTCCCATATTTTTATCCAGATATTTTATATTGCAGGCATGATGTACGCGGTGATGGGAAGGGGTTACCAGAATATGTTCCAGGAATCCCATACTTTTTACGGTTTGCGTATGCACCCAGGTTCCATAGACCTGCCCGATCGCATATACCACCATAATATGCCAGGGATTGAATCCGAGAAATGCCAGTGGGGAAAAATATAAATACCTGTAAAGCGGTTGCAAAACAGGGCTTCTGAAACCGGTGGTCAGATTAAAGAATTCTGAATTATGATGGGTAATATGAACTGCCCAGAATGCTCTGGAGCGATGATCAACATAGTGCAGGACATAGTATGCAAAATCCGTGATTACAAAACAGATCAGCCAGTACCAGATGGTAAAATCCCATGTAAATAGCCTGTGATGGTAAAAAAAGAACATAACTCCCATGGCAAAGGCCTTCATGATAAGGTCAAGGCCAAAGTTCATCAGTGCCAGATAAACATTGGTCGCTACATCCTTACCGCTGTATAATTTAGCCTCTGAAACATGACTGTAAATCATTTCAGCTAAAATAACGGTAGCATGCAACGGAATTGCCCATGCGTATACACTTTCTAACCCATCCTCGTTCATAAAAAAGTCCATCATCACACAATAATTTGTGCAAAGGTATGGTTTTAAGCAATGATTTTGGGAAAACGTTAACTTTTTTTAAGGAAATTTTAATCTGCGGTTTTGTTGGCCAGCTGCCCGCATGCTGCGTCTATATCCCCGCCGCGGCTTCTTCTTACCATTACGGTAATTCCCGCATTTTCAAGCTGACGGATATAATCTTCTTCTGCCTGTTTGTTACACTGGTCATATTTCCCGTCTCCAATCGGATTATATTGAATAAGGTTCACTTTGGAAGGCACCTGCTTGCAGTATCTGATCAAAGCTTTAATATCTTCATCTCCGTCATTGATTCCTTTCCATACACAATATTCGAAGGTAATCACTGAACCGGTCTTCTGATACCAGTACTGAAGCGCTTCCATAATATCTGTCAATGGAAATTTATCCGAAAAAGGCATGATCTCATTACGTTTTGACTCAATAGCGGAGTGCAGGGATAGGGCCAGTTTTACACGAAGTTCATCATCAGCCAGCATTTTGATCATTTTGGGAATACCGGATGTAGAAACGGTAATTCTCCTTGGAGACATTCCCAGTCCTTCCGGCTGGGTGATCTTTCTGATCGCTTCCACTACATTCTTGTAGTTCATCATCGGCTCTCCCATTCCCATAAATACAATATTGGAAAGCGGCCGGTCAAAATACATTCTGCTTTGACTGTCGATCAGGGCTACCTGATCCACGATTTCTGCAACTTCAAGGTTTCTCATCCTTTTCAGTCTTGCTGTTGCACAGAATTCGCAGTTTAATGAACATCCTACCTGCGAAGATACACAGGCTGTTGTTCTTGTTTCTGTTGGAATAAGAACAGATTCCACCATCAGCCCGTCATGAAGCTTCACTCCGTTTTTGATGGTTCCGTCAGAGCTTCTTTGAAGAAGATCTACGGAAACAGGATTAATGGTATATTCTTCGGAAATTTTTTCACGAAGGGATTTCGAAAGATTCGTCATTTCATCAATCGAATGGAGGTTTTTGCTCCATAGCCAGTCATAGACCTGCTTCGCACGAAACGGCTTTTCTCCTAAAGATACAAAGTAATCTTTAAGCTGGTCTAATGATAATGTACGGATATCTTTCATAATATTAAAGAGCCAGGTTAAAAGTGAAAAGCTTAAAATTTAGTATTGTTAACTATTGCAGCCAAAATGTTTTTAACTCGTTACTTTCAGTCAATAAGCTTTAAATTCTTCAGAATCATAACCATTCAGTTCTTCTAAAACCCGAAGCCAGAAATGACTTTCTCTTGCTTCTCCTAAAGCGTAAAAGTTCTGATAAGTAAATCATTTTGTCTCATTCTACTTATATTATTTTTAACCTGACTCTTTTACTTTTTTTATAGAATTAACATTGCATCCCCGTAAGAATAGAATTTATACTTTTCTTTTACAGCTTCTTCATAAGCATGCATTACAAAATCTCTTCCGGCAAATGCAGCAATCATCATGATCAAAGTAGACTTCGGTGTGTGGAAGTTGGTGATCATTGAATTGGCAACTCCAAATTCATGAGGTGGATAAATGAATTTATTGGTCCATCCGTTGAAAGCAGAGATTTTCTTGTTTGAAGAAACAGAAGTTTCCAATGCTCTCATAGTTGTAGTACCTACTGCACAAACTCTTCTGTGAGCTTCTACTGCTTTGTTGATAATGGCAGCATTTTTTTCATCAATGATGATCTCTTCAGATTCCATTTTGTGTTTAGACAGATCTTCTACTTCAATTGGGTTGAAAGTTCCCAATCCTACGTGAAGTGTAACTTCTGCAAAATTGATCCCTTTGATCTCCAGTCTTTTCATTAAGTGCTTGGAGAAGTGAAGACCTGCTGTAGGGGCAGCAACGGCTCCTTCTACTTTTGCATAGATCGTCTGATATCTTTCTGCATCTTCCGGCTCTACAGCTCTTTTGATGTATTTTGGAAGCGGAGTTTCTCCTAATTCTTTTAATTTAGCTCTGAATTCTTCATACGAACCATCAAATAAGAATCTCAATGTTCTTCCTCTTGAAGTAGTATTATCAATAACCTCAGCAACTAAAGATTCGTCTTCAGTGAAGAATAATTTATTTCCAATTCTGATTTTTCTTGCAGGATCTACCAGAACATCCCATACTCTGGTTTCTTTATCAAGTTCTCTTAAAAGGAAAACCTCAATTTTAGCACCTGTTTTTTCTTTATTTCCATAAAGACGTGCCGGGAAAACTTTGGTATTATTAAAGATAAACAAATCATCCTCATCAAAATAATCTACTACATCTTTGAATAATTTATGCTCGATAGTTTCTGTTTTTCTATCAAGTACCATTAATCTCGCTTCGTCTCTGTGCTCTGATGGGTGTTCTGCTAATAATTCCGCAGGAAGATCAAAATTAAAATCTGATGTTTTCATTTTTTAAATTACGGTTTAAAAATTATTGAAATTACAAGGTGTAATTTTCGGAGTGCAAATATACGACATTGAAGCCCCCTTTGTCAAGTATTATTTACAGTCTTATTAAAAACCGTGATTTTACGGGCTGTTTTCAAAGCTTAAAAATAGTATTTTTGGAAAAACTAAATTCAGTATGGACTCCGTAAGCAAAATATATTTCCTTGATAATCCGTATCCTGATGGTCATAAAATTGAAACTTTCAACTGGAACGGACGGATCGATGACAATGGGTATATCTGGTTTGATTTTCATTTAAAAACGGAAAATTATTATGCAAATGATGATGAAAACAGCGAAGAAGATGATGAAGACCTGCCTGACTGGGACTCCAGAATAGTCTGGGAAAATTACCATGCCTGTACTCTATCTTCCAATTATTGGGGTGAAGGAAAAGGAATCAGAATTAACAGTCTGGATGAAAAGCTGGATTTCGATGCTGTTATCAAAAATGATCTTTTCAGCAACGACCTTCCGTCCGGACAACATTTTGATATGGATGATTTTGCCTTCAATATTTATTTGCTTGGACATGACAGCTGTGCAGGACATCAGATCCGTTTTTCAAAAAAAGATAACAACCGGTATGATATTACATGGACCGGTAAAATAGCACTGACTTATGCCGGTGATGATGAGTTTTCTCATGATTTTAAAGCAGAAATTTTCAATGTGGAATTCGGAGGGTTCCATTACCCAAAAGACTGGTCGGTAGAAAAAGCAGCTGAAATGTTCAGAGCAAGACTTGCCGGTTTTGAAGCGTACGAATTTGTGGATCTTAATCCTAAAAGTAACAAAAGAGAGTATAAACTCGACAAACTAAAGTAATAATACAAAAAATAACACCTTAAAAATATAATTATGAGTAAGTATTCAATAGAAGCATTTATCAATGAAACAAAAGAGAATCCACAACAAAGGGATTACTTTGAGCTGGAAACCAAACATCTTCTGGAAATCAATCTTAATAATCAGGCGGTTTGGACAAAAAGAGGAAGTATGGTAAGCTATGTGGGGAATATCAATTTTGAAAGACAGGGAATGCTTTCAGGAGGAATTGGCAATCTTTTGAAGAAAGCCATCAGTGGTGAAGGCAGTAAGCTGATGAAAGCGGAAGGAACAGGAAAACTGTATGTAGCTGATTCCGGGAAGAAAGTCCGTATTTTATATCTGAATAATGAATCTGTCTGCGTGAACGGAAATGATGTTCTGGCCCACGAACAAAGTGTAAAAAGTGATATTACCATGCTGAAAAGTATTGCAGGAATGATGTCCGGAGGTCTTTTTCAGGTAAAGCTTTCAGGAACAGGACATATTGCCATTACTACTCACGGAGATCCGTTGACTCTATTGGTAACTCCTGAAACTCCTGTATTTACAGATCCTAATGCTACTGTTGCTTGGTCCGGAAACCTAAGCCCGGAACTGAAAACCAACGTTTCTTTTAAAAGTCTTATCGGAAGAGGAAGCGGCGAGGAATTCCAGATGAAGTTTTCAGGTCACGGATGGGTACTGATTCAGCCTTATGAAGAGGTATATTATATGGAAAAATAGCAGTTCTGACTATCCAGATTATTTCATAAAAAACTGACTTAGGCAACTGAGTCAGTTTTTAATTTTACTTGCATATAAGAAAGTAAAATAATGATCTTCTCAATCGTTATTCAATCTTCAATTCACAACTCAGATATTCCATTCCATCGCCGTTTACAAAAGTTTTAATATATTTAGAAAAAAAATAAATGGACAACAGCACTTCACGAAGAAATTTCATTAAAACAGCTGCTTTAGCAGGTTTTGGTGCATTGGTTCTTCCCAATTCTTTATTTGCCTATTCAAATGATTTTAAGTCAGATAAAAAAGTTCGTGTCGGTTTTATCGGTGTAGGTCTCCGTGGTCAGGAACATGTAAAATTACTGGCAAAACGTAATGATGTAGAGATTGTAGCATTTGCAGATCCTGAGAAAAGAATGCTTGCTGCTTCCCAAAAAATCTTAAAAGACAATAATAAGCCCGCAGCTCAGGAGTTTTCCAACGGGGAATATGACTATCGGAATCTTTTAAAGTTAAAAACAATAGATGCTGTTGTGATTGCAACGCCTTGGGAATGGCACCTTACACAGGGGGTGGAAGCCATGCGTGCAAAAAAAATTGTTGGCATGGAAGTTTCCGGGGCTATAAAGCTTCAGGACTGCTGGGAATTTGTAAAGGTGTATGAAGAAACAAAAGTTCCTATCTTTATGATGGAGAATGTATGTTACCGAAGGGATATTATGGCCATCCTGAATATGGTCCGTAAGGGAATGTTCGGTGAATTAGTACACGGAAGAGGCGGTTATCAGCATGACCTGAGGGGTGTTCTTTTCAATGACGGAATTAATCCATACAATTCCGGTGCTGAATTTGGAGAAAAGGGCTTCAGTGAGGCAAAATGGAGAACCGAACATTATGTAAAACGCAACGGAGAACTTTATCCTACACATGGATTAGGTCCTGTAGCAATGATGATGGATATTAACCGCGGAAACCGTTTAACTAAACTTTCCTCATTTTCCTCAAAATCTGTAGGCTTACATAAATATATCGTCGAACATGCCAAAGGAGGAGAAAATCATCCGAATGCAAAAGTTAAGTTCAACCAGGGAGATATTGTCACTACACAGATTGCCTGTGCGAACGGGGAAACCATCCTTCTTACGCATGATACAAGTTTACAGAGACCTTATGATCTTGGATTCAGGGTTCAGGGAACTGAAGGATTGTGGCAGGATTTCGGATGGGGGGACTTCAACCAGGGACATATTTATTTTGAGAAAACAATGAACCATAGCCACCGTTGGGAAAATACTGAAAAGTGGATGAAAGAATATGACCATCCTATGTGGAAGAAATTTGAAAGTACTGCGGCAGGTGCAGGTCATGGAGGAATGGATTTCTTTGTGATGAATACTTTTATAGAGTGCATTAAGAGAAATATAGAGTTCCCGATGGATGTGTATGATCTTGCCTTATGGTATTCAATTACGCCACTGAGTGAAGAATCCATTGCCAAAGGTGGCCAGGTGGTTGATATCCCTGATTTCACCAATGGAAAATGGAAAACCCGTAAACCTGTATTCGGAATGACTGATGAGTTCTAAGAAGACATTACTTATATTAGCAGGCGGATTGGGCACCCGGTACAAAGGTCTCAAACAGGTAGACGGGATACTTGATAACGGTTCACCGATTCTGGAGTATTCTATCTTTGATGCGCTGGAAGCCGGTTTCCGGAAAGTGGTTATTATTGTCAACAAGCTGATTCCTGAAAGTTATATTGAAAGGCTTAACAGTATTTCAGAGAATAAGAACTTTGAACTGCATTGGGTATATCAGGAAATAGACAGCATTCCTATTTCACTGGAAGGTTTTGATTATCCGGACCGTGAAAAGCCATGGGGAACCGCTCACGCTGTTCTTTGTGCCAAATATGCAATACAGGAACCTTTCATCATGATCAATGCTGATGATTTCTACGGAAAGGAAGCCTATCAGTTAGCTGCTCATGAAATTAATCATCATCATATTTCAGATACACAGTTGGGAATGATTGCCTACCCTGTGGGAACAACATTAAGTGGTAACGGAGCGGTAGCAAGAGGAATATGTACACTGGATTCAGAAAATTATCTGATCAGTATAGAGGAGCAGACTTCTATTCAAAGAATAAATAATTCTATTGTTTACATTGAAAACGGGAAAAATATTAAACTGGACCCTGATGAATTGGTTTCCATGAACTTTTTTATTTTCCATCCTCATATTTTCTGCTATCTGGAAGCTTATTTCTATGATTTCATCGAGTCTGACCCTCTTCCGAAACAGGAATTTTATATTCCTTCTGCGGTGCAGAGAATGATAAAGGAAGATAGGGTAAAAGTAAAGGTAAAAGCTTCTCCTTCTCAATGGATGGGGGTAACGTATGCCGACGATAAGAAGAATATTAAGGATTTTCTGATTTCAGAAATCAGCAACAACAGATATCCGGAAAATTTATGGACTTAAAAGATATTGTTTTTGAATTTATCGGCACAGATCATTATGATCTCACACCTGTTACTGACGGGCTGATCAATACAACTTATCTTCTGGAGGATAAAGATCAGGGTAAAAAATTTATCCTGCAGAAAATTAATAATCATGTTTTCAGGCAGCCGGAAGTGATCATCAATAATCACTTAATGATCAATGAAATTCTCAGGTCAGGTAATTATCAGTTTCAGATTATTGAACCTATTCCTTCACTTACCCATAAGATTCTGATAGAAGATGCAGATGGCCATCCGTGGCGTATGCTCAATTTCATAGAAAACAGTGTTACTTTCCTTTCCGCTCCATCGTTACAGACAGCTTTTGAAGCTGCCAAAACATTTGGTTATTTCCTTAACACCGTAAATACTGATAAACTGCCAGTCATTAAAGATCCGATTCCTGATTTTCTCAATTTTGAAAAAAGAATTGCTGATTATAAAAGCTCCCTAAAAAATGCAGCTGCTCATTTAAAAGAAAATGCAAAGACTGAAATAGAAATCACCAACCAGTTTCTGTCCTTGCCCGATCAATGGATTGGAATGGAGAAAAACAATCTGATCCCCAAAAGAATCATTCATGCAGATGTAAAAATCAGTAATATCCTTTTTGATCAGAATCACAATCCATTAGCGGTAATTGATCTGGATACGGTAATGATGTCTACTGTTTTGTATGATTTTGGAACGATGATACAGTCTTATACCAATACAACTCATGAAGATGACGGAAATGCCAGAAACAATTTCAACCCTGAAATGTATGCAACCGTAAAAGAAGGATTCCTGTTCCATTTAAAGGAAAAGCTTACTCCTGAAGAGTCCGGGAATCTGGATTACGCAGCACAGGTTGCCATTTATATCCAGGAACTTCGTTTTTTAACGGATTATCTGAATGGAAGTATTTATTATTCCACAAAATATCCTGAGCATAATTTAGACCGGACGAAGAACCAACTGGAGCTGTTGAAAGGATTGAGAGAATATTTAGGTGTTTAATAATTTATGAAGAATTAAACAGTTTAGCAATTTAAATAACAAGCCTTACATATAAAATGTACACTTAAGTTTAATTTTTTTGATTTTATCTTAAGTGTACATTTTTATTCAGCGTTATTTAAGTTTTCTTAAGTGCCCTAAAGTGTTAAAAACACAATAATAAAAATATGCTGCCTCAAAAAGATCTGTAAAACCTTCATTTCAGAAAGTCAAGAATTTTCTTCCACTCTTCCAGCTTCTTTTCAAAAGAAACCGTATGAAGCGGGCTTGTGGACGGGAGTAAAACGATGGGGATTTTATAGTTTTTCCCTAATAACTTTTGCAGGTTTTTATAGGATTTCCCACCATTGCAGAAAATGGCTTTGATATTCGGATGCTTTTCCAGAAGCTCGGCAATCCGGTTAGCTTCTTCATTTCTGATTTCAGAATCCAGACTTCCTTTTCTCTCACAGGAATCGATTACATCCCAGAGTGCGATGTGATGTTTTTTAATGGTTTCTATTCTTTGCGGATAATTATCAGTAAATTCTTCACTCAGTAATTCAAAAATGATTTTCCAGAATTTGTTTTGCGGATGGGCATAATATTGCTGTTTTTCCAATGATTTCACTCCGGGAATTGATCCTAAAATTATAATTTCAGATTGGGCATCAATAATGGGTGGAAATGATGAAATACGGTTTTGCATATTCAAATATATAAATTTTATTCCTCGCAGATTATGCGGATTTTAATTATACTCCTGTTCAGACCATTGGATTTTTATCATAAAAAAAGCGGACTTTAAGTCCGCTCCTATGATATTTTATTCTATTTAATCTATAAAGTTTCCTTCAGCCAATCGAAGAATTCTCTCTGCCATACCAATCCGTTTTGCGGATGAAGTACCCAGTGATTTTCGTTCGGGAAGTACACCAGCTTAGATTTTAATCCTCTTAATTTTGCAGCCTGGAAAGCTTCCTGCCCCTGCTCGTAAGGAACACGGAAATCAATTCCTCCCTGTACGATCATAATTGGCTTGTTCCATTTTTCCACAAAATTACTTGGATTGAATTCTGTATAAGCTTTTGGCTGTGGTTTTTCCCATGGAGAGCCGATATCCCAGTTGGCAAACCAAAGCTCTTCCGTTGTCAGGTACCATGATTTCATATCAAATAATCCGTCATGAGCAATGAATGTTTTGAATCTGTTTTCATGAATCCCTGCCAGCATGAATACACTGTATCCTCCATAGCTTGCACCTACTGCCGCTACTCTGTCTCCATCTACATAAGGTAAAGTTTTCGCATAATCTGTAGCTGCCAGATAATCTCTCATTGGCTGTCCGCCCCAGTCTCGTGAAATCTCCTCGTTCCACTTTGTTCCCCAGCCCGGCATACCTCTTCTGTTTGGTGCAACCACAATATAACCGTTGGCAGTCATTAATGCGAAATTCCATCTTGTGCTGAAATACTGTGTTAATGCAGATTGAGGTCCTCCCTGGCAATACACCAATGTAGGATATTTCTTATTCGGATCAAAATTTGGCGGGTAATGGAACCATACCCCCATTTCTTTACCGTCAGAAGTTTTTACCATTTTAAGTTCAGATTTTCCCTGAGCCAGCTTAGCGTAAGTATCTTTGTTAGCTTCAGTAACCTGCTTCATTTCTCCGTTTTTAATGTTTACAGAGAATAATTCTGTAGCATGGTTTACATCTGTTCTTCCTACTAAAAGTGATGTTTTATTGTCTGTAAAGATCTCATTGACATCAAAATCTCCTTTAGTGATCTGTTGTACTTTTGCTGATTTCGGATCTAATGAGAAAAGCTGTTTTGTTCCTCTGTATGCCGCAGTAAAATAGATGGTCTTTGAATCTCCGCTCCAGAGTACATCTCCTGAAACACTGTCATCCCAGCCTGCAGTAAGGTTGGTTGTCTTTCCTGATTTCCAGTCCATGATCTTCACATCATTTTTATCTGCTTCATATCCATCTCTGGCCATACTTTGCCAGATCAATGATTTACCATCCGGACTGAATTTCGGATTAACATCATATCCTTTGTTGGATTCGGTCAGATTTTTTGTTGTTCCCGAAGCAAGATCATAAGCAAAGATATCGGTATTGGTGCTTGTTGCATATTCTTTACCGCTCTTAGGTTTTGTTACATACAAAAGCTGTGCAGAATCCGGGCTCCAGATAAAATCTTCCGCCCCTCCGAAAGGTCTCTGGGGAGAATCCCATGTTTTCCCTTCCAGAAGATCTTTAGCTGCTTCTACTTTATCGGAAGTACTCACTACAAATACATGGTTGTATTTTCCTTCATTGAAGTAATCCCAATGCCTGTGATTCAGGTCTGTATACACCTGTGCGGTTGTTTTAGGAGTATCGGTGTATTTATCCTTCCCCATTAATTTCTCTACCAAGACCTGCTTACTGAAAGCAATTTTCTTCCCGTCCGGAGAAATAACAATATTATCTGCTTCGCCAATGATATAGAATTCAGACCATGTTTTTCCGGCATCCTTTGAAAGATAAATTTTATCCCCTTCCTGTGCATAGATCCCGTTTTTATCCCACTGGATCAGAGCTTTTTTACCGAAATCAATTTTGGAAGACTGATGATTAAGAACATTCAGAAAATAGTTCTCGTTTTTTGTTTTTTCTGTTTTCAGATCTACCTGCCCTACTTTGTAGATAAGGGAAGCCTGATCCGGAGAAACCGCCTGTACTCCTACTTTTTTCAAAGTCCAGAGAATTTCAGGGGTCATGAGTTGTTGTGCGTTCATTAAAAGCGGAGCTGCCAGAGCCAGCAGACTGTACTTAAGTTTCATATGTTGATATTCATTTTTTAGCAGAACTATAAAATCAAATGATCCATAATTCCTTTTTATTAAATTCAAAGATTGCCAAAGTTAATATTTAAAATAAAAATTACCGACATAATTAACAATAAAGTTGATATGGTACAGGAAAAAAGATTTTTGAAAGCTTATTCCGGTATGCAATACCTTAATTTCTAAAAAAAATTCCGGCTGAAGATACGGCCGGAATTTATGAATTGTATTGATACATCAATTAATCTCCATCTGAGAACATTGAATTCGCCAGAGAAGTTACGATTGACAATAATATACTGAAGATAAATGCCCACCAGAAACCATCTACTACCATGCTGTCTATGAAATAGTCTGCAATCAGGATGATTCCGGCATTAATCACCAAAGCAAAGAATCCTAAAGTAAGGATCGTTAACGGAAGTCCAAACAGGCTTAAGATAGGTTTTACAAATATGTTAAGAACCCCAAGCACAATAGCAAAAATAATGGCAGATGAAAATCCTTCAAAGTGTACTCCCGGTAAGATTTTAGTTAAAAGATAAGCTACAATTGCTGTTACAAATAATCGGATAATTAAGTTCATTGAGTTATTTTTTAATGTTTATGGAGTATAAGGAGCAAAAGCCATTCCATTCCGGAAAAAAATAATTCTTTGAAACCCTTTATTTAAGGATATTTTGTCTTGTATTTACCTTAATGTCTTATTTTATTTTCATCATGGTCACTAATGAAGTCGCTACATGACTTTCTGAGTCTGAACCTTCAGTCTGAACATAGATTTCCGTTCTCACCACAACTATTTTTCCTCCGCCTTTGATGACATAAGATTTTGAAACCAGGGCATCTCCCATTGCAGGACGAAGATAATTCACCTTTAATTCAACCGTCACTACATAACAATCTTCAGGATAATGGCTCACAGCTGCGTATCCTGAAGAAACATCCACTAAGGAAGCAATCATTGCTCCATTGAACATTCCAGCTTTTCTGGTCATCATTTCCATTTTAGGGATTTTCATTGATATAAAATCAGTTTCTACTTCCAGCAGTTCAGCTTTATAAAATTGTAAAGTTTCCGAACGGTTAAAACTGTCTGTGATAAGTTTCTTTTTTTCTGGTGTCATGAAATTCAATTTATATGTAAATTTAAACATTCATTTAAATAGGGAACATCAAAAGAGTAAAAATCCAGGCAGAAAACTTTTATATTTAAAAACAAATTTCCTTCATTATGCTGAATGATTACAAAAAATACGAATTGTTTGGAAAGACCCTGATACAGAGAATTGATCTGAAAGGTCCATTCAGATATGATTTTCCGGTTTCGGAGCAAGCCTGTTTTCTATATGTCATTAACGGACAATTCCAATATAAAACGGATGAGCAGGAGTTTGATATTTCTACGAATTATTCCCTGTTTCTGAACTGTATCAGCTCCGGAAAGCATATTCAGCATTCAAGATCAGAAGATAACTGTCAGATCGTTATCGTTACTTTCTATCCGGACATCCTGAAAAGAATCTATGACAGAGAATTACCTTTATTATTACAAAAACCGGAACATACGGTTTCAAACAAATCAAGCGAGAAAATCAATAATGATTTTCTGATTCAAAAATATGTGGAAGGATTGCTTTTTTATTTTGAAAATCCTTCGCTCATTAATGAGGACATATTAATTCTTAAACTAAAGGAGATCATGCTATTGCTCGCCCAGTCACAGAATGCGGGTTCAATTCAAGTGATTCTGTCACAGCTTTTCTCTCCAGCCACTTACTCCTTTAAGCAGATCATTGAAGCCAATTTATTTTCACAGCTCACCATAGAACAGCTTGCAGAACAAAGCAATCTCAGTCTATCATCTTTCAAAAGGGAATTTGCAAAACTCTACAATGATACTCCTGCCAGCTATATCAGAAACAAAAAGCTGGAAAAATCCGCCGAATTGCTGCTGATATCAGATGAACGTATTACCGATATAGCATATGAATGCGGTTTTAATGATCTTGCCACCTTTACAAAAAACTTCAGCGATAAATATAATATCTCCCCATCTGCATATCGTCAGGAACGGAAAGAAAAATAACTGAAACCCTACATTTTTTATTTCAATAAGAGTTGAACCAAACTCTTAAATACTTGAACCAAATCACAAAATCATTTTTTTGTTTCTGTTGCAAATTTGTACCATAGTTTCAGGGAATAAAAATATACCTGCTTCTGAAACTGAATGTATTAATTTTTAAATAATATCAATATGAGTTTATCAGGTTTAGGAATTTTTCATACCATTATTGGTATCGCTGCCCTTATCGGGGCTGTTACAGGATTTATCAGATATGGTAAAATCAATCTGGCACAATTATCAGGAAAAGTTTACTTTTATGCCACTGCCATTACATCACTTACCGCATTGGGCATCTCAAAAAACGGAGGTTTCAACGCTGGTCATGTATTCTCATTGTTTATCATCGGTTTAATCTCTGTTGCGTACTTTCTTTTCTCAAGAAAACAGGGAGTCGGTAGAGCCAGGTATTTTGAGAATTTTTTATTGTCATTCAGCTTTTTTCTATCTTTAGTTCCTACTATTAATGAGACTTTCACAAGGATTCCGATAGAACATCCTTTAGCCAAAGATATCAAAGACCCGATAATTGGGCAGACTCTGCTGATTGTTTTCCTGCTTTTTATCGTTGGATCAGTTTTTCAGTTTTTCAAGCAGAAAAGAGCCAATGTTGAAATTTCACAACTATAAAGCAATATATTAAACTTATACCGATAGGATAATTTCAGAATAATTTACTATTCACTAGCTAAGTTGTACCTGAAAATCATCATTCAAAGTCAAAACACCTTCTGTAAGTTCTCCCGGATGAGTAGTAAACCCTTTCAGCCTGGATGTTTTTCCCTTTAAAACCAGGTCTAAAAGCTGTTTATCCGATAGTTTTTTACCAAAAATCTCAAAAGTAATTTTAAAGCCGCAGTTTTTGAAATCAGAACATCCAACTGCGGTTTTTCCTTTGATCAGGTTATGCTCTTTACATTTCGGACATTTTGTTTCTTCCCAGGACTGTAGTTCTTTTTTCTGTGCAGGTTCTCTTTTTTTCTTTTCCTTCACCTCTTTTTCCTCTTCCTGAAGGGTAATTACTTTTCCTTTTCCGTATACTACTTTTTCCGTAAGCTCTGTAACCATCTGGATCAGTTCTTCTTTGAAAAGATTGGCTTCATACTCGCCTTTTTCAATTTTACGGAGTTTAGATTCCCATTCTCCTGTCAGTTCAGGACTTTTTAACAGTTCGTCCTCAATGGTATCAATCAGCTGGATTCCGGTTTGGGTAGCAATCAGATTTTTTCTTTTCTTCTCGATGTATTTCCTTTTGAAAAGGGTTTCAATGATGTTGGCACGGGTGGAAGGTCTTCCGATACCATTGTTTTTCAGCATCTCACGCAGCTCCTCATCTTCAACCTGTTTTCCGGCCGTTTCCATAGCTCTCAGCAATGTTGCTTCGGTATATGGTTTTGGAGGAGTGGTTTTTCCCTGATGGATCATTGGATCGTGTGGGCCGGTTTCTCCTACAATAAATTCAGGAATGGTCTGTTCTTCCTCTTTTTCTTTTTCCTTATCGGTGTTTTCTTCTTTGGGTTCTTTAGCATAAACGGCTCTCCATCCTGCTTCAAGAACCTGCCTTCCACTTGTTTTGAAAGGAATGGTTCCTACTTTTCCTTCTACCAATGTATTTGAAATTTTACATTCCGGGTAGAACACTGCAATGAAACGTTTTGCAATCAGGTCATAAATCAGCTTTTCTTCCCTGCTCAGATTCTGAGAAGGCGGAATTTCTGTAGGAATGATAGCATGGTGATCGGTTACTTTGGTATCGTCGAAAACAGCTTTTGATTTTGGAATCGGAGCTTCAAGCAACGGGGCAATCAGGTCCTGATAAGGATACATCTTTTGAAGAATCCCAGCTATTTTCGGATATAAACTATCTGATAAATAAGTGGTATCAACACGCGGATAGGTGACATGTTTCTTTTCATAAAGACTTTGCACATAATTCAATGTATTTTCCGCAGAGTATCCGTATTTTTTATTGGCTTCCACCTGAAGTCCTGTCAGATCAAAAAGCCGTGGATTCTTTTCTTTTCCTTCTTTAATCTCGAAAGAAACAATTTCGAATGGATTTACTTTAAGGTATTCAAGCCCTTTTTCTGCACGTTCCAATGTTTTTAAACGATCAATCGCTGCACTGAAAAGGACGTCCCGATATCTGGTTTTCAGCTCCCAGTATTCTTCTGTGGTAAAGGCATCAATTTCTTTCTGACGCTGAACCAGCATTGCCAGTGTGGGAGTCTGAACCCTTCCAATGGAAAGAACAGCTTTATTTCCTCCAAATTTCTTGGTAAAAAGCCTCGTCGCATTGATTCCCAGTAACCAATCTCCTATCGCTCTGGCGTTTCCGGCCAGATACAGATTTTTATAATCCTCCGCAGGTTTCAGGCTTGCAAAACCCTCCCTGATCGCATCTTCCGTCAATGAAGAAATCCATAAACGCTGAACCGGTTTGTTACATTTTGCTTTCTGCAATACCCAGCGCTGAATAAGTTCTCCTTCCTGCCCGGCATCCCCGCAGTTAATGACTTCATCACATTCTTCTACTAATTTTTCAATAACTTTAAACTGGGTTTCCACCCCTTTATTCGGGATCAGCTTGATTCCAAAACTGTTAGGAATAATCGGCAGTGAAAAAAGATTCCAGGATTTGAACTGGGGACTGTAATCGTGAGGTTCTTTCAGGGTGCAAAGATGTCCGAACGTCCATGTCACGCAATAGCCGTTTCCTTCCATATAGCCCTGCTTAGGCGTGGTAGCGCCCAATACTTTGGCGATATCTCTGGCAACACTGGGTTTCTCGGCAATACATAATTTCATGAACTCTGGTTTATTGAAGGAGTGCAAAAATCGGGATTTTTTTTGACATTACAAATCAATTGAGGGCGGGAGCTTAAGGAAAGAAAAAACAAAAACTATATTCTAAAAATATAAAGTATTGGAATATCTATCAGTTCTTTGCATCTCAGAATTTTAAAAAATATTTAACCCGTTGCATCTAAATAAATGGACTGTTAATATACAATTATAAATTTTATACAAAAAAGCCCCCTATAAAAGGAGGCTGAAATCAACAATATTAATGAAACTAAGTTCATTATTTCTTTTATTTTGAAATGACATCAGCCATTCAAAAGACTTTCAGTCATATTAAATATTAAAGAGTCATAGGCACTTCCATCAAAAGAATTTCCGTATCTTCTTTAAGAGTTTTGATATTGATATCCCGGATGTCCCAGACTCCAAACCCATCACGCTCTTCCAAAGTTTCTCCGCCTATTTCCGCACTTCCCTTAAGAATGAAAGCATACACTCCATTTCCTTTTTTTCTGATCTGATACAATGTTTCTTTATTCTGGTCAAAGGTTCCTATATGAAACCATGCATCCTGGTGTATCCATACCCCTTCATCATCTGCATTGGGAGAAAGAATCTGTTGAAATTCATTATGACCTTTTGTTTTGTCTAAAGTAATCTGGTCATATCTTGGTGTCACATTTCTTTTTTTCGGGTAAATCCAGATCTGGAGGAATTTTACAAGCTTATCGCTGTTTTTATTGAACTCACTGTGCATAATTCCTGTTCCGGCACTCATCACCTGAATATCTCCGCTTCTGATCACCGCTGTATTTCCCATGCTGTCTTTATGTTCAAGATCGCCCTCCAAAGGAATACTGATGATCTCCATATTGTCGTGAGGGTGAGTTCCGAAACCTCTTCCTGCTTCCACTTTATCGTCATTCAGGACTCTCAGTACCCCAAAATGCATTCTTTCAGGATTATAGTAATTAGCAAAACTGAAAGTATGGTTGCTCAACAGCCATCCGTGATCTGCTTTTCCTCTTGAGTCTGCTCTGTGGATGACAGAGTTTTCTTTTATTTTTGATTCTGTATTGGGAAGATGATTGTATCCGATCGGTTCTAATGGTTCGATCTCGTCAATCTCATTTTTCATAGCGCTCGCCAGAGAAGCCGAGGCCACAAACATCCCTGTCCCCAATAATCCTTTCTTTAAAAAATCTTTTCTGTCCATATCAGATTGTTGTTTGTTCTTGTTTGACAGGACAAATTTAGAGAGATCAGAAACCCTGCACATTTAACTAGTTTAATAAATGACTGTAAAGCAAAAAAATTCAGGAAATTTTTGTATCCGGGAGTTTGATTATATAATTTTAATGATTAAATATTTTCCTGTTCTTTTGCCTTGAAGCAAAATGAACCAAAAGTTCAATACTTAGAAACTTCCGCTAAAAATGAAATCTGTTCTCTAAAAACTCTAAACTCGTGCGGAAGCAATATATATTTATCATCACGATTTCGTCCGCACTCAAACATACGAGTTTTCTTAACGTTCACAGAGTCATTTTTTTTAACGCTCCATTTTCTCAGGTCGTTATTTACACTCTGTTATAGAATAAAAGTAACACGTTTGTGAAAGTTCAAGACTTGGCAGTTTTTGGGATCGTTAGTTTAAGAATGGCTATACTTAGATTCCTACGGAATGACAAATAATACGCTTTTCTATCCATACAGTATGTCATTCTGTAGGAATCTCACTGTTTTATTACTGTTGATCTTTGAGTTAACAAAACTAAGAAGAGAGTTTAAGACCTGAAGCTTACTTTTCTTTTGAGGCAAGACGTTTTCTGATGGTGCTCACAAATTCTTTTGAAACCCCAAGGTAGGAAGCGATATAATATTGTGCTACCCTTGGCGGAATGGAAGGGTATACTTTGATAAATTCCAGATATCTGTCGGATGCCGTTTTGGAAATGGTATCTACCAATCTGCTTTGCAGGGTAGTAAGATTCCTTTGGACCAACATTCTGAAAACTCTTTCGAATTTTGGAACTTCCTGCAGTAATTTCTCTTTTGTTGCCGGGTTCAGCATATAGATTTCCGAATCTTCCAGTGTTTCGATAAAAACTTTAGAAGGCTTCTGTTCCTGGAATGATGCGATATCGCTGATCCACCAGTCTTCAATAGCAAAAAGAAGGGTAACTTCTGTGCCATCATCATCCAGACAATACATTCTCAGGCATCCTTTCTGAATATACCCTTCAAACTGGCAAATCTCTCCTTCCCTCAGTAACACTGTTTTCTTGGGAAACGACTGACAGACCAGCAGATCTGTAAAAACTTTCTCTTCTTCCGGAGTGATGGAGATGAACCGGGTAATATTTCTGATGATATTTTCAAACATAATGCAGAGTTTACCTCTGCAAATTAGGAAAAAGACTGTAAACTTCGTTCTTTAAAAGTCCGCTTCCTCCTCCATAATGATCAATTACTTTAACTTCTTTATCCAGACCGGCACAAAATATTTTTATATCTTTCTCAAAATCATCTTCTAAGCCGGAGCTTAAAAGGACTATGTCCACCGTATTATTTTTTATATAATCATAGCAGAAGTTTTCATCACTTTGTATTTCTGCTGTCCAGCCTTCATTATTTTCTATAATTTTTTTTAAAGTATCAAGAATTTCCTGGTTCTTTCCAATCACTAAAAAATGTAATGTTTTCATTTTGTTCAATGTTTATGGTTGTTGTGAAAAGGTAAAAGAAAAAAGAATTCGTAAAGTCATAATCTTTTGTACGTTCAAACCTGTATCCCAAATCTCAATAATGGCACTTTTAATACCCTCACCAACTTGTATGTATAACTCCTACAAATGTTTGTTTCCTGTAATTTTCAGTTCATTCAGATCCAGCTGCGATTCTGCTTTTCTGATCTCATCATCACTGAAGAGCTTTTCACGTTTCATTTTAAAAAGTTCTTTTCTCTGTAAGGCAATTATGTCCAGCATCACTTTATGGTATTCTGCCATATCATTTTGCCTGTTGGTACACATCTCAATAGAGCTTAAATGATTCTGATGAAGTTTAATATCACTTTCCAAAGTTTTTTTAAGATTTTCAAGCAGGTTATTACTGTTCACTGCTTCATGGTATTCTTTATCAAGTTTATGAACGGCAAGTCTGTCCAGTCTCATCTGGATTCCGGCCTGCTGTTCATGGGAAGGAAGAATAGGGTCTATTTCCCCGATTTTTGTCAGTTTAATAATTAAAGGCAATGTCAACCCCTGAAATACCAATGTCACAAAAATCACGACAAATGTGATAAAAATGATCAGATTTCTCATTGGAAATTCTGACTGTTCATTCATCATAACCGGAATTGAAAGGGCAGTTGCCAGTGAAACCACTCCCCTCATACCTGCCCAGCCTATAATTAAAGGGTTTTTCCATCCCGGGCTTGGATCCCGGCGGGCTTTTTCACTGAGCCATCTGGGAAGATGAGCTACGGGGTAAATCCACAACAGACGTACTGCAATAACAATCAGGCTTATAATTAATCCATATTTTATTCCTTCTATTAATGAAGTTTCACCCAGTCCATTGATAATATCGGGAAGTTCAAGACCTATCAGTACAAAAACCAAGGCGTTCATTACGAAAATCAGGGTGTTCCAGACCCCTGTCATATTAATTCTTGTGGTTCCGGTTTTGAAGATTTCATGCGCACGGAAAGACATAAATAATCCTCCGCTCACCACTGCCATTACCCCCGAAAAATGAAAATGTTCTGCGGAAAGAAACAGGATATAAGGGGTAATTACCGTAATAGCAGCATCAATCGCCGGTGTTGTAGGCAAAAACCGGTGAATAGCATAGAAAATATGAGCTCCGGCGATTCCTACTACAATTCCCATTCCTGCTACCAGAAAAAACTGCCCTGTTGCTTCATGCATTGAAAAAGCTCCCGTCATCACAGCAGCCAGCGCAAACCTGAAAACAATCAGTGAAGAGGCATCATTAATCAGGCTTTCCCCTTCCAGTATAGCAATGGTACGTTTGGGAACTTTCAGTCCTTTCAAAACGGTAGTGGCAGCAACCGCATCCGGAGGAGAAACAATTCCCCCCAATAAAAAGCCCAATGCCAGAGTGAATCCCGGGATCAGCATCTGCGAAGTATAGGCAACCACCAGGGAAGTCAGAAATACGAGACCAAAAGCAAGCAGACTAATGGTACGTTTCCATTTCCAGAAATCATTCCATGAGGTATACCAGGCCGCTTCATATAAAAGAGGTGGTAAAAAAATTAGAAATATAATCTCCGGATCCAGTTTTAAAACAGGTACGCCGGGAATCATACTGATCCCTAATCCGGCAAGCACCAGAAAAATAGGATAAGCAATTTTAATCCGCTGTGCCAGCATCACCAGCATCATGACGAGTAATAAAAGCCCCAGTATTAAAAGTAGTTGTTCGTGCATAATTTTAGAAGTTAGAAAATAGAATGGTCAGGAATTTACTGCAACTTGTATCTTTAAATATAAATAAACAATGAAGTTCTTTCTTTTTTTATGAGATTTTTTGTCTTGTGTCCTTTTCCGGTAACATCTTCTACGAGAAGGATCTCTCCTGTCTGGAATTCTCTTTTATCTCCCTGTGAGGTTTCTATTTCCACACCTCCGTCTAAAAGAGCAATATATTGCTTCTGCGGAGCACAATGAAAATCGAAATCATAGTCTGCCGGTACTTTTCTGAACTGTAATTTTTTAACTTCAAAAGTTTCCGAAAGAAAACCTATATCTCCCTGATCAACAAGAGGAATTTCTATATTTTCAAAATGAGTTTCTCCTCTTTCGTCACTGAATATGCGTGTGATGTTCATTGCGTTTGTTTTTAAAATAAGAATTTTAGATCCTAAATGTTATGGCTAGCCACAAAAGTCACAAAGTTTTATTTTCAGACATCGTAATATACCTGATTATATCTTTTGTGACTTTTGCGGTTAAAATACCTATTTAAATATAATTGAGTTAGCCAATTCAATTTCCTCTGTATTGATGGAATGTCCGAAATTGGCATATACTTTTTCTGTTACCTCAGCATTCATTTCTCTTAAAATATTGGCTGTAGCATATACCCTTTCTACCGGAACATGAAAATCCGGGTTGCTGGTTCCCAGGAAAACAGGAGTTCCTGCAAAGTCACCTTTATAATTTTCACGGTTGATCTTATCTCCTATCACTCCTCCGATAATGGCCGCTGCACCTCCAAACTTCTGAGCATTACGGGCTAAAAACTCCAGGGCAAGACAAGCTCCCTGAGAAAAACCAAAGAAATATATATTTTCTGGTTTAATTCCTGCATCTACTGCCGCTTTTACTGTTTCTGCCACCATTTCCAGAGCTGAAGAAAGCCAGGGTTCATTCTGATCTACCGGTGCCATAAATGAATAGGGATACCAGGTATGATTCAGGGCCTGCGGTGCTAACAGCGCATAATCTTTTACATTCAGATGCTGGGATAAACTTAAAATATCCTGAGCACTTCCTCCACGACCATGAATCATGATCAAAGCTTTTTCTGCCTGATTTAATGGTATACCTGCTGTTTTTATATTTAGAATATGACTCATTATTTCTATCTGAACTTTTCTGTTGGATAATTAATTGCCGGAAGAACTTCCGTAAGACGCTCTCTTCTTTTTTCAAATTGTTGCGGTAACATCAGATCCTGTCCTAAAAACTCTGCTTCTTCGTCTACATCGAAACCCGGACCTGAAGTGGCAATCTCAAACAAAACACCTCCCGGCTCTTTAAAATATACGGAGGTGAAATATTTTCTGTCTTTCACTTCAGTATGTTCCAGTCCGTATGCATTTAATCTCTTTATCATTTCAAGCTGCGATGCTGCGTCGGGAGTAGCAAAGGCTACGTGGTGAACAGTACCTCTTCCCGCCAATCCTTTTAAGGCATTAGGAGCAGAAAGCAGATCTACATATTTCCCCGGCATATTTTCTGTTCCCAGCCTAAGTCTGTCCGGGCTTTCTTTGATTACTTTATGATCCATCTGAGTCGTGAGTAGGGCAGCCGTTCTTTCATAGGCATCCTGCCAGATTTCTACGTGATGGATTCCCTTGATCGCGTAATCTTTAGGAATATAACCATTATAATATCCTTTTCTTTCATCCTTATCATTAAAAACCAATTCCAGTCCCAATCCGTCAAAATCTTCAAAATAAATGAAAACTTCATCAGAAAATCTTTGCTGAGGCTGCTTAAAAGGAATATTAAACTGTTCCAGACGGTTTGTCCAATAATCCAGCGCATCTATGGAAACTGAAAAAGCCGTAGTATTGAGCATTCCTTTCCCATGTCTGCCATTGATCAGATCTTTACCATACGGAAAAGTAGTCATTATTGTTCCCGGTGTTCCGTATTCGTCACCGAAATAAAAATGATAAACATCTGAATAATCGAAATTGACTGTTTTTTTGACCAAACGAAGTCCTAAAACGCCGGTATAAAAGTCTATATTTTCCTGTGCATTGCCGGTAATTGCCGTAACGTGATGCAGTCCTGTGATAAGGTTCATAATGTTGAAATTGTTAAGTGTTCTTGTAATTGGTTACATGGATAATGAAAGTAAAGGCAAAAGACAGATAAGCTTAATGCCTTACACTCTCAATTCTATTAGCTACAGTTCTTCCTTTAACCAGACATCATTATATTCCTCCGGATGACGTTTGAACTGAGCGTGAACATATGGACATAGCGGCAGAATCTTTAAATCGTTTTCTCTTGCATAAGACACCAGTCTTTCCAGTAAAATCTTTGCAAAACCTCTCCCTTCGTATTCCGGACTCACCTCTGTATGGTAAACGGTCAGTTTTTTTCCAATAACTGAAATATCCATTTTACCTGCTTTATGATCGTCTGAGAAAAGCTGGATTTCTCCTTTTCTCCCTTCTAAAACTATTTCTGTTTTTTCCATTTTTATTGTTTTTAATTCTTAATTCAAAATTAGCATCTTTATCGGACCTGGATGATGATCTATGATAAGTTCGGCAGTACTTCTTCTATTTTCCCGCGCATTCCTTCATATTGAACAGGAAGTTTCAGATTTTTTCCCAACTCATTCAAAGGCTCATCTACTGTAAATCCCGGATTATCGGTAGCTATTTCAAATAAAACACCCCCCGGCTCACGGAAGTACAATGAATAGAAATAATCTCTGTTGATTTTCGGAGTGATACTCAACCCGGCAGAGAGGACTTTCTCACGATATTCCATCAGAACATTATCATCTTTTACTCTGAAGGCAATATGATGGTTGGTACCGGCTGCATTTCTTCCCGCAGGAACGGTATCATTTTCAATAATATCTACCAGATTAGCGGTATCAATAGCATCAGTAGCCAATCTGTATCTTTCTCCCTCCTGTTTTTTCAGATCATACCCTAAAATATCGGTCAGGACTTTGATTGTAGGCTCTGCTTTCCTTAAAGTTAAAGTAACGTTATGGAATCCTTTCAGTGCATTTTCGTCCTTGATATCATCTGTTGTCCAAACTTTTCTGTTGTCATCACCTGATGGTTCTATAAACTGTAACTGAAGGCCGTCCGGATCCGTAAAAGAAATCATCTTTTCTCCAAATACTTCACCCTCTTCTACTTCTACATTAAAAGCCTTCAAACGGTTTTTCCAGAATTCAAGGCTTCCTTTCGGCACTGAATAGCCGATGTGGGTAGCCATCCCGCTCCCATTGGTTCCCTTACCAATTCCTTCCCACGGAAAGAAAGTAAGGATTGTTCCCGGTGTTCCGTTTTCATTTCCGAAATAGAAGTGGTACGTTCCCGGATCATCGAAATTCACTGTTTTCTTTACCAGTCTTACTCCTAAAACTTTTGTATAAAAATCTAAATTTCTTTTGGCATTGTCTGCTATTGCTGTAATATGATGCAGACCTAATATTCTATTGTCCATGTCTTTTAATTTTTATGCTAAATTACAGTGAACAAAAATCCTATGCATTTAACTAGTTTAATAAATAAAAAAATTCAGCTGAGCGCTGAATTTTTTAATAATAAAAGAGTTAAAAACAATAGATTCATAACAAGCCCTGTATTCATCTTTGTTTAGATACAACCTGTTTTTTACAGCTACTCTTTTTTCATCTTTTTCAAAAGACCAATAAGTACATTCACTTCTTCATCTGTAAGCACACTGTATACATGATCTACACCTGAAAGGTTCTGGTTAACTTTTTTGTATAAAGCTTCCCCTTTTTCCGTAAGGTGTACATCTATAAGGCGCTTGTCTCCAGTATTGACATTTTTCTCCACAAGTTGCTTGATAATCAAACGGTCTACCAATCTGGAAACTCCGGCATTCTTTTCCAGCATCTCTTTTAATATATCCGAAGTAGACAAAGGCTTTCCTGCATCATGCAGGATAGAAAGCACATTATATTGCTGGGAGGTAAGCCCGTACATTGCAAAAAATTCCTGGGATCTTTCATAGACATTATTATAAGTTTCTACCATGGCAATTCCCAGCTGTCTCCGAAGTGGAAGTGACTCCGTTTTTGATTCTTTCATTCTGTATTATTTAATTACTGTATCAGATAGCCTCCATCTACAGGGAGATAAGCTCCCGTGCAGAAACTTGCATCTTCAGAAGCCAAAAATAAGACAGCTTTTGCAATTTCTTCAGGTTTTCCTAATCTTTTCATTGCATGTTTAGATTCCATATAAGATCTGTACTCTTCGCTTTGTGCAGCATTGTCCATCAATAAAGGAGTTTCTATATATCCGGGACCTATGGAATTGACACGGATATTATTGGTCCCGTTTTCCAAAGCAGCTACTTTTGTAAGCCCTACCAAGCCATGCTTTGATGAAGCATATGATGCTATTCCAAATTCAGCAACCTGACTCATAATTGAACCTATATTTACTACAGCACCACCGCTTTTCTGTTTTCGCATCTGGGTAATCTGATATTTCATTCCATAAAATACACCATTCAGGTTGATATTAATTACTTTTTGCCATTCATCTATTGATTTCTCATGGATAGGAGAAGCATCTACGATCCCGGCATTATTCACTGCCACATCAAGACTTCCAAATTCTTTAATAGTTTCATTAACCGCTTTTTCTACCTCCTCAGCCCTGGATACATCACATGCAATAAATCTTGCATCTGTTCCTTCTTTCAGTACTTCTTCCAGGGTTTCTTTATTTTCTTTGATATCGGCAATAACGATTTTTGCTCCCTCCCTTGCCATTAATACTGCCACCGCTTTACCAATTCCTGAGTTTCCTCCTGTAATAAAAGCTACTTTGTTTTCAAAACGTTTCATAATAAATGTTTTTAAATTAGATAAAATGTATGTTCAAATATAATGACTAATCATCAATGACTAGTCATAAATATTGTTAAATTTGATTTTAAATTTTAAAAACGTAAACTTAAAGGGTATTTCAGAGAGTTAATAAATCCTGTATTAAAACTAAAAATATTTAAAATCATTTTATTTTACGAATCAGCACCTATTACACAATTCTTAAAAAATTGAATTTATTTTATCTTTTTGACAACATGAAAGAAATGGATATTTTATTTTCATTGTCGGTATAATCAAAAAAAAATGAGAAAAATATTTTAAACAAAAAAATTTTTAAAGCTATGATTTTCAACGCATTAATATATTAACAATAAATTAATATTCAAAAAGCCTACTTTTTTAGTGGACTAATAAAAATTATATTATATATTTGCAAACGTATTCAGGAAATAAAATAAAATGAAGGCAGAATTAAGAAATAATTCAATGAAGAAACATACCATCAAAAATATGATGTGTATCTGTATGCCTGTACAACATGAATACTGTGGATGACCTTACTTTTATATGACATATTTTTTAAAGGCTCTACAACAGTGTAGAGTCTTTTTTATTAATAACAAAACAACATTAAAAATATACTGATGAGTACTACTAAAAACAAATGGCTGATTCCATTGGCATTTACAAACATTTATGTAATATGGGGGATTACGTTTTTAGCTATATCATTTGGCTTAAAGGGTTTCCCGCCATTCATTCTTTCGGGGCTCAGATTTCTGGTTGCAGGAATACTGATGATCGGATATCTTCTTTCTAAAGGAGAAAAAGCAAATTCTATGGTCAACTGGAAAAAGAATGCTATTACCGGCACCCTTATTCTAACAGGGGGAACAGGTCTTGTTGCCTGGGGGGAACAATATGTAACAGCATCTGAAGCTGCTATTTCCATCGCAACAGGTCCTTTCTGGTTTATTGCAATTGACCGTAAAAACTGGAAGTATTATTTTTCAGATAAATTTATTCCAATAGGCTTGATTATAGGATTTATAGGATTAGTTCTCTTTTTAAAAGGCAGTGTACATTCTAATGCAGTTCATGCAGCTGTTGACGGAAATCTGCGTATTACAGCATTTGTTGTTTTGGGATTAAGTTCTATCACATGGGTACTTGGCTCTTTATATTCAAAGAAAAATCCGGCTTCCCAGTCTACTTTTATGAATATTGCGCAACAGCTTATTGTAGCAGGATTAGTATCTTTCCTTATTGCTTTTTTCAGAAAAGAATGGGCTGGTTTTTCAGTTTCTGCGGTTCCGTTATCGGCATGGTCCGGAGTTCTGTTTTTGATCTTCTTTGGATCGATAATCGCTTATTTGTCGTACATTTGGCTCTTGTCTGTGAAACCGGCGGCTCTGGTAAGCACCCATACCTACATCAACCCTATTGTAACGGTTATTGCAGGCTGGATTGTGGCCAATCAAAGTATCAACGGAAGTCAGCTCTATGGTTTATCCATCATATTGCTGGGAGTACTGCTGACCAATGTCACCAGGTATTTCAGGCTTTCAAAAAGATCAAAGGTTAAATTAAGAAGAGTAAGAAGGTTTTTTAATAAAACAGGCAAAAGATATCAGCCTATTTAAATCGTAAAACATCAGAATGATAGAAATCAGAAATATATCAAAAACATTCCATCAGAAGGGACAGTCCTTTAAGGCACTTGATGATGTGAGCCTTACTATAGATAAAGGGGATATTGTAGGGATTATCGGGTTTTCCGGTGCCGGAAAAAGTACCCTGATCCGTACGGTGAACCTGTTGGAAAGACCGGATGAAGGACAGATTATTATCAATAAAAAGGAGTTCACTACACTCAGCTCAAAGCAGCTTGCAGAAGAGCGTAAAAAAATCGGAATGATCTTCCAGCATTTCAATCTGCTTTCCTCCAGAACTGTTTTTGATAATGTAGCGCTTCCTTTGGAACTCGACCGCTATGGTAAAGAAAAAATTAAGGCCAAGGTCAATGAATTACTGAAAATTGTAGGGCTTGAAGATAAGGCAAATGACTATCCCAGAAGTCTGTCAGGTGGCCAGAAACAAAGAGTGGCAATTGCCCGGGCTCTGGCTAACGATCCTCATCTTTTATTATGTGACGAGGCTACAAGTGCCCTGGATCCTGCTACTACCCAATCTATTTTACAGCTTTTAAGGGATATTAATCAGAGATTAGGGATTACCATTCTCCTGATTACCCATGAAATGGAGGTTATTAAAGCGGTATGCAATCATGTTGCCGTCATAGACAAAGGAAAATTATTAGCAAAAGGAACTTTAAGCGAGATTATTTCGGATAAAGAAAATCCTGTAATCCGACAATTTATAAATTCAGACATTATGACTCTGCCACAGGAACTCAATGCCAGACTTCAGAAAGAGCCTAAAGAGGGTTTATTTCCGTTGATCGAAATAGAACTTAATGAAAATATCAGTGTTGAAGAGCTTCTTTCAACCTTATATTCCCAATATAATATCCCATACAAACTTTTAAAAGCTGATGTGGAATATCTTGGAAACTCGAATTTCGGAAGGCTTTTACTTCAGCTACAGGGAGAAGCTGAAAAAAACGAACAGGTGATCTATTATTTAAATCAGAATAAAATTCAAAATACAGTAAAAGGATATGCTTAGTGATGCGGTAATTTCTCTTTTGGCAAAAGGAGCCTGGGAAACAGTGTATATGACCTTTGTATCCGGATTTTTCGGTTTTGTTTTAGGCCTTCCGGTGGGAATACTTTTATTTTTAACACGGAAAGGACAGCTTCTGGAAAACCCATTATACCACAGAGGCCTGTCTGTTATCGTCAATATTTTCCGTGCGATTCCTTTTATTATCCTGATTGTGTGGATGATCCCTTTTACAAGGATACTGGCAGGAACTTCAATCGGGGTTAATGCCGCATTGGTACCATTAAGTATCGGTGCTGCTCCCTTTATAGCTAGACTTGTAGAAAACAGCCTTCTTGAAGTACCTCATGGCTTAATAGAAACTGCAAGGGCATTGGGTGCATCTCCATTACAGATTATCAGGAAAGTATTACTTCCCGAAGCACTTCCTTCCCTTATTAACAATGCAACGATTACCCTGATCACCCTGGTAGGATATTCTGCTATGGGAGGTGCAGTAGGAGCCGGCGGATTAGGACAGGTAGGATATCAGTACGGCTATATCGGTTATGATATTGTTATTATGAATACAGTCCTTATATTACTCGTCCTTTTGGTATTTATCATACAGTTTCTGGGTGACAGGCTGTCAAAACATTTTGATCACAGATAATGTCCGAATCTGGTTTTAGCATTGAAGAGATAATAAAAAATTGACAATGAAAAAAATAAAAATTTTAGGTTTTTTAACTGCCGGCATCCTTTTTATGACAGCATGTTCCGGAAGAAAAGACGATCCGAATTTTATCCGTGTAGGGATCACCTACGGGCCTGAACAGGAAATTGCAGAAGTGGCCAAAAAAGTTGCTAAAGAAAAGTATAACCTTGAAGTGGAGCTGATTCCTTTCAATGATTACGTGGTTCCCAATGAAGCTCTGACCAATGGAGATATAGATGCTAATGCATTCCAGCATATTCCTTATCTGACAGAACAATCCAAACAGAGGGGATATAACCTTGCTCCTGTAGGAAATACATTTGTTTATCCCATTGTAGCGTATTCAAAAAAAATCAGCAATATCGGCCAGCTGCAGGACGGCAACACTATTGTAATTCCGAATGATCCTACCAACGGAGGGAGGTCTCTGCTTCTGCTACAGAAAAATGGTCTGTTGAAACTAAAAGCCGGAGTCGGGCTTCTCCCGAAAGTAACTGATATTACTGAAAATCCGAAACAGCTGAAAATTATGGAAATTGAAGGAGCCCAGATCCCAAGGGTTTTAGATGACAGGGATGTTATGGTAGGAATTATCAATAATAATTTTGCAGCGCAGGCAGGTTTGGATCAGGAAAAGCAGGGTGTGCTTGTTGAAGATAAAGATTCTCCATATGTGAATGTGGTTGTAGCCAGACAGGATAATAAAAACAGCCAGAAAGTAAAAAACTTTGTAAAAGCCTATCAGTCTGCAGAAGTGGAAAAGAAAGCCAGAGAAATTTTTAAAGGAGGTGCCGTGAAGGGATGGGATTAATCAAGGATGTAATATAAGACTGGTAAGCTCAGAGGAATGTGTTTATATGTTTCGATAAGCACAGATCTCTAATTTTAAGACTGCCTTTGATCTTTATAGATAAAATATTTAATAATGAGCTGCCTGCAAATAAGCAGGCACTTTTTTTATCCGTTAAAATTTATTTTCTCAATTTGAGATAATAAAAATTTTCTTTACTTTTGCTTACAATCAAATAAAAAGGCATTATGTTAAAGAAAACCGCCATTCTAAGTTTATTCACCTTTATTTCTGTTTCTTATATGGCTCAGACAAATAATACCCTCCCCGTTTATTTAGATGAATCCAAACCTGTGGAACAGCGTATCCAGGATGCACTTTCCAGAATGACCCTGGAAGAAAAGGTAGCAATGCTGCACGCTCAATCCAAATTCAGCTCACCAGGTGTTCCCAGACTGGGAATTCCTGAATTCTGGACCACAGATGGTCCGCACGGTGTACGTCCTGAGGTGATGTGGGATGAGTGGGACCAGGCCGGATGGACCAATGATTCTATTATCGCCTACCCTGCCCTGACTGCTTTATCCGCGACATGGAATAAAAAAATGTCATGGAATTATGGTAAAGCTTTGGGGGAAGAAGCCCGTTACAGGAAAAAAGATATTCTTCTGGGACCCGGAGTTAATATTTATAGAACCCCTTTAAACGGAAGAAATTTTGAATATATGGGTGAAGATCCTTATCTGACGTCAAAGATGGTGGTTCCTTACATCAAAGGGGTGCAGTCTAATGGCGTGGCAACTTCGGTAAAGCATTTTGCATTAAATAACCAGGAAATGTTCCGTCATACCAGTAATGTGAATGTAGATGACAGAGCGCTTTATGAAATTTATCTTCCTCCTTTCAAAGCAGCGGTAACGGAGGGTGATTCATGGACGATTATGGGAGCGTATGATATGTATAAAGGCCAGTATGCCAGCCAGAATCAATACCTTTTAAACGATATCCTGAAAAAGGAATGGAACTATAAAGGTGTCGTGGTATCTGACTGGGGAGCTGTAAACAATACGGAGCAGGCCATCCATAATGGTCTGGACCTTGAATTCGGAAGCTGGACCAACGGTCTTTCTGCCGGAACAAAAAATGCCTATGACAACTATTATCTGGCAAAACCTTATCTCGATCTGATAAAAGCCGGAAAAGTAGGAACAAAGGAACTTGATGATAAAGTCACAAGATTACTTCGTCTTGCCTATAAAACAACAATGAACCGTAACAAACCTTTCGGAAACATTGCTTCTGAAGAGCATAAAGCAGTTGCAAAAGAAATAGGAGAAGAAGGTATTGTGTTATTAAAAAATCAGGGAAACGTTCTTCCTATCGACATTAATAAAGCAAAAAAAATAGCTGTTATCGGTGAAAATGCCATCAAAATAATGACGGTTGGCGGAGGCTCCTCATCCTTAAAAGTGAAGTATGAAACCCTTCCTCTGGATGGAATTAAGTCCAGATTTGGAAAACAGGCAGATGTACAGTATGCAAGAGGTTATGTGGGAGATATCGGTGGAGAATACAACGGTGTAAAATCCGGACAGGATCTGAAAGATTCCCGTTCTGCATCCGAATTACTGAACGAAGCCGTAGAACTGGCCAAAAAATCGGATTATGTAATTTTCGTAGGCGGACTCAATAAGGCAGACTTTCAGGACAGTGAAGGAAATGACCGTAAAAGCTACGGTCTTCCATACAATCAGGACCAGCTGATTTCAGCCCTGGCAAAGGCAAATAAAAACCTGGCTGTAGTTCTGGTTTCCGGAAATGCAGTAGCTATGCCCTGGATCAAAGAGGTCCCAACAGTTGTACAAGCCTGGTATCTTGGCTCAGAAGCGGGAAATTCCATTGCATCGATTTTGGCAGGTGATACCAATCCTTCAGGAAAACTTCCGTTTACCTTCCCTGTCAAACTTGAAGACAATTCAGCCCATCAGCTCGGAGAGTATCCGGGACAAAAGGATGAACTGGCCGCGGGAAAAGGAAAAGATCAGAAGAATCCTATCAATATAACTTATAATGAGGGGATTTTCGTAGGATACCGCTGGCATGATACTAAAAACATAAAGCCTTTGTTCAGCTTCGGACATGGTTTGAGCTATACAACTTTTGAATTCGGAAAAGCAAAAGCGGATCAGGCCTCAATCTCACAGGATGGTAAAATTACCTTTACAGTATCCGTGAAAAATACCGGCAAAAAAGCAGGTGCTGAAGTTGTCCAGCTTTATATCAGTGATCTGAAATCATCGGTTCCGCGCCCGGCAAAAGAACTGAAAGGCTTTGAAAAAGTATATTTAAACCCGGGAGAACAAAAAGAGGTAACCTTTACCATTGACAGAACTGCATTAAGTTATTTTGATGCCGGAAAGCATGAATGGGTGGCTGAACCGGGAGATTTCGAAGCCCTGATCGGAAATTCTTCCGATGCCATTAAAACAAAAGTGAAGTTTACACTGAAATAGACAGACAGGAGGCTGAAAAAATGAAGATGAAACTTACCCGCAGAGATTAGCTTCCAAAATTTATTTGTAGAAATGTTTTAAGCAGGTTTCAGATGGAGGCCTGCTTTTTTACTTACATAATGAGAATTCAGAAAATTTCTCTTACCGAATAAATAAAAAAGCAGGCTTCGGAATGAAGCCTGCTTTTGAATATGATTAATCGCATTATTTTTCTCCTCCGGAATTTTTCCCTAAATCAGGTTTGGTATTTTCTTTTACTTTCTGATTTCCAAAACGCTTCACGAAGGTAAGGGAAACCCCGTACCAGTCCCATTTTGAATATTCCCTGAAGGTACCATCCGGACTATACGTTGTGGTATCCGCATAAGGTCTTTTGAAAATATTCATCAGCTGCATACTCAGTTCCATCTGTGTTTTAGGGAATATCTTTGTGACCGAGATATTATGAAAAACATTGGTATTATTAGCATAGGAATTCCCGTTATTCTGATTTGCTATTTCCATCCATGCACTCAGGTTAATATTCTTGCTGAAAAGATTTGTATAAGAGATATTAGCAGATCCGCCCCAATAGCTGATATAATTTTTCCCTTTAAGATCATTCCTTTCATTGAAATCTTTGTTGTTAATATAATACCATCCAAATCCGACATTTACATTCAGTTTATTTTTCAGGAAGTTCTGATTGGTATTGGCAAAAAGATAATATTTCTGAACCTTCCCATCAAAATTCCCGGGTAATGAAACTGTTCTTCCGTTTTCCGTTAAATAGGTCGTCCAGTAATCCTGATCAGTATACATATATCTTGCAGAAATAAAGTACTTCTTTAAGATTCCGAATTTCAGATAAAGCCTGTCATTCGGATTCGGATTCAGGTACAGGTTTCCCCTTGAATATGTTCCGTTAATATCCGGTACCAGGAAAGGATTGAATTCCGCATACCAGGGTCTCCAGATACTGCGGTTATAGGTAAGGCTCACGTCATATTTATCAGAAAAGGTGTATTTCAGCAATAAATTGGGGAGGAACGTCCCATACGAGTCCCTTCTTTCCGTACCTGCCACATCCTGACGTACTTTCAGATCAATATACTCGTATCGAAGTCCTATTCTGGCTTCCAGCTTTTTAAAAAACGTTTTGCTGTAATTGGCATATACAGAACTGAGATGATCTTCGTAATGAAACCTGTCATTTCTCGCCAGGTTGTAATATTCAGACAACGGGTCATTTATACTGGATCCATATAGATAATTAGGAATAACATGATTATTTATTTCTGTTTTACCTCCTGCCTCAATGGTACCTCCTGACTTCCCCAGCTGTTGGGTATAATCTATTTTCAGGTAATAATTACGCATCTGATTATTCCTTACCACACCCAATTCCTGAGTTTTTGATGATCCGGTCTTAAGGATCAGATCATCATTATCATTGCCGGTATAATTGGTTCCTGCATTAATATCCAGGATTTTATTTTTCTCTTTATCATAGTATTTATAAAAAAGGTTGGTTCCCAGGTTACGTCTGAACCCCCATGTATTCTGGGTCTGATGAAAGGCATCTTTAAGTAAACCGTTTTCGGATTCCGTACCACTGGATTCCCCAAAAGATAAGTTTCTGTTCTGATAATATTCAAGGACAAGCCCTATATTATTTTTATCATTAAGTTCAAATTCAGAAGTAGAAGAAAGAGAGGGACTTTCATCTCTCATCTCTGTTTCAAGGTTTAGTCTGGAAACCCTGTCATTTTCATATCTCCTGTTTTCGATTTCATTCTTCTGTACATAAGTACCATTGTTATATCCTCCGATAAATGTCTGGGTGAACTTTTTCTTATGATAGTTCAGGTTAAAATTGGTGTATTGTGAGTTTTTCGTACTCTGTCTGTTATTCAGAGAGATACTTCCTTTCATTCCTTCATCATCTCTCTTTTTCAAAACGATATTAATAACGGATCCTGAAGTTTCATAACGGGAGGACGGACTGGTAATCACTTCTATTTTTAACAGATTATCAGCAGGAATCGTTTTAAGGTATTCTTTCAGTTCTTTTCCGGTAAAAACGGATTTCCTGTCATTAATATAAACCGTAACATTCTGGCCTTCGGCTTTTACATCATCATTATTGTCAATACTCACCAGGGGGGTCATTCTAAGAACATCCCATGTTGTATTTCCTGCCAGGATAGCACTGTTGGCAACATTAAATACGGTTCTGTCTACTTTCGATTCTACGGTTGGCTTTCGGGCCACCAATGTTACCGCTTCAATTTCCTTCTGGCTAACAGTATCTTTTACAGTCTGGGTCTGGGCCCGGGCCACATTCAGAAATCCTGCTATTGCTACGATTGGAAATAATATTGTTTTCATTTGAAGTTCTAGTTTATTCTATAAGACCACTATCCTGTTGTTTTTGTTACACCGGATTGTGAAAAAATTGAATAATTTTCTAATTTTCGATAAAACAGTAAAATAAAAAGCCCGGATCTCTCTCATCCGGGCCCTAGCAATAGCAAATTTACAAGGATTAATATTAAAAAATATGCTAGTTTAAATTTTCAAAATAATGGATAACCCCTACATCCGGCAAATGAAGTTTGCCTGTATTGAAATCAGCTTCCTTATTGCTGCTGTTTTCCAGAAAGGAATTACTGAACAAAGCATAGGAGGGCTGTTCCGCCCATTCATTTTTCAAAAACTGATGGGCTTCTACAATGGTTTTGCCATATAATTTTCTGAAATTCCCGATATTGTATTGTGAAAATGTTCCATAGTGTACTATAAACTTCAAAGACAGCTCAATCGTTATACTCAGGTTTTTGCTGAGCTCTTCAATTTTCCGGTTGAAAGCATTGCGCATTTTTGTGAGCATTCCTGAAATACGCTGGTACGATGGACTTTCATCATACCGGTAAAACAAGATAGCATCTCCTTCAATTTCAGAAATTTCAAAATAATGGCTGTTCACATCGATCAGCGTAGAAAGTAGTTGTCTTACAATATATTCTCCTGTATATAGTTTGGTATTGAACACAAATTCTGTAAATCCGCTAAAATCCGGAATAAGAATAATCCCCTCTTGTATATTTGTATTCTTCATAATGATAATGGATTAAAAACCTGCTGCATCACTATAGACGAAGCAGGTTTAATTTTACTTTATTGCCATCCACCTCCTACGGAACGATAGAGTACTGTTATGGCATTCAGTCTTTGTGCTTTGAGGGAAGCCAATTCAAGTTCTGCCTGAAGCTTGTTTGTTTGTGCCATGATCACTTCCACATACGTAGCTGAATTGTATTTAAATAACACATCTGCCTTCTTTACCGCTTCACCTGACTTCAAGGCCAGCCCCTCCGCAATTTTTTCCTGCTCCTCAAGCTTCTGAATCTGAACCAGTGCATCCGAAACCTCGCCTACAGCCTTTAAAACAGATTGCTTAAACATGATTTCTGCCTGATCTGCCAGTACCTTAGACTGTTCATATTGAGTTTTCAGCTGCTTCCCGTTCAGTACAGGCTGTGCAATAGCTCCCGCAGCCATTCCGAACAGGGATCCGGGAATACTGAACCATTTGCTGAACTGAAAAGCATTTACCCCGCCCTGGGCTGTAATATTCAGTGACGGATACATGCTCATTTTCGCAACATGAATGGCTGCAGCACTTTTCCTTACTTCAAGTTCAGCACTCTTTACATCCGGCCGGTAACTTAACAGTTCTGAAGGAATTCCTGCTGAAATGCGATCCGGAGACAGCACCGTATTCAGGCTGCCGCTTCTTTCAATCTTACCCGGCATTGAACCTGTCAGCAGGCTTAATGCATTCTCCTGTGTTGCAATGGAGCTTTCAATGGCAGGAATTGATTTTAGGATCTGATCTTTTATAATTTCCTGTTGCTGCACGGCCAAAGCTGTTGTTATCCCCAGTTCCTGCTGCTTGATCAGAAATTTCAGGGTATTATCAGCATATGTCAGGTTAGACTTTGTAATCTCCAGTTGGGTATCCAGCATCAGCAGGTTGTAATATCCCTGTACAACGGCAGCTACCAGCTGTGTCTTTACAGCTTTTCCTGCTTCCTGGGTTTTAAGATACTCTGCAAGGGCCTGTTCTTTTCTTCCTTTGATCTTTCCCCAGATATCAGCTTCCCAGGAAATATTAACAGAAGCTGTATAGTCTTCCATATAACGTTTTCCCATAAACTGTCCTGCCATCATCCCATTCATGCTGTTGTCTGAAGGACGGCTGATATTGGCATTGGCAGCTGCACTTATAACAGGTACATTTCCCCATTTGCTCTGGTTATAAGCTAACGAAGCAAATTCGATCTGTTTTAAAGCAAGCTGAAGATCATTGTTCCGGATCATTGCCTGGTCAATCAAGCCAACCAGAACAGGATCTTTAAAGAAATCTTTGTAGTTGATCGCAGCTATATTTTTATCATCTTCTGCAACAATACTGTCATTTCTGAAAGCTTCCGGCATTTGAATTTGAGGGCGCTCATATTTCTGAACTTTACAGGATATTGCCACTCCTGAAATGATGATATATGCTATATTTTTAATTTTCATTTTTAAATTCATTTGAATTAATATTCCCAGTCTGCCTCTGTTATAACCCTTCCACTAATCCTTTCATGTAACGCCTGGAACACTACAAAAAGTACCGGAACCACAAAAATACCCAGGATCGTTCCGAAAAGCATTCCTGATATTGCCGCATACCCAATGGAATGGTTACCTAACGCCGAAGGGCCAACTACAAACAACAAAGGAATCAGTCCGGTGATAAATGCCAGTGAAGTCATCAAAATAGGACGCAGACGGGCTTTTGCCCCCTCAATAGCAGCAGAAATAAGGCTTTTACCCGCCCTGCGTCTCTGTATTGCAAACTCCACAATCAAAATACCATTCTTTGCTAAAAGCCCGATCAGCATTACCAGAGCAATCTGAACGTAAATATTATTAGACAGTTCTGCAAATGTAATTCCTACAAATACTCCTGAAAGTCCTGCCGGAATAGCTATTAACACAGCCAATGGCAAAATATAACTTTCATACTGTGCAGATAACAGAAAGAATACAAACACGATACATAATCCGAAAATCATTACCGACTGTGACCCTGAACCTGCTTCTTCACGGCTCATCCCTTTATAATCATAAGTATATCCTGGAGGAAGGACCTGTTTACTTACTTCTTCAATGGCTGCCATAGCCTGTCCGGTACTATATCCCGGTGCCGCCATAACCGTTAGATTAGAAGAATTGAAAAGATTGAAACGGTCTACCACTTCAGCTCCTGTTACCTGCTTCAGGCTTACCAGCGTATTTACAGGAACCATCTCCCCGGAATTATTCTTTACAAAAATCCCGTTCAGTGATTCTTTATCCTGTCTCATTTCAGGAGTAGACTGCACCAGTACCCTGTAATATTTACCAAACCTGTTGAAGTCTGAAGCCTGAATACTTCCGTAATATCCCTGCATCACTCCCAATACGTCAGAAACGTTCACTCCAAGCTGGGCAGACTTCACCTCATCCACCAGTACTTCAAACTGTGGGTAGGTAACATCAAACGTTGTAAACGCTACTGCCACCTCAGGTCTCTGCATTAAAGCTCCCATCATTCCATAGGAGATATTTCCTAAATTCTGAAGTTCTCCATTCGTACGGTCCTGAAGTACGAGCTCCGTTCCACTTGTATTTCCGAAACCATCTACCGTCGGGGTATTGATTACAAGAAAATTGGCTCTTTTATCCTGAGAAAGCATCCCTTGGGTCTGTCCGATTATGGCATTAATATCATTAACCGGTCCCCTTTCTCCTCCTTTTTTTAATTTAACGAAAATAGTAGCTGCTGAAGATGACATGGAGCTGCTGAACAGGTTAAGTCCATCTACCGAAATCACCTTTTCTACAGCCGGATTCTTCATTAAAAGATCCTCTGTATCGGAAACCACTTTTGAAGTTCTGTCTTTTGACGCCCCCGGTGCAAGATTAGCCGTTACAATGATAAAACTCTGGTCTTCATCCGGAATAAATCCTTTAGGAGTGGTCATAGACATCCAGGCAAACAATCCACCAAAGACAATAATTATAATCAGTGTCACCCACTTTCTTTTTAACAGGAATAATATTGCTTTCCCGTAACGGAATGTAAGTTTATTGAAACTTGCATTAAAGCCTGCAAAAAAGCGGTCTTTAAAATTCATTTTTTCATGTCCTTCTCCATGATTCTGTTTCAGGAATAAAGCACATAAAGCAGGGCTCAATGTCAGGGCATTTACCGCTGAAATAACAATTGCTATAGCCAGTGTAAGGGCAAACTGCTGGTAAAATAATCCTGTAGAACCGCTCATAAATGCTACGGGTACGAACACAGCAGACATGATCAGGGTAATGGAAACGATTGCCCCTGTGATTTCACTCATCGCAGACATGGTTGCGGCCCTTGGATTTAGCTTTTTATGTTCCATTTTAGCATGAACTGCCTCCACCACTACAATCGCATCATCTACAACAATTCCAATAGCCAGTACCAAAGCAAACAGGGTCAGGATATTGATGGAGAATCCGAAAATTTTCATAAAAAAGAAAGTTCCCACGATAGACACCGGTACTGCAATGGCCGGGATCAGGGTAGAACGAAAATCCTGAAGGAATATATACACAACAATAAAAACAAGAATAAAGGCTTCTATCAGGGTATGTACTACCTGCTCTATGGATTGGTCCAGCGCGTCTTTTGTAGCATACGGGATTTCATAATCCATCCCTTCCGGAAAGGATTTTTCCAGCTCCTTCATTCTTTCCTGAAGGGCAATTTGTACTTCATTGGCATTAGATCCCGCCATCTGGAATATTGCCATTGTCACCGAAGGCTTCTTATTGAAACTGGAAGAAACCGTATAACTATACGCTCCGAACTCCACTTTAGCAATATCTTTTAATTTTAAAACGGAACCATCATTCAATGCTTTGATCGTAATATTTTCATATTGTTCAGGTTCTGTAAATTTCCCTTTATAGCGAAGTACATACTCCATTACCTCCTTACTTCTTTCTCCCAGTCTTCCCGGTGCTGCTTCCAGGTTTTGAGTCTGAATTGCCCGGGAGACATCTGCCGGAGTAAGATTATATGAGGTAAGCTTATTGGGATCCAGCCAGATACGCATTGAGTAATCTTTATTTCCATATACCATAGCATCGCCTACTCCTTTTACCCTTTTCAGCTCAGGTACAATATTGATTTTTGCATAGTTTTCAAGAAAAAGGTCACTCATTGAGCCGTCCTTACTGGTTAATGAAACCATCGCAATCATACTGTTCTGTCTTTTAACTGTAGTAACCCCGGCCTGAATAACCTCCGCAGGAAGCTGATTTGTTACCTGGGCAACTCTGTTTTGGACATTAATGGCAGCCTGGTCCGGATCTGTTCCTAATTTAAAAATAACAGTGATATTTAATGTTCCGTCATTACTTGCTGTGGAAGTAATATAATCCATATTTTCAACTCCATTGATCGCATTTTCCAATGGTGGGGCCACTGATCTGGCTATAGTCTCCGCATTGGCTCCCGGATAGGCAGCCGTAACCATTACTGTCGGAGGAGCAATATCAGGAAATTTAGTGATCGGGAGGCTCACCATGCCAACAATCCCCAAAATAACAAGCAGGACGGAAATAACCGTTGCCAGTACGGGTCTTTTTATAATTTTCTTTAACATGATTTCTTTTTACGATTTTTTCTGTTGAGCATTCTTTTTCTGAGCTACTACAGGGGTTCCCGGCTGTAACCTGTCGAAACCGGATACAATATACTGATCCCCAGCTTTAAGCCCGTTGGATACTATAAAATAATCCCCGGCTTTCCCATTGATTTCAACCGGAAGCATGACAGCTTTTCCACCTTTAATGGTAAAAACAAAAACTTTATCCTGAATGGTTCTTGTAGAAGCTATAGGAAGCAGGATAACATTACTGTAAAACTGGTCAAGCACTATTTTGCCGGTATTTCCACTCCTCAGAAAGTTGTTTGGATTATTAAACTTTGCCCTTAAAGTAATAGATCCCGTAGTCTTGTTAAACTGTCCTTCAACGGCATCTATTCTTCCTGTTTCTGCATATTTTTCACCTCCGGAGAGTAATAAGGATACTGCCGGTGTATTTTTAATTACTTCATGAATACTGGTTCCTGTATATTGCTTCTGGAAATTATTAAAGTCATTTTCACTTAAACTGAAATATGTATATACCTGATGAATGTCTGAAAGTAAAGTAATAGGTTCCGGATTACCGGGAGTCATTAGACTTCCCAGACGATAGTTGAATCTTCCGACAAATCCGTTTACCGGTGCTTTTATTGTAGAAAAATTAAGATTAATTCTGGCTGATTCAATAGAAGAACTTGACTGGCTGACTGCTCCTCTTGCGGCATTATATGCAGCCTCTGCTTCTTTTACCTGAATTTCCGAAACCATTTTATTTCTGAATAACTCTTTCTTTCTGTCCAGATCAATTTTTGAAGTGGAAAGATTGGCCTGTGCAGTAATCAAAGCAGCCTGTGCACTTTTCAGCTGTTCCCGGAATACCTGATCTTCAATTTTGAAAAGAGGCTGGCCTGCTCTTACATAATCTCCTTCATCTACAAAAATTTTACTTAAATATCCTGTCACCTGAGGCCTGATCTCCACATTGGAAATACCTTCTATGGAAGCGGCGTATTCTCTGGAAACAGAAGCATCTCCCTGCTTCACTATTTCCACGGGAAGTTCCGGAGCCTTCTGCTGAAGAGACTGATCCTGTTTGTTTTTCCTGCATCCGGTAAGGACAATGAGTGAGAGGAAAAGTAAAGTTGATTTCTGAATAAAAAATCTTTGCATAACAATATCCTTTTAAATTTACCGTACAAAATTCGAACGAAAAAAACTCAATAGGATTATTCAAAAAACTTTTTATTTTGTCAAAAAGACTCCTTATTATTTAAAACATGAGAAATATCATTTATAGCCATTTGTAATAAAACATCCCGATATGTTCCATCAATAAAAACATTAAATTTGGCAAAAAAACACCAATACACATAAATAACTGATTATCAATATAAATCATCTTTTCTATACTCCAAAGGAGCTCTGCCTACGTGTTTTTTAAAAAACTTACTGAAAGCTGCCTGATCTGAAAACTTCAGCAGAGCCGCCACTTCATTGATATTCAAATTGGGATTTCTTAGCAGTAGCCGTGCTTCTATCGCTAAAACCTGATGAATAATATCTCTTGGCGATTTAAAAACAGTTTTATTGATCACTTTAGTAAGATATTTACGGCTGATAAAAAGTTTATCTGCATAGAACTGCACATTATGTTCTTCTTTAAAATATTGTTGAACCAGTTTAAAAAAACTGGTTGTCAGTTCATCTTCTCTGTTGGTTACAACATGAGGTTTTTCAATTTTTTTAAAGTAATTATCAATTTCATAGATCACCAGCGAAAAGTGGTGCCAGATCATTTCATTAAAATAGTAATTATCTTTTTCCTTATTATTCAAAATTTTAAGTTCATCAAGGTGGAAATTCAGTTTTCTGTACATATCCGCCTCATTTCTGATAATATGGGTAGGATCTGATGACAAACTTTTCAGGACATTGTTTGACTTATAGTTAAAACCTGCATTGGAAATAAAATTCAATGAAAAGAAAATATATTTGGCTTTGTAATTCTCAGTAATTTCATCCAGCCAAAAAGTTTCAAGTCTTGGGCAAAAAGCAATATCTCCTTTGGAAACTTTATAGCTCTTATCATCCAAGCTGAATGTAACTCCTCCTCTCTGTACCAGAAAAACACAGAAATAATCGGAACGGTAAGGAACATTCGGTTTTATGATATAGTTTACCTTATCGATTTCCATTACAACAAATTCCTTGATTCTAAGATCAAACTCTACCTGCTGCAAGACTTCATCAAATGCCAGCTGCGAAATAAAATCAGATTCCGGATACTTTTTTTTAGGCATGGGAAAAAATTTGAACACGAAGATAGCAATTAAGGAGAAAGGGTAAAAGAATAGCTACGTGAAGAACGCCTGAAAACGATCTGCAAATTTATTTTTTCTTTTTTCTTTTTTTGCTACACGACAATTATCAGTTCTCTGTCATATCCGTTGTACTTTTCATCAATATAACCATGAGGGTTGCAGATTACTTCCGTTCCTTCAATTTTATATCTGCATGGAGTATGAATATGTCCATGAATCCAGTACAAAGGTTGATAGGTGACAATTAAATCTTCCAGATCGGAAACATAAGCAGATGTAACAGGATCTTCTTTGTAATGTTCAGGAACAGATCTGATACTGGGTGCATGATGGGTAACTACTATATTTTTAAGCCCTTTTGAATCTTCAAGGCTTTCCTGCAGCCATTGTTTTGAAAACTGATGGATTTTAAAAGTATCCAATGTTCTCATTTTCGAATAAGAAGGATCCCGACGGATCATTTTATAATCATTCATTTTGGACTGGCACAGCATTCCGTACTGAACAGGATTCCCAAAGATTGAAAAATCCGTCCATAAGGTAGCACCATGGAAGCGTACTCCTTCAATATCTACAAATGAATTTTCCAGCACAAATACATTGGAATTCAAAGCGGTATCTTTGATCTTGTTAAGGGTTTTCGGATAGGAACCTTTATAGTACTCATGATTACCCAGGACATAAATTACGGGTTTACGGGGAATTGCTTTTTTTATCCATTCAATTCCTTTGGTTCCCAAATTGATGTCTCCTGCCAGTACAACAATATCCGAATGATCAAAACATAATTCAGTAGTTCCAAATTCCCTGTGAAGATCACTGATGACCTGTATTTTCATGACGTATAGTAAAGGGATAAAGGTAGTAAATAAGCGGTAAAACAAAAGAAAAAAAGAACCGGTACCCAAGCGCCGATTCTTCTTCATATAGTTTGTGTATTTTAAGACCGCTTCTATGAAACCATCACTTTTGCCTGCTTCACTTTTAAGTTTTTCCATATAAAACAGAATAACATTCCGAGCGCTAAAAGAGCATAACAGATCAATATAATCAGGTTAAGGCTTCCGACTGACCATTCTGACGGAAAGATCTGAGACATTAAAGTCATGAATGACAGCCCGATCCCAGCTCCCAAAAAGTAACTTGTAGAGCTCAGACTTGATGCCAGTCCATAGTTTGAAGGCTCAACATCCTGGATTCCCATTACCGAAAGTGCAGTAAAACAAAACGTCATTCCAATTCCGGAAATGCAGGCCGCTCCTATTAATACCAACGCTAAAGGATGTCCTGTATATACAGATATTAATAATGCAACTCCTCCCGCCAGCATAAATAACCATCCGAAAATTCCCATTTGAGATGAGCTTAACCGTTTTGAAATGTGAGGTAAAATAAATTTCGCCGTCAAAGCAGATATGATACTGAACGGCACCAGCATTAATCCTGCGGAAGCAGCGCTATATCCCATATCTTTCTGAAGCATCAGTGAAATCAGGAATAAAAACCCGATAAAAAATGCCCCTAATGTAAAGAATACAGCATTGGAAACTACTAAAGATTTATGTTTAAACAGCTTTACATCAACTAATGGCTCAACAACAGATTTCAACCGGTAATACACCATAACAAGAAGTATCAATGCTGAAACCAATGAACCTGTTACCAGGAAAGGCTGTTCTTTAATATGAACCAGTTCGTGTGTTCCGTAGGTCAGGCTTAAAAGTCCTAGAACCATCAATATTCCTGAAACAACATCTGTTTTCCTACCGGTTTTGTTTTTTTCATCTGCCGGCAGATAATAAAAAGACAGGACCAAAGTAACCAGAAGAATCGGAACATTGATCAGAAATACCCAGTGCCAGCTCAGATAAGTACTTATAATTCCCCCTACAGAAAGCCCGCTTCCCGAACCGATAGCGGCAAACGAACTAAAGATTCCTATCGCTCTGTTCCTTTCCTGTTCTTCCCTGAATGTACTGGTGACAATAGATAAAGCAGAGGGCATTACAAAAGCAGCTCCTAACCCCTGCAAAGCACGGAATACCGCCAATGCCTCAAAACTTCCTGATACTCCTGCGCCCAGCGATGTCAACATAAAAATAAATGCACCCAGCAAAAATATTTTTTTCCTTCCGATCTGGTCTGAAAGTTTACCTCCGATAATCAGAAATCCCCCGAAAAACAGAACGTATAAGGTTTGCAGCCACTGTACGGTTTCTGCTCCAATGTGAAACTGTTCCTGAATAGAAGGAATCGTTAAATTAATAATGGCAATATCCAAAGCTTCAACAAATGTCCCTACTGATGCTAAAATTAATATCATGTTTTTCCTTGTATCCATATATTCAAATTTCCTGCAAAATTAAAGTTAACAGAACATATATGAAAATTATTCATTAATTTTGGAACAACAATACTATTGTAAGATAATTAAAAGAACAAATACACCAATTCACCAGAATTTCACCTTTAAAACAGGACAAATGACAACAGAAAACTATACTCCGGACAATAAAGACCTTTCTATACTCCGTTTGCTTCAGAAAGATGCCAAGATGAGTATCCGTGACATCTCTGCAAGGATCAACCTAAGCCCCACTCCCACTCATGAGCGGATCAAACGCATGGAGAAACTGGGAATTATAAAAGAATACACCGCAGTTGTAGACCGCAAAAAAGTAAATAAAGGAATGATGGTGATCTGTATGATCGCCCTGAATGTTCACAATAAAAAGACCGCAGGAAAGTTTATTGAAGAAGTGGGCAAACTGAAAGAGGTAGTGGAGTTTTATAACATCAGTGGTGATTTTGATTTTATGCTGAAAATCCTGGCCCCCAATATGGATGAGTTCCACGAGTTCTTTATCAACAAGCTTTCAGAAATTGAAGGGATCGGTCAGACGAAAAGCATTTTTGTCATGAACAGCATTAAAGAGAGTGCCCAGATCCTTTAACACCCGAATCAGCCGCAAAAAAACAGCTGCACTTATGTACAGCTGTTTTTTACATCTCAAAATAAAGACATTTATTTCCAGTAATTCCAGACTTTTCCATCAAATACAGCCAATGTTTTACTGACTGTATCATAACATACCATACCCGGATAAGGGCTTTTTACATTCAGATGCGGTTCAGCAACCTTAGGAAGAATCATGGCTTTATCCGGGGATTCCAGAACCAGAACACCGTCTGCAGAACTTTCGGATGCTCCTATAACTACCCCATTTCCGGACTGGGCCGAAGTATTTACCGGGACAACGCCTGAATCTCCGGCATCAGACAAATCTTTCCATACATTATTTTCATACATTTTAACCTTTTTATCCGTCATATCAAAAACAAAGGTACCATTCACCGGGGAACCTCCAGGAAGTCCTGTTGTTGCCGGAAGGATCAGCCCCTTTGTATTACCGGATACGTTGTTAAAATCTAAAACAGTACTGTTTCCGTCTACTGAATCTTTCCCAATAGCTACTTGAGCATTGAAGGAACTAAAAAGAATAAAGGCAGCGGCAATACTTAACTTTTTTATATTTCTCATTTTTATTTTTATCAGATTAATTATTACAGCTTCTTTCCACACATTTCCATTGTGTACCATTGTAAAGTTTCACACATTTGTCCTGAATATCATACAAAAGCATTCCTTCTTTAGGTTCAGCAATAGCATCTCCCGGCTGCGGGGTCTGACTTACGTGCTGAACTCTTGTGATCACAAAACCTTTGTTTTTTGATTCCATGGCAAGAAATCCGTTTGGAATATTTTCAGGCCAGTCATTGCTTTTCTGCTGTACCGTAATTCCAAATTTGGTAAAGCTATCAGGCGTTCCTGAAATTCCTGGTTTTGTACAAAAAGCATCCTCTTCGCTAATGATAACAGGAGCATTCCCACAATCATTTTTATTGTTTGATAACCCTTCCGGCCACAGAGAAGGACATGTTGCCTGGGTCGCATTCGGACCACAAAAGCTGGAACCTCCCGCACCAAGACCTGTTACCGACCCCATAGCTATCGCCACGATCTGACTGTCATTACTAATTACAGATCCAGGTCCTCCTCCACTCACTTCTGCTTTTGCAATACAGTATGCCCTTCCGGTAGCAGCTCCTACATAATTAACCGAAGGATATGTAGTGGATTGCTGGGTAAAAGTCCCACATATTTCAACCACACTTCCTGCATCCATTTCAATCGTTGCGCTTGTCCCTGGGAAAGCTCCCATAAATGTAGGGTCTCCCTGTGAAACAGATCCTGTCAGTGAAAGAAATGCCTTTTTCCCTAACCTGACCTTTGAGTTTTTCTGTGTCCCGAATGTACCAATTGTAATAGATCCTGCAGATTTAACACTCGCTCCGTCATTAATTTCCAGATCACCATTTACCTGGATATCGAAAGACTGCAACTGCCCGGACTGAACAATAAGTTTTGCACCGTTTGGAATAGCAATACTGGAACTTACCGTTAAGTTTCCATTCAGACAATACGTATTACCACTGGTTATTGCCTGTCCTGTATAAGGGATACATTGCCCGGTTACCATACTATAAAAAGCAAACACTAACAAAGAAAATATTTTCTTATTAATTGCTAAAAAATTTAAATTATCCATACTTATTTTAACCATATTAACACTTTATTCTCATTTTAATAAAAAATATTTAATATTTTAACATTATCGGGCCTTACCTGCGATTAGCATACCAAATTGTTATTCATTAGTTAAATTTTGGCTGTCAAACCTGGATTTGCAAAACAATATTCAACAACAGGAGAATAGTAAAACAGGAGTTTTATAAGAAGCTTATTGTGCTATCATTTACATTATCTCTTGTTGTTATTTGAATTTTCAATAGACATTAATAGGATTGTAAAGAATTCAGGATACACCTGATTTGAAGTACAATCAGGTCTATAATACTTACTGATATATTCCAATAAAAGTGACAGTGTCTGTATGACACGTCTGTGCAAAAATTTATATTAAAAAGCTTAAATTTGCAATATGAATAACGATACCATCTGCGCACTGGCAACCGCCAACGGAATCGGTGCTTTAGGCATTATCCGGGTTTCAGGAAATGAAGCTTTACCTGTAGTTCAGAAAAGTTTTCCAGCTAAAAACCTGGATAAACAGAAATCCCATACCATTCATTATGGTTATTTCATGGATGGAGAAGAAGCTATTGATGAAGTAATGCTTTCCATTTTCCTGGCTCCGAAAAGTTTCACTACAGAAAATTCTGTAGAAATTGCCTTTCATGGTTCTCCGCACATTGGTAAACGGATTCTTGAAACCCTCATTAAAAACGGAGCCAGAATGGCTAAAGCCGGGGAGTTTACCCTCCGTGCCTTTATTAACGGAAGAATAGACCTGTCTCAGGCAGAAGCTATTGCAGATGTAATCGCCTCTGAAAACGAAGCTTCCAGAAAGGTGGCTATTAACCAATTGAAAGGGGGCATTACCAACGAAATTTCATTATTAAGAACTGATCTCCTGAACTTCGTTTCTTTAATTGAACTGGAGCTGGATTTTGCTGAAGAGGATGTGGAATTTGCAGACAGAAGTGCCCTGAGCAGCTTACTGGATAAGATTGAACTGAAATTAAATTCCCTTATTGAGAGCTTCCAATACGGAAATGCTATTAAAAACGGAACGGCAGTTGCGATCATCGGAAAACCGAATGCCGGAAAATCCACACTGCTCAATGCTCTGTTAAAAGAAGAAAGGGCCATTGTAAGCAATATTGCGGGAACTACCCGCGATACAATTGAAGAGGTGCTTCATATTAAAGGACATGCCTTCCGCCTGATCGACACTGCCGGACTTCGCGAAACCGTGGATGAAATTGAAGCTATCGGAGTAAAAAAAGCTAAAGAAAAAGTAGAGAATGCCAATATTCTGGTATACCTCACTGATGCCGCTACTGAAGATTTTTCGGAAGACATTGAAATGATCAGGTCCCTTCTAAGAGATGAACTTAAACTGATTATCTGCGCCACTAAAATTGATGAAGTAATTCCTGCGAAGTATGAAGCAGTAGAAGATATTTTCAGAAACGCCATTTCCCATGAATTCGATTTTATTAAGATTTCTGCTGTTGAAAATCAGAATATCCAGGATCTTAAAAATGAGCTGTCTTCTTATGTTGAACATTTGAAATCAGAAGAAAACAATGTAGTGATTACCAATCAGCGTCACTTTGAAGCATTAAAAAAGTCCCTGGATACTGTTCATAAAGTAAAAGAAGCTATTTCTATTCAGATCTCCACGGAATTACTGGCGTATGAGCTTAGAAATGCTTTGGAGCATCTTGGGGAAATTTCCGGTGAAGTGACAAATGATGAAGTGTTAGGGAATATTTTCTCTAAGTTTTGTATCGGAAAATAGACGACGTTTTATACTGTATATAGATTGCAATTACAATAATACGAAAAACCCTTTAAATGCAATGTTTAAAGGGTTTTTTATGTGCATTGTGTTTTGTTTCAAAATTTAATATTGCAAAATATATACATTCTATTTGTTTCTATTTCGTTTCTATGAATTTTATTTGGAATAAAATTTGTAATTTTATCGTTAAAAAATGTTACATTTTGAAACATCAGGAAACATAGAGAAACAATGTGAAACATTTTTGAGGAGAATTTAATTGTTATGGAAGTCAATAAAATTTGTCAATTCTGCGGAAATAGATTTGTAGCCAAAAGAACAACTACTCAATGTTGCTCTGATGACTGCGCTAAGAAATTTTACAAAAAGAGAAAGCGTGATGAAAAGATTCTAGCGAGTGATAAGGATTTGGAAGTGCAAATTAAAGGTTATGATATTGAAGAAATTCAAAAGAAAGATTACTTATCCATCAAAGAAGTTATGCTTTTACTCAATATTAGTAGAACATCAATTTATCGAATGTTAAAAGATGGTAGATTAAGTAAATTAGAGGGTTTTAAAGCGGTTAGAATTAGGAAAGTAGACTTAGATATACTCTTTAGGCAAAAAACTGAAAATAACGGAGAAAAACAGTACAATTTACCATATTTCTGTGATGATAATTATTACACGATCAATGAAGTCTTAAATACATTTAAAGTAAGTTCAGGCTCATTTTATCATTTATGCAAAAAACATAATATCCCGAAAATTCCAAAAGGTAAAAATGTTTATGTTCCTAAAAACTTAGTAAATACAATCTTCAATAATGGGTAAAAAAGTCACAGTACTGAAAAAACTTGTAAAAGGCAACAAGAGTAATTTATCTTTAAACTTCTATCCGCCTGTTTTCAATAGAAAGACAGGGAAATATACACGTTATGAAAAGACCAGTTATTTTTTATATAATGATTTTCAGAGTGAGGCTGTTTATTATACAGATACAAAAGGTAAAAAGCAATCAAGAGTTGAAATTATTACAGATAAAAAAGGTAGTCCTAAAAAATTAACATTAACTCCTGCTCAAAAACTTCATAATAAAGAAGCCTTAGAAATGGTTGAATTATATAGGGCAAAAAGGTTTAAAGAAATTACAAAGCCTGATATTTATACAGAAACCGAGCTAAAATCTTTGGAGTTAGCAGAAAATAGAAGTAAAGTCTTTACTGAATATTTTAGAGAGAAAGCGGAAAGTGCAACAAGTTCTGTAGGAGCATGGAATGCGAGTTACGGACATTTTGTAAAATTTTATGGAAATATCCTGTTTCAAGATATTAATAAGACTTTAATAGAGGATTTTAAAAGTAAATTACTTAATGCTTATCAGTTAAGAAGTACAACGCACAAAATTAGTAGAAATTCGGCGGCAAGTTATTTTATCAGATTTATACAGGTTTTGGAAATGGCATATGATGAAAACTATCTTTCTCAAAGTTTCAAAGGGCGTATAGATTGGATTGAGGAAGAAGAGCCAATGAAAAGTTTTTTGACTTTAGATGAATGTAGAAAATTATTTATGACTGATTTTCCTGATGAAGCATTGAAGAAGTATTGCATGTTTGCCCTTTTAACAGGTTTAAGGTATAGTGATATCAATAATTTGCAGTGGGTTGATGTGACTAATCGAGAAGGAATTGATTATATATATTTCAGGATGAAGAAAACCTCAGCATTTCAGTATCATCCTATTTCGGAAGAAGCTGTAAAGCTAATGGGAGATAGAAAATTCAGAACAGATTTTGTTTTTGATAGAATTGCCTATCATTCGCTCAATGATAATCTAAGGAAATGGTTGTCAAAAGCTGGAATTGACAAGAAAGTTACTTTTCATAACTTTAGAACGTCTTATGCTGTTGCACAATTAGAAGCAGGAGCAGATATTTATTTAATTTCTAAGATGCTAGGTCACAAGAATGTAAGTACTACAGAGATTTACGCAAAAATTGTTGACAGTCGTAAGGCAAGTACGGTTAAAAATATAGTTTTAGGGTTATGATAAATTTTCTACCAATTGAAGATGAGGATTTTACATTTTCATCATTATTTCAAAATTATGAAGAAGGTCATACAGATGTTACTGATTTTGGAATGTATCCATTCTTCAGGCTTAAATATTTCTTTTTGGACAGAGAAAGATTGCCAATAATGACATTGAAAATTGATGAAGAGCAAATAGAAAGATTTGATATGTTTAAAAATATCTTTATCAGAGGAGATTATTTTTATCTTATCGCATATCATTACTTTATTCATATTAAAGAGTATGAATTTGAATACAAAGTTGAAGGTAAAATGCAAATTGAAGATAAAAACGGAGGATTAAAGACTGTTTCCTTTTTTGAGCCACTGTATAATGCTTTAATAGAAGAGAAAGTCAAATCTCAGAAATTACTCAGACATGAATATATTGTATCTAAAAATAAATATTTATATATAAATAAGCTTACTAAACTACTTTTTAATGATTACTATGATTTAGATGATGCAATTAGAAAAGAGAAAAATGTCTTTGCAAAATATGGAATGGCAGTTAAGGAAGTTTATTTAGAAGTTTTTAGAGATTTTTATTCCAATTTTGTAGATTATCTTACAACTGAAAATTTTGAAGCCTTAAAAAAGCTTGTTTATCCTTCTAAAAAAGAAGTTCAATCCTTTAAACTTGCAACGAGAAAAAACTATCGGAATTTAAAAGATATAGAGGCAAGAGCAAAAATTGTTGAATCCATTAAACAAAATTTGATAGATAAAGGATTTATTTCTGAGATAACCACTTTTGAACAGGTTTATGATCTCTTCGACAACAAAAGAAGAGAATTACCAAAAATCATTTGGCTAAAAGACATTACATCTTTGGCTACATTTTATAAAATAATGGAAGATGATAAAATTATTCAGGATGCAGAAGGTGAACATTGGAAAATTTTGGCTGATTATTTTATTCTTAAAAATGATTCCGAAATTTCAAGAGAAGAACTTAAAAGCAAAAAAAAGTCAACCAATTTTAAAATTTTGGCTGATCTTGAAAGCATATTTGACTTACTGAAAAAAATTATCGCTTAAATCTCACTCCACCTTTGCAAATTTTTTCACTTTTTTTCACTTTTTCCGATAAAATTTGAGCTGATAACTCAAACAGCATTTTATCAATCTTGTAATATGTTAAAATTCAAATACTTAAAACTCCTATGGTAACGTAGGAGTTTTTTCATTTTTGGCATACTCGCTAAGTTCTTGATGTAACCGTTTCATGATAAATCAAATCATGACGGCGAAATCCAGCCATAACGAAAATTTCGGTTCTATAATCGAAAAATTGGTGCAAAAAATAGTAACCAAACTATTTTCTGCTTATGTAACAAGATTAGATATTGTTAGCCGTATAGCGCATACAAAAGAAGTTTTAACCACAAAAGAGGTTGCTGAGCTTCTTGGGATGAATGAAAGGGTTGTTAGAGATAAAATTAATTCTGGATTAATTCCAGCGTACAAACCTGAATTTGCAAATAAATTTCTTGTGTTGAGAAGAGATTTAATGAAAGAGATTATGTCTGGACAACAATATAAATCCCTTTCAATGATTGAATCCGAGGTAAATCGTGACTTTGATAGTAGAAAATATGTTTAATCTTAATTCTTACAGACATGATAGATTACATTAAAGCATATTTTCCTGATAAAAATGAAATTCTTAAAATTATGAGAGAAAATTACAATCTCGAAAAAATCAGCTATTCTCGATTTGATAAAACTAAAAATGAAACTGTTCTGTATGAAACATACAAAAAGGAATTTGAAAATATGGAACTAAAAATTACCAATCAAGGTGCATATATTCACAATTCCTTACACCATTTTTATAATAAGTTTGTGCATAACATTGATGGGAATTATAATGATTTTAGTCGCTCGGCGATTGTAAATTCCATTGATTTTTTGGAGGAACAAATTAAATTTTCTCCTGAAAATCTACACATTTCACAAAGTTTAGAATTTGGTTTGAATTTAAGATTGCCTTTTGATTTAAACCACTTTATTCTTAATGAATGTGTACTTTACGATTTTTTTCCTGCATCAAAATCACCTCCACCCAATGATGAACAAGTGTATAAAGAATTTGAAAAAGGTAATTATAGATTGAAAATTTACCACAAAGGTAGACAACAATGTAATGGAGAGAATATTTTGAGAGTTGAAGTTAAGTTTTTAGATAAAAGAGAATTCAATAAAAATGGAATCTTTGTGCTAAGTGATTTGGAAGATAGAGATAATCTTATTTTCTTATATGATAAACTATACAATCTTGTGAAATTTAAGCTAATGTGCGTAGATGATATTGAAAACAGACAATTCACAAATTATAAGAAAAATAAGATTTATAAATATTGTGCCCATAAATTTTGGTCAGAATTGGATGACGATAAATTCAAAATTGAATCAAAAAAAGTCTATCCATATTTTGATAAAAATAATTTATTGGAACATAAAAATGTACTGTTAGACCTTATGGATAGTAAGTTTGGAGAGTTATTAGATAGTTAGTTTACGGACATTGTATAAAAAGCGTAAGTACCAATAAAAAGTAGGAGTAATTTCCTACTTTTTATGATAAATAATTAGCAATTTTTGAATTGATTGATTTGAGTTCTACTATTCCATTTGATTCATCTTTTAAGTATTCATTTTGGTAATGTTCTAAATCTTCTAAATAAACAAATACATTTGATTTAATAAAATAAAGATGTTTTCTAATTTGTGAAAGTTTTTGCATTATTTCCATTCCTCCATATTCATCTGGACCAGTTGCTTTTATAGTAAAATTTGCTCCTTCAATAAATTCTTTAAACACAGTTTCATTTAAATAATCAATATCATTTTGTTCGTTTTTTTTAGCACAATGCTCTAAATATTTATAGTATTTTTCGATTGATTTATTGACTTTTTCAACCCATGGTTTTATATGATGAATTCCTGGAAAAGCTCTTTTGTAATTTGTTATTAAGTCTGCTTTCATATTATATAAATCCAAAATTTCTTCACCTAAATTTTCCAATTTTTTGAATTTTTCTTTCTTATAGCTTTTATTATTTTTTTTGAGTTCAATCAATAGGTCATTATAAAAATCCAAATATTTAAATAATTCTGAAAATAAAATTTCAAAATCTTGATTAGGATTAGGACTTAAAGCTTTTAAAGCATTATAGATACTTTGTGGATCATTACTGATTATTCTAGAAAAATTTTTATTTACATTGAAATATAATGTGTGTACTTGAGAAGGGGCTTTTTTTTCTTTCTCTATATAAATAGTAATTTGTTTATTCATTTCTTCCAATGAATTAATAAATGACTCAATGTGATTTACTACTAATTGCAATCTTTTTTTTAAGTCATCTTTTTCATCAGTTACTTTCGTCTTTTCAATAACTATACTCTCATTTTTTTGATAAATAATAGTATATATTACAAAAGCAATTGATAAAAAACTTAAAAGACTTCCTATGAGTGAAGCATAGGCAGATATTTCTGCTTGTTTACCATTAAAATCTATTTCATACACTCTTTGAGGTTCATTATCAATTAATTGAAAAGTTACAATTAATATGAAAATTATTATTATGATTGAAATTACTATTATAAAATTTCTATAAAATATAAACCTTTTCATATGCTAAATGACTTTATAAATATTTCTAAGTTGCTAAACATTTCAGGGTCATAATTTCTTTCAGGAATAATAATATTTAATGATTTTCCGATTCTATTATTTTTTGAGTTTATTAAAAATGAAACAATTATGAGCTGACATATAGTTGTTTTAGACATATTCAAACCTGTTATTCCTGCACCTAGTATAGGTATATATATGTTTTTATTGTTGCTATTATTTCTAATAGTTAACCATATTTTTTCTAATGCTTCAGTTAGCATTTTAATGTCTGCTTCTTTTGTTTTAACTCCTCCTTTGTAAACTATTTTACATATTGCAGAAATGAAAACTTGAATATTTATATTTGATGGGATAGAAAAATTGGCAGTTTCACCTATGTCATATCTAATTCTTTTTCCAACTGGTTTTTCGTTAATTGAAACTTGTGTTCCCTGAATGTTTTGAGCATTTAAACTTGTTTCTATTTGACTATCCAAACTTTGGATTGCTCCATTGAAAAATTTGTCAATAATTTGCCTTTTTATAGAGGTCGTATTATTCGTAGTAGTATCAAAAAAATCACTTGATCCAATAATAATATTTCCTTCTTTGCTTAAAAGTTCACCAATTTCAATTTTGACAATAGTATTATTTAGATTTTTAAACTCTCTTGAAATTTCTTTTTTTGGAAAATTTATTTTCACCGCAATAAGTAATGTAAGTATTAAAATAAAAATAAATAGACCTAAGTTTTTGTTAGAAAATTCATTAAACCATTCCCAAAAAAAGGATGTTACTTCAATAAGTAACCAAAATACTCCTAGCAAAGTTAAAAAGTCTTTTATTAGATTTAGTTTTCTATGACAGAACAGAAATGTCATTTTTTTTTTCATTATTTATTTAATTATAGGTTTTGTATTTTTTCTATTTTTATTCCTTGTTAGTTGGCATTTCATCATAGGTTCTACCATTTAATAATCTTCCTGCTGCTTTTTTATTCTTACCTCCCCATTGCTTAAAAAAGAATGCTACATCAGCATTTTGACATTGTTTCTGTATATCAATAACCCAATCATATTTCATTGGTCTAGGTCGATGTCCACTTTCACCACCAACAATAACCCAATCGATAAATTGTAGATTCAAATTTTCTAATTTTCCAATCAGTGGTTCAAGAGATAAAAATTTTACTTTTGCATTTGTTTTCCTAAGAAAATCTATCCGCTCAATTACATCTTTATTTTCTACAGAGACTCCCATCCAAATATTATGAGTCCATTTAAGATCTTGATGAAGCTCAAATAGACGTTCTGCTCTTTTTGTCAATACTTGAAACACATGTTGTGGATTTTCGTTCATTACTTTGAATACATCTTTTATAAACTCAATTGGAATATCCTTATGAAAAAGATCACTCATAGAGTTTACAAATACAACCTTTGGTGTTCTCCAAGTATAAGGAATACTTAAAGTATCTGGATGTGCTTTAACTATTTTAAAACCCTCTTTGTATTTTTCCTGTCCCATAGCCTTCAATCTACGAGTCATGATTTCGGCATAACAAAATTTACAACCTGTTGAAATTTTTGTGCATCCCGTAGTAGGATTCCAAGTCATTTCAGTCCATTCAATTGATGAATTTGCCATTAGTTAAAATTTAATAAACAGTCTTTAGAAATTAAAACTGTCACTTTATGATTTTTATTATCTGTAAATATTGCTTTCACCTTTTTTTGATGTACTAGTTTTCTTAAAGCTTCAGTGTAATGGAATCTACTGTAAAGACCACTTACTTGATGTTCATCAAAAAGTTGACTAGCAGATAGCTGTTTGTTCTTATACTTTAGTAATAGTTCGTTAGCAAGTTTGTCAATATTGATTGATTTTTCATCAAAAAGTTCATTGATTTCTGTTCCATACTTTTTTGCATCAAAAGTGTAGGTATTAACTCCGTCGAAAACAGTTCCAACATTTGCAAAATCATTGTAGATTGTTTTAATTAGGTCATACCCTCTTGCTCCTTTTGTTATATGTAGTATGTAATGACTGGTAGCATCAATATCTTCTTCTTGGAATTTAAAAGCTGTGTAAAAAACCTTTTGTCCAAGATGCGTTTTATATTCATCTCCTAAGCTATCAATAATTAAATTTAGTTTTTCGGGTACTGTAGCTTTAAAGCGTCTATCATTTCTAAGTTTTTTAAACGTAGTAGGAAACAAATCCTGCATCAATCCTTCAAACTTATCATTTTCTAAAGCAGGATGAATCCTTTTTGTATTGACGAAAATAAATATTTCATTTCCCCAATTTTTTAGAAATTCAGCTAAAACAAGCGTTTCAATACCTTTATATCCAAAAGGATCAATAAAAAGTAATGAAGGAAAATCATTTTTTGATTTATTTCTTGCCCCACTATGTGTGTTAGCTTTTAAAAATTCGGTGATAGCGGTGCTTTCTCCTACCGTACTTTTTCCAAAATGAATGGATTTAGCAAAAGTACCTTCAGGAAATTCTTTTTTGAAGTTTGTTTTTAAAGCATCATGATAATAATTATCATTAAAAATCATTTTTACATTTCGTCTTAATAATTCTATTTTACTACAATGCTTCCCGATTAAAATAGGTGTAGAAGGATTTCCGTCTTCATAAACTCCAGGACCAGCAAATAAGTCTATATATCTAATCTGTTTAGGCTGATATTTACTTGTTATTATACTGCAATAGCTTGGGAAGTATTCCGAAATTATACTCGCTTTAATTTTTGACGAAATAGTTTGATTTTCGAAGAAATGATTTTCTCTCATTTTATTTGTGAATATTATGTTTTTTATCGCTTAATATTATGAATAATAGCAAATATATCAAATATTAACACTTATTCAAAAAAAAAGAAACAATTCGTTTTATTAAGAAGAAACCTGCTTTAATAAGCAGGTTTTACGATTTTTTACATATTGTTTTTGCAATAATAATTTTTGAGCCTTCGCATTACGCTTTTTAGAGTAAGAATACGATCATAAGCGCAATGCAGTTTGTATGGCGGAATGCAGTCTCTCCAAAACAGCAGTATCATTTTGCGTTACTAAAAGGATTTTTTCCCTCTCTCATAAAAACTGTTCCCATTTTTTGATATTGGATTGGTTGTCCTTTCACACAGGCTGTATAAATCCCACTACCGAATCCATTTTGCGCTCTGATTATAGTTACCTCTTTTTCATCAACACCGTTGTCAATGGCAACAAATTTCTTTAATCTGTTATTTTTGATTGGTTCTTTGAAATCTTTCGGCAAATTACATTCTTTAGCTGTTTGTGATTCTTTCGGTTTCTCTTCCTGTGCGAAATAAAAAGTTGGTAATGCGAACATTAAAGTAAAAATTAATTTTTTCATGTATTTAAAATTTTAAGATTATTCCAATTCGATTTTCATCATATATTTTAAGAATGTTTGCTCGTTCGGATATGTGAACGAAACAAGGCTTTTGAGAATTGTATTGAGAAAAATTTCCGCCGTCAACTTTGACAACAGTGTTTAGGATTCCGTCGCCCTGCTTTTGAGATTTGACAATAACGTAAGTTCCCGAATATGCGGAGTAGGGGTAAATTGTAATTTCAAATCTGTCTTTGTAAACCTCAGCTGTTGCAATTTGAATCGGTTTAAAAGTTATTTCGTGTGTGAATTTTATTTTACTGTAATTGAAGACAAGTTTTTGTGTCAATGGGTTTCCTCTTTGATTTCTGACTTGTTCGTTAAGATTTCGGGTTTCATCTTCGGCTCTTCTTTCCTTTTTGCTTAAAAAATATCCAAGTGCAATAAACGAAAGTAAGCCAACAATTCCCCAATTGATTTCAAGTTCGCCTCTACCATTGCTTGAACAAGATACTATAAAGACTACCAAAAAAGAGAATGTAAATAATCGGTTCATATTAATAGCTGTTTCCTCGTAAGCGTTCAATTGTGCCTGAAAATTCTGAACTAGTGATATTACCGTAGCTTTGAAAAGCTTCAAATAAAGTGTTGTAGTCTTCCAATCTTCTGTCTTGAATTGAGCCAAGTAACTCATGACCCATTACAATGAAGTAATCTCGTTGATTCGGGGTTAGGCTTCTTAAATCAATTCTTATCAAGTGTTGCTCATAATTTGACATAGCAATATCATTCAACTCGAATGTTGAAAGATACTTTGTAAGGATTTTTTGTTGATTTAATCTTTTTGTTGAATCTGTTGCATTGTCGGAAATTGTTTTTACGACTGTTAGCATTGCTAATTTTTGCCTTTTATTAAGGCTTCTTACGGTGTCTGTGGAAAATAAAATACCCATTTCTATTAAATTTTTATGCTTGGTTTAGGCAAAAAATAAAGCGTGAGCAATTCACACTTTGTTAGAAGGTATTTGGCGTAACCCACACACAGAAGCAGAACGCCCACGCCGTAGGGTGGGTGTCTAACTTTTGCTCCGTGTGTTTTCAAAATCGCCAAATTTTTCTAACAAAGCAATAAGCTTTACACTTATTATTTTTCGTTGATGTCTTCTAAAATAGCTGATAGCTTTTTAGATGATTTTTTTATATCAATAATTAAACCGTTTTAATTGTTTGTAGTTTGCAAAAATGAGAAAATTTCTTCAACATTTGCTATATCTTATAAAAATTCCATTATTTCAAAGGTCTCATTTAGCATATCATCTAATTCTTGACCGTGTGGTTTCAGGATAGATTCTTTACTTGTTGAGTCTCCGATACAGATTAGTTTTGTGTTATCTACAAAAAATTCTTTGCGATAATCTTCAATCTTAGAATCTTTTGTTTTATTATCAGCAATTGAAATAATTGTTTGTGTATCAGATGGTAGATTATTACAGATAAATTCCAAAATTTTCTTTTTACTGTTACCTTCTAAATCTTCTTTAAAAATACTGTCTAAAATGAAGGGAAGTCTATGTATCGATTCTGTCTCATTAATAATTTTATTAAAAGCAAAATGGTAACTTAAGACAGCTAAATGTAACTCAACCCCTTGAAAAGGGAAGCTTGATAATTCGTAGACATAGTTAAATCTACTATCATTTAAAATAGAAACATCTAATTTTTGATTGTTCAAATTATAATGTTTTTTAAAAGCTTTATTTTTGACTAATCTTTCACTTTCAATATCATCATCATTTTTAAAATCTTTGAGTTGTCCCTTGATTTCATCAATATCAATTGCTAAAATTCCAATATTTTCGTGAATTGAGTTTTCAAGTTTAATGTCAGCTTGAGTCTTTATCCATTCATCAAGGGTTAAATTGTTTTTGGAATAAATTACGTGCTTACGATAATCGTCTTCTAAAACAGTTCTTAGTTCATTAATTTTTTTGTTTAAAGAATTTAAATCAGATTGGATTTTTTTATTCTCTGTTTGGATTCTTTGCTTAATTTTGATAGTATCATTTTCCTCCTGATAATGCTCGTAAATTTGCCTTGTATCATTAGGTAATACTTGTTGACATATTGGACAATTATCTTTTCCAGGAAATTGTTTGCTATGATTCCTACTTACTTTTGAAATCACTGAAAGTCTTTGATTATTGTAAGTCAATAGATTGGATTTTTTTACATAACTATTTTCATATTGTAGCAAATCCTCTTTTCTCTTAGCTATTATATCAATAAATTCCTGCCCTTTTCCCTTAAATGATTCGTCAACCAATTTAGAAGCAATAATTGCTTGGTCTTTTCTTTCAAAATTTACGTAAAAATTATACCGAAACTTTTTTTCATTAAGCTGGTTTTCTAAATTTTTTCTTTGTTCTTTGTTTTCAAGTTTGGTAATCCCTAAATAGTAATCTAAAAAATCATCTTTAAAATTTTTGTAAAAATCCAAATTACTAAATGATTTCCGCAAGTAAACCCATCCTACATCTTGAGAAACATAATAAGGTAAGAAAATGGTTTCTATGGGAGCTTTAGATACACCATTTTTAGATTCTAATACTAAATTAAAGTCTAAAAGTTCATTGAAAAACTCTTTTAATTTCGCATGTTCAACAGAGGTATTTCCACTTATACCATTAAATGTCAAGACTTTTTCCGATTTTGAATCTTTAATATAAATAGTTTCGTCTTTTCTTATAAAGACATATTCGATTGTATCATTATTTTTTTTAACAGTAACATCGAGTCTTATGAAAATATTTTCTTCTAATATTTTTGCAAGTTTAGCTTTGTTATCGTTTATACCGAATGTGAACAAAATTAGTTGTATCAATGTACTTTTTCCAGCAGTATTTGCTCCGTAGATTACATTGAGTTTTTTGCCAAAACTCGTATAAAAGCTCTTGTTATTGGCTTCACTATGAATAAATATTTGGTTAATCGTCAGATATGTTTTCATTGTTGCATAAGTGTTAAAAAGTATCCTGCAGATATAGATGCTTTTAGTTGTAGTGGACTTAAAGTTGAATTTTGTTCGGTTAGAAATGACTCATGTAATGCTTTTATACAAAGTACATCATTAGTGAAATTATGAAATGTATCTTTTTTATTTTCGATAAAACGGATTATCTTTTGGTGTTCACCTTGTGTCAAATCTTTAAATTCATCTAAGCTATTTTCAAAGTTTAGTTCGAAAGACATTGCTTCATAAACATTTATCGAAAGTTCTTCACATATTTTTTCCGCTTTTTTTCTACAAAATTCTAATGCTAAATTTTTTGTTGTTAATATTTTTAAAATTTCATCAATTTGAGAAGATTCAATTCTTTTTTTCTTATTATCAAGTCTGAGCTCACCTCCCTGATTAAATATACCTTCAATCTCCTTAAGACGCTTAATAAATGTATCTCTTGCCGCATCATGATCTACAATTGATTTCCCGAAAACAGATTTAAATTTACCACTTAAAAGTTCCAACTGATTTTTTGTATTTCTACCTAAATCAATAAATGTAAAATTAAGGTTATCAAAATGATTAGCTTGTTCATTGTTAAATATAACCTCAGAATTACCTTTTTTTAAATTATCTTGACAGTCTTTATTAAGTGCAGAGTAAGCGATGGACTCATTAGTTTCATTAATGTAAACTTTTTTAGTTTTTTTACTTGTCGAGCATTTATAATCTAATGCAATTGTATTGTTGGTAATAAAATGCTGTGACTGTATGTAATTTTTAGTTTTTTTTAATGGGTCTTTAAATATTTCAATTCCAATATCACATATTTTTTGGATGATTTCGTAAACTTGGTTTGTTGTCCAGACCGTAGATGATTTTTTTGCTTGGTAAGTTGTTACTTGTGACAGTTCACCTTTATCATTTAAAAAACCAAAAACAATGTCATCATAATGTTCAAGCATTATAAAATAATCTTGAAATTTTAATGTCTCATATTTTTCTAAGAAAATGTAAACACATGTATTCCTCTGAAAATCGAAGCCTACATTTGCATGAACACCTGAGTTGCTATCTATCTTACCTTTAGCCATTTACAATATTAATAAGTTTAATCTCAACCATTTTGTTAATAAATGCGTAAGTATAGTAAAAAAAAACTATTCACAGTATGGGGTTTTCCACATATTTCATCATTTTTATTTACTTTTATTCAAATTTCTTATGGTAATACGACAAAAGTCGTCGTATTAAAAATTATTTTTGATGTCTCGGAAGAGTAACCATATTAGTCTTAGGGGTAGGGTATAAGACGAGTTTTTGCTATCCCCCCCACCTTTAAAAAGTATGGTGAATGTTTTTTGGATGTTTAAAAACTTCAACATTTTTTTTGGAATTTTTTTCCTGCTTGAATTTAAAATTAGATAAGGATTACCCACCTAAGCATAAGAATGCAAAAAACACTATGATGCAAATTATTGTAGAAGAAATGCGGATTTCTTAGACTTAGAGATAGCGATTGCTTTTATTATTCTATATGTCTAAAATGGTATCAAGTAATTCTATGTATTCTTTTTTCAAAATAATAATTTTCCACAATTTTTAGCAGTGTGTGTAATGGAGATAAAATGCTCAGAATTTTGCAATGATAAATTATACTACTATATAATATCTATATGAATATTTTTGTAACTTGAAAGTTGACGAAATTTTGATGAAAATTTAAAAATTCAAATCATTTGATTCTACATTGTTACTATTTTATATAACTTGCTGATAATTAATTATAACTATTTTTGTATCGGAAAGTAATCATATAAAACGGAGCAAACCGAAATAAACCGAAATAAACCAAAAAAAACTGAAAATCAACAACTTAAAAATTTTGATTTTGCTTTAATTTAGTGAACATTGGTTCGTTTTGATCTGTTTTGTCCCCCGTTTGTCCCCAAAAACCGAGTTTGTAACATTTTTTTTAACACGGAGAGCTAACTTCGCTTAAGGTATCTTAATGCATCTTATTGTTATCTGAATTTCAGATAGATATAGTCGGCTTATCGAAACCGCCCATTTTTAATATGTAAACTTGATATAATCCTGTCATCTTATAATGCGGAGGTTAATATCATAAATAATCCATAAATTTGGTGAAGCCAAGTTATCTCCGTTTTAGATAAAGTTCTGAATAACGTTATGTATGATATTCTCAGGAAGCACATTGAAAAAATAATCCCTTTAACAGATAAAGAGGCTGAACTTGTTTTTCCTTTCTTCGTCAGTAAGAAATATAAAAAACATCAGTTTTTGATCCAGCAAGGTGAACCGGTAAAATATAATTATTTCATCTTGGAAGGTCTGCTTAAGTTAGTTTTAACAGAAGATAACGGCAAAAGCTTTATTGTCGGATTCGCCATGGAAGACTGGTGGGAAACAGATTTTCAGGCATATTATCAGCAGGCCGATGCATCAATGTCCCTGGAATGTATAGAGGATACCCAGGTGCTGTGCCTTTCTTTAGATGACTATCGGAATCTCTGTAAAACAGTTCCTAAGATGGAGCATTTTTTCCTTCAAAAAGCATACGCTGGCTATATTGCCGCACAACAACGCATTATTTCGTCCATGACTTCCAATACCTCCCAAAGATATGCCGAGTTGCTAAAAAGATATCCCACATTAGTTCAGCGCGTTCCCAAATCTCTACTTGCTGCATACCTTGGAGTATCGAGAGAAACATTGAGTCGCCTGTCCCAATGATGTGATCTTCATCACATGAAAATGGTGAGTTGAGTCAACTGCGTGAAAGCAAAGTTATCAGCAATTTTGCAGGGTAACAAGTAGATCACATGTCATCAACAAAATCAAACATCATGGAAAAAAAAACCATCAATCCCTGGGCTTGGCAAAAAGAGCGTAATTATAACCAAGCTGTCGAAGTAAGTAACGTGCAAAGCACATTGTATTGCTCAGGACAGGCTGCAATTGACCAGGAAGGAATTTCAAGCAATGCAGATATGAAATCCCAATTACTGCAGGCGATCAGTAATCTTGAAGAAGTAATTTCTACAGCCGGTTATGAACTCTCCAATATTGTAAAACTTAATGTTTATTCCACAGCTACTGACGAGTTCCTGTCGCATTTCCATATACTAAAAAAATGGGTAGCACTGCATAAAATAGAGCAGGCCTTAACTGTTGTTGAGGTTGTGGCACTTTATGAGACGTTAAAAGTAGAATTGGAAGCAGTTGCCGTCAAGTAATTAACTTAAAAAGAAGCCTTTAAAAGTAATAAAGCAAAAAAGGCTGTTTTCAAAATAGGCTACCGGACAAGTAGCTTATTTTTTTATCCGGTCTTTTTTTATCCGGAAGATTTTGGCTTTGAAACGCAAAGAATTTAAGCACACTCAATATAAAGTTTTTATTGTACGATCTCTTAAGAATTAAATATCTTTAATGCTTAGTAGATCAATAATAAAAATCATCAATCAATATGGAAACAAGAAAAGCACAATCTCTAATGAAGCCAGCAGTTCTAAATGACAGAACTAACAAAATCTTCTCGTACGTTGAGGCCTATAACAGTATGGAAGTGGGAAAAATGACAGCAGATTTTGATGATAAAATTGTTTTCCTCAACATCATGAACGGTGAAAAAACAATGGAACTGCAAGGCGTCGAACAATTTCAAAAACAGGCCATCGACGCGCTCTCTTATTTCAGTGAAAGACATCAAACCATCGAGACCGTGATTCACAGTATCGATTCCACTGAGATATCTATTAGTTACAGGGCAATCGCGGCAATGGACTTTGCGAATGGCCCAAAAAAAGGTGATGAAATTACATTAAAAGGAAAGTCTGTTTTTGAGTTTTCAGCTGATGGAAAGATAATTAGGTTGACAGATATAGCATAAATTATTAAACCATTTATTTAATGGCTCTGGAAAAAGCGGTGATGGACTATGACTGTTTTAATAAGGAACTCGACGAAGATATCAATTATGATAAAATTGTGGTACTCCATCCAATAGCAAAGTAATAATTAGTTACACTATGATACTCCTGTGATACAGATAGGTTTCTTCCCCTGCCCGGAGCGATATCTGTGACGTTTTTACAGTAGAACCCATTTACTAAGGATAGTGGTTACGCCTACTCAATATGAATTTTCATTTGTAAAAGATTGTTTTATTTAAAAGAAGTAAATATCAGGTTTGTAAAGGGATCGGATTAACCCTTTCAATGAAATCAAAGAAAATATATCAAATTCACTGAGTCAACTTTTTGATTTGGTCGAGAACATGATCAAAATATGGAATGAGAACCATAAATACGAACTCAATTGAATGAATTCCTGAACTCAAGCGGTGAAAAATTGGTTTTGGCTTTAAACAGTTTATTGAATGACTGGGGGTGCTCAAAACCCAGTTCATAGGCGATCTCACTTATGGTAAGTTCAGTTGTAGAAAGTTTCTCTTTGGCTTTTTCGATTAACTTTTCATGGATGATCTGTTGCGTGGTTTGTCCTGTCAGCGATTTGAGCAGTCCCCGCATGTATTGTGGAGACATATTCAGCTTTTCGGAAAGCAGCTGCACCGTAGGTAGACCATTTTCTATGATATTTTTTCCTTCAAAATAATCCGAAAGGAAATTTTCCAGCTTCTCCAAAAACTGATGGCTGGCTTTCTTTCGTGTTATAAATTGACGCTGATAAAAACGCTCTGAATAATTAAACAGCGTCTCCAGTTGAGAAATGATAATATTTTGGCTGAACTGGTCTATATTGCCCTGATATTCCTGCTTAATATTTGCGATGATCTGCTGCATTTTTTGTTCCTCGTCTTCTGATAGGAACAACGCTTCATTCACCGAATAATCAAAAAATTCATATCTTTTGATCGAAGCGGACAGCGCCGTATTCCAAAGAAAGTCCGGATGGATCATCAGCATCCATCCGGAAGGATTCTTACCTTGTTCTTCACGTATTACACTTAAAACCTGATGTGGGGCCATGCAGAACATCACGCCTTCATCAAAATCATAATCATTCTGTCCATATCTGTACTTGTGGTCCATATCACGTTTTACCGAAATCATATAAAAATCAAACAGCAGGATCTGTTTTCCGACCTTTGAAGGCTCGGTCATATCTTCAAAATTGATCACACTGATCTGCGGATGCTTCGGCCCCGGGAGACCGCGCAGTTTGTGAAAATCGGAAATGGTTTTTATTCGAATGGGTTTATTATCGGACATGGTTTCACCTGCTTTTATATTTTAATGGATAGGAAACAAAATTACAAATTATCGGAGTTCCGAAAAATAATACAAACCTTTTAAATCTTCCAGTAGAGTTGGATGTAACGGATTCCAGTCCAGCGCTTTCCTTGTCCATTCACTTGAACTCGGGTTATCAAGCTTTGCAAAATGCGTAAACCAAGAAAAATGTTGCTCAGCTTCCAGGGAATTTAGGGAGATCACTGGAATATTTAAACGCTCTGCAATTTCAGCGGCTACTGCCTTAAGCTCAATCCCCTCTTCGGATACTGCATGATACCTGGTTCCACTGGCAAATGGTTTTTCCAGCGCCAATCGGTAGAGCCTTGCCGCATCAAGTAGATGCACAGCTGGCCAACGGTTAATTCCATCGCCAATGATCGCTGAGACACCTTTTTCCCTTGCAATTTTAACAAATAGCGGAACAAAGCCGATTTTATCACCTTCACCATGCACAGATGGAGATAATCTAATAACGGCAACACGCACGCCTTTTGCGACCTGATCGTCCGCGGCATTTTCAGTTGCAATTCTCGGATGGGGGTGATTGACACTGCGGTCCTGCTCTGTTGTAATACCATCTTTTGAAAAAAGGGCAGTGCCAGAAGTAATGAAAAAGGGCTTGTCCGTACCGACCAGAGTATCTCCTATGGCATTGATCACTTCCTTATCCAATTCACACATTTCCTGAAAACGCCCAAAATCATGAACAAATCCTAAGTGTATAACGGCATCAGCGGCTTTAGCCCCCGATTTCAGACGTTCAAAATCAGTAAGATCACCATAGTGGGGCTCTGCTCCTGCCTCAATTAATTTTTTTGCAGATTCTTCCGACCGTGCAAGTCCGAGAACATCGTGACCAGCTCCTAATAATTCCTGTACTACAGCTGTTCCTACGAAACCTGTAGCGCCTGTAACAAATACTTTCATGTCTATTATTATTTATGAAGCAAAGTTCAGGGTTCTTATGCCCCTAAATGTATCCAAAAATAGCTTTGTTGTAGCCAAAACTAACAATGTTGCTAAAAGTGATTCAGATGTTTGAGCTTAAAACTATACTATCAAACTCCTATTTTTAATCTTGATACCACCAAACTTACCGATGGTGAACACCGGCTTAATAAGATCATCAATAAATTTGGAAATAAAGAAGGAAGCTTGTGCGTTTCCATGTCCGCAACGTTGCAATTTTACATTTAAAAGGAATCTCGGACCTGGAAACAGTAAACGGTGTTCTCCCATTAATACTGAATGTCTATGATACCGGAAACCAGAACTTCAAAGAAATTGAAAACCTTGAACTATTCCACTATGGGTATGGATGATCATACCGTTTTTGTCGTATGGACTACATCTTATTTTCTAACTAATTTTTCATTATAACTCATCATCTTTTGACGGCTATACATTCTATCTCAACTTCAGCATTCCTTGGTAATGAAACCACCTCAATTGTGCTCCTTGCCGGAAAACGGCCGTGAAAATATCGGCCATATATTTGATTGATTGTTTCAAAATTCTTCATGTCTGTCAAAAATATTGTTGTCTTAGTAATATGCTGGAGATCTGATTGATTATTTTGAAGTATAATCTTCAGATTTTCCATAATCTGGACAGTTTGTTCTTCAATTCCATTTTTTAAGCTGTTCGTATTTTTATCTAAGCCTATCTGTCCCGATACAAAAATAAGATTATCATAACTCGTCGAATGGCTATATGGACCAATAGCTTTGGGAAGATCCGTATGATTACTAATTTTTATATTTTTTTCTACATTGCAGGACATGAGAGTAAGTGACAGCAGCAATATTATTGATTTGTTCATCTCGAAAGGTTTAAAAAAAGGTCAGTTTTTAGCAACTGACCTTATTCTTTATTTTTTCTTATTTTTTAATAAAGTTCAGTAATTCACCATTAAATTTATCCAACTCTTCGATAAATAGGGCATGGCCGCTTTTTTCGAAAGGAACTAGTGTTGAATTTTTTAGTAAGGCATTCATCTGTTCTGCAAGATCATAAGAGCAGATTTTATCCAATTTACCGTGCAGGATCAAAGTAGGAATTGTTATTTTCTTCAAATCATTACGTAGATCACTATCTCTCAGAGTTTTCAACCCTTCAGCCATTGCATAAGGTGATGCCTGAGCCTGGATACCTCCCAACCAAGTGCCATGACCTTGAGAAACGCTGGTTTTATTAGCTGGAAATATCTTTCCGAATGTTGCAAATAGCTCCGGACGGTTGGTGTTGTTAAGATTGATCAAACCATTAACATCTTCTTTGGTCCACAGGCCATAATTAAAGTCTGCACGCTTTGTCCAGATTGGTGCTGCCGCGCCAAATAGTGCCATCTTGGAAACGTGAGCCGCATTATATTTGGCTACATAGTGAATCACGGTAGCACCACCCATAGAAAATCCACCAATTGTAGCATTCTTAATATCCAATTTGTCTAATACCACCTTGATATCATCTGCAAATACGTCATAATTATATTTGCCGCCCGGTTTATCTGATAATCCGAATCCCCTCAATGTAATACCAATCACCCGGTAACCTTTTTGAATAAAATCGGCATACTGATATTCGTACATGGCGTCACTCAAGGGCCATCCGTGGATCAAGACAATAGGTTCTCCCTCACCAAGGTCGGTCACATGCAGTTTCACATTTTTCTCTACTTCAATATATTCTTCTCTGCCATAGGATGCAGGTGTTCTCTTCGTTTGTGATAAAACTGTATTTGAAATTAATGTTGTAAATAATACGAGTGCTAAAATTAAATTTTTCATGTTCTTTAAATATTTATTATTGTTTATTCTGTTTGATAGTACAAAGTTGATCTTAATTATCAGCCCTTACAATGGACGGCTTTCGCTTTGAATTGCACTTTTTACCTCTTTTAATTTTATCCGTTTATAAATGATAGAATATCCTCGTTGATGACATCGGCATTAATAGTGGGCATTCCGTGGGAGAAGCCCGGATAAATGATCAGCTTGCTGTTTTTCAAAAGCTCAGCGGCTTTAACGGCTGTGGTTGCATAAGGCACAATTTGATCATCGTCACCATGCAATACCAACACAGGTATTTCTACACTTTTTAGATCTTCAGTAAAATCGGTCTCCGAAAATACTTTGATACAGTCATACTGCGCCTTGATACCACCCATCATTCCCTGTCTCCACCAGTTGTCCTGTATTCCTTTTTTAATAACCGCATCTTCCCTATTGTAGCCATAGAAAGGAACTGTAAGATCCTGGTAGAACTGTTGTCTGTTATGACGTGTATTATGGCGGATATCGTCAAAAACTGCAAGTGGCACCCCTTCCGGATTATTGTCGTCAGCAATCATATAAGGTGTAATTGCGCTGATCAAAACCACTTTGGAGACCCGGTCTTTCCCATATTGGGCGGCATACCTGATCGCCTCGCCACCACCTGTTGAATGCCCTACATGGATAACATCCCTTAGATCCAGGAATTCTACCAGTTCTGCAACATCAGCTGCATAAGTATCCATGTCATTTCCCTTATAGGTTTGAGTGGATCTTCCGTGACCTCTTCTATCATGGGAGATTACTCTAAATCCTTTTTCAAGGAAAAACATCATCTGAGCATCCCAGTCATCGGATGATAATGGCCATCCATGGTGAAAAAATATCGGCTGTCCTTCACCTAAATCTTTGAAATAAATTTCTGTTCCATCTTTTACTGTAAACTTGTTCATGTCTTTATTATTTAATGTTGTTTTATTTTGATATTGCAAAGTTGGGGTAAATTCAGGGGCCCATCAATGGATGGTTTTCGCTTTGAATTGCACTTTTTCCCCCGACGAAGGTTATTTGGTGTCAGATAGCATTATCTACTGTTCGAAAGGGTATAATAATGCAAAAAGCACAACCCAACAGGTTGTGCTTTTTGCATTATTTGATAACGCTCTATTTAAACTGTTTTCTAAAGTTCGTTGGTGATATTCCGGTATGTTTTGTGAAAAAACGGACAAAGTACGCATCGTCGTCGTAATTCAGGCTGTAGGCAACCTCTTTCACATTCATGGTGGTATGTGCTAAAAGGCGCTTGCTTTCCAGAATTATCCGGTTTTTTATAATATCATTTGGCGTTTCTTTACTGACCATGCTTATTTTTTTGCTGAGGTTCTTTGGTGTAATACAGAGTATGTCAGCATAGTCGGCCACCGTGTGATGCGTTTTAAAATGCTGTTCAACCAATTTGCTGAATTTCCGCAAAAACTGTACGTCAGCCTGCTGCACGCTGTCAGATAATTCGTGCTGCTGCTTCCAGATTCTTGTCGATTTTAATATAATCAGTTTTAACAATGTTCTCAGCATCTCTTCAGTACTAGAATCTTCGTTCCCCAGTTCAAACTGAATATCGCTTATGATCTTTTGGATCTCAACAGACTGCTCTTCGTTTAAATTGATAAAAGGGATCTCAAATACATTATTGTATAAAATACCATCACAGGCAACTTCATGATCGTGAATTTCTACACAATAAAAATCTTTGTTAAAATGCATCAGTTGTCCACCTATAGTTTCACAGGGCTTTAAAATCACATGTGGATTAATAAACAATAAGGCATCGGTTTTCATGGCTATCTCCTGAAAGTCGACCTGGATGATTGCATTTTTTGGGATAAACAGGACTTTAATATGCTCGCGTATTTTATTCAGGGAATCGTTCTGAGCTGAGGTTTTGCTGAATTCCAGCTTACCAAATTTTTTATATGAAAATTCTTTAATCATTTTAAGTCACTACAAATTTCTGTTACGCTCAATTTTGAACATTCATCAAAATTAAGAAATTAAAAAACGTTCTATCCGAAATAATACAATATTCAATTTTAATTTCACCACTCCCTTGTGAACTTTACTGTAGTTATAGAATAGCCGGTATTTTGTCTGGATATTTAGATCTCCTTTAAAGATTGATTCTATATTTTCAATCGTTATAGTTTGCTTTGATTCATGGCGTAGTTTTTACACTACTATATTTACCAAAATTTTTGATTAAAGTACTACAGTCTCTCTTACCTCACTTTAAAATTTCATATTGATTGTTCCATTTCCAAACCGCTACCAGAATATCTGTCCCTATGTTAAAAGATATTAATTTTTAAATAGTGTAATAAATATTTACGAAATTTACTTTTACATTAAATAATTTAATATGAAAAATCTAAAAAAACTTACAAAAGCAGATTTAAAATCAATTCTTGGTGGTTCAAACTGTGTTAGAATGTGTTTTATAGGCGATAAATTAGTATGTGTTCCTTATAATTCATGTGGCGGCCCAGGACTTGAACCTTAACCTGTAAAAGACGTTTTTAAAGCATTATGTGTCCAGATATTTTATATCAGCAAATATTTGAAACATATATTAGCAAGTCACAAGCGGGGAATTTAAATCCCCGTTTTTTTTACCTAAAAATCAAGAGTTCCTTACATATCTTCTTGAAAGACATAAACTCATTCTACCACGTTATGCCTACAGTAGTTGCTGCATCAGCAGCTTTACCTTCTTTTTCTTAAACAAGCAGGGAACAGCGCATGGATTTCCTACAGTGGTTACAGGATGCGCTGATGGAGCACCTCGACGACCTACAGCTCATGGTGCAATTATGGCTGGATAGAAGATCATTACGGCACAGTTGTCTGGCAAATACAAAGAAATCTAAACACACAGGAGGTGCATTAAAAAATCAAAGTGTTACGGAAGATCTCACTCTTCCTCCCGGACAATATACACTGCATTATAATCAGATTCCGGACATGCATACAGCCATTGGGATTCATTACCTCCAGATGATTACTTTTAGGGATTCGTGTATTGGATATATCATCCATTAATTAATCCAACCTGATTAAGAGGTTAAAATAATAGCATTCTAAAGACAAAAAAGCCTGACTTACCTGTAATTATAGGTAAATCAAGCTTAAAACATATCGTTTATTCACAAACAGCCAATTATTATAACGGCTAGAAGGCTCTTCTTAGATTTTTATCAACAAAAAAGCAATCATTAATTAAAAACTGATAAAAAGATGAACATTTGCGGAGATCATATTAAGAATCATCAAAACCTTATCATTTACAATATTTTCTTGATAATAAAAGATGTTGACCATCCTTTATTTTCATTTGTTCCGATATGAGGATCTGAAATTGGGCTCTTGTCTGTGGAGAGCTTAATGCTGCCACCAACAACCGCTGTTGTTAAAACATATGAAGTACCTGCTGTTAAATAGGCAGAGAAATAACCTGACGATGCAATGGGAAGGTCAAAAACAAGATTCGGGGGTACTGGAGCCACGTTCTGAGCTGTACGTCCTTTCCAGATATTATTCGTTGGATAACCTTGTTTAATTCCTATACTAACAGTTCTTGGAGTAGAAGTGGTATTATACCAACCAGCTTGAAATTGAATAAAGTAAAGCCCGGACTCTGAGACAACCAGAGATCCTGTATTCTTATTAAAAGAATATCCTCCTGGATTATGAAATTCTTTCAGGATCGTGATCGCCTTCCCATTAACATCACTGTTTAGGTTAAATTCCATACTCGGCAATGTGCTATCAGCTATCAGATATAGTGCATCCGACGAACCTGATGACGATCCGGTACTAAACCTTGACCACTTCTTCCCGTCCCAATAATAATACCCCGGAGTAACATTCTTGGGATAGGTTCCGGCAGTCATAAAATTATATACAAGAAGACCTATAGCCGGTGAGGCAATGGTGGTAGTATCATCCGTACTTTGAAGCATAACACGGGAAGGCAGAAATCCTTTATCCATTCCTGCAAGGTGTAAAGCTGCAGAAGCATCAGGAGATATGGTTCCTATCCCGATTCTTCCATTATCTGTGACTACGAAATCGTCTGTAACCTGATTAGCATTGGGAACCTCTGTTTCAGGATTATTTTTCTTTCCGTCTAAATGAAAAGCTTGTTGTGGATTAGGTGTATTAATCCCTATCTGGCTATAAACTGTAGAAAAACCTACAATAAGGAACACCATTGAAATAATTTTTTTCATGTTTTTTTATTAATTAATAATTATATTTATATTGTCTTAGAGCTCCTTCCCTACTATCCTCCTTCTTTACCGGGAAATTTTTGTTGATTATTTTTTCATTGTTATATATTTAAATTTTCATGTATTCATATCCTGTTAATTTTTTTATCCTCAATTTTAAAGTCAGACATAAAGGTAAGAATCCATTATCTTTACATATGTTCCCAAGGCAAGAGCAAATGATTTTTCATTGCAGATTGAAAATTTATTATACGATATGTTAGAATTGTATTAATAACATTACAAACTATTATTCAGTTTGTCGGAAACCTGCCTACAGCTAATTCCTATACAAGTTTTGCGATAGGAGTCTTCATAGATAATAAGTTACATGCAGTAAGGCTTGGCTTTTTCGGATATGACGTAATTGACGGTTTCCAGACAGAAACGGTTGCTACAACAATAAATAATTTATCTGCAGGACAGCATACGATCAGAGTTGCAGTAGCCAGACGTTATAATTATCTAGGAGGAAATCTGGATCTGTTTGTAGGAAAGAAACCTCCTACAGCAACCAATACGAGCAATTTTACCAACAGAAGTTCCATCACTATTCAATCGTATGTAAAAAATACAGATTGATTAATCCTATGAACCAATCTATTTCAACACTACCGATAACCTCACAATGTGTATAAGGTAAAAAATGTGTGTTTTTTTCGAACCACGCATTTTTTGCTTGCTTGCGTTTAAATCATTTGCATAAAACTTCTGTTCACCTCTCCTATTTTCCAGCTCAGCAGCGAATATGTCCACCAGAACCCATTCTTAATTTAAAGTGCGTTCCATCACCCATAATTTTGTCACAACAAATCAAAATCAAAAAGCAATGAAAACAAAATTGACTACAATCCTTATGCTAGCGACATTCGCATTCAGTATTCCAATGATTACCAATGCACAAACTACAAAGACAAGAACGGAAGCTACAAATTCTGATACAGCGATCAGACCTTTCAGAATCAATATTCCGCAGTCTAAACTTGATGAACTCAAAAGACGCATCTCGGGGACCCGCTTTCCGGACAAAGAAACCGTTAATGACGAGTCACAGGGTTTACAACTGGCCCAGCTCAAAGAACTGATAAATTACTGGGAAAATGGTTATGACTGGCGCAAAGTGGAAAATAAATTGAACGCACTTCCACAGTTTATCACCAGAATTGATGGACTTGATATCCAGTTTATCCATGTACGCTCAAAAGAAAAGGGAGCTTTACCTATCATCCTTACCCATGGCTGGCCGGGCTCACCACTGGAGTTCATTGACACCATTGGCCCACTAACTGATCCTGTTAAATATGGAGGAAAGGCCGAAGATGCGTTTGATGTGATTATTCCTGCAATTCCGGGATATGGTTTCTCCGAGATCCCGAAGGAACAGGGATGGAATCCTGATCGTGTTGCCAGAGCCTGGGACACCCTGGTTAAGCGCCTTGGCTATACAAAATACGTTTCTCAGGGAGGTGATCATGGTTCGGTAATTTCAGATGCGTTGGCAAGACAGGCACCTTCAGGGCTTTTAGGTATTCACCTGACCATGCCTGCCACTATTCCAGCAGAACTGGTAAAACCGATCAATGCAGGTGACCCTGCCCCAGCCGGGCTTTCGGAATCCGAAACAAAGGCTTATAATTCCATGAGTACCTTCTTCGGCAGGAATGCGGCCTATGGCGGAATGATGGTAACAAGGCCACAAACCACCGGATATTTGCTTTCTGATTCTCCGGGTGCATTGGCAGCATTCCTCTATGAAAAAATTGCAGAGTGGTCTGAAAGCGACTTAAAACCTGAAAAGGTTATCAGCCGCGATGCCATCCTTGATGATATAACATTATATTGGCTGACTAACACGGGAGCCTCATCATCACGTTTCTACTGGGAAAACAATAACAATAATTTCAGCTCAGAACACCAGAAAACAAAAGATATTAAAGTTCCGGTAGCCATAACGGTATTCCCGCATGAAATCTACCAGGCCCCTGAAAGCTGGTCAAAAGCAGCTTATCCATCACTGTATTATTATCACATGGCAACAAAAGGCGGCCATTTTGCTGCCTGGGAACAGCCTGAAGTTTTTGTACAGGAGATGAGAAATGCATTTAAAACACTTAGAAACAATCTATATTAGATTCCGGAACACTGATCTAAAGATAAAACATGAAATCGGAAAATATTTCATTGTGTTTATTTGGTTGGGGACTGTCCAAAATGTTGGGCAGTCTTTTCTTATTACGGCACTGATACACTGACTGCCGCTATAAAGAACATTCATTCAGAATAGATATTGGTTCAATATTTGTAGAATACTGATAATAAAACAGATACAAATGGAAGCAAATGTAATTGAATTCGAAAAGCGGTATTGGAATGCGATGGAGAATCATGATTATAATACCGTCAGAAATCTTACCAGATTCCCCTGTATTGTTGCCGGCAGAGATGGAATCAGGCAAGTTGATGAAACTGAATTTCAGAAGAATTTTGAATCGAGCAAGGGTATGCAGCTGAAAGTTTTAGATCTGTATGATGAGAAATACCAAAAAATCAATGAAGAAACGATGATCATTGTCTATATGATCAGAATGCAATTTACATCCGACGGAAAAGAAACTCCATTTCACTGTGCCTGTGCATCCACCTGGGTTAAAGAAGACAACAATTGGCTATGTGCCCTGCATACGGAAACTGATGTAACTAGAAATTGACCCCTGATTTTATAACGGGGTCTTTTGAAAAAGGTTATAAAATAAATAATGGCAAATGTTTACGCAATTCCATGTCCAAAAGCTCTATTTTCCTCCGTTTGCCTTTAAATCAGCCTTACAATTGGAATCAAGCTGAGGAATGTTGTTGGTGTTAAGGAAGCCCAAGATATCTGTAGTTTCTGAAGCATAGTACATTAAACAATTCTTATTGTCACAGTGATTTCCATGGGCAGTGTCTTTATGATTGGCCTGCATCTGAGATCCCAAATCAACAAGTCCTAGTAAATGGCCAAGTTCATGTTCCAGTACCGTAGCTTCAAGCTTTGTTCTGCTAACCTGCCCGAAGCCTCCTGAATTATCATGAATCGTTTTTCCTAACAAAGCAATAGACGTATTGCGATAGGCTATTCCCAATGTATTCGCATTATCTGAATATTGTCCATTGGTATAAATAATACTCACAGCCATCACAGATCCACTGGTAAAGGACGTCCGGTTTGAATTTTCAATTGATCTGATTTCCTCCGCTGATAAACCGGAAGTAGATGCTCCTGCAATTTCTTTTTGTATAATACTTATTCCTCCTTCTTTATTAAGAAATGTTGAAAGAAAGTTTTTAACCAGCGATATGGCATTGGCATTAGGTGCATATCCCGGCATATAGAGTATTTCAATAACTAAAGCATTATATTTGCTATTATTCAGCAGATCATTTGAAGATGAACCTACTGAACGGGTATGATTATAATCCCCCGGATCGTTGCTGAACTCACTGTCCCTTTCACAAGAGATCAACAAAAAGAAAAACAATAACGTAAGATTAAATTTTCTGAACATGCCTTGAGATTATAAATTTAAAATTACAAAAAAATAGTATTGCATCCTGGGTTATCCCGGAAAAGTTAAAATTCAGACAAGCATACATGAAAAAGTATATCTATCTTACAGCATATTAGTAACTTTATATTATATTTTGGAACGATTTGGAAACCCATTATGGAACACTGACAAAAAATATAATAATGAATCATTAAAAAGAAATCATATGATCATTAATAACATAGACACTCTATTTGAGGTAAATACTTCTGAGTCATACAATAAAGAGATGTATTTTTTTGGTAATCATCTTATTATACCGTATATAAACCTTGAAATATTTGATATCTGTTCTCAATCCACTACATTAAAAAAATATGATAAATTAGATTTTTCATATCTGATTTTTAAAGATGTAAAAGAAATATTCTGGAAGTATGCGGTTAATGATAAGGTAAATCACGTGAAATTAATCTTTGATGAGTTTTATGATGAAGCTGTTTATTCAACAGACCATATAGAGGCTACCAATATATTTACTGATCATTATGGGTTTGACTTTGAGATCAGATTTAAAGAACAGTATTTATATTTTTCAGAGGACGTAGGGATAAAGAACGGGGCATTAAATTATTGGACACCCATTGAACTCCCTAATTTCAAAAGGGATATGAACGAAAAAGAAGTCCAGTCTTTTTTCGCTAAGGATCATGTTCCACCTGATATTTTAAACTTGGTTGGTGCAAGACATTTTTCAATGCTAAAAACTTTAGATTTTTAGATTTTGGACTTCCAACACTTTAGGCAGACCGGAGCCTGATCAGCGGCTTAATTCCATTACCGGTAATTTTAGAAACCGGCCGCATGAAAACCTTACCTTAGAGGTACTGCAAAACAATCGGCAATGAGCGTAAGAAACCTGATAAGATTATCAGGCAAAACTTAATATTACTTTTATTCAGTATATATCAGCCCGATTATTACTAACCGGACCGGTCTTAACTGATAAAATTTACAGATCAAACTGTATTCCCAGATTTGCTGTAGTTCCTGATCCCTTAATGTAATAGCGACCTTCATTGGTTGCGCCACGTACTTCGGCATGAATAGGGTAATAATCAGCATTGAACAGATTATTAACTGAGAATAGAAAAGTAAATTTTTGATATTTATATCGGGTCTGGAAATCAACAAGGTTATAACCTGAAACTGGATATTTTCCATAATTATAGGCTTCAGCAGGAAAGACGTCCCTTCCACCCAGATGCAGGTATTGCACATAGACATTCCATTGCTCCGTCAGCTTAAAATCAACATTCAAATTAATTTTGAAAGGGGAAATTATAGAATTGTCCAGCTTGTCTTTAAAGTTTCCTTCATTCTTCAGATCCTGACGGCCATCCATATAGCCCAGCACCGTTCCGATGGACAGCCACCGAACAGGTTTTACATTTGCGACAAATTCCACTCCATAAATACGCTGTGGAACCTGAATCAGCTCATAATTACCCGGTGTAGAGGTTTCAGCGAAATTAGTCCCTTTCCTGGAAGTACTGTAATAGCCTGTCAGCTGATAATCCCATATTGATAACTTACCGTTTATACCCAATTCAAAATTATTGACTACAACTGGTTTGGGGTCAATCTGGCTCAATGGTACACCATTACGCAGAATAAGCCCCACATCACCAATGGAATACCCCTGCGAAAAAGAAGCAAAGGGCTGTATGTAATTATATTTATTATACCGAGTTGCTATATTAAATACAAATGCATCCGAATTATTATTTTCACCGGCAGTTAGTTTACCGTTCTTAGTCAGATCACCTACCTTAAACCGTATATTTTCATAGCGTACTCCTCCCTTTAGAATCCAGTCTGCACCTATATTTAATTTACTCTGCAGATAAAGAGCAAAATTGTTCATATTCATATCCGGTGTAACCAATTCGTCTTTCAGAGTTTTCTGTACTGTATGATCCTTCAACAGGTCCAAACCATAAATCAGCGAAATTTTAGAGAAGCTGCCCAATTGGAAAGGGGTGTTGAAGTTAAGCCTTGCTCCTTTATGATCGGAATAATTCTGATTATAAGTTTCAAAAACTGTATTCATATCTTCATAATACAGGCTCAGGTTTGCTGCCGTTTTCCCATACTGCCCGTCATATTTTAAATGGAGTGCTTTATTATAAGGAGTGCCTCCGTTAGTGGCTGCATCGGACGGAATACCAATCGCCGGCGATTGCCCAAAGATGCCCGTTGTACCTGCATACTTGCTGTCCTGTACACTGCGATAATAGTTTCCCATCAATTCTATATGATGATCCGGCGCAATTTGATAGCCGATCTTAGCCAATGCGTTATAAGACTTTGTCTCACCAAGCCCGTAAAATGGGCTTACTACTACTCCATCAGCGCTCCTTACCACCCCTGTTCGCCCCATCTTGCCCTGTAAAACATAATCCCATTTGCCAATCTGCCCCGAGAAGACCTGTGCAATATTGTAACCATAAGTTTCCGCTGGTTTTACCAGGTTTAATGAATTATTGAGATAAGTGGACGAACTAAGTTTTTTACCTTTCTTAGGCTTTTTAGTAATATAGTTTATCACACCGCCTGCAGCCCCATTACCATACATCGCTGTAGCTCCATTGATAACCTCTATATGATCTATGGCGCTGGCATCAATTGTTCGGAGATCACGTCCGCCGTTACGTAAAGGGGTAGATTGCGGGATACCATCAATCAGGACAAGGAAATTACGTCCGCGAATCTTGGCAATAAAGTTATTCTGGCTTTCTTCACTGGGTGAAATACTGGGCACTTTTTGCATCAGGATAGAGGGCAGGTTATCGTTAATCTGCCTTTGCTGATCAAGTGTCTTTCCTCCGATATAAGTGACTGATGAAGGAACTTCGTCAATATGTTCTGCCAGCCTGCTTGCTGTCACAACAACTTCATCCAGATGCCGCCGCGTTGTCTGCATAACAAATGGTTCAGCAAACTGATGTTGCTCTTCGGTCACCTCAACTTCATAGATGATGTTTTCAAACCCTTCTGAACTTATTACCAAATTATATTTTCCATAATTGATATTTTCAAATTTGAAATATCCATCCTTGTCAGTACTGGTCTTTCCTGCTCCGGCTAACTGAACATTTGCATTGGCCAAAGGAATACCCTGTTCGTTGACAATACGTCCAAAGATAGCTCCTTTTTGTTGCAACTGGAATAAATATACAGATGAGTTTTTTTTATAAACAGAGGTTACCTCTGCGGAAACTGTTGAAGATAACGAATAAGAACAATATAATAGTATGGCCGCCAATCTGGCCATGCTGCATTGATTAACTTTCATTGTTTGTAAATAGTCCGGTAACTTTTTATACCTGTTTTAATTAATGGAAGCAAAGATATATTATTTTGATTAATTCTAAATAAAATAAAATCAAAAAAGACTGTCTTTTTGAAACAGTCTCTTATCATTTTGTTGTTGATAATAAATGAAACAGGTAAAAAACTGATCATTTTTTAGTCTGGCAGTGCTTTGTTGGCTCTTTGTATAAAACAAATTTTCAATTCAACCCGCCAGCTGGCCGGATTAATTAACAGACTCAATATGACAGGAAGGCTAAATAATTGACCCTACTTAATCGTTATCGTCATATTAGGAACTACAATATCTCCTATGATTCCGGTGTAACGTTGTGCAAATATTTCAATATAATCATTGGAGGATAACTCAGTTGTTCCATTAATCGGTAATACGACAATATCATTGACAGCTGAACCCCTTCCGTATATTTTATATTGACTGAGGGCAGTTCCATTTTTAGCAATATAAATGATATACGTTCCTGATGCAGGTACCTGGAACGAAACCGAGCCGGTTATCTGAAAAATCCTTTTCTTCTTACCTAAATACTTCAGCCTGTTAGGAACTCCGTCTGTTGAAAAGCGGAACAGGTTTGATGAGGTAGAAACAGAGCTTGAAGTCCCTATTTTTACAATATTACTAGGATTTGAACTATTAAAACTAACTCCTATACCTGTGCCTACAGCATAATCTACTGAAAAGTCTCCCACCGCATTCGTATCTGCTTCCGTCGGAATTCCTGCTGCTCTTACCGTCCAGCTGTTGTTGAAATTGTATCCGGGATAAGTTCCTGTAGTATATGGTTTAATATATCCTGCTGTATTGGTTCCTGTGAAAACCACTGATTCCATCACTGCATCTCCCGTAATGGTTAACCCGCTTGTTGATACATCAAAGCCGGTTGCCGAACCATTCACCTGGCTAAAGCCGCCTTGTTTTTCTACTGAGGTAAACGTGCCGGTCAGTTTTTCATAAGTCCCTGAATTATTTGCCGTCCATCCCATATTACTGAGTAAAAGCTGGCCAATATTATTATAGGTAATTCCGTTCGCATTACCGGTAAACTGGATAATACTGAAAAATACGAGTCCTAAGCCGGAAACCGTCCCTACATTACTTGAATTGGCTACTACACTGTCCCGGAAAATGAGATTCTGTGTTGGTGTTCCGGACAGATTAAAGACACTTCCTGAAGCTGCACTCAGCGTAACACTTCTGATACTTCCTCCTGTTGCTCCTTCAAAAATGTTCCCACTCGTCCGCACAATAATATCATTATTTGTATCAAGTCCATGTATGTATGCATTGTTGAGTTCAATAGGACGGTCAAAAACAATTTGTCCGTTGATTTCATACAACGTATTTGCATTCAGCAAATATTTTGTACCTCCCCCTGCACTTAATTCCGCGGCAAGTACCGTAGCCAGTACATCGGTAGATTTAATTCTTTTAAAATTCAATCTCTCTGAGACATTACTTCCTACAGGTGACCAGGTTGCAGAGCCGGCCGTGTAGTAGTAAAACTGTTTTTGGGTCGTATCATATACCAAAAGTCCATCGGCTGGAGAGGTAATTGCTGTCCTTTGAGCAGTAGTCATCCGCGGGGCAAGTAATCCGCGGGTTGTCGAATTGAGATCTAAAATGGAGCTTGGATCAGGGGTCGTTGTATTAATACCCACTTGTGCCGCTGCCGGAAATATCATGGCAACAATTAGAAGCAAAGCAATATACTTACTTCTAAAAAAAATTCTTTTTGCTTTCATAATGGTAAATTTTAACAGTTGTTGATACCTTTTTAATGCTGTATCAAATAATTTTTAAATTACCATTCATCACTTTAAGCTGCACCTTCAATTATAGTCAGGCTGTTCCTTCTGAAATGTTCGGTACATCTATCATCTCTTTATTGTATTATATACAGATTAGAAAGCTGTATATTTCTCGTAGAACGGGAAAACTACGGTTCTAACTATGATCATGGTTACCAAACCATTCCTCATCAGGCAGGATATTGTCTGTGTCTTATACCATTGATTAATGGTAATACGAATCCAGTTATCTTTTACTCTCAATACGTGGCTGTACCTTTTTTTAAAAAAGCGTATCACCTGGTCTTTTCTTTTTCCAATAAAGGAATAATAAAATAAGTCTTTCATAATAGTATATTTTAAGGTATAAAACTTATGATGTACTTATTTCATGGAAATCAGTTGTTTTTATTATTCCAAAGATGGTGATAAATGACCTTGTCTTTTTATGATACTGGTCATAATTATATTGTTTGATAACTTAAGTATTTCATAAATGATGATTATGGCTTCTCCGGGTCATAAAGCTGGTTCCGGCACTGATCCATATGGTAGAAAACAACAGAGACAGACAGGTGATTCCCAATCCTGATTTATAAAGATCATATTCAACGATATGAGTTTTATAAGCAATGGATAATGCAAGAATTCCAAATTCTCCCGTTTGAGACAACAATGCACCTCCGTAAAGGCTATCTTTCCATTTGAAGTTTAAAGCTCTGAAGAAAATAGCAGACATCATACTATTACTTACCAGTACTACTAAAGTGCCCAGAACAATAAGTTTATAGTTCGACCAGAGATAAGGAAGGTCCATACGAAGACCAATGGATACAAAAAATAGAGAAACAAAGAAAATCTTAAACGGCATCAGTGAATGCTCAAGCCAGTGGAATGCCTTCATCTTCCCAACCAGAACCCCGGCAATAAAGCTTCCTAAAGCAGCACTCATGCCAATTGCTTCTGCCAGAAGACCAAATCCCAGACAAATAAAAAGTCCTGAAAAAATCTGCAAATCATGATCACTTTCTAAAAAAGAAAAAGAAATTTTGATTTCCCTGAGGTGTCTGATTCTTCTGAAAATATAAAAAATAGCAACACAAAAAGCAAAAGGCAGTATAAAATTAAAAATGCTGAAAACGGCTCCATTCCAGAATTTTAGTACAGTCAGGGCTGGTGCAAGAAGAAGGTCCTGCAGTAGCAAGATATTTAGAATCACCACTCCGAAAGCAGTATTTATGGTTCCGTGTTTTTTTAAAAATTCCACTACTACGGCCGTACTGTTAAATATAAAAAGTATAGCAATAAGCACAATGCTTTTATAGTCAAGCCCCACAAACTTTCCGATAATGTAAGCAAAGGAAAGACTCAGCAGTATTTTTATCCCTTGTGCCAAAATGGGCTTGATAATAAGGGTCTTTTTATTTGGAATATTAATTTCCATTCCTATAAAAAACATCAGCAGCAATATCCCTATTTCTCCTACTACTTCTACTTCCTCTATCCTTGTAAATAGTCTGAAGACATAAGGCCCCAGCAGTATTCCTGCGACAATATAGGCAATAAGATAGGGCTGATTCAATTTTTTCAGCAAAAACATCAGTCCCAACGTTGTCATACATAAAACACACACTGTCCAAAGCATATACTCTGTATTTAACGGTTAGAATTTTATTGCAAATACTAAAATGAAATATATCCGGGTTACTTCACCCAAAGCTTTTTTAGTCAATCATCAAATCATAATATCCTCATTACAAAGTATGTACCAGCGTATCCTCCGGTAAAAAATGTCAGAAGAAAGGAAATTATGTCATTCAGACAGGTAGTAAGCACTCAGGGTTTTGAAGAAACATAAAAACAAAAATAAGTCTCCCGCTAAGAAGACTTATCTGATTAGTAAAGCAATTATATAAAATAATATGAGTCCGTTATTTTATCAATTTTGCCCGATATTGTAATTGATCTTCAGTAATATATTTTCCGATCCCGGATGGTAAGCAGGCATTCCTGTTCCATTTTTTTTATGGTACGCACCACGGTTTCTACACGAAGCCCTACCATTTTAGCAATTTCCTGCCTGGTAAAAGGAACTTTAAATACTCTGCCGTTATTAACCCCTATGAAATCCTTATAAAAATCAAATAAAGACTTAATTTTTGAAAGCGGTTGCGATTCTGCAACAATCGTGTGCATATGATACTGGTAAAAAAGATCAGAAGATAGACGTTCCAGCATTCCTAAAGTAATTGCCGGATCATGCTTTAATAGTCTGAGAAAACCGGTCCTGCTTATTCTTAAAACCGTACAATCCGTTTTTGCCACAGCATTCATAGGATAAGGCTGACCAGTAAATAATAATGATTCCGCCAAACTGTTTCCTTCCAGAAACACACCAAGGATAATTTCTTTTCCATCCTCAAGTACATTACTGAGTTCAACAGTACCCTTAACAATCTGAAAATAATACCTTGGATAGTGACCGGTAAAAAATATATTTTCCTTTGCAGCATAATCCATATAAATAGCGCCATAACTGAGCAACAGATCCTCATCAATCTTCATATCATTTGTTTTTTGGTTACAATTTATAAGATCTTAGCAAAAAATTGGTGCTTACCTGAATGCAAATTTTAGACCATAGGTTCTATTCTGAATTCCCCTTCCTGGTATATGCCGTTAACTAAAAAACTGCATGAATACAATCCATGCAGCTGATCACTAATGTTTCTAGAACCACTACTACTAATATATTTTTTGTTGAATATTAATTTTGGAATTTTACAAAATCTAAATAGAAATTGGGATTACCTTCATTGAAAGATGTGGGTACAACGCCGTTTGTCTTTCCTGCAAAAACAGTATAGGTACCGGGAGTGGAAAAATATAAAACCCTGTTCTGATCCCTGGGGAACATATAAGCCACTGTAGCTGATCCACAATAGCTTCTCCATACATCACCGATTCCATTAATATAGAAAAAGTAATCATTACAATCTGAATTGATGGATATACCACATCTGAAAAAATACCATCCTCTGGCAGGAACAGTCACCTGGATTCCTGTAGAAAGCCCGCCTCCACCAACTCCGGCAGTGAACGGATTAACCAATGTTCCACTATATGAAGTCCAGTTATCTGCAAATGCCGTTGTTACTGTGGAGGACCACGTTGCCAACCCATCTGCATTACTTGTCAGTACATATCCTAATTGCTGTGTACCATCCTTAATCTGAATGGCTCCCCCGGTATTTCCATTATCAATAATAACTTTTGCAGTGTTCCCACCCGCAGGTACCACATTTGTTCCCATCAGTAGTTTACCTGTTCCTGTAATGCTCAAATTGTTTGTTGAAGTAGCAATTTCAGTATTCTGTGAAAGCGTCCCTCCCAGTTTAACATCTGAACCTGTTATAGTTAAGCCATTACCAGCTGTTAGGTTTCCACTTCCTGACAACAATATTTCCCAAGTGGAATCAGCTCCGGAAAGGCCTGTACTGATCAACTGTAAACTTTGGTTTGCATCCACAACCAAACTTGTGCTTCCGTTTATTGTTTCCGGTGCTGCCGCATTCACAGTAAGGGTAAAATTACTGTTGTTCTTAATCCTATAAATACGACCTTTAAAATTCCCTTGTCCTAAAACTGCCGGAGGGAGTGTAAAAGTAGCATTTGTCGTCCCGTTATAAGCTACATGGAAATCTTCACCCGTCAAACTGTAGATGCTTGTATTTACAGCTTTGTAATTTGCAGCCAGGGAACCATTGACATGCATTGTTGATCCCGGATGGGCTGTATTAACGCCAATATTTCCAGCCTGTGCAATTACAACAACAGGACACATAGATATCAATACCAAAATGAACTTTGCCGGAATTCTTATCATTTTTTTAAGTTTAAAATTCTTTTGCAAAGCTATTATCAGAGAAAGCACTAGTAAAAAATTTCCTGTAAATTTATATGGATCCTTTTGTGGAAAAATATCCACATAAATCAGTTTGAACATTCAACATTTCTTAAATTAAAGGTTTTTCTTTAACGGAAAAGTATTCACATCCTCCTCTGATTCCATTAATAAAAATCCGTACTGCCAATAACAATACGGATCTTAACTATTACTGTACAGGTTATCCAGATTAAACCTTAGCTGTAATTTTAATTTCTACTTTTTGACCGGGGAGCGCCAGTTCAGTTACCCCTACTATAGTGCTGGCAACGATACAGGAATCACCATAAAATTCTTTACCCAGGATCTGCCTGCCTGCAAACCCCTCCTGCATATTGGTGACATAAATAACCTCTTCTGTGATATGACCGGTATTTAATCCGAACGCACTTAATAATCTGCTTATATTCTGGTATGTCTGCCTGAATTGATTTTCCATTCCTTCTGCAAGATTTCCTTCCATATCGTGTCCCAACTGCCCGGAGATCCAAACCGTATCACCGCTTTTAACTGATTGTACGTATCCGTATACCTTTTCCCAAGGCATATCAAAAGTCTTGAATTCTTTAGTACTCATAATTCTTAGTTTAATATTTGGATACTTTAGATCAACCTATACACCACACCCCATTAATAACTGAATATCAATATTTTAAAATAAAATCTATATTTAAAAAGGTACGAAATACCGTAGTTTTTATATTCAAATTAAGTGCGCAAAGAAAGCGGAACCATATAAAAGGCCGGGAAAATTTTCCCGGCCTTACACCTTTCTGTTGTAAAATAATCAGATTAGATTTTCTATTATTTTAAATTTTTTTTACTGCTCCACAATGGTAAGGGAATTATAAGCTCCGCTTCCTGACACATCAAACTGGCTTGTGGTTCCGTCAAACGCTACAGTAATCCATGTAAATGGTCTTAATTTGTCTCCTTTGTTCAGATAAACACTGACGGTACAGGCGGAACCCACTGGTACAGCATTGGGACTAGCCCCGGTATCAGAAGCATACCCGTTGTTTGTTTTTACCCTCTGCGTAATGGTACCTGCCGGATTTCTAACCTCCCAGATTGCTTCCGTCTGATTATTGCTGCCGGTATTTACCTGGCTTGACTGTAAAGCAAAAGTAAAAGTTGCAAAATACACCCCTGTTCGAGGGGCAATAAATTCTCCGGTAGCCGGATTAAAATTGTTTGTCGGAACTCCCGAATCAGAGTCCAGTTTCTCCGTCCAGTTGGTCAGATAAGACGATCTGCGCTGAACAATACCAGACTTCGTACCAATTTCTGTGGGGCTTGCACTTTCAAAAACATAGGTATCCTGAGTTGTTTTACTGGCCATAACCACAATTCGTGGTTTACCTTTAGGAAAAAAACTTACCCAATTGGTCCCGTCCGAAAATTCTAAATATCCCTTCACCCCGATAGCCGGACTTGCAACATACCGTAAGGCACCAGCACCAGCTTGTGCAGCGGTTTTATCTGTATTTCCCAGGGCTACGGCTCCATTGGTTCCGCCCCGCAGATCTACAGCCACTTTAGGATTGGCAATCAGTACTCCTACCCTTCCTGCTTTGTCTACAATAACTTTACCTGCATCTGTTTTAATTTCGACAGGATTTACCGGATCAGCTACTCCCAATCCTATTTGTGCATTGGTTTGAGCTGCCCAAAAAAGCAGTGGTACAATGACTTTTACTAAATTTTTTATTTTATATTGTTGTGCCATCATTCATTATTTATAATTCACTAATACTCAAATTATTAAGTTTGCTGTCATTTAAGGTATTCCTTGCAGAACCTATATTATGTCTGACACTGAATTTAATAGTATTTCCTGCTTTAAGATTAAAAATAGCATTACTGTTTCCGCTCAGATAGTTACTTACTGCACCAGCCTGGAAAGCAGGATAAGAATTCACTGTTTTAAATACCTGAATATTTTCAACATTCCGGTCACTTTCTATAGCTGTTTCAATAAAGGTATTTTTAGGAATATTTCCATTCGCTAAAGTAATAGTAAAGGATACGAGATAAAATCCGTCACGGGGAGCGGTAAAAACGCCTGTTGAAGGATTAAAATCACCATTGGGAGCTGTACCCAGATCTACAGTTTCAGTCCAGCCTGTTATATAGGTTGTAGCGCCGGATCCAATACTTTGAGCAACACTTTTACTGGCATTAACAAGTGCTTTTGTTGGCGCTGTAAGTGGCAAAGCAATCCACTGTTCACCATCAGAATACTCTAAAAAACCTCCCGCATTGTAACGTATTGCACCGGCACCGGCTTCAGCTGGAGTTTGTGTTCCTGTTCCAAGGCCAATCAGTCCCTTATTATCCGGTGAACGGAGATCTACTTTAGTAACAGGATTTAAAACACCCACTCCCATGTTACCTGTGTTGCTCACTACAATATCATTCGCAAGCTTTTGTGCATCAGGATTACTCCCATTATCTTTTGCAGCATCTATTTGAAGGGATTGTGCGGGATTAGGGGTAAAAAAACCTACCTGCGCAGCTATCATAGCCGAAGAAAAAAACAGAATACAGGTAAGGAATTGATAAGCAATATTGTTTTTATTTTTCATAGGAATCTGTTTCTTAATGTTCTATGATTGTTAAATTATTAAACCCGTCATCCGGATTGGTAGGATCTGTGGAATTTGTAGTAACTCTTAAAGGTACCGATCCGCTTGAGATCAGATTATGCCAAAGCCTGGTCACTACTTTTGTACCGGCGGTCAGAGTCAGTGTAACAGTACTTGAGCCTCCTGCCTGAGTAGACCGGGTAGCGTTTGCATCATCTGCAGTTCCTGTCATTGATTGACCGAAAGTTTTATAAACACTTGCCAGAACTGTACTCGTTGTTGTATTATAAAACTGTGACTCTACCCTGGACCCGTCATTAATGACAGCTCCGGTAAAGTTAAAAGTAAACAAAAAGGTGTATGTACCATTTCGCGGAGCCGTAAAAATACCTGAAGCACCATCAAAACTATTGCTCATGTCCCGTACAACATTCCAGTTGGTAATGTTTGTAGCAGTTCCTTGTACAATTGACTGGCCGGTAACTTTACGGGCAACAATAACTGCTTTTTGAGGAGCTATATACGCTTTATGCCAAACAACCCCATCTGAAACCTCAATTTTCGGTCCTACAGGAATATTTACTGCATCATAACGAACTGCTCCGGCTCCTGCCTCAACAGCACTCATGGTAGTGGTACTTAACCCCAATGAATTTTCTGGTCCTGCTGACCTCATATCCAGTTTTACTTTGGGAGCTGAAACTCCAACTCCGATGAATCCTGTGGTTTTGTTAACAATAACATCATTGGACACCTGGCTTGCATCCGGAAGTCCACCCGTTGGATTGTCCTTGGCACCATCTACATGGAAAACACCCATTGGAGATGATGTCCTTATACCTACCTGTGCGTGTACAAAACCAATACAAGAATAAATTACCCCCAGAAGGAGTATAATAATAGGTCTTCTTTTTTTCATTTGTATGATTTTAAAGATTGAATTACGGTAAAATGTCAGGATAACGCCTGAGATTAATAAAAGGGAAAACAAACTTCTTTATAAACAAATCCAAATAACTCACTGCATTTCTGTTTAAACGAAATTCCTGGTTGCCGGTCTGTTTTATTTCAAGTCGTTTTATTCTGAAGAATCAGTGTATATATATAGTCAATGTGTTTCGCATTTTTCTTATCATTTAATGTTTGTCCAAAATTACTGTATTTGCATGATATAAAAGAAATTAACAGCATAGATATAATTCTATGACAACATAACATGAAGCTTCAGGAAATGAAACCAATAATAATGATATTATTCAAGCTGATATCATTTAATACAATATCCTGGAAAACTGACTTTATTTTCAGTACTACCGGTCTGGTTAAAAACCCGATGAGCATTCAGTGAAACCGAAGACTAAATGCCTTATAAAGATGATATTCCAATCATTTCGATCAGCAAATCAGAAGCAGTCTATATTCACCATCCTTTTCAACAGGAGCCCGGTGTACGCAGGGCAGAACTTTTTGTTCCGGGTGATCCACGGCTAATCTCCAAAGGTGTCCCAGTCCTAGATTAACAGGTTCTGCATTGGGCTTTGCCTGATAATGCAAATCAAAAAAACAATCCTTCAGAAAAGACTCAAATTCTTCCTCCGTGCCATCATGCAATTCTTTAAGTTTCTCCCGGATTTCCGGAATCAAAATTTTCTGGTCCACCTGTTCGTTGGGTATAATATCACTGGCAGCACCATGATAGGTACATAAAAGAGTATCTGTCCCAATGGGTGAACGATCAACATGATACGAATATACATCTGCCGAAATAAAATCCAGCTCCTCATCCCGTTCATAGCACTTCAGCAAATTGAGTGAAGGAGATGATCCAAAGTCAGTTAATAACTGTAAATCATGTAAAATAATTTCCCTTGCAAGATTTCCTTTTTCAGATAACTGAAGTGATAAAAGATCTTCAGAATATATTTCTGTAATATCATCTTTTAACTGAAGCTTGGAGACAATTTCCTTGAAATCTCCCCTTAAATCTCTGTACCAGCAAATCGCATTGACAGCATCCTGAAAGTCTGTATTGATAAGTTCCGAAAAGGTAGAAACCACTCCAATCTGATTATAACCTGAAAATCTGTTGTTCATAAATAACGTTGATTCTTTGCAAAAATAATGAAACTGACAGTAACATACGGATTTTTAGAAAGTATTGGAAGGCAAACTCCTCTGTTACAGAAATTACCCCGGAATTTTGCTTTGACCATTCCGATATTAATTCAATAACTGACTGAGATCATAATGAAGCTTTGTATTATAAAGTAACTTGACTATTTTAAATAATAACATTATTTCTTCACTTATGAAAAACTATATGATCATTTGTTTTTTGATATTTATTGTCAGTTCCTGTCAACAGGAAAAAGCTAAAGGAATGGAACAGAAAAAAATGCTTAAAGATGTGGCAGTGATTAATACGGTATATCCCGTCTGCCATATGAAGACTTCAGAATCTTTGAATGATACGCTGGTCTATAAAGGATCTCTTTATGGATTTTGCAGCCCGGAATGTAAAAAAGAATTTAAGGGAAGGCCCGAATCCTTTATGGTAAGATAGCCATTGGAAACTACTTCAGCAATAATATAATAAAGTAAAAAAGTGTATCTATCAGTCAACAGATACACTTTCTTTGAGGTGTCGGCCGATATTCCTATCTGACCGCTTTTTTTGCTTTTTCCGACTCCATTAAATGATGTTCCAGCGTCGGAAGAGTTTTATTTGCGAATGCTTTTAAGGATGAATCCTTACTTTCTGCTCCTGCTTTTTTAAACTCTTCTATATCTTTTTTATGATCACTAACCATAAGGTCGGTGTACATACGATCAAACTCAGCTCCGTTTTTTGCCTTCAGATCATCGTATTTCTTCTGTTTTTCTGCATCCAGGCCAGTTGGTAAATTATATCCTGCCGTGGAAGCCCATTTCTTAAGCTCATCATTGGCTTTACTATGATCTTTGACCATCATTTCACCCAACGATTTGACTGCAGGATTAGTAGCATGAGTTCCTGCAAGCTCTCCCATCATGACCTCCATTATTCCTCCCCGTGCAGCTGCATCTGCAAACTTCTTGTCCTGATCACTAAGGGTATTCTTCATACCATTGGTATTGGCTGCATTCGCAGAATCACTTACTGCCGTTCCGGAATCAGGAGAGACTGGCATAGTGGCCATACTGTCTGTAGCTGCACTATCTGTAGAAGAATAGGCAGTTGTCGTTTCATTTTTTTTACAGGCTACCAGGGTAACCGCCGCAAAAAGCGTTACAACATAATTTTTCATAATAATAATTTTAAATGGTGATAAAATCTGAAGTATATCTACACTTCTGTATAAATGCAACAATTTATTTGCCAAATAGTTAAATTGATCCTCATCTCATCAATACATACCGTTAAAATAAATTACTATTAGTGGATTTCGGTATATTTTAGAATAAAACCTACTGGACTTGAACAGAATTAATAAATACCTTTGATCTCAGATAAATATTTCAGGCTGGCCTGAAGAATAAAATTAAATCCGCTTTGGTGGCTTGTTCTATATAATAAATTTGTAGGATTCACTTCTATTATTACATTAACTAAAATTTATAAAGAACATTGATTATTATATAGATCTGTAACCGGCTCTATTCACTATCTTTTCAACTAACTTCACTCGGAAACAAAGCCGCCAAAGCAGGATTTTTATAACTTTTAAAACAGATCAATGAAAGTAGAACAGATTTATACGAAATGCCTGGCACACGGAGCCTATTATATCACTTCCAATGGTGAGGCAGCCATTATAGATCCTTTACGGGAAATACAACCTTACCTGGATAAGCTTAAAAAAGATGATGTACAACTTAAATATATTTTTGAAACTCATTTTCATGCAGATTTTGTCAGCGGACATCTTGATTTAAGCGGAAGAACAGGAGCTCCTATTATATATGGTCCTACAGCAGAGCCAGAGTACAAAGCTGTAATTGCAGAAGACGGACAGGTTTTTGAACTGGGTGATGTTACCATTAAACTGATCCATACTCCGGGACATACTATGGAAAGTGCATGTTTTCTGCTCATCGATAAAGATGGAAAAGACACAGCCTTATTCAGCGGAGACAGTCTCTTTTTAGGTGATGTGGGAAGACCAGATCTTGCCCAGAAAGCAACCCACCTGAGTAAAGAAGAGCTGGCGGGAATTCTTTATGAAAGCCTGTACAGCAAAATATTACCTCTATCCGATCATATTATTGTATACCCGGGGCATGGCGAAGGGTCTGCCTGTGGTAAAAATATGATGAAAGAAACAACCGACACACTCGGAAATCAAAAAAGGACCAATTATGCACTGAACCAGCCCGATAAGGAATCTTTTATAAAAGCTGTTACAGATGGTTTATTACCTCCTCCCGGATATTTTGAAATGAATGCAGCGATGAATAAGCAAGGATATGAACATTTCGATAATGTCTTACACCGGGAAATGAAACCGCTGTCTATAGAAGACTTTAAAGTTAAAATGGTCTGTGAGAATGTATTGATACTGGATTCCAGAAACCATAATGATTTTGCCTGCGGATTTATACCAGGTTCAGTAAATATAGGACTTGATGGAAATTTCGCACAATGGGTCGGAGCTTTAATCGGTAATGTAAAGACTCCTGTTCTACTCGTTACAGAAACCGGTAAAGAAAAAGAAACGGTCATCAGACTGGGACGGATTGGTTTTGACAATGTATCAGGTTATTTAGACGGCGGATTTGATACCTGGAAAAATGCCGGAGAGAAAATAGAAATGATCGAAAGAATAACACCTGAAAAATTTGTCACTGAAATCGTAAATAACAATAAACTGATTATAGACGTCCGTAAAGAGAACGAATATCTGGCCGGACATGTGGATGGAGCTATTAATAAACCGTTAGACCAAATCAGTCAATGGATTCCTGATATTGAGAATAACAGTCATTTTTATATGTATTGTCAGGGAGGTTACCGGAGTATAACTGCCGCTAGCATCCTGAAAGCAAATGGCTGTCACAATTTTACAGAAATTCGGGATGGAATCAATGGAATAAAAAAATTTACTCCTGTCCGGTACGAGCATTCCTGATGAATCTTTAAGTATATATGCTGTAAACAATACAGGTCTCAGGTCGTTACCTGAAATATTTTATTTTTAATTTCATAATAAAAAATTAAAGATCCCGTTAGAAACTTTATAGATTTATTAAACCATAAATTAAAACAATATGAAAAATTTAAAGAAGTTAAACAAAAGCCAATTAAAATCAGTTTACGGCGGGGCACCTAAAATTTATTGTGTGTATTGTGAGAGATTAAACAAAACAGTGTGCAGTGAAGCTCAAATCTCCCAATGTCCTTAAAAAAGAGAGGCTACCCGAAAGGTAGTCTTTTTTTAGCTCACAACTTCAAGGACTGTTATTACATCCTTTATTTTTTCAATATTATACTCAACACATTTATTTTAATTTTTAAACCTCTGTATAAATCAGTTTTTCAGTAACTTTAAAAACGACAAAATATTCTATGGTTATTCATCTCTAAAGAAGTGGTAATGAACAAAGTTTTCTTTGCATTTTTATGTTTAATTCAGGGCACGTCATTATTTGGGCAAGAGCCAATGCTTGTACATCCGGAGAAAATTTCCGGTTATTTCAGGGAGATTGAAAATGCCACTAAAAAAGGATTTACATTATGGAACAAAGATTTATATGGAAGTATTCTTCTCGTTGATCCTAAAACACGGTACATCTACAGTAATGAACCCGACCCGGATAACATTTTTAAGCTTCAAAACAATATATACACAGGTAAATTACCTGACAATATGAATATTGCCAATACATCAATCCAATGGAATGGAAAATCCTGGGCAATGATTATGTTACCTTTACCTGAAGATCATTATGACAGGATAAATCTGCTGGCACATGAACTTTTCCACAAGGCACAACCTTCTTTAGGATTCGTCCATAGCAATAAGGAGAGTAATCATTTGGATCAGAAAGAAGGAAGGATATATCTTCGGATGGAATTGGAAGCCCTTAAAAAAGCGGTTCTTTCTGATTCGGAAAAAGAACAGAAAAAACACCTGACCAACGCTTTTATTTTCCGGAAATACAGAAATTCTCTTTTTCCGGAATCAGCAGCTATTGAAAATCAACTGGAAATGAATGAAGGAATTGCCGAATACACCGGATTCATGATCAGCGGAAGAAATCAAGAACAGGCTAAGAAACATTTTATCAGTTCTATAGATACTTTTTACTCAAATCCTACCTATATCAGATCTTTTGCTTACTACACCATTCCCGTTTACGGATATCTATTAAGTGTAAAGAATAAATTGTGGAATCAGAAGATCTCAACAAATACCAGCATTTCTGATTTTTTCATTAAAAATTTTAAAATCAGTATCCCGACAGATTTAAAATCGGCTTCCGAAAAAAACGCTCATCATTATAATGGAGTTATAATTGCCACGGAAGAACAGGCAAGGGAGAATAAAATAAAAGAACAGATCGCTGAATACCAGGCAAGGTTTATTGAACAGCCCCATTTAGAAATTAAATTTGAAAAAATGAATGTCTCTTTTGATCCAAGGAACATTTTAGCCATAGAAGGCCAGGGAACTGTCTACCCTACGATCAGGGTTACGGACAATTGGGGCATTCTTGAAGTCGGGAATGGAGCATTAATGAGTCCGGACTGGAGCAAAATTTCCGTTAGTATTCCTACAAAAACAGAAGAACAAAGAGCTGAAGGAAATGGCTGGGTACTTCAGTTAAAAGACAGTTATATCATTAAAGAAGACAAAAAAACAGGTAATTACGGTATTTTTAAAAAGTAAAAATTATTGCTATAATAATAAATATTTCTTGAAACAGTTAAGTTACTCCTCAATACCATTCTTTAAAGCAGCAATAAATAAGAATATAGGTATAAAATTTTTAGTTAAAGCAACTCTTAGAGAACCTCCTGGGAGAAATGGTAAAGAAAAATAACATCTCCGGTATACGCCGGTTTTGTTTCATTCTTTATAAGGAGTTTCGCTTCCACTATTGCTTTTACCGTTCCTCTGAGATCTGTTACCGACTTTACAGTAGCCTGAAGTCTTACCTCGCTGTCTACCAGAACGGGCTGTCCGAATTTAAGGTTCTCGATCCCGTAATTGATTTCCATTTTTACATTCCTCACATCGGCAATCTGTTTCCATAGATATGGGATCAGAGATAATGTCAGATAGCCGTGGGCTATCGTTGATTTAAACGGACCTTCCTTTTCCGCTTTTTCTTTATCAGTATGTATCCACTGATAATCCAATGTGGCATCTGCAAATCTGTCGATCTGGTCCTGGTCTATGGTATGCCATGCAGAAACTCCGATCATCTGGCCTTCAAGACACTTATATTCATTAAAACTATTAATAACAATCATATTAGTATGGGTTAAAATATTGTTGAGTGAATATTTTTACATTATTGTCAGCAGACAACAGCAGCTTATAATTCAATATTCAAATATCAGTCCGATTTTTTCAAAGATAACCCCGACCATTGCAAAGCGTATATAATTTATTATAACAACAAAACGCCATCACTTGAAGCGATGGCGTTTTACTGTTCATTAACAGTTTACCGAAGAGTCAATCATTTATTTAAAGACATACCATTAACTCAATAGCCTGACATGCTTTATATAAACAATTTAACTTTGTCCGGATATACAGAATCTTCTTTACCTATTTACTATCCTATTGAATTCTGTACCAGTCAGTTCCGTTACTGATAATGGTTACTGCACCTGTCAAGAGAAAAGGACCGGCAGCTGTAGAGCCATAATCCACTATATTATTTATCTTAATCGTTGCAGTTCCGGTATTTCTTATAATATATAGTACTCCATTACTACTACCCGCATCAGGAGGAGTAAAGATTCCATCACTTAACAAAATTACAGTTTTGTCCGTTCCTTGCGTCCCCACTGTAAATGCAGTAGTTCCGTTATTATGAAAAGCAGCTGCAGGAGCAGATATTCCGATTCCTACACGCTGGGTATTACTTCCCATATTTATCCCATAAATCCCATTTCCGATATTCAGCTGATTATTCCCCGAAGTATTTACTGCTTTGGTATCTGCCCCTAACATGATATTATTACTTCCTGAAACAAGATTATCTCCTGCATTGCTTCCTAATGCAACATTTTTATCTCCTACATTCACTGCAGCAGGCTTTAAATTATACAGTGCCTTGTTTCCTAATGCTGTATTAAAGCTTCCATATTGTGTTTTATTCAATGCCTCCACACCCACTGCTGTATTATATTCACCATAACCGTTATTGTATAGCGTATAACTTCCGATGCCTGTATTATAACTTCCCGTAACACCATTATAAAAAGAATTATGGCCTATGCTGGTATTCATCCGTCCATATATTAAATTTTGTGATGCCCCGTTTCCCACAGCTGTATTGGCATCTCCTGAAGAAACCCTGCTCAGGGCTGATGATCCGATAGCTGTATTATAAGCTGTCCTGTTTTCAGCAAGAGTATTCATCCCTATTCCAACATTGTGTTCCCCTGAAACATTTTTAGCCAAACTAAAACTACCGATCCCAATATTAAAGCGTGTGGTTGGAGAAAGGGATTCTAAAGCCTTAGTGCCCAACCCTATACTTTCTTTAAAAAAACGTCCTGATATAATTCCATTACGCTTAAATACCAAATCCTTATCATCCTGAGTTCCTATAAAATTGTATTGCGGATCAGTTCCGGAATTTCCTGATGTACTCCACGTATTTAATGAATTTGCTAATAAAGCCCACATACTGCCATTCCAATAATAATATCCGGGAATTACGGTATTTATACCACTTCCTGCTGATGCTGTATTATAAATTAAAAGCCCATTTGCAGGATCGGGTATAGTTACATTATCTGTAGTCCCTTTTAATGTAATTCTTGGAGGTAAAAATCCTTTATTATCTCCTGCAATATCCAGTGCTGATGACGGATGGGGCTGAGTAGTATTTATTCCTACCTGAGCATAACTATGCATAAAAGCTATCATAGAAAGCGTTGTTATCATTTTTCTTACTCGCATATCATTTTTTAATATTATTTTATTCTAATTTTGCTAACCTTTATTAATCCAACAAATTTTTAAAATTGTACTGAGCGAAGAAATCAGCACAGGAAACATTAAGAAATAAGGGAATTGTTTTACATGGCAAAATTATAATATGCTGTTCTCAATCATAGATAAAAAGGTAAAAAACAGAACTGACAAAATATCAAAAAACTTTTACAATATACACAAATTACTATAAATCAATTAATTAAATAAAAATAATAAAGCTTTAAAATAAATATAAAAAAGATCATTTTAAAACTTATTTTCAAGAAAAAATGCATTAAAAAAACTAAATCCGACGAAATAAATTTAAAATCTTCATAAGATTTTAAACTTTCCAACAAAATAGGTAAAAAAAATAAATGAAAATATAAGAAGCTTGTTTTACTTAAAATGATTCAACAAGTTTACATCTTCTTCCAAATCTGGGCTCCCCCATTTTAATCCAAAACCGATACTACCCATCCTGGTATTTCTGAAACCATTCTTCTTTTCACACAAAGCCAAACGATAATCGTAAACCATTTACTGTATGTAAATAAAAGGTTTTTTCAATGCGCTTGCCGTGTCCGTAAGTTATATAAGGAAGACTATGAACTATCTTCACTATGATAACTATTAAAGATCAGTTTTTAACCTCTACACATCTCTATTCCTTTGCTGAATTCATATTTCATTTCTTTTTTCAATATAAAATCATCATGAATCAATATTTTTATCAAGACCAGGAGAATTAAATAAAATACTAAAAATCAACGCATTATAAAAACATAAACTAATATTGACGATATGTCAGTTAAGGTTTTGTTGTTTTAAAACCATTAATTCGAAACAGGTATTAATTTTGCAACAAAATCAACGATTACTTACAAACAACACATAAAAACAACCAAATAAAACAAATAAGTTTAATAAATAATATATATTATCAATACCAATGAAAAATAAAAACTCAATTAAGAAAAACTGAATAAATCTAACAATAAAAAACATAAATCTATGAAAAAACATATATTTATAGCTACCTTACTGCTATATTCAGCACACATCAGCGCTCAGGTCGGAATCAATACACAAACACCTAAAGCGACTCTTGATATTGTAAAACAGGACGAGAACAACACTCCTGATGGTCTGTTATTACCCCGTTTTACTGCTGATGAAATTAAAGCAAGAGAAAATGCTTATGGAGAAGCCCAGAATGGCACCATGGTGTTTATAACCCAGCCGGTCACCTATAACGCCAGCTATACAGGAAAGGCTTCAGAAATCAGGAGCACCGGTATATTCTACTACAACCATACCCTGCAGAAATGGGTAAGTGCTACAAGTGGTTCCACAATGAATATACGTAAAATATCTACCGCTGATGTACCAGGCACTCCTCTGAATCCGGGAATTTACTTATATGAAGTAAAGCCTGATGACGATATTATTCTTATTTCGGGAAAAGGAGATAATGGTACTGTTAAACTTCTGCTTCCATGGGATTCCAATGATTTTCCTGTCGGGAAAAAAATATATGTTTCCAACACCAGTTACCGGAACAATCCGCTTCCGGTAGGAGTTCACAAGAAAGGAGAGCCGGACCTTCCCGGAACCCGGGACTATTCTCCGGCTGCCAGAGTATATTCCGGATACACTCAGGTCTTTATGTACATTGGGGATAAAAACACCCCTGACCCGAATGACCCGGGAAAATATCTGTCTCCATGGATCAATCTTTCTGGAATTTAATCTTTAAATTATAAAAATGGAAAAAAAATACTTATCGGCATTTGTATTATTTTTATCAATATTTTCATTTGGCCAGATAGGCCTGAGAATGGCAAACGGAAGTTTATTTTCTAATGCTCAGAGCAGCTCTGCATTCATTGATGCTTCATCTAATCCTGAATATAATGATAGTGATAACCTGGGTAAAGGACTACTCTTTCCAAGAGTAAAGCTTACCAGTTTCAGCCAGTTCGGAGGATCTGCCCCTTTTTCCCCGCAAAACTACCCATCACTTTATGACGGGTTTCTGGTCTATAATGTATCCGAAGGTGGGACAATACCTCCGGGTGGCGGTAAACTCAAGGGTACCCTTACAAAAGGCTTCTATTATTATGATAATTCAGGTTCATTTGGAAGTGTATTAAACGGGGGTACATGGAAAAAATTAGGATCCTCTGCCATAACTTCCTTAGAGGAGTCTGTGACAAATGTAACGGTTGATGACAAGCCGGTTTACAGCTTTAAAGGATCTTTTGCAGCAGATGGAGTGAGCACTTCAGTAACCCTTAATGATCTGAACACAACAATCATTAATAATATCAGTGCTGTGTACCGTATTACAATCTACAACAAAGACAAGTCTCTATTTACGAATACAGTCTACTCTTTCCGTCCTGAAACCCGGACTATTATAACAGGTGCTCCCAACATGTCAATGGTATACCCCGGAGGTACCTACACCTATATTTTGGAATATGTAAAATAACCGGATAATAAATCTTCAGAGAATTCACCTCTGGATTAAAAGATAAAGAAGGAGCATTTTGCTTTAACGCTCCCGTTTAAGTTTTGTTTTTGATCACAAAAGTCTTCAATAGCTGTTGCTGATTGGAGACTTTTGAATTTTGTATTTGCATCTCAAAGGAAAACTATAAAATCCTTCTGATTATTGCAGGGTAAAGTTATCTGTGAAACTTTTAAGTTCTTCTATAGGAACTTCATTAGCAGACACCACTACAGCATACCTGTTGTTTTCCAGATATTGTATACTGGTAAAACGGTCATTCTTAAACATACTCGAATCAAAATAAGCTTCCCAGCCTTTATAACTCTTGATATCCAAACCGTCTCCGCGCTCATCAATTTTTTTCAGCTCCAGATAATTAAGAAGATTACCTTTGATCTCTTCCGATCCGGGACCTGCCCCGTCTGTTACGACAATATGAATATTCTGTGATCCTTTTATGTAATCTGCTGTAGCACCAGAACCTCTTTCCTTATCTTCAAATGCATCTGCCCCCGTAAGCTTAAAACCATTAATATTATTTTTAAATTTACTTTTAAGATCATAAGCACTGATTGGCTTCAGCTTCTTTAATTCTTTAGCCAGATTCTCAACTTTCAACGAATCAGAATCAATATATATTTTTTTCGGTTCCAAAGTTAGTGGCTGACGGGCATCTGCCGAATTAAGCCCCAGTACACTTATCAACGATACACCTATAATTCCTGTTCCCAAATAAAATTTCATATTATATGCTGTTTAAGTCATCATTCATAACAAAAAATACACCAATTAAAACTAACAAGTAAGAAATATTTTATCTTTGTTTTTCAAGACGTATTTAAACATGTATTCGAATATATTCTATATGAAAAAAAATAGCTTTTTATTTTCTGCAAAAGGAATTCTGACAGCCGCTTTCCTTTCTTTAAATGCTGTGACATATGCACAAAAAACTGCAGATATTTCAACAGTCTCTGAAAAAGCCCTCAGCAGCATCCTGGAAAAAAACAGATCGTACTACACCCAGGGAAAAGTTGCTGATTATATTCCTGAATTGGGAAAAATGGATGCCAAAGCTATTGCACTTTCAGTTGTAGATAAAAATGGCAACATCTACAATACCGGAGATGTACACAAAAAATTCACCATGCAGAGCATTTCAAAAATCATAGCATTAATGATTGCAGTGAATGAAAAAGGAGAAGCCCATATTTTTGACAAGATGGGATATTTCGGATCTGATAAACCTTTTAATCATTTTTCAAACCTTGAAACCACTGGAAAACCGCTCAATCCAATGATGAATGCCGGTGCTATTCTTACCACATCCCTGATTTCAGGAGAAGGAGAGAAACCTTTTCTTAAAATACTGGATATGGTAAGGTATATTACCAAAAACCCTGGTATTGATTACAGTAAATCGGTATATGAATCTGAAAAATCCACAGGACACCGTAACCGCGGGATGTTTTACCTGATGAAAAACAACGGACTGATCTCAGGCAACGAAGACCAGCTGGATAATTACTTTAAACAATGCTCAATAGAACTAACTGCTGAAGACCTTGCAAAAATAGGATACTTCTTTGCCCATCAATGTGTACGGTTTGACGGAGATGATAAATATAAAAATACCGAAGTCGCAAAATTAGTAGAATCACAGATGCTGGTTGCCGGAATGTACGAATTCAGTGGTGAATACGCCCGGACTGTTGGCCTGCCAAGTAAATCAGGAGTAGGAGGAGGAATTACAGTAAGTGTTCCCGGAAAAATAGGTATTGGCGTTTTCAGCCCGTCACTGGATCAGCATGGAAATTCATTGGCAGGTTATCATATGATCCTGGATATGGTTAAACAATATGGACTGAGCATATTCTGATTTCCCGGTCTTTATTTTTACAGAAGCTTATAGAAAGGTAACTATATTTGAGTAAACATCACACATCATATGCCCCCTTATGACATCATATTAAAGCATATTGGTCAGCATGTCTCCCTGACAGATCAGGAAAAGGAGATCATCTGCTCTTCCCTGCTCTGCAAAAAAATCAGGCGCAAGCAATATCTTTTACAGGAGGGAACCATCTGCACACACGATTTTTTTGTTATCAGTGGCTGTCTGAGACAATATGAAGTAAGCCCGAGCGGACGGGAAAATACCGTACAGTTTGCTTTTGAAAACTGGTGGATTTCCGACTGGTACAGTATGATCCATAACCAGCCTTCCGTGTATAATATTGAGGCATTGGAAAATTCCGAAGTTTTTATGATTGAAAAAAAAAGACTGGAACAGCTGTATACAGAAGTACCGGCACTGGAAAGTTATTTCCGTAAAATGTTCATGCTGGCTTTTGTTTCCCTTCAAAAGAAGGTGCTATATCAGCAAAAACCTGCTGAAGAAAGATATCTTGAATTTACGAAAAGCTACGGATGGTTTGAACAACGCCTGTCACAGCAGCATATTGCTTCTTTTTTAGGAATTACAAGAGAGACATTAAGCCGGCTCAGAGGCCAGCAACATAAAGATCATTCAGAAAACCTGTGATATATAGCACAGGTTTTTTTTATCAAAAATCACATCATAATTTGATGTCCCCATCCTAATTTTGTCCAATAAAATTTAAAAAAATGGATACAAAAATCAAACAATGGATGATATCTTCCAAAAATGAATGGGGACCATTTATTTTACGCCTTACTCTGGGTATTGTATTATTTCCGCATGCAGTACAAAAACTGTTTGGCTGGTTTGGAGGGCCCGGTCTGGGTGGAGAGATGGATTATATGACCACACACGTCGGACTCCACCCTTTAGTTGCAGCAGCTGCAATAATCGTAGAATGTCTGGGAACCTTCCTGATTTTGATAGGGCTCTGTACAAAACTCACATCAATTGCTGTTTTCTTTTTATTCATAGGAATGATTGTAGTAGACCATGCTTCCCACGGTTTTTTCATGAACTGGTTTGGCAAAATACCCGCAGGAGCAGAAGGATTTGAATATCATCTTCTGGTATTGGGAATCTGTCTTACCCTTATTGTACAAGGAGCAGGCAAATATTCAATAGACCGTTTAAGATCCCGGAAAAATCCTGTCATATAATTTTTGCATGATAAACCATTCATTATCTTAGTTTCCAAGACAACTTATTATTTATTTTATGAAAACAAATACTGCGCTGGCCGCTAAAGATTTTGGTTTTAACTGTACCATTATCGGTGATGCCTGTGCAACAAAAAATATGGAAATCCAGGGAAAGACAGTTCCAGCCGGAGAGGTACAAGACTCTTTTCTTTCTGCATTAAGCTATTTCTACTCTACTGTAATCAACACCGAAGAATATCTGGCCGGGATCTCTCCGGTTCAGATTATTTGACCTTAAGCAGCTTATATTTCAAAAGCAAATAATTCAGGTCAAATAATTCATCAGCTACTCAGATCTAACCTTGCTCTTTCAGGCAGGGTTATTTTTTATTTTCTTTTGTTTCGCCATTTACAAGTTTACATTGCAGTTTTTTTACTCAAAAACGATATGTTAATTTTTTTGAACAGATAAATCCGGTTCATCTGCCTTTTTATGGACGTTCGCTATATTATCTTTTTGTAATATTAAGAAAACAAATCTCACCGGACTGAGATATTTTATTTTTTATTCTTATCTTTGCTTAACATTATTTCAACTATAATCGATTATAGTTAAACCTCTCAGATTGTACCATTTTTTTTGTAAGAATAAAAAAAATAAACCGCTAATTTTAATAATATTTAAACAAATCAATTTCTTTTGTTAAAAAATTATTATTAAATCATATGTATTATTAAAAATACAATACAATTTTATTACTTTTATTCCATCGTAACGACAATTACTTTTCGTGTAGAAAAAACAGATTGTCTGTTATATAATTTACTGTGATCATTTCAATATTATAATGCAATGAAAACCTTGACTATTAGTGGGTACATCCCGATGAAAAACCGAAAGCAAAAAACTGATTCAAATAACCTGTTGGTTAATAGTGTTTTATTTAAAAAACAATCATCAATTTTAATTTATTATTAAAAATATAACATAAATTAACTATTTTTATTCCGTCATAACAAAAAATTATTCTTTATATAAAAGGATTTAATATTTTATTATACAGTTTTTAATCCACTATTTCAATACCATAAATGCCATGAAAAATTTAAACATTATCGGACTGACTCCTTTTGAAAAACCGGACGTTAATCTGATCCCGAAATTGCATCAGGCAGGTGCATTTCCCGTTCTCAGTTTAGGACAGGATACAACAATTGCCGAAGAAGTGCTTCGTCAGCTTGACCAGATTGATCCGCCTTCTTATGGCATTCACATTACCAATGATAAACAGATATCATTGAAAATTCCTCAAAAAGTAAAATTTATAATCCTTCCTTTTGGAAATTCCAGCAGTTTTCATATGGAAATCCCGGTCATTTATCAGGTAACAAGCCTGGAAGAGGCTCTACAGGCAGAAGGAGCCGGAGCAAAAGGAATTATTATAAAAGGAAATGAAGCCGGGGGACTTGTAGGTTATGAGTCAGCGTTCATCCTGTTTCAGCGCATTATTAAAGAAGTCAAAAGCATACCAGTATGGGTACAGGGCGGAATCGGTCTTCATACTGCCGCTGCCGTAAAGGCATTGGGTGCAGCAGGGATCATACTGGACAGCCAGCTGGCTCTTTTTCCTGAAAGTTCAGTTCCCCAGGAACTCAAAGATGTATGCTCAAAACTGAACGGCACAGAAACTAAAATCATTGCCAGCCATCGTGTATTGGTAAGGCCTAATTCTCCTGCTTTACCTGACCAGATAAGTACTGAGGAGCTCAGAACATACTTTAACGGTTTTGACCTTAGCAAAAATTATATCCCGATGGGACAGGATATTTCTCTGGCTACAGATCTTTATGAGGATTTTAAAACCCTGAAAAAGTTAGTCTTTGGATTCAAAGAAGCGATGTACGGCCATGTAAAACAGGCTAAGGCACTTCAGGTAATTAACGAAAACAATGCAATAGCGCAGGAACTTAACCTGCGCTATCCGATAGCACAGGGACCTATGACCCGTGTAAGTGATGTGCCCTTATTTGCCAATGCTGTAGCTGAAGCCGGAGCTTTACCATTCGTTGCATTATCACTACTTAAGGGCAATTCAGCAAAAGCTCTTGTAATGGAAACTAAAAGACTTGCCGGAGATAAGACCTGGGGAGTAGGCATCCTCGGATTTGCCCCGCCCGAACTGAGGGAAGAACAGACATCTTATATCCTGGAAGCAAAACCGCCTGTAGTTCTTATTGCAGGAGGGAGGCCTACCCAGGCTAAAGTATTTGAAAAAGCAGGAATAAAATCTTTTCTGCATGTACCTTCGCCCGCCCTGCTGGATATTTTCCTGAAAGAAGGTGCTACAAACTTCATTTTCGAGGGACGTGAATGCGGAGGACATGTGGGACCCCTTTCCAGTATGGTACTTTGGGAAAAGCAGATTGAACGGATTCTGAAAGAAGAACATCCTGAAAACATCAGTGTTTTTTTTGCAGGAGGGATACACAACGCATTTTCTACAGCGTTTGTCTCCATTATGGCAGCACCATTAGCCGCAAGAGGAGTAAAGATAGGGGTACTGATGGGAACCGCTTACCTTTATACCCATGAAGCAGTACTTACAGGAGCCATTCAGGAAGAATTCCAACTACAGGCCATGCAGGCAAAAGATACCGTTTTGCTGGAAACAGCACCCGGACATGAAACCCGTTGCTTAAATACAGCATTTGCCAACTATTTCAACACAGAAAAAGCAAAGCTTTTGGCTGCCGGAATGGATAAAAAAGAAGTATGGGAACAACTTGAAAAATTAAATGTAGGCCGCTTACGTATTGCGGCTAAAGGTATAGAACGCCAGGGCGATAAACTGGTCAGTATTCCTAAAGATGATCAACTAGACTTAGGAATGTACATGATTGGTCAGGTAGCTACGATGCACAACCGCGTGATTTCACTTGCAGCTCTTCATCAAAGTATCACAGACAATGCTGAGCTTGTTCAGAATGCAGTATTACCTGAAGAACCGGTTTCTACAGAAAAGCCACTGGATATTGCGATCGTAGGGATGGAATGTATCTTTCCGGGCGCTAAAAACCTGAATGAATACTGGAGAAATATTATTTTAGGAAAAGACAGTGTTACCGAAGTACCGGATGAAAGATGGAATAAAGAATTGTATTACCATCCGGATTCTGACGGACCAGATGTGTCTCATTCCAAATGGGGAGGCTTTATTCCTAAAATTGATTTTGATCCGCTGGCATTCGGAATTCCGCCACAATCTCTGGCAGCTATTGAGCCTACACAACTGCTTACTTTACTGGTGGCAAAACGTGCCATGGAAGATGCAGGATATGGTGAAAAACAAATCAACAGGGAAAATATTTCTGTCATTATAGGTGCTGAGGGAGGTAACGACCTTGCCAACAGCTATAGTTTCAGAGGATACTATAAGCAGGTTTTCGGAGAACTTCATGAAGAAGTAAAAGAAGCTTTTCCCCATACTACAGAAGACTCATTCCCGGGTATTCTTGCCAATGTCATCGCCGGCAGAATTACAAACCGCCTGGACCTTGGCGGCAGAAACTTTACCGTAGATGCAGCCTGTGCCTCTTCATTGGCAGCTATTGATCTGGCTTGCCAGGAACTTGTATTAGGAAAATCTGATATGGTTCTTGCAGGAGGAGCAGACTTACACAATGGCATTAATGATTACCTGATGTTCTCCAGTACCCATGCCCTTTCCAGAAAAGGAAGATGTGCTACATTTGACAGTGATGCAGACGGTATTGCCCTTGGAGAAGGTATTGCCATTCTTGTTCTGAAAAGATATGAGGATGCTGTACATGATGGTGACCGTATCTATTCCGTGATCAAAGGAGTTGGAGGGTCCAGTGACGGTAAAGCACTGGGACTTACTGCACCAAGAAAAATAGGTCAGGTAAGAGCACTGGAGCGTGCCTATTCCCAGGCAGGGATAAGTCCTGCTTCCGTAGGTCTTGTAGAAGCTCACGGTACAGGAACAGTAGTAGGTGATAAAACAGAATTGAGTGCATTAACAAATTTATTCAGCCGTTCAGGGGCTTTACCCGGTCAGACCCATTTAGGTTCGGTGAAAACACAAATCGGACATACCAAGTGTGCTGCGGGATTAGCAGGATTAATCAAAGCCTCCCTTGCTGTATACCACGGGGTAAAACCACCTACCCTTCATCTTCAACAGCCTAATGCTTACTATAATGCTGAAACCAGCCCGTTTGCATTCCATGTAGAAAGTGGATTATGGTCAGAAAAAAAACGTTATGCAGGAATCAGCGCTTTCGGATTTGGAGGAACCAACTTCCATACAGTCATTGCCAGTCATCCCAAACAGGACAACTCAATCGCAATGCAGTCATGGCCTTCGGAATTGTTTGTTTTTCGTGGAGATACTTATGAAGAAGCAAAAGGACAGTCCGGCCAGGTAAAAGCTTTGTTAGAAATTAATGATGGTATTCCATTACAGGATATCGCATACAGCTTAAGCATCAGTTCAGAAAAACCGATTCAGTTCAGCATCGTGGCAGACACCGTTGAAGATCTGATGATGAAGCTGGAACTGGTATTACTGGGAATTGAGACAAAAGACACCTTTACTGTAAATAAAAAAGAAGGTAAAGTCGCCTTCACATTCCCCGGACAAGGCAGCCAGAGAATCAATATGGCTCGTGATTTATTCGTAGTCTTCCCGGCTATGCGCAAAATTATTAATGAGTATCCTGAGCTTGAAAAAGTGGTTTTCCCATCCAAAACATTCAATGAGGCTGATTTAAAAAGACAAAAAGAAACCATTAAAGATACCCGTTTAGCTCAGCCTCTTCTGGGAATTGTTGATCTTGCATTGGCTAAATTCTTAAAATCATTGGGCATTATTCCGGATATGCTGGCCGGCCACAGCTATGGTGAAATACCAGCTTTGTGCTTTGCAGGAGTATTTGGAGAAGATAAACTGGTGGATTTAAGTGTTAAGAGAGCTCAGTCTATCTTAGACTCAGTGGAAGGCGGAGATCCGGGTTCAATGCTGGCTGCCAGTGCCACACCGGAACGTCTTCAGCCAATTATTGCTAAAACAGAAGGATGCTACCCTGTGAACTTTAATGCTCCTGCACAGTGTGTCATTGCAGGAAGTACAGAAGCAATCAGCAAATTGCTGGAAGTTCTTAAACAGGAAGGTATTTCTGCTAAAAAGCTTGAAGTTGCCTGTGCATTCCACAGTCCATTATTAGCAAAATCCAGGGATTTATATGCTGAAGTATTGAAAGACATTCCTTTCGCGGAAATGCAGATTCCTGTCTGGTCTAATACCACGGCAGAAGTATATCCGGCAGATCCTTCAGAAATAAAAGAAAGACTTACCGATCATCTGGTACAGCCTGTAAGATTTGTAGAACAGCTGCAGGCGATGTATAATGACGGTGCAAGAATATTTATCGAGGTAGGACCAGGAAAAGTACTTACCGGCCTGACCAAATCCTGTCTGGAAAAAGATCAGCTGACCCTATATGTTGAAGATAACAGCCACAATAAATTCAGTCATCTGCTTTGCATGCTGGCACAATATTTAGGAACAGGCCGAAGCTTTAATATTGACAAACTTTTCGATGGCCGAAACGTGAAGATTATTGATCTTAGTCAGCCTGAACTTTACAAGAAAAGTCCAGCCATCTGGCGTGTTAACGGGCAAACTGCCCATCCAACCCATGGTAATCTGCCATCTAATGGTGCATTACCACTCATAAACCCTATTCCCATGAACAATTTTACTACGAATCATCAGGCACCCGCAGCTGAAGCGCAATCTACCGCTGAACGTATGCTGCAGGAATATTTAAATAGTATGAAATTAATGATACAGGCACAGCGTGATGTAATGCTTTCCTTTATGGGACAAAACCCTCAGGCATTCCCTGCTCCTGTATACAATTCACCGGAACCAGTTGCTGCACACCAGTCAATATCTGCTATTCCCGTACAGCCTGTTCAGCAGGAAAGACCAATAGCTGCTGTGACAAAACAAACTCCTTCAAGAGATATCAAATCCTTATTACTACAGGTAGTAAGTGACAAAACAGGATATCCTCAGGAAATGCTTGGGATGGAAATGGATCTTGAAGCTGATTTAAGTATTGACTCTATTAAGAGAGTTGAGATCATCGGAACACTTCGTAATGAACTGGGTACTCTGGGTAATGCAAACACCAGTGAAGATACTGTTATGGAACAGCTTGCCGGAATAAAAACATTAAGCGGTCTCGTTTCATGGCTTACTGAATTCTCAGGTGCAGCTACAGCAGATGTGTCCGAAAAAAACGGGTCATCAGTTGAACCGGCGGTTTCAAAAACACAAGCTCAAGCAGCATTCTCTCTGGAAGATCTTCAAAACGCTATTCTGAATATCGTAAGTGAAAAAACAGGATATCCGAAAGAAATGTTAGGATTAGACCTTGACCTGGAAGCAGATCTCAGCATTGATTCTATTAAACGTATGGAAATTATCGGAGATCTTAAAGCCCAGGTTGGCTTTGGTAAAGACATGGAACAGGCAGATGATCTGATGGAAAAACTGGCAGCAATAAAAACCCTTCGTGGTTTAGCCGGGTGGATCAGTGAAATGAACGGAGAAACCAAAGGCATGGAAGAGGAAATAAAGGAGACTGATACCTCTGAAGTAACAAATAATGTCTTATCACGTCTTCGTTTTGATATCACTCCTACAGAGGCTTCTTTAATACAAAACAGTGAAATTCTGCAGGGAAAACGTTTTGCAATCACCAGTGACAACAGCAGGCAAACCTCAGCAATTAAAGCTGAACTGGAAAAACACGGAGCCATCGCAGAATTGGTAGATGCAGAAAAAGACCTTTCTCATGTTGATGGACTGATCATGCTGGATTTGTTCTCCGCTACAGATAAACCAAGCATTATCGATCATGTTGACCTGATTAAAAAATTAGATTTTGATAAAGTGAAATGGGTATATTTAATTTCTGACATTGCTGCCCATATTCAGGAAGTAACCGATGCCCGAATATTGCGTCATCATCAGGGGTATCCCGGCCTTTTCAAAAGTCTGGCCCGAGAGTTTGACCACACCACCTGCAGACTGATCAGCTTAAGCACACCTCAGGAAGTGGATCAAATCGCTGATATTACCTTAAAAGAAATATTAACCAACGATAAACCGGCTGAAGTTATTTATAAAAACGAACAAAGACATCAGGTAGATCTCATCCCTTCCCCACTGTCCACCAGCTTACATGAAGCCCACATTCAGTTAGATCAGAAATCAGTAGTACTGGTATTGGGAGGTGCACAGGGAATTACTGCAGAATTGGTGAAACATATGTCTCAGGCCTATCCATGTACTTATATTTTAGTAGGAAGATCGGCAGATCCGAGAAATGAAGCTTCTGCAATAGAATTTGAAGGAATGAAGACAAAAGAAGAAATCAGGGCTTTCCTTATAAAATCCGGAAAATTCACTTCTCCTGCCGAGATCGAAAAAGAAACAACAAAAATTTTCAAAAACAATCAGATTTTACGCACGATCCGTGACATGGAAGCACTTGGAAATACAATTATTTATCAATCATTAGATCTTTGCAACGAAGAAGGATTAAGCAATCTGATCAGCAGTATTTATGAGAAATACAACCGCCTGGATGGGGTAATTCACGGAGCAGGCCTTTTAGAAGATAAATTATTCAAACAGAAGACAACCAGCTCTTTCGGCCGTGTATTTGATACCAAGGTAAAACCGCTTCGTGTGTTGGCTGAACAACTTCGTACAGACTGCCAGTTCGTCGTATTATTCTCAAGTATCGCATCTGTATACGGCAACAAAGGCCAGACAGATTATGCCGCTGCCAACAGCGTACTGGATGATTACGCCAAAGCTTTAAATAAAAGATTAAAAGGAAAAGTAATCTCCATCAACTGGGGGCCATGGAAAGGAGCCGGAATGGTCTCTTCCACCCTTGAATCTGAATACGAACGCAGAGGAATTTCTATGATCCCATTGGACGAAGGGAAAGAAATTTTTCTTAACGAAATAAAATATGGAACTGAAAGCCAGGTTCTTATTATGTCAGGAAATAATTGGTAAACCTCTGTATCTACCCGTATGAAAAAAACAGATGTTGCCGTAGTTGGACTGTCCTGTGTCTTTCCCGGAGCACAGGACGCCGACACTTTCTGGCAGAATATTATCAATAAAGTAGATTCTACACAACCGGTTCCGGCTGACCGGATAGATCCTGTACACTTCAGTGATGCCACTAATCCTGTGGACCGTTTCTATTGCAAACGAGGTGGATTTCTCCCTGACTATGAGTTTAATCCAACCCGTTTTGGGATTTTACCCCTTGCTGTAGAAGGAACAGAACCGGACCATTTACTGACCCTTGACCTGGTTCAGAAAGCATTAGAAGATGCAGGAGTATTTCAAAAAAATACTTCCCTTGAAAAGACCGGAATTGTCATTGGGAAAGGAAACTATACCGGACCGGGAGCTACCCGTGCCATTGAAATTGTAAGAACCGGAGAACAGATTTCCTCATTATTGCAGGAGCTCTTACCCCAGATATCTCCCGCTGATATTGAAAAAGTAAAACATGCTTTCCAGGAACGCAAAGGACGTTTCGCAGCTGATACTGCAATGGGGCTGATTCCTAATCTGGCAGCTTCATTGGCAGCCAACCGTTTTGATCTTGGAGGGGTGGCTTTTACCGTTGATGCAGCCTGTGCCAGTGCTTTAATTGCTGTAGATCATGCCATACAGGAACTTCAGAGAGGCCGTTCTGATATGATGATCGCCGGAGGAGTGCACACCGGGCAGAATGCTGCATTCTGGAGTATTTTTGCTCAATTGGGTGCAATGTCCCGTCAGGAGCAGATCAAACCGTTCAGTATGGATGCGGATGGATTGCTGATTGGAGAAGGCTGTGGTTTCGTTGTGTTAAAAAGACTGGAAGATGCCGTTCGTGATCAGGATAAGATCTATGCGGTTATTAAAGGCGTTGGAGTAAGCAGTGATGGTAACGGAACCAGCGTAATGAGCCCATCCGTAAAAGGTCAGCTGAGAGCTTTGGAACAGGCCTGGATCAATGCTGATCTGGATAAAAATAATATAGGTTACCTGGAAGCCCATGGTACCGGAACTCCGCTTGGAGATAAAACAGAATTGCAGACCCTTGCTCAGTTCTTTGGAAAAGAAGCAGAAACTCCCGCTGCAGGAATCGGATCTGTAAAGTCAAATATCGGACACGCCATGCCGGCAGCAGGAATTGCAGGACTGATCAAAGCCTGTCTTGCCCTGCATCACGATACTTTACCACCAACACTGTATTGTGATAATCCTAGTGCAGAAATGCGGAACACAAGATTTGAACCGGTACAGGAAGCAAGGAACTGGTCAAAAACAGGGCTGCCAAAAGTAGCTGCTGTCAATGCTTTCGGATTTGGAGGAATCAATGCTCATGTTGTTCTTGAGGGCTATGATATGCCCAAAAAGGACAAAGTATTGCTATTGGCCAGACCTACGCGTGAAGAACTGCTTTCAGCCTTACAAAATAATGAAACAGCCATTGGAGAAGGAGATTTCAGAGTAGCCATCTTCGATCCGACACCGACAAGAATAGAAAAAGCCATTAAAATTGTTTCCAAGAATATCATCTGGAAAAATAAACAGGACATCTGGTACACTTCTACCCCATTATTAAAGGATGGTGGTAAAGTAGCCTTTGTATTTCCGGGTTTAGACGGTCTGGCAAAAGGTGAAGTAAAAACGGTAAGCCGTTATTTTGGGTTAACAGCACCTATTGAAACGGAAGGAGAAGGCCTTTTGACTGATGCTTTGAATATCTTCAACAACTGCAGTATCCTTGACAATTCATTGAAAAAACTGGGGATTATTCCCGATATGAATGCCGGGCACAGCCTGGGAGAATGGCTGGCAGGATATTCGTCTGAGCTGGCAGAAGCCAATTCTGTAAAAGCTTTAATTGACGTGCTGAATCCTGAAACATTTGAATTAAAAGATTCAAAATTCATTGCCATAGGAGCAGGTATTGAAGCCATAAAACCTTTTATTGCTGAGATTTCAAATCTGTATGTTTCCAATGACAACTGTCCTAATCAGGTGATTCTCTGCGGAAGCAATGCTGCTTTGGATGAACTGGTTCCATTGTTAAAAGCAAAGCAGATTTTCCACCAGGTTCTGCCTTTCCAGTCAGGATTCCACTCTCCTTTTATCGCGGATAAACTGGATGTAATCCTTGCCGGAATGGAAAAAGCACAGTTCCAGCAGACAAAGATTCCATTGTGGTCGGCTACAACCTTAGAACCTTATCCGGCAGACCAGGCAGCCATCAGAAAGCTGAGCGCCGAGCATTTAGTTGAACCTGTCCGGTTTCGTGAACTGACGGATAAATTATATGAAGAAGGTGCAAGAATTTTCATCCAGGTAGGTACCGGCGGTCTGATTGGATTTATTGATGATACCTTAAAAGGAAAAGCATTCAGCACAATTGCTTCCAGTGTTCCTACCCGTTCTGCATTGGCACAGCTGCAACGTGTAGTAGCTTCATTATTTGTGGAAGGAAAAACCGTTGCCCTTGACTTCCTGGAAGTTCAGCATCAGTCAAAAAAACCAACAGGAAAAGGCATTAAGCTGGAATTAGGCTCTCCTATTGTCCGTAATTTTAAAGAAGTAAAAGCTTTGGCCTCATCCTTTGATGTTCCAAAACAATATACTGCTAACGCTTCAGCTATGAGTGTCAAAAGTGGTCATCCGCTGGTACAGGCATTCCAGGATAACGTTGCCGATATGATCCGTATGCAGGAAGAAGTATTGACTTTGTTCCGGAACCGTCCGGAAATCACAATCCCAGGGCCGGCACCTGTAACACACGTTGCTCAACCGACACCAAGGAATACAATCTTCTCAAAAGACCTGTATGTAACCCTGGAAAGTCATCCTTACCTGATTGACCACAGTTTATTGAGACAGCCTAAGGGATGGACTCATGTCGCAGATATGGAACCGGTAATTCCGATGACGATGATCTTTGAGCAGTTGGCAGAAATTGCAGAAGCAGAAATCCCGGGAACACAGGTTCATAAAATCATGAACGTAAGTGTATTCCAGTGGATGAATGTTGCCAAGCCTTTCGGGAAAACCGTAAAAGGAGAATGGCGCTCACCGTATCACGCTTATCTCGACATTGAAAACTTTGCCAATGCAGAGGTAGTCTTAAAATCTGCTCCTGTTCCGACACCAGCATTCAGTATTTCCATCGGTAATCTTTTACCTATTGAAAGAAAGCCTGAAGAAATCTATGATATGCACATGTTCCATGGAGAAAAATACCAGGGAATTACAGAAGTTTCGGCCATTGGAGACAAAGGAATCATCGGAAAAATAAAAGGAAATGGTGGTAAAGGCTCCTTGCTTGATAATGCAGGACAGCTGTTCGGGCTCTGGCTGCAGCTTACTTTAGTGAAAGACCGTATTGCATTCCCGGTGAAGATCAGAGATATTGAATTCTTCGGAGATATGCATGATCAGCAAGGTATTTTTGAATGTACCTGTATGCTGACCGAGCTTAATGATGAATTTGCCATCGCAGATATCATTCTGAAAAGAGACGGAAAAGTTTGGTGTGCCATCACTGGCTGGCAGAACAGAAGACTGGAAATAGATGCCGCTTTATGGAATGTTTCCATGTCACCGCTGCACAACCGCCTTTCTGAAGAGATTGCTCCGGAAGTATTTTTCTTCCACCAGGCATATACCAGAGTAGCTTCATGGGATTTTATCCTGAAAAGGTATTTCAACCAGACGGAAAAACAACATCATCAGCAACTATTGCCAAATAAGAAGAAAAACTGGATGGTAAGCCGTGTAGCCGTGAAAGATGCTGTTAGAAATCTTCTCCGCAAAGAAAAAAATCATGCCTGCTTCCCGATCACGTTTGAAATCCGTTCCGATGAAGTGGGGAAACCTTACCTCATCAGTGATTTTACAGAGGATATTCATATCTCCTTAGCTCACAAAGGAACAGATGCCGTAGGAATTGCGAGATATGGAAAATCTGTAGGAATTGATATGGAAATCATGGAAGAACGCAGCGAAGGATTCTATGATCTGGTATTTACCAACCATGAATTAGCATTATTAAAAGACAAAGACCAGGCAGAATGGACCACCCGCTTCTGGGTAGCTAAAGAAGCCTATGGGAAGTTCCTGGGAACGGGGCTGAAAGGAAATCCTAAAGCCTTCGAAGTCGAAATAATAAAAGACGATCACCTGTGGATCAACAATATTGAAATCAAAACTATTAAACATAAAAATTATATTATCGGATGGACACTGTAAACGCAACATTAAAAATGAACCACGAAGAACTTTTTACACTTTTAAAAGGTTTTATTACTGAAGTGATAGGTGAAGAATTTGTAGAAGAGATGGATATTACTCCGGAAAGTTCATTTGCCAGAGACCTGGAAATGGACAGCATCGAGATCGTTTCCTTTTCCGAAAAGATCAAAGCCCATTTTGGCGATCAGATTGATTTTACCGGCTGGCTATCTTCTATGGATCTGGATGAACTGATCAACCTGGACCTTAATATGATCATCAATTACATTTACGAATGCCAGTAATCACGGTCAATAACAGACAGGTACATATACAGGAACTCAATAAAGGTGCTGATCAAACCGTGGTACTGGTCCACGGAATGTTCAGCAACCTGTCCATTTATTATTTTAATATTGCCCCTGTGCTGGCAAAACATTTCCACGTGGTAATGTACGATCTGAAAAGCCACGGTATGAGTGAGCGTTTTCCGGATGGGTACGACCTTGATAACATGTCATCCGATCTGATAGGTTTAATGGATCACCTTCAACTGGAAAAAGTACACCTCGCCGGCTACAGTTTCGGGGGACTTATTGTTTTGAAAACAGCATTAAAATATCCTGACCGCATTGATCAGCTGGTGGTAATGGAAGCTCCCGATCCTCAGGATGAAAAAGCCCGTAATATCATTGATGAATACAGCAAGGAATTCCTTGAGCATTATGTAGCCAATTTTACAGATACCACCAAAGTCCGGATGGGTAAAAGACAAATGGAAAAGAACCATCGTATGTATGAATTCCTGTTTAATCAAACCAGCATCAAAGCTGATATGATCAGGGAAAAAGATTTCCTTGGCGAAGCTGATTTCAGTCAACTGAAAGCTTCCACCTTATTGCTTTACGGCACCGGTTCCAACTGCAGACCTACAGGAGAGTGGCTGCAATCCCAAATCGGAAATTCAGGACTCGAATTAATCCCGGGTGATCATAATATTCCAATTCAGGAACCCATCCTGATTGCAGAAACGATCACTCAGTTTTTATCTAAAACTTTAACACAAAACCATGGCTAAATTTGTATTTATAGTCCCACCACTGACAGGACATGTCAACCCTACCCTAAGCATCGGTGCCGCTCTGCTGGAAAGAGGGCATGAAGCAGCCTGGATCAGTCTTGATCCTACTTTAGAGGCTAAGCTTCCGGAAGGGGGGAAGTTATTACTGATCCAATATGATCAGACCGATGCAGAAAAGAAAGAAAGTGAACAATATCTCGATATTATTTCAAGAAAAGTAGTGTACGGAATCGACAGCGTTAAGTTTCTTTATGAAGAGGTTCTTATCCCACTGAACAGACATTGCTATCCGGGAATTGTAGCTTTATTAAAAACATATCAGCCTGATCTCATTATCGGTGACCACCAGTTATTTGCCGCTCCCGTTGCTGCAGAAAACCTTGGAATCCCTTATGCGACTTCCGTTACCGCGCCGGCGGCTGTTAAAATTATGAATGAGCTGCCTAAGGTACATGAATGGGAAGTCAATCAGATCATCGGATTACAAAAAGAACTGGGATTCCATGAAGAGCGTTCTCTGGCAACGTCAGAACTGTTAACGCTTGTTTTAACCTCCGGTTATTTCTTTGGTGAAATGGAAGATTTACCCTCCCAGTATAAATTTACCGGTCCGGTCCTTACCGAAAGACGTATCTCATGTGAATTTGATTGGGACCGGTTAAAAAATGCTTCCAATAAAAAAATTTTAGTAAGCATCGGAACGACGTTCGATCATGATCATAAAAAAGCATTCTTTCAGAAAGTAGTAGATGCCTTTAAAGATGAAGATGTAACGGTTGTAGTGGTTTCCGATCCACAGCTTTTTGAGCGATGGCCGGATAATTTTATGGTATACCGGCAGGTTCCCCAGCTGGATCTGTTACCTCATCTGGATGGGGTGGTTTGCCACGGAGGTCATAATACGGTTTCTGAAACCTTATCCAACGGAATTCCTTTAGTGGTTATTCCGATTGCGTACGACCAGTCGCACGTTGCAGGACGTGTGGTACGTACAGAAGCAGGTGAGCGTCTGAACTTCAACCGGTTTAAAGCCAATCACCTGAGAGAAGCTGTACAGCAGATTTTAAATAACCCGGGCTACCGTGAAGCTGCTCAGAAAGTGGGACAATCTTTTGCAGAGGCAGGAGGTACAGCTACGGCAGCCAGTTTATTGGAACAGGCTATCTCAAAAGCTTCAAAACCTGAAAAGTCCTCTAAGTTTTTATTCGTTGTTCCTCCGTTCTTCGGGCATGTAAGCCCTACATTAAGTGTTGGAGCCAGTTTGATTGCCCGCGGCCATGAGGTAAAATGGTTCGGAATCACTCCGTTAGACAGCAAACATATTCCGGAAGGAGGTTCTTATTTCTATCCTGAAGAAGATCTTATTCCGTATCAGGAAGAAATCGCACGGATTTTAAAAAGACAGGATGATGGCCCTGCGTGTTCCGGACCTGAAGTGATGAAACTCGCACTGGAAGAAACCTACGTTCCTTTTGCCAAAATGATGATGCCGGGATTAACCAGGCTGACAGAACACTGGATGCCGGATGTTATCGTGAATGACTGTATCAGTTTCGGAGGGGCTCTTTTCGCCCATAAACATCATATTCCCTGTGTAACGACAACGCCCGTTCCGCCGGACGTAATGGGAGACACTGAAAAAAGTGCCCCTAAAATCTGGGAATGGCAGCAAAACCTGATCAAAGACTTACAAAAAGAAGTAGGCATTCATGAGGAAGGTATTTATATCCATTCCCATAAACTGAATATGGTCTTTACTTCACAAGCCTTTGCCGGTTTTGATACGGTACCCTCTCATATGAAATTTGTAGGTCCGGTAAAAGGCCGTCCGAACGATGCTCCATTTGACTGGGATAAATTGAACGCTTCCACCACACCAAAGATCTTCGTATCATTGGGAACGCTTCTGGTAGACATCAGAAAAGCGTTCTTTGAGAAGATCATTGCAGCATTTGCTGACCAGCCGGTTACCATTGTTGCCGCTACTCCACCGGAAATTTTTGAAGAATGGCCGGATAATTTTATCGTGAACAGCTTTGTCCCTCAATCTGCCGTGATGCAGCAAATGGATATGGTAATCTGCCATGGTGGCTTCAATACGGTTAATGATACCTTCCGTAATGGTTTACCGATGCTGATCACTCCTATTGCCTATGATCATTTCCATATTGCCAAACTGATCGAGCAGGCAGGCTGCGGCATCAGTATCCGCTACAAAAGGCTGCGGGTAGAAGCTCTCCGTGAAACCGTTTTTGAATTATTGGAAAATCCCGGATACAGGGAAGCCGCCCGGGAAGTCAGGAATACCTTTACGCTTGCCGGAGGTAATGATAAAGCGGTAGAACTGTTAGAAAATTTTGTACATGAACATTCAACACCAGCATCCATATCATAGCCTATGAAAAGAAGACTGTTATTTGGGGAACGTATGTTATTAGGTGACGGTACAGAGCCTTTTAACGCAGTGATCCCGTTCAGATTGAGAGGTAACTTTACATTAAAGGAAATCCAGCAGGCCCTGGCCCGGATTCAAAATAAACATCCATGGCTGCGAGCACTGATCAGTCATGATGAAAAAAATATTCCGTGGTTTCAGATCCCTGAACACCCTCTTTCAATACCTGTAAGGATATTGGCCCGGCAGGGCGAAGACCAGTGGCAGGAAGAATCCAGGAGGGAATGGAATACACCGTTCAATTATGAAAAACTTCCCCTGATCCGGTTTGTCTGGATCAAAGGTGAAGATGTTTCGGACATGCTTTTTGCGTTCCACCATTGTTTATGTGATGGGGGCTCTGCAATGGCTTTCCTGTATGAATTTTTAAAAGTACTGGATGATCCCTCCGCTGAGATCGGAACCGAGAATCCGATATTAGGTATTGAAGATGTAGTTCCGGAAAAGATTTTAAACAGCCGGACGCAAAAGTTAAAGGCCAGATTCATCGGAAGACTGGCTGCAACTGCCATCAGGTATATTCCTGTAGGTAAAAAAGCTATTGACCGGCAGAACGATTACCTGATCAACTGGAAACTGGACCAGAAGACCAGCCAGCAGCTGATTTCTTACTGTAAGGCCAATGAGGTCACAGTAAATACTTTTTTGTGTGCAACGGTTCTCCAGGCTTTTAAAAAAGTGCGGGGTAATGCTGCCTTCAATAAAGTTTCCTGTCCCGTTGATATCCGGCGTTTTGCCAAACAGGTCAAGGAAGACCATATTTTCGCCTTTGGGCTGATGATTGTGGTTTCTGCAAATGAAAAACTGAGCTTCCTGGAAAATGTACGTTCCATGCAGGCTTCTGTAGAACGTAAGACTTCAAAGCTTGACCCTTATATCACCATGATGGTTATGGAATCGGGGCATGATGCTTTGAACAGTTTCACAAAACTGTTGAAACAGGGTAAGTCCTCCAATGACTGTATGTTCTCCAACCTGGGGCGCATTCAGATCCCGGATCAGTACAAAGCGTTTTCAGTGGAAGCCATTTTCAGCCCGTCAGTGATCGGACCGCTGGGCAATACCACCACCCTGGTAGCCTCAACCTATAAAGGTGAAATGGATTTTTCATTTGTAGGAAGCGAAGGTTATCTTCCTTATACAGAGGCCCTGGCGATCCGTGATGAAATCATTCAAACCGTTAAACTCCAGCTGGAATATTTGGTAGTATCATGATGAAACGAAGATTAATGATGGTGGAAAGGATCATGTATGTGGATTCCAAAACACCTTTAAACTGTGTATTTACAGCAAAGATCTCCGGTGAGCTTCCGGAAGGGCACTTTAAAAATGCACTGGTAAAAATCCAGCAGAAACATCCCCTGCTGAGGGCTTCCATTGATGAAAAAAGTGAACGGTATCCTTTATTTGTAGAGGATCGGGAAATTGCTCCTATTCCTGTCCGTATCGTGGAGCGCCACACTGACGAAGATTGGCTCCGGGAATCTGAAACAGAATGGTTCAGCCTGTTTAATGAGGAAAAGAAGCCGCTGGCAAGACTGGTATGGGTCCGGGGAAAGGACGTTTCGGAAATCCTGTGGGTCATGCCGCACTGTATCTCTGACGGAACCACAGGAGTTACACTGATGCGCGAACTGTTTGATCTTCTGGATGACCCTTCCCTCGAGCTGAAACCTTATTATGCTTTCAATTCAGTGAATGATTTTCTGCCTACGGATTTTGATACGAAAAACAAAAAATACAAGGCAAAGCTTTATTTATTGTTTGCCAGAGCTTTCTTTTTACTGCAACGGAAAAGTAAAAACAGGAACACCGGGAAAAACTATGCCCTGCACCGGAAGCTGGACCCTGTAACCACTTCCCTGATCACAGAAAAATGTAAAGCAAACGGAATATCCGTGCATGCCATACTCTGTGCTGCTTTTATGCAGGCCTTTCAGGAGATAAAGGGTAAAAAAGCAAAAGGAAAAGTCATCAGTCCGGTGGATGTCCGTCATTTTATTCCGGAAATCAAACAGGATCATTTATTTGCTTTTGCCCCAACGGTAGACCTTGCCATTAAAAAAGGAAGCTCTGATCTGCTGAACAATGCCAGACAGATCAAAACTGACCTGGTTCAGAAAATAGAAACCATGGAAGCCCGGGAATTATTATGGATGGGAGAACAGATGCACCCGATTGTTGACCGGATGATCGCCATGCTGAAATCCAGCAACGGAGGACATGACGTTACCTTATCCAATATGGGAAAGATCAATATCCCGGATGACTATAAAAACTTTAAGATTGAAACCATTTTCAGCCCTACGGTTGCCTTTCCGTGGCTGAATTCCAATACCCTGGTGGCTACCACATACAACCAGCAGATGGATTTCACCTTTATGTCCAACGAAAATTTCCTTCCCAAAGAAGAAGCCATCAAAATAAAAGATAAAGCCATCGAGCTCATGACCACCTCTCTATGAAATTTAAAATAAAGCCTGCACCGCCTAAAAAGCTCAAGAAAACTACCCTCAAACGCTTTCTCATTAAGCGGATGATCTATTATGTCCTTCCGAATGTATTTTTTAATTTCATTATCGCTTATGCAAGCTTTCAGGAGCTCGGCTACACTCATTTCTTCTCAGGAACCCAGAATCTGGCACGTCTTACTTTACCTATGTCCCTGTTTCTTCCGGTAGTTCTTACCATTGACATCATCAAAAGGGTAACCGATGCCGCCGGGCAAGGGGCTATAGAATTTACGGTAGATGAGCAGTTAAATATAAAAAAACTGATGACCAGACTGAGTATCCTGCATGGTGTGATTACCTGTTCTCTGGTTTTAGCGATGCTTTTTTTAGGACAGTATAATTTTTCAAAGGATTATAAACTGGATGCTACTGCAATGGCTGTGGTAGTGGGAGCGCTTGCCGGAGTACAATCTGTGATCTTTGTATATCTTCCGGTGTGGAGGCTGAAAAAATGGATGTGCAGAACGGCTGATGTACCTGCCGGGATACAGTCCTAGTCGCTATCATCCGGAGCTTTATTTAATAACATGTGTATTAAGTCCGGAATACTTATCTCCGGTTTTATGGTTAGATTAATTTTTTTCTTTAAAACACAATAAATAACAAATTTTTTATATTTATACAATAAAAAGAATAAACATTTTCTCAGACAGAATCAGGCATAATTTATGTACAAAATCACGGATCAGTTAAAAAATATAGGATTCAGTATCAATCGTTTAGATTACATTATCAGCAGAAACAATAACAAAAGGGAACTAAACACGCTGGAATATTTTTGCATTTATATTATTCTGGAAGACATTATATTAACGGTAGAGGATGTTCCTTATCCCATAAAATCGGGGCATATTGCATTTGTAGGTCCGCAGAAAAAAATCGTTTTTGGTCCTGCCAAAGGTTCTGAAGTTTTTGCGGTCGTTTTTTCGTCCAGCTTTTATGAGCGGTCTACCAAAGACAGCCTTTTCATCAATTCCCAGCTTTTTTACAATTATCATTCTGATGTTTTTGTTGCTCCTTTTATCAATAAGGAACAGATGAGAGTGGTTTTCATGGAACGGATGGAAAGCTTCCGGAATAAGGACGAAAGCCTGTATGTCTCTGCGGCCCACAATGCCATCGAGAGGCTCATCCTGGATGCTTTTCTCCATATCCCGACAGAGGAGATCAAAAAGGATATCAAGCTGGATTATATGTATTATGTCAACCGGTTCAAGATCCTGCTGCAAAGGGATTACAAAAAAGAGAAAAAGGTTTCCTACTATGCCGGGGAACTCAACATTACATCCAGAAAGCTGACCGAAATGACCGAATATGTACTGGGTAAAACCGCAAAGCACATCATTATCGAAAAGCTCATCACAGAGTGCCGCAAAGCTTTAAACTTTTCCAGTTCCACCATTTCTGAAATTTCCTATGAGCTGGGTTTCACCAACGAAGGAAATTTTACGAACTTTATAAAAAAACATACCGGAAAAAATCCCTCCGAAATGAAATAATCTGTATATTTACCTGAACAGCCATTTGCTGAAAATTCAGGTGATATGCTTTCAAAATGGTTTTTAATTGCTATACTGTTTTTTGCTTTCAAAAAGTCGCTGGCCCAGGCTGCTGATGGCCTGCGGCTGAATGTACGGCTGTATCCGGTACAGACACTTGCCATCCATACAGGATTGTCTGATGACGGATATGGAGCTTCATCGAACGAACTTCAGTCTGTCACAATATCCAGCCCCTCAGGTTTTCAGGTAAAAGCCCATTATGGCAAAAGCCCTGATCCTCTTTACAAAGATCCGATGATCAACAAAACAGGTGAATATAATCTTATCAGCCGCCACAAAGGAGTCGTTCAGAAAACGTTCACCATGGATAAAGACATCCAAAATCCTGTAAAAAATTTTGACAGCAATCCCGCTAAAGATGAAACTTTTTTAACATTAACTCTAATTTCTAAGTAAAAAATAAACTAAGATTCAGAAAAAATCATTATGCTAAGCATAATAACTACATAGAATTCCATTTTTTCAATCTATCAGGTGAAAATGAGGATTTAAGAATAAAATGGCATTATTTTTATTTTTTTTTCATTTTATTAATTTCAAAATGATCCTTTTTGTATTCTTCTTCATAAATAATCATTTCTGTTAATCAGTCATTTATCGGTAAAAATTCACAAATGATAAGTATTTTTTCACAAAAGCGCAGTTCATTTTTGTGTCTACCTTTGCCGCCGAATTAAAAAATTATTAATACAAAAAACATCATTTAAACTATGAACAAGTGTATTTTAGCATCTTTTGCTCTTTTGGGAACTGTAATTTTAAAAGCTCAGCAGAATGTAACCCTTAACGTAAGACTGAAGCCTATCCAGACCCTTGTGGTAAACAATGCACAGAAAGTGGTAAACCTTGATTATGTAACCAAAGATGATTATGCAAACGGGGTATCTTCCGTTAATGCCGATCACCTGAGCATTTACAGCACCGGAGGATTCCAGGTAAAAGTAAAAAGCGCCAATGCAGCTTTACAGAACGGAAACAAAAACATCCAGGCCAATACCATTCAGATCAAAGCAAGTGCAGGCTCAGAAGCGGTAAACGGTGCCCAGTATGCACAGAACGTTCAGCTTTCTGCCAATGAAACCACTCTGGTAAGCTCTTCCAACGGAGGGGTAGACAAAAAGATCAATATTGAATATAAAGGTGCCGGAGCAAACGCTTACCTGGATAATTATATTGCAGGACAGGATCCTACCGTATATACCACCGAGCTAACGTATACTATTATTTCTCAATAGGATATATCAATCTGTACTGATAAAGTGCTGCATACCACAGCACTTTATCAGTCCTTAAAAACTAATGATCCGTCATGAGCAGATTATCTTTTCTCTTTTTCAGTTTTCTTTCCCTGTTATTTTTCCACGGAAATGCACAGACAGGGATCTCAGTATCTCCTCCAAGACTGTATTTTGAATCCGGGAACGGAACCAGCAATACGCAGAAAGTAACAGTAACGAATGTAAGTGCCAAAAATTCCCTGGACCTTGCAGTAAGTCTCGGCGACTGGGAATATGATGGTAAAGGTGAAAACATGACCTATGCCCCCAATACCCTTCCCTCTTCCTGTGCCAGCTGGGTTTCTGTAAAAAAAGAAGACAATTACTTTACCCTGGCTCCCGGAGAGAAAAAAGACATTGATGTAACCATTACAGTACCTAATACTTTTTCCGGCCAACTGCCTGTTCATACGGCAATCCTGTATGTAAGCCAGATGAATCCCGTAGATGATGTGGACCACAAAGGGGCCCATATCAAAGTAAGCGTGCGCTCAGGGATCAAACTTTTCCATAAACTTCCTGCTGCCGGCACCAAAAAGCTTGAGATCCGTAACCTTACTTATGAAAAGTCAACCAACATGGTCAATTTGCTATTTGAAAACCAGGGAGACGTATGGACGGACGGAAAGATATATACAGACTTTGTCAATACCGGAAACGGGAAAAAAACATCGCTGGACCCGGTAATCTTTTATACCATGCCCGGAAATAAACGGGAAATGAACATTCCATTACCGGCAGGCCTTGAAAAAGGAAAATATACAGCTTCCGTCATGATGGATTACGGAGACAGCAACAGCCTGGAACTGGGAGAATTAAGCTTCAGTTATGAATAGTAAAACATTCTTCTGCCTTTCACTTCTAATCTCCCTGCAATGCTTTTCACAGGTACAATACAGCTCATGGGTGAACAGCTATTTACAGGTCAGTTCTTACAGTGGAAATACCAATCCGGATGCGTATACCCTGATGCTGTCCGGCAACGGGCCGTTCAATATGCCGTACTGGAGAATATCCGCCCGGCTGAAACAACCTGCTACCTCGGCTGACGGAAAATATATGATACCAGCCGGTAAGATTTCTTTTCAGCCGGTATCTTCTACAGGACAGGGCTATCCCGGTCCCATCCCTACCCTTTCCCAGATCGGAATGCCCCTGAACGTTTTTCTTCAGGAAAATCAGGAAGTTTTCCTGGTTCCGCAATCCAATGCCCCGCTATACAACCAGCCAGTATCTCCAAAAGGCTATTACAGCCTGCAGCTGAAATACAGCATGAATGTGGCAGGAGGATCCTACCTTGGAAGCTATCCTTCATGGACCCGTTTCATAGTCCCGGTACAGTTCACCGCTTACGACCAGTACAATAACGTGATTGGTAAAGCGGATCATCAGTTCCAGATCCAGATCGGAACCCTCAGCGGTATCCCTGCCGAAACTCCGGAGCTTTCCCTTAAACTTTCTGCAAAAGCTGTAAACGGTTCACTTGAGTTTAAAAGCATGGATGATTACAGGAATGGTGTAAGTGTCACCTACCCCAACGCACTGATTGTCAACAGCAACACTCTATACCAGATTAAAATACGGGCCCTTCAGGGACAGTTCAGTTCTCCTGCCGGGAATTCCATTCCGCTGGAAACTGTAGGACTGAATCTTATCCCTGTTTCCGGGAATCAGGCCAATGTATCCCCCGTCCTGTTAAGCCCGTCCCCACAGCGTATTGCTACAGGAAGTTCCACCGGAGGAGCTGAAGTATACTATGATATCAGGTATTCTACAAAGGCAGGTGACGAGAGACTCATTAATGCCAGGTCCGAAGAATATTCCACGACCCTTCAATACGAGATCATTCCCCAGTAGATTATGTTCCAGCTCCTGCTCAAAAAATTCTTTTCCTTTTTTTCGATTCTTTTCCTGACAGCACTTCCGGCACAGCAACGTTCCGGGATAAGCCTTGACATCCGTAATGAATCCGGAACCGGAAAAGCCGGGATCCTGGACCTTATGATCATACTGAACAACGAAGGGGCAACCGATTTTAAAGGAAAGGTTGAAATGGCACTGCCTGCCGGCTTCAGGAATATTTCAGGAAACAGCATCCAGGTGAGCCTGAAATCCGGCGAACGGCTTTACCTTCCGGTGAAAATACTGGCCGGTAATAATGCCGGTTCCGGCGAAGCACGCCTTATCTTCCGCCTGGCAGACCAGAAGAACCAAACTGCAGCAGAAAAACAAATAACACATACCGTAGCGGAAAACAATGCCATGCGCATCACAGCAGAAAATCCGGTCATCTATATGAACCGGGCCACTGATTCTGTGGAGGTCCGGGCCAGGGTGTCCAACCTCGGAAATAAAAAGCAGCATGTTACTGTTGTATTTAAAATTCCGGAAGCCGGCCAGAGAAAGTCATTTGTGGAGAAAAAAGGAAGCATCGGTGTTCAGAAGGATTCCGTATTTGTATTCCGCTTCCTGCCGTCAGGAATCGGAGCAAGGAGCTCCCAGCTTTCCGTCAATATTGCGGGTTTCAGGGAACCGGATAAAGAAATATTCGGAAATGCCAGTGTTTCCGTACAGAATGTTTCTTCCGTACAGCGCTATGAGGATATGGAATCTACCACATTCTCCAATTTTACGAAGAACAGCATTACCGCAAGCTACCGGCATGCCGGTAGCAACCTGGATATGTACCAGCTGGCTGGATCAGGTGGTTTTAACCTTCCTTCAGGTTATATTTTTATCAGAGGGAATATCTATACAATGAACCAACAAAGTGATCCCGTTGTTAATAACACCTATATTACCTACCGCCGGGAAAATAATGAATTTACGTTTGGGAATATCAATAAACTGCTGGAATTATCCATGTTCGGAAGGGGAACTGAATATACCTATACGACCACGGATAAGAATAAAAAAATCGAAGTAGGTTTCGTAGACCAGACCTACAGCCTTATTGAAAGAAATTCATTCCTGAAGTACGGATACGGATTTTATACCAGGGGAACCCTGGGTGCTCAAAATGCTTCCCGCAATATTTCAGGAACCTATATTTTCAGGAACGATCCCTATGAAAAAGCAAGGCACCATGTAGCAGGCACCGACCTGCAGTATGCTTTCGGGACCGACTGGAAAGTAAATGCGAAAATCTACAGCGGGCTCAGCTTCTATGAAAATACAAAAGAGGCTAAACCTTCCCTGGCCCTGGAGTCCCAGTACTCAGGAATGATCAGGAAACTAAGCCTGAACGGGAATTATTTTTACAGCACAGATTATTACCCCGGAAACCGGAGAGGCATCATACAAATCCAGCAAAACATCTCCACTATGGTTTTTAAGGACCATTATGTATACGCCAATATCACAGCTTCCCACTTTTCCCCTAAGTTTTATTTTTACAGCAATACGCTGGATTCAAGCAGCATGAGGCTGGACACCGGAATCAACTTTTCCAAAAAAGGCAATTTCGGAATGGGACTTGGCTATCAGTACCAGGAAGAAAGTTCCAATACCTATAACAGTTTTTTCAATACCCGGCCCAACCTTGATACCAAGCAGCTGAAAGCCCAGCGCATTACCGAATATCTTACCTGGCTGAGCACCGATAAACAACACTCTTCCCTGCTGGGGCTGGAAACCGGACTGGTCCGTTATCCCGATACTCCGCAGCTGCAATACCAGATGAAAGTGAATGCAACCTACAATTATAAATGGCTTACAGTGAATGGTATTTATCAGTACGGAAGCTATTTCCTTTCTGAATATGCTTTTTCAAGAATGCTCAATATCAACAAGACCTATGAGAAACTTTCTCTTTCTGCTTTTGTCAATAAGCATTTATGGGATGAAAAAGTGAATATTACCTCCGGACTTTCCTATACACAGGATGTTTTATACGGGAAATCCCCTTCCGGTTTTGTGAATATAAAATATGCCACTGAAAGGTATGGATTCTACCTGAACTCTTCCTGGTTCAATTATTCTTCCGGTAATTTTACCAATAACCTTTTCACCATTGAAGCCGGCGTTACGCTGAGCCTGCGCAACAGCACCCTGAACCCCGGTAAGAAGGGAGATATCAGAGCTTTTGTCTATTATGACCTGAACGAAAACAATGTGTACGATGAAGGTGATAAAGAAGCGGCAGGCTACCTCATCATGCTCAATACCATTTCCTTTAAAACCGATTCTTCAGGAAATATCAGCTATAAAGCTATTCCATATGGTAAATATATTTTAAAACAGGTGATTCAGCAGGGCTGGTATTATAATGAAACTGAGTTTGAAGTAAACCGCCATCAGTATGCATTAGAAATTCCCCTCCATCAGAATGGTACTGTTCAGGGAAAAATCTCCTATGAATTTGACGCCAAAACAGCACTGGACTTTAGTCCTAAAACCGGAGGCATCCTGTTCAATATTTCCCGAAACCGCCAACCGGTTCAGCACATGATGACCGATGACAATGGTGAATTCATTTCTTTTCTGGAGTCCGGAATCTACAGCATTGAGCTGAATAAAAACTCCTTACCAGCCAACACCTACTGCGAACACAGTACAGCCAACTTTAAAGTGGAAGCCGGGAAAATAGTACGTCTCGAGCCTTTTGTTATTAAGGTAAGGGAGAAGGTGATTAGGGTGAAGAAGTTTGGGAATTAGAATAATCTCCATTTGTATTTCCCTACTCTCTACGATTAAGCATCAAATACGACAATCATCCACCTATAATACAACATTTTATGATTTACACTCAATATTATGTGATATTTTCAGTTCTATTCTTTCTTTTTAATCTAAAATAAAATATCTTTAAAGTTTTTAATTAAGGATAAAATGTCAGAAGAACAGAAACGTCAGTTGCAGCAGCAACTTTGGAATATAGCTAATACTTTACGCGGTAAAATGGATGCTGATGAATTCAGAGATTATATTTTAGGATTTATCTTTTACAAGTATCTTTCTGAAAAAATTCATTTTACAGCAAGCAAAATTTTATTAGATTCTGGAGAAGATATTGATTACAATGATGTTGATGAAAATTCTGAATCTGGAAAGGAAATTGTTGAAGCTATTTATGAAGAAGTTGTTGAAGATCTGGGTTATTTTCTAAAACCTTCTGAACTTTTTAGTAATATTGCTAAAAAAGGATATCAAAAGCAGGAAGGAAAATCTAACTTCATCTTAGCTGAGCTTTCCAAAATCCTTAATAATATTGAGCAATCTACTCTTGGAACTAATAGTGAAGATGACTTTGAAGGATTGTTTGATGATTTGGATCTTACTTCTGCAAAATTAGGAAGAACAGAAGACGAAAAAAACACATTGATCTCAAAAGTCTTATACCATCTTGATGATATTGATTTCAATTTATCGGATACTAATGCTGACGTTTTAGGAGATGCTTATGAGTATTTAATTGCACAGTTTGCCAGCGGTGCCGGAAAAAAAGCAGGTGAGTTCTATACCCCTCAACAAGTTTCTACAATTTTAGCAAGAATTGTTACCAGTAGAAAATCACAATTAAAATCTGTTTATGATCCTACCTGTGGTAGTGGATCCTTACTTTTACGTGTTGCCCGTGAAGCAAAAGTAGGTGATTTTTACGGTCAGGAAATGAACCGTACGACCTACAACCTTGCAAGAATGAATATGATTCTTCATGGTGTTAATTACAGTAATTTTGATATCCGCCAAGAAGATACACTGGAAAAGCCTCAACATCTTGATAAAACGTTTGATGCTATTGTTGCCAACCCACCTTTCTCTGCTAAATGGAGCGCTAATGAGCTACATCTTTTAGATGAAAGATTTTCACAATATGGAAAATTAGCCCCATCTTCAAAAGCAGATTTCGCTTTTATACAACACATGATCCATCATTTGGATGAGAATGGAATTATGGCAGTTGTTATGCCTCATGGTGTTCTGTTCCGTGGTGCAGCGGAATTAGTTATCCGAAAATACCTTATTAAAGAAAAAAATTATTTAGATGCTGTTATTGGTTTACCTGCTAATATTTTCTTTGGTACCAGTATTCCTACTTGTATTTTAATCTTTAAGAAATGTCGTGAAGCTGATGAAGATATTCTTTTTGTAGATGCCAGTAAAGAATTTGAAAAACAGAAAAATCAGAATGTACTTCTCAATGAACATATTGACAAAATTGTTGACACCTATCAAAACCGTACGGTAATTGAAAAATTTAGTCATAAAGCTACTTTACAAGAGATTGCAGACAATGATTATAACTTGAATATTCCTCGTTATGTTGATACTTTTGAAGAAGAAGAGGAAATTGACATTCAGGCGGTAATGGCTGAAATTAAAGAACTTGAAGCCAAACGTTCTCAATTGGATACCGAAATTGAAGTCTATTTAAAAGAATTAGGCTTAGTAAGCTAATTTTTATTTTTTATTAAATCCTTAATGTTTATAGCTATAACAATAGATGACTGAGATGACAAAAGAAAATAAAAATGTGAAGAATTTTCCTAATTCGAGAAATGTACCTAAATTGAGGTTTTCTGAATTCAGTGATGAATGGGAAAATAAGAAACTTGGAGCCTTAATGACTTTCAAAGTAACTAATTCTTATTCAAGAGATAACCTCAATTATGAATCAGGAACCATAAAAAATATTCACTATGGAGATATTCATACAAAATTTCGAACCCTATTTGATTTAGAAAATGAAAATGTTCCTTATATAAATGAAGATATTTCTCTAAGTAGAATTTCAGAAGATTTTTATTGTCAAGAAGGAGATGTAATTTTTGCAGATGCTTCTGAAGATTTGAATGATGTTGGGAAAAGTATCGAGATTACAAATCTTAATGGAGAAAAATTACTTTCAGGCTTACATACCCTTTTAGCAAGACCACAAAAAAAATATTTTTCTAAGGGCTTTCTAGGATTTTTATTAAAATCTGATAATGTAAGAAATCAAATAAAAAGAGAAGCACAAGGCTCTAAGGTTTTAAGCATTAATGTAGGTAGAATCTCTAACATTCATTTATCATTTCCTTCATTTTCAGAACAACATAAGATTTCTGAATTTCTATCTCTTTTGGATGAACGTATCCAAACCCAAAAGAAAATAATTGAGAAATTAGAATCCTTAATTAATGGATGGCGAGAAAAACTATTTTCAAAAAAATCAAGATTCAAGGATGAAAAAGGAAATCATTTTTCAGATTGGAAGTTTAGCAAATTAGGAGAAGTATTAACAATTCAAGGAGGCTTTGCCTTTAAAAGTATCTTATTCAATAAAGGGACAACAAAAGTCTTGAGAATCGGAGATATAAGTAGAAACATTAACTTAGAAGAGTTTACTGGTGTCTTTACTTTAGAAATTCCTGATAAAAAGTATATGGTGAATAAAGGTGATTTTTTAATGGCTTTATCTGGTGCTACATTTGGTAAAGTTGGGAAAATAAGTTGTAATGGAGAAGCATATATAAATCAAAGGGTTGCTACTTTTAGAACTAATCAATGTTTGGAATTTTTCTATCAATTAGTGCAAACTGAAAATTTTGTTAGCTATATTAATTCAATTCCAACAGCAAGTGCACAACCAAATATTTCTAACAATGATATTGCAAAATATGAATCAATGATTCCATGTTTAGAAGAACAAAATAAAATTGCCAATTTTCTTTCTTCTATTCAAGAAAAAATAGATACAGAAAAACAAATTTTAGAAAAATTAGAACTTCAGAAGAAGTTTCTTTTGGCTAATTTGTTTGTTTGAAAAACAGAACCTTGTCAAGATTTAAAATCTTGACAAGGTTCTTCAGAAAATAAAACTCTACTAAACAAAAAGATTTTGCAATAAATATTTTTTTTGATTTTCGTATTGAGTTAATAACTCGATTTCAACGTTTACCTTCTCATCAAATTTTGATAAAAATTTAGCTATTTTAATTTGTTCTTTCAAATCTGGAAGATTAATTTTTATTCTTGAAAAGTTTTCATAGAATAAATAATCTCTTACACCTCCTTCTACATTTCTTAAAACCTCTTTTCTGAAAATATCAGTACGGAGATACTGAAACAAAAACTCATCATCGACTGTGTCTGTCGTTTTAAAACAAACGTACAAAGAGCTAATGATAATGTTTTCCAAATTTCCACTATAACCAATTGAACCAACATTGATTCTTGCGGGATTATAAGCAAAGGTTTCTTTCCCTATTATTTTGTATAATGAAATATCATAACCTCTTTCGTCACTATCAATTCCTTCAAACTGTTCTGACTGACTTACAAATCCCTTTTTATTGTTGATTGAATAAACTGGTAATTTAAGGTTTTCCTTATTTTTTTTATTGACGATATAGGTTAACTCTCCTAATTTTTGGAAATTTTCTTTTTTGGATTCTGATGAGTTAAATCCTTCTTTAAAAAGCTTAATAGATATTTCTTTTTTTGTTATTTGTAAATCCTCAATTATTTTCTTTTGGGTTTGGATACGAAAATTTAAAAGAGATAAAAAGCTTGATAATTTTTCTTGTTCTTCTAATTGTGGAAATTTTAAATTTAGTGATGCTAATTGGCTAGAATATAAATGAACAACTGAGATACCTTGCGAAAGTTTTGCAATTTCTAATTTCTTTTTACTATTCAAATAATATGATAGAAAAATACCATTATTTTTAGTTTTTATTATATTCAAATCTCCTCCTAATGCAATTCCTGATTTGATAACACAAGATGCAGTTGCAATATCAATTTGGGTCTCTCCCGAAGCAGGGATAATTACGTCATTAGTTTCACTTAAAACAAGAGAGGAAATATCTGTATTCGTTTTTGACTTTATTTCAGAAATTACTTCTTCATAAAAAGTATATAACTCTCCATATCTTATACATTCAGTTTCGCCATTATCAACTATTTCATTTTTAGAAATACCTTTCCCTTTAGAAAAAGTGGCAATTTCTCCCAACCTTTTAGATTCCCACTCCCCTTCAAACCCCGGAAATCGTAAATTAGGAAAGGCAAAGATTGATTAAAACCTGTGTTAAAGCTCAATAACTATAAATCCCCAATCTTAATTCATAACTTTTGAGATTAGTTAGAAAATCATTAAAAATCAAAAAATTTATGACAAGAAAGAAAACATTAGCAGAAATCGCTGAACTTTGGAAGAATGACAAAAAGTTGTATGTAAAAAAATCAACCTTTTCGGCTTATGTATTGTTGCTGGAAAATCATCTACTCCCTGTATTTAAGGACTATTCTGAGATTGAAGATGAAGATGTACAAAAGTTTGTATTTCAAAAACTGGAACAGGGACTAAGCCAGAAAAGTATTAAAGACATTCTCATTGTGCTGAAAATGGTATTGAAATTTGGAGCAAAAAATAAATGGATTGAGTTCATCAATTTTGATGTACAATACCCTACGGTTCGGGAAACGCATACAATAGAGGTATTGAGCAGAACACATCAGAAAAAAGTAATGAATTATATTCAGGAGCATTTTACCTTTAGAAATTTAGGTGTTTATATTTGTCTTTGCTCTGGAATGCGTATTGGTGAGATTTGTGCCTTGACTTGGGAAGATATTGATACAGACAATGGCATTATCAATATTCGAAAAACCATCCAAAGAATCTATGTTATTGAAGGAGGAGAACGTAGGACTGAACTTCTTATTGATACACCAAAAACAAAAAACTCAATCCGTGAGATTCCGATTAGTAGAGATCTTTTGAGAATGCTGAAACCTTTTAAGAAAATTGTTAATCCGGCGTTTTATGTTTTAACTAATGATTCGAGGCCAACAGAGCCAAGAACCTACCGAAGCTACTATAAAAATCTGATGCGATATCTGGAAATTCCGGATATTAAATTTCACGGATTACGACACAGTTTTGCAACAAGATGTATAGAAAGTAAATGTGATTATAAAACAGTTAGTGTTTTATTAGGCCATTCCAATATCAGTACTACACTAAATCTTTATGTCCATCCTAATCTGGAACAAAAGAAAAAAGCAATCGATCAGATGTTTAAAGCCCTTAAGTAATTTGTCAGCCTTGTCAAGGTTTAAAACCTTGACAAGGCTTCCTACCATCCCATCTCATTCCTTTATTTTATTGTTTTATTTCTTATATTTGAAAAAACAACATTTGATGGGTGACAATAGAATTACTTTTATAGAACCAGATAAATATTATCATATCTTTAACAGAGGAATAAATGGAGATGTAATTTTTAAATCGGATCACAATATTTCTTTCTTCAAAAAATATTTCAATTATTAGTCCCGGTCTGTGACCTCTATTCTTACTGTCTTCTTTCAAATCATTTTCATCTTTTGGTTAAAATAAAATCAGAAAAGGAGCTAAATTCATTCGCTAAGACTCGACTTTATAATGTTGCTAAAGCTGAAAAAGGGTTACATTCATTGCAAAACATCTTTTCCAAACAGTTTTCAAGAGTTTTTAATTCTTACTCACAAGCTTTTAATAAAGAAAATAACAGACATGGAGCTCTTATTGAATCTCCTTTCAGACGAAAAGAAATTATTTCTGAAGAGTACTTAAGAAATACCATAATTTATATTCACCAGAATCCTCAACTTCATTCAATAACTGATAATTTCAGACAATTCAAATACTCATCTTATCAAACTATTTTAAGTAATAAACCTACTTCTATAGCAAGAAATGAAGTAATAGAATTATTTGATAATGCAGAAAATTTCATAATTTGTCATCAGAAAATTAAAGATGAAATAACTTTTTAAGTTAAAAAAATTAATAACCACAATGTCAAGCCAACCAGAATATATTTTAGAACAGAAATTAGTTGAACAATTGCAGCAATTAGGCCACAAAAAAGTCAAAATCTGCAATGAAGCTGATCTAATTAAAAATCTAAAAACTCAACTCGAAATTCATAATAAAAAGACATTTTCTGATAAAGAGTTTGAAAAAATACTAAATCATCTTTCTAAAGGAAATGTTTTCGAGAAAGCAAAAATTCTTCGGGATAAATTTCACTTTACAAAGGATGACGGAAGTTCAGAATGGATTGAATTTATCAGTCAGGATCACTGGTGCCAGAATCAGTTTCAGGTAACCAATCAAATTGCTCAGGAAGGAAATTATAAGAATAGATATGATGTAACAATTCTAATTAACGGGTTGCCTTTGGTTCAAATTGAACTAAAACGACGTGGTCTCGAATTAAAAGAAGCTTTTAATCAAATCAACCGTTATCATCATCAATCCTTTAATTCTGGAAACGGACTGTTTAATTATGTTCAGTTATTCATTATCAGCAACGGAGTTAACACAAAATATTATTCCAATAACGCTAAGCAAACCTTTAAACAAACCTTCTATTGGTCAGATGATCAAAACAACAATATAACACAGCTGGATCATTTTGCACCAGCATTTTTAGAGCCTTGTCACATTGCTAAAATGATTACCAAGTATATTGTTTTAAATGAAACCAACAAGATACTAATGGTTCTAAGGCCTTACCAATATTATGCAGTGGAAAAAATTGTTGACCGGGTAAGAAATACGGACAAGAATGGTTTTATTTGGCATACTACAGGTTCAGGAAAAACATTAACTTCTTTTAAAGCTAGTCAGATTCTGAAAGAAATTCCGAAAGTGGAAAAAGTAGTATTTGTAGTGGACAGAAAAGATTTGGATTATCAGACACAAAAAGAATTTGATGCTTTTGAAAAAGGAAGCGTTGATGCTACTGAAAATACGGCTCATTTAGTGAAACAACTTTCTGACAACACCAAACTCATTGTTACAACCTTACAAAAACTCAATACTGCTATTACCAAAGAAAAACATGGTAACAAAATTGAAAAACTAAAAGACAAAAAAGTTGTTTTTATTTTTGATGAGTGTCACAGAAGTCAGTTTGGAGATACGCATCAGAATATCAAAAAGTACTTTAAGAATGCTCAAATGATTGGATTTACAGGAACTCCGATTTCTGAAGTTAATTCAATTGGGAAAATAGACGGAGCTCCGGCAACCACTAATAGACTATTCGAAGATTGTCTGCATAAATATGTAATTACAGATGCAATTCGGGATGATAATGTTTTAAAGTTTTCTGTAGAATATGTTGGTAGATATAAGGAAAAAGAAGGGAGTAACACTTACATTGATACTGATGTTGAAGCAATAGATACTCAGGAGCTTCTTGAAAGCCCGAAAAGACTTGAAAAAATTGCAGATTATCTCATTGCAGAATACGGAAGAAAAACGCATAGCAATACTTTCAATGCTATGTTTTGTGTAAGTAGTATTGATGTTTTGCAGAAGTATTATGACCTTTTCCAAAAGAAAAAAGAAGAAGGTAAACATCAATTGAAAATTGCAACAATTTTCAGCTATGGAACTAATGAAGAATCCAAAGATGCAAATGGAATCTATGAAGAACCTGATTTTGCAATGGTTGCAGAGCCGCAGGCTCAATATGGTGATTCTCATAGCAGAAACATATTGGAAAGATATATCGGTCATTATAATGAAATGTTTGATACAAATTTTTCTACAAAAGACTCCCAAACTTTTTACAATTATTATAATGATATCGCCAAAAGAGTTCGTAGCAAAGAGGTTGATTTAATTATTGTCGTTAATATGTTCTTAACGGGATTCGATAGCCCTCAACTAAATACTTTATTTGTTGATAAGAATTTAAAATATCATGGCTTAATCCAGGCATTTTCCCGAACCAATAGGCTTTTGGGTGATAAGAAATCGCAAGGAAATATAGTCTGCTTCCGTAATTTAAAATCAGCAACAGATGATGCCGTGACTTTATTTTCAAACAAAGAAGCTATTCAGGAAATCATTATTCAGCCCATTGAAAGTTACATTGAGCTTTTTAATTCTGCCTTAGGGACATTGAAGCTAGTTGCTCCAGAAATTGACAGTGTGAATGGTTATCAAACGGAACAGGAAAAATTTGAATTTATAACTTCTTTCCGTGAAGTAATGAGAGTTCTAAACATCTTAAAATCATTTGCTGATTTTAACTTTGATAAACTTGAAATGAATGAAAGTGAGTTTAATGATTATAAAAGCAAATACCTTGATTTATGGACTGAAATTAAAGGGAATCGTGAAGGTGGAGAAGGAAAAGTAAGTATTCTAGATGATGTCGATTTTGAACTGGAATTAATCCATCGTGATGAAATAAATGTCAGTTATATTCTTTCATTATTAGCTAATCTTACTGATTCAAATCTGAAAGGCGATAAACTGGAACAAAAGAAAAAAGAAATCAGAGATATCCTTTCCGGAGATGCTAAACTGAGAAGTAAAAAAGAGTTAATAGAAAAATTTATAGAAGAAAATTTACCCCATATTTCTGATGGGAATGATGTGAATGATGAATTTGAAAAATTTTGGAACAAAGAAAAAAATTCGGCATTTGACAAAATTGCTGATGAGGAATTTTTAAATAAAGATAGATTCAGATATGCCATTGATGATTTTCTTTTCACTTCCAAAACACCAAAAATTAGTGATACTTTAAAACTTCTTGAAGTAAAACCAAAACTTACAGAAAGAAATAATATAGGGAGAAGAATTATTCAAAAGGTTCAAAATTTTGTTGATGTTTTCATTGACGGAGTTAATGCCTAATAAATGAAAAAAGGTTCAGCAGCAGCTGAACCTTTTTATAATATCTTAAATTACCCCTTTTCAATCAACCTCTCCAGCCTCCCCATCATCTCATCCTTCTCCTTCAGCATCCTTTCATAAAGAGCAATTTTCTCATCATGCAACTGAACTATTTTTTCAATAGGATGAAAATTAATTGTTCCATAATTGAATGAGTTACTGAAAGCGTGTTCCCCAAACGTATTAGAAATAATATTCACCGCCTGCTCTTCATCAAAATTCTGAAACGCTTCCACCGGAATTTTCAATACTTCAGAAATTCTTTTCAGTAAAGGGTCTTCTATAATTTCTTTCTGTTCCAGAAGAGAAACTTTCTTCTGGTTCCAGTCGTCCCCAAGGTCAAGAGCCAATGCTTCCTGCTTGATGCCCAGCATTTCCCTGAATCGTTTTACATTGCGTCCCTGATGTATTTTGTGTTCCATATTCATCATCTATTATAAAGAGTTAAATATAAAAAAATATTTAGAAAAACGCTGCCTAAAAAAACAATATAATAAGCTCTGAAAGAAGCTCTACCCTACTATTTCATCATTTCATTCATTACACATTCTTTTTTTCTTAAAAAAACCATAAAGAACAAACCCTATTATCCTGTTTTCATTTTCTGATGAACACGACACTTTTAAAAGTGTTTGGAGTGACGTGTGATAATTGCGGGAAATATTTTTGAGTTTCTAAAAAAATACAATCAGAAAAGATTTGCAGGAAATTACGCTTTCCCATAAGCACAAACTGAAGATTTTTATTATTATTGCTATCTATAAATTAATACTCATGGCCTCCATGAATTAATCATTAAATTATTTATGAATATCTTCGGAAAAACAATACGTCTGTTCCTTGTAGATGGCACCCCAAACGGCCTTACTACTGCAGAACTTAGTAACTGGACAGGCATAGGTATAAAGGTCCCACGTATTAAAGTAAGAGAATACAACAACCGGCCAGAGTTCAGGAAACCTGGGGTATATATATTAATTGGTAAGGGTGACAATAATGAAGACGTTGCCTATATTGGTGAGGCAGAAGTAATTGCTGATCGTCTCGCTCATCATATTGCCAACAGAGATTTCTGGAATGAAGTCTTATTTTTTGGCAGTAAAGATCAGTATTTAAATAAAGCTGGTGTTAAATATTTAGAAAACCGTTTATACGAACTCGCTATAAATGCAGGGCGGTATTCTATTAATCAAAACATCCCTACCCGCCCAGAACTGTCTGAAGCAGAACAGGCAGAACTTGAAGAGTTTTTATCAAATATTAAAATACTGACAGCTACTCTGGGACATAAAATATTTGAATCACTGGATGAAACAATAGATCAGGACGAAACCAATCAGTTGATATTATTTTGTAAAAACGGAGCTGGTGCCTGCGGAAAAGGCAGTCCTTCCACTGAAGGTTTTATTGTCTATAAAGATTCTCTTTTGATGATGACCGAACAGCCATCACTATCTGATGGTATTGTATCTGAGAGAAGAAAAATGCTGTCTGAGGGAATAATAGAAATAGAAAATGGATTTTATAAATTGACAAAAGACTATATTTTTACTTCCTCCTCAAGAGCTGCTGCTGCTACATTAGCAAGATCAGCAAGCGGCCCCCTAGAATGGAAAACAGAAGAAGGAATTCAGCTAAAATATTTAGAAATATAAACTATAATGATAATGAAAGGACTTCTTTCATTTCGGGGAAGTGCTTTATACTTGTTTCAAACTTAATACAAACTTTTTCACCCAGGCTATCCACAACGTTTGTCATTCCGCAGGAATCCAGACAGCGAAAATTTTTCTGATAATAAAACAGTTTAGATTCCTGCGGGATGACAAGGTGGGCGTTCATAAGTATATATGGATATTTATTTGCACACAGTGAAAGCTTTTAATTGTAATAAGTAATGGCAAAATAAGTGTTTAGATTATTGCAACACCAGTAGGATATTTTCGTAACTTTTGCAAAACAAACACAAATGAATGAGTTTTCAAAAGGAAGCCATACTTACTATATCTATATCCTTACCAATAAAAACAGAAAAGTGCTTTATACTGGTATTACAGGGAACCTCCACATGAGATTGTATCAACACAAAACAAAGTTAAATCCCGGTAGTTTCACCGCAAGATACAATCTTGAATTTCTAATTTATTACGAAAAATATGATTGGATTCATCATGCTATTGAAAGAGAAAAGGAAATTAAAAACTGGTCAAGAATTAAGAAACTTGAACTTATAAGAAGGGCAAATCCTAACTTAGAATTTTTGAATTATTTATTTGAGAATTGGCTTTGATGTGGATATTCATATGAATGACAAAATTGTATATCGTCATAAAGTAGAAGTCCATCGGGAATGTTTTAATTCAGAGGGTAAAATAAGAGTTGAGATTCCTGCGGAATGACAAAGTGGACGCATAAATGTTGGTGTATAACCGCTTACTTGCTCCAGACTTAATGCAGACTTAATACCAATTACTCACTTAGACTATCCGCACAGTTTGTCATTCCGTAGGAATCCAAACACAGAAAGTTTTTCTTAATGCATGATGATAATAACAGGTTAGATTCCTGCGGAATGACAAGGTGAACGCATAAGTGTTGGTATATAAAGTGAACGCGCACATAGATCGCTTTGTTATAATACGTTTATTTCACCGAACTCCTAAGCCCTTCATAATACTTTAACAACCTTTATACTCCATCCCCAGATAAATTTTCGTTCTTTTGCAAAAAATTTAAATTTTAAATAACCGCATGTCGAAATTTGATGAAATCCGGTATTTCTATGATCATGAAGTGAATGAAGCACTGGGAAGTATTGCCCGGGATCCTATGATGAAAGCGCTGATGAACTTTACTTTTCCGGATACGGATGAGCAGGTTTGGCTGGAGCAGTTCAAAAATGTTCATTCCATTAGTGATTTCCAGCATCAGTTTGTGGCGTTTGCCGTTCGACAGATCCTTGCGAAAAGCTCTGATGGCTTAACAACTTCGGGCTTTGATAAACTGGATAAAAATACCCCTTACCTTTTCATCTCGAACCACAGGGATATTGTTCTGGATACTTCGCTGCTTAATCTGGTCTTGCTGGAAGGTGGTTATATTATGACCGCTTCGGCTATCGGAGATAATCTTGTCCGCAAGAAGTTTTTAAATGTACTTGCTAAGCTGAACCGGAACTTTTTGGTGCAAAGAGGCCTTCCTCTTCGTGAGCAGCTCACCAGTTCACAGACGATGTCCGAATATATCAGGGAACAGCTGTACAACGAAAAACGTTCCGTATGGATTGCCCAGCGTGAAGGCCGTACCAAAGACGGTAACGATTCTACCCAGCAAGGTGTTTTGAAAATGCTGGCCATGGCAGCCGGGGACTTGTCTTTGACAGATTATTTTAAAACCTTAAAAATTGTTCCGATCTCCATCTCCTATGAATATGATCCTACAGATTCCTTAAAGATGCCACAATTGCTGGCCCGGCACAGAGATGAGGAATATATCAAGGGGAAAAATGAAGATTTTACCAATATCCTGAGCGGAATTCTGGGACAAAAGAAACGTATTCACATTCATGCCGGCGACATTCTTGATACGGAACTGGATGAAATTGCTGTCACTATCGACAATAAAAACAAGCAACTTCAGGCAATTGCCCAGGTGATTGACCGTTCCATCATCAGTCATTATAAGCTCTGGCCTACCAAGTACATCGCTTATGATCTCCTTCACAATACCAATAAATACACCTCCGAATATACGGAGCAGGAAAAACAGTTATTTATCCGAAGACTGGAAATGCGCATAGATCCTTCCGATCCTGTTTCCAGGAAATATTTCCTGGCAATGTATGCCAATCCTTTGGTTAATAAACTGAAAGTTGACAATAACAGGCAGTAATAGCTTCGTAGTTATACAGATTTAAACAGAAACGGTAAATATTTTTTCATATCAGGAATCACTGGATGAATATTTTTTATCAAAAACCCTATCTTCGTAACAATAATAAAACCTGACAATATGAAAAAAATAATATTTCTGGCTTCAGCAGTACTGGTTTTGAATTCATGCGTAGTAAGAACAGCTACAAAAGTAGTATCCGGAGCTGTAAATTTGGGGTATAAAGCAGTAAAAGGAACCGTAAACGGAATCAGCTGGGCAGTAAGTAAAGCCAAAGGAAAAATTGATGAGGACCGTCTGGACGGAACCTGGAAAGTGGTAGGCGTTTACCGTGGCTCTTTCGAAGATTTCTCCAAAGACCAGAATCCGGAAGCTTCCTTTACTTCAGATTGTGTGGATAGCTATGACCAGATCATTTTCAAGGCTAAAAAATCCAAATTCAAGCCGGTTCACTGCAGTACACAAGATGAAGAATGGGTTAAATATTCTCTGGAATTTGGAAAAAATCCTTTAACAAAAGAAAAGGAAAACTATATTGAATACAATTCCAACAATTATATTTCGGTCATCGATGCCAATAACAAGACTATGGTCCTGGAAGGAAACCTGATGCCTAAACTGGCATTTTCAGGAGCCAAACTATATCTTCTGGAAAAAGTAAAATAAAGAGTTAACAGCCGGGGAAGTTTATATTCCCCGCTGTTTTTTATATCTCTGTTGAGTAACCTCAGCATTAATAAGGCACCAACTCTAAAATCATCAAAACCTTGACTGGCTTTAATCTCCATACTTTCTTTGAAGCGGCTCTGTATCCTCTATTTGACCTTACGAATACAGAAAAGGAGATGCTGTTATCTGGTACAAAGCTTCTGCATTTAAAAAGTGACAGTTTCCTGATCCGGGAAAATACTGTAGCAAATGACCTTTTCTTCCTGCATAAAGGGATGGTAAGAAGCTTCTATACAAAAGACCACCGGGAGATCAATACTGAGTTTTTCCCTGAAAATAATTTCCTGACCGCCCTGACAAGCTTTTTAACCGGTGAAAAAACAAACCTCAGCTTTCAATGTCTGGAAGAATCCGAGATGGTGGTCATCCCCAAAACACTGCTTGAGGCTCTGTTAATACAAGATCAGAAATGGCATATACTCTTCAATCAGATCCTCAGAAATGAGTTTATAAAAAAATGCAGGCGGGAAAGCTCTTTCCTTCTCCACGATTCCAATGAACGCTATCTGCATTTCCTGGAACAGTTTCCCCGTTCCGAAGAAAGAATTCCCCTTTTCCATATTGCTTCCTATCTGGGAATGAGCCCGGAAACCTTAAGCAGAATAAGAAGTAAAAAATTAAAGCAAATTGATTTAAGTCAAGTAAATAAGATTTGATTTTCTTCACTTTTGCCTTAAATATTCAATTATGGACAAAAGAGTAAAATTTGATTTTGAAGTATATTTTACCAATGGAGGAAGCCTCAAAGGAGAAGACTTCAGGCTTGATATTGCAGGAAATGATATTACAAATCAGGAGCTTGCAGACTATATCATCGAAGACCTGAGACTTCTGATGGCCGGCAAAGTAAATATCCTGAACAAAGAGATCTTCAGCGAACCCCACAAAAGAAAACCGGCTCATAAGCCCTCTTCTGAAGAACAGCTGATAGACCTCAGCCATACAATAGAAGAAGGACTCATTACCTATAAAGGTCTTCCTGCACCACACATTTGTGATTTCCTGAGCAGGGAAGACTCCAGACAGTTCTATGAAGAAGGCACAGAATTTCAGATTGGTAAAATTGAGATGGTTTCCAATACCGGAACGTATATTGACTGCCCCTTTCACAGGTTTGAAAACGGAAAAGACCTTGCAGATACCGGATTGGAGAAATTTGCTGAACTGGAAGCTGTGGTGGTCCGGATCCCTTTTCCTGAAACCCTGGAAATCACAGAGAAACACCTTAAAAACAAGGAGATCAGGAATAAAGCAGTACTCATTCATACAGGATGGGACCATCACTGGAATACGGAAACCTATTATGAAAATCATCCTTATTTAACAAAAAGTGCAGCCGAATTTCTCAAAGACTGCCAGGTAAAGCTGGTGGGTATTGATTCCCATAATATCGACTATACAGGAGGTAAAAACAGACCTGTACATACAATCCTTTTAGGAGCTGAAATACTCATTGTGGAACATCTCTGCAATCTGGACAAGCTTCCTGATGATCACTTTACTTTTACTGCAGCTCCTCCAAAATTTAAAGGAGTAGGCACTTTCCCGGTAAGGGCTTTTGCCTCCATAAAGGCTTAAATAATGAGGTCAAAGCTTATTTTATTTTAAAAACTGAGCTGCAATAAAATATCCGCTGCCAATAACCAGTAACGGCAGGGCAATAGACATCAGCACCAAAGGCCAGGCAAAGATCCTGAAATAAGTATATAAGCTTACAGAAGACGGATCATCCGGGTCATAGATAACAGTCTCCGTCTCCCCTACAGACCAGGCTGAAGGATTGGTGCCTTCCGGCAATTCATAAGTATATTCAATATTATTTTGAGTCCGGAAGGTAAAAACAGGCAGGTATACTTCCCCGTCAGAATTATCTACCCGCAATGAGGTAACGGTCGCCGTTGCCTTTTCTGCTTTCTTTAAAAAGGAAAGAGTGTTTCTGAAGCTCAGCAATGCTGCAACAAACAGAATCACTCCTGCTCCAAGGATAATATAATACTGCCACATAGCTTTCTTTTTTCTGTTCATAATATTGCATCTGAAAAATAAATTCTTCTATTTTATTTATTTTCAGATTGATACCTTAAATATACAAAGATTTTACTTGTATAACAGCTATCTGGTTTCTATCTCCACAATCTTTTTCCCCTGCTCTCCGAGATAGTGAACAACCAGTTTTTCATACACTTTGTACCCGTCATCAATATTGGTGAAAATGATAATTCCCTTACCGGAATCCGGCAATACTATAGCAATACATCTTGTCCCCTGATCTGCTCCGCTGTGGGATAATGCATATTCACCATTCCCCAGGTCATAAATTTCAAAGCCTATCCCGAAATATTTATTTTCTTTAACCTTTACCTGTTTTCTTATCATTTCCCTGAAAATTTCCGGCTTCAGCTTTTTTCCTTTCATAACACTGGCCATAAAATTTCCGTAATCTTCTATCGTGGTATGAAGATCATCAGCAGCATTAACCGTTATAATTTTTTCTATCGGATAGGCATTCCCTTTTTCATTATAGCCTGTTACAAATCTTGAATCGTCAGTATTCTGATCCCATATATAACTTGTATCATTCATTTTGAGAGGCTTAAAAATCAATTCCTTTGCAAGCTGTTCCAGCGATTTTCCCAACTTCTTTTCAAGCGCCTTCCGAAGGTATTCAAAACCTTCTCCCGAATATTGATATTTTGTACCGGGATCAAACTGAAAGTTCAGTTTTCTATCTGTATTCATCCATCTCCAGTTAGGGAAGCCGGTCTGATGGCTCAGGATCATTCTGGTAGTAAGTTTCGTATGTCTGGGATCACTGATAACATCAGGATCTGTCCAGTAATTATCTAAGGGTTCATCCAAATCCCACTTTCCGAGGCTTACCAGACGTAAAGTGACCATTGCTGTAACAGGCTTGGTGAGGGAGGCAACATTAAAACTTGCATTCTGCGGAACTGAAATTCCTTTCTTACTATCTCCGAAAACTTTGACCTGCTGTAGTTTTCCTCCTTCGATAATTCCTAATCCTAGGACAGGAATAGTATTTTCTTTCAGCCAGCTTTGCATCGACAGGTCGTTATCAAACATGGTATCATTATCAGTGGTTTGTTTCGGATGGTGGTTGAAACTCAGTGAATTCTTAAGTTTCCACTCAGTATTTTCCAGGACCCACAAATGGGTAAATTTCGCTTCCCCGACCAATTTATCAACCTGATTCCCAACCTTTTCATAAAACAGATGATCCCCATTCTGAATGGCGGCATATATTTTCCCATCTTTATACATGGGATAAATCTCAGTACTTTTCTCCACCAGAACCCTTTTTAATTGATAAGTTTCCGGAGATTTACATAACCCGTTTTTAAAATCAATTATAAATTTTTCTTTGTTCTCAAACCCGCCTTTATCGTGATAAAATTCAAAAGTATCACTGAGCAGGTTTTCCATCTGGGTAATGTTGCAGGTATTATAACCTGTTGAAAAAAACAGACTGTCTTTCGACATAATTGTTTTATAAAGAGGATCTGTTTTTTTTGTCTGGGCATGAATAATACTTATAAACAAAATACAAAAAAGGAGAAACGGTGAAGATTTTGTCATTATTATTTTTTTGACAAAGATTCAATTTCATTCCGTTGTTCAGGTAAAAATAAACCCGACAAAAACCCGACAAAGCCCTGACAGTCTCTATATCATACTGAAGTTCAGTCTAAAGTACAGTTTCTTATTACGGTCTATCTCAGCAGCATTGCGAAGGATAATAAACACATTTGAAAGTACAATCAGAATCATAAGAATCAGGGTAAATTGTTTTCCGAACTTTAAAAAAATCCCGAGCATAAAGGTAACCGGCGCCAATACCGTCCAGATCATCTGAACTGAGATAATCTGTCTTGCCAGACTGTTTTTCTGTTTCATAACAAACATCAGCATCAACGGAACAAAAATATTCAGCGGTGGCAAAAGTGTAAAAATGAGCGATGAAAGATTAATCATCTTAATATAAGAATAATTGACCGGCGTTTCCTTTTCTTCTATACCCGTTTCAATTTCATCCGTTTCATTAGTTATCTGTGGCTGATCCTTTAATTCAGATTCTTCTACTTCCAGAGTCTGCGCCAGGGCCCTCAGAGTGTGTCCTTTAGGTTCTGTTCCGGATTCTATCCGCTGAATGGTTCTTACAGAAATTTTTGATTTTTCTGATAATTCCTCCTGGGTCAGGTTTTTTTGTTCTCTTATGGTTTTCAGGCTGGACATTGTTTAAGATTTGTGGAAAAATTTTGCTGGGCTAATTTACAGTTTTCAGTTTTTAAAAACAGATGATTTTTTGAAGAGCGATACTGAATTTAGCATTTCATATAAGAAATAAGTGTATTTTTATTAAAAATAATCTTCTATTTTTCAACCATTTATAAACACCAACACCAATCAGTTTATGAAAAATACATCTAAATCAGAAATCAGGAAGAATATCGCCACTTATCTGGTACTCACCTTTCTTTTCTGCCTGCCTGTTTATTACATGTGCATCCGTACTGGAAAACTCGGTGGCGGGATTATATCATATGCAACCATCATCATGTGGTGTCCGGCTATTGCAGCCCTGTTAACCTGCCGCATCAGAAAGATCCCTGTTTCGTCGTTGGGCTGGAAGTGGGGACTCACCAAATACCAGTTACTTGCTTATCTCCTCCCGCTATCCTATGTCCTGATCCCTTATCTGGTTATTTGGACCAGTGGCGCAGGTGGTTTTTACAATCATGAATTTGTAGCAGAAATAGCTAAAGGAATGGGCTGGAACCTATCTGATGGGCTGACTATAGTGTTATACATTATCCTGATGAGCAGCTTTGGAATGGTACGTTCCATAGGCTCTGCGCTGGGAGAAGAAATAGGATGGCGGGGATTCCTTACACCGCAGCTGGCTAACATCAGTTCCTATACAGCAACCTCTCTGTGGATGGGAGTTATCTGGTCATTGTACCATTATCCCCTCCTGCTGTTTTCAAATTACAATACGGGAGGACCAAAATGGCTGGCCCTCACCTGTTTTACGGTGATGATATTTGCCTGCTGTTTTATTTTTACCTGGCTGCGAATGAAATCAGGAAGTCTGTGGACTGCTGCTATTTTGCATGCCAGCCATAATTTATTTATCCAGTCTATTTTTACCCCTCTTACCGTAGATACAGGTCATACAAATTATTTTATCGATGAATTTGGTATTGCCCTGCCCATTGCTGCTGTAATTGTGGCCTGGTTTTTCTGGCGGAAACGGGGAGAATTACCTGATCCGAATGATGAAAATAAAGCATTTTCCTAAAAGGGTGACAGGCTACAATCTGTATTCATAATATTTATTTAACAGCAATAACCAACTTATGACCGGCTGAAATCAACTCTTCTGCCAGCCATTTCATTTGCTGTACATTCTCATATTTCAACATCAGCATTACTCAGGGTGTGTTATTTTTAAAATATTTCATATATTAGGGAAAAATATTAACTATAAATACAAAACAAACGAATTAAATAAATAAAACAACATTGGAATTATTGAAATAATTCAATACTCATCAATCAAAAAACATATAAACTGTAAGATATACAGAACCGGATATTGGCCACCTCCGAAGCTATTATCTTATCATTTAATAATAACCAAAAACAATCAGAAAATGAGAAAACTTATCTTATTATGCAGTATTGCATTTTTCTTTTCATGTTCAAACGAGAATGAATATCATGAACAGTTAAATTCAGCTGATCAGATTACAGTAAACAAAAATGAAACGGGAAGAGGAATCGACAGTGATTTTGACAATTCATTTTACAATCATGAAAATTCACCGACTTTCATAGAATTCAATACAAAAACAAAAGCGTTTGTTTCTAAAATGAAATTCAATGGAAATATTGAAACCATCAAAACAAAAGATGCCATGCTTTCATGGATTTCTGCCCATTTATCAGCTACTGATTTTTCAAGCATGAACGAAGCTACCCAGCAATGGGCACAGGTCGAAAATCTTTGCCGGATCAATATGAACACCCATATGGCATTTTTTGAAAAAATACCTGCTAACAGGTTAAGATTTGCAGAACTTGTACTCTATGAAAGTGTAAAGGATATTATCACGAACAATACAACATGTAAAGATGAATTAAATGCATGCAACTCAGATTCAGTAGATGAATACACCGGAGCGATGCAGGGGGCACTGGAGGATTATTTTTCGGGTTCAGCTTCCAGTACTACGACCAATAACCGTATGGCAAATGCCCGGGTGATCTATCAGATTAATTTAAATTTATGTATGGATCAGTATGAAAATTGCCTGCTAAGGTAATAATGCATTTGATGATAACCATACACGGACAGCTCTTTTCATCATATAAGAAGCTGTCCGTATTTTTTTAATCCGTTTTTAAAAGTCGTAAGAAATTTATCAGTCAGTTTTTGTAAACTTGCATTTACAAAGTTAATAACGCCCCCATGATTCCATTCCATGAACTCTTCTTCTTTGTTCTTGCTGCATTCGTACTCGTAATCAGCCCGGGACCCAACATGATTTATCTGATTTCAAAATCGATCACTCAGGGAAAAAAAGCAGGCTTAATTTCTTTAACCGGAGTAGCCTGCGGATTTCTGTTTCATATCATTATGGTTTCATTTGGCCTTACCGCTGTATTGTTAGCCGTTCCCTTTGCCTATACGGTTCTTAAGACAGCAGGAACACTCTATTTACTGTATCTCGCATATCAGGCCGTAAGACCTGGCCGTAAAAATATTTTTGAGGTAACTGAAAATCAAACATACGACAGTCCCAAAAGGCTCTTTATGATTGGCTTTTTAACCAATGTACTTAATCCGAAAGTAGCAGTATTCTACCTCTCCTTTTTTCCACAGTTTATTAAACCCGGATACGGTTCGGTGCTGTTCCAGAGTTTTGAACTTGGGATTATACAGGTGCTGATAAGCTTCAGTGTAAACTTTTTAATTGTACTGACCGCTGCAAAGGCTGCTGTTTTCTTCTCACAAAATCCTGTCTGGATAAAAGTACAGAAATGGTTTATGGCCGGTATCCTGACCTTTTTAGCCATAAAAATAGCCTTCTCCAAAGCCAGATAAATATTGTTATTTATTTTATCAAAAATCGTAAGGATATATTGTAGTTTTGTACATACAGTTTCCAGGCATGAAACATACAATTCCCACTTATGATCTCAATGGTATTTCCCGGCATGGTATTCTTGTTGAGAAGATTGAGCACCGCCTTAGAAGTTCCGATGAAGCACTTATGGATAAAGGAATACACCGGGACAGTCATTACATTTTCACCTCTATGGAAAGTGGGTATGTAAAAATGATGGTTGATTTTAAAATTATCGAATCCCGACAGCCCTCAATTTTCTGTGTATTACCGGGCCAGGTACATCAGGGGCTCGTCATGGAAAGAGTTAACGGATGGTTTATAGCAGTAAAGGCAGATCTGCTTCCGGATGCCGTTCGTACTGTTTTTGAAGAATCCCTGGAAAAAATCCGCCCAATACCCCTTGACGAGAATTGGATACACAGGATCAGTACTTCAGCCAAAATCCTTCATTCTTCTTATTCTGATGAAGTACTCTTGTCTAAAGAAGGCTACCTGGTTGTTCAGTCGTTACTGAATGCTTTTACCGGGATGTTTGCCTATATTTACTCAAAGGAGATCCATTCCGGTGAACCTGTTGAAAACCGTGCCCTGCAACTCACAAGGGCCTTCAGAAGCATGGTCAGAAAGGAGTTCAAAACCATGAAAAGTCCATCTGAATATGCAGAACGTTTAAATATTTCAAGGGGGTACCTCACGGAAGCAGTAAGGGAAATAACCGGAAAACCTGCACAATACTGGATTCATCAGGAAGTCTTAACCGAAGCAAAACGCCTGCTGGTATTTACTCACCTTACCGTAAAAGAAATTGCTTACAAACTGGGATACAGTGATCATACATATTTCAGCCGCTTATTTTCAAAATCAGAAGACCAGTCCCCTTCAGAATTCCGGAACAAAAACAGAAACCCTTTATAAACCACGAATAGTCCAACAAATTCCCTGAAAAGGCTATCGTTCCATATCTTTTTTGAAGCGTCCTTTGCAATAAAAAAAGTCATGCCTAGTTTACCAAAATGGATCAATGATACGGTAGAAAATGTCTGGTCCTCAAAATTCAAAGACTGCATGGTAGTCGATATAAAAAAAATAACCGATGAATTGCGCTGTATACGCTTTGCCGCCAATCTGCAGGATGTGCCTTATGAGCCTGCTTATGCAATAGGAATCCGGGTCAGCGACAGAGACTTCAGAAACTACTCCCCCTTTTGTTTTAACCGGGAAGCCGGTACCTTTGATGTGATTTTCCATACCCATGATAAGAGTGCAGCAGGAAGTCATTTTGTAAGCTGTTTAGCCACGGGAAGCCCGGTAAAAATGTTAATGCCAAGAGGAAAGCGGTTTTTTGAACCTGAAGCGAGAATCCATTTTTCCATTGGTGACGAGACCTCACTTGGGAGCTCTATTTCCATTAAAGACGCAGCAGAAGAAGCAAACCGTACCTTCATATGTCTTCACGAACTGGAAGAGCCCTCTGCTCTTGAGATCCTGAATTTATATGGCTATCACAGTCCGAAAAAAAATATAATACGTATTATGGAATCCCTGACTGATTTTCTGAATGAAGAGAAACAAAGCATATACAATAATGAAGTGGTTTTCTATCTGACCGGAAATGGCAACACCATGTCTGTGATCAGAAAGTTTCTTAAAGCCAAAGGTGTCTCTCCGAAATGCATCAGGTCGCAAGCCTATTGGATTGAAGGAAAGAAAGGACTGTAACTATTTTTTTAATTGTGTTTATACTCACTTTATCTGGCATTGGAATTTCAATAGCCGGATAAAGTTAGGGTATCCATCTCTGTTTCTTGCCCATTTCTTTCACTTTCTTCAGCCACTGAACCTTTGTTCACTGCCTGAATTCCTGATTATACCAATATAAGTCACTTTAACCGGCTTTATTCCACAGAATTCCGATAAAGCATATTGCATATTAAACAAAAAATCATCCCAGGACAGGATGATTTACCGTTTTGAAAATTGATTGAGTTATGTATATGAAGATATGATGTTTACGGGTACAAATATAGTGAAGCCTTTTAGCCTGTGCTTCAGGGGAAACCCTGAACTTTTATCCGTAAAAATACGGTTGCATAAAAGAAAAGCCCTGTAAGAGATGCTTACAGGACTTTAGTTTATCTAACAATTATTCGGTTTAATACTTAATTACTTTATAATTAAAGCGGGCTTACCAATTGTAAGAACCATTCTTTAACCTCACCTTCCAGGTGGGGAGCAAGTTTTTCTTCACAGGTTTTATGATAACGGTTTAACCATTCAATTTCATTTTCCGAAAGAATTTCTTTGACGATTGTATCTTTAAAGAACGGACAGAACGTTAGTGTTTCAAATTCATAGAATGTTCCATGAATTGTTTTTTCTGCTTCTTTTACTGCAATAAGGTTTTCATGACGGATTCCGTATTCTCCTTCAAGATAGTATCCAGGTTCATTTGAACAAACCATTCCGGGAAGAAGATCCTGAGGATTCATATCTTTTCTGATACTTTGAGGTCCTTCATGAACATTCATAAAGCTTCCTACACCATGCCCGGTTCCGTGATTGAAATCTTTACCTTCCATCCAAAGCGGAAGTCTTGCTATAGCATCAAGATGTACCCCTTTGGTTCCTTTAGGGAATTTTACCATTGATAAACGGATCATACCCTGCAATACCAGAGTTGAATTTCTTTTGAATTCTTCAGAAACATTTCCCAGTGCAAAAGTCCTTGTAATATCTGTAGTTCCCTCCAGATACTGTCCTCCTGAATCAACCAGGATACTTGCATCATTAGTGACTTCTTTGCTTCCTTCCTTTTTCGCAGAATAATGCATTATCGCCCCGTTATCTTTATATCCTACTATGGAACCAAAGCTTTCTCCTACAAAATTCTCACCTTCTGCACGGAAGCCTCGCAGCTTTTCACCAATGGAATACTCATTCATAGCTTCTTTTCCTGCATTGTAGGTCAGCCAGTATAAGAATTTTACCATGGCAACACCATCCCTTACCATTACTTTTCTGAAGCCTTCCAGTTCAGCTTCATTTTTCTGGGCTTTCATCAGATTTCCCGGAACAGGAGCCTTGATAAACCCATTTTCTGTTTTTAATGTTTCAAAAATCTGTTGATTACTATTAGGTGAAACCAATACTTTTTCATTTTTGAACGCTTTCAGATAATTATAGAATTCTTCGTAAGGCATCATTTTCACGAAAGCATCATCCATTTGTTTTCTTGCTTCTACATTCAGCTTTTCCAGATCGGTGAACAGTACAGCATCATTTTTTGTAATCACAATATATCCCAGGAATACGGGATTACTTTGCACATCACTTCCTCTAAGGTTTAAAGTCCAGGCTACATCATCCAGACTTGAAATGATATGAACTGTAGCCCCCTGTTCTTCCATCTTCTGACGGATCGCGGAAAGTTTATCTGTTACGGATTTACCGGCTCTTTCTACAGGATGTACATAAATCGGATTTTTTGAAGGAGTTCCTCTCTCTTTCCAGACTTCTTTTAAAAGAGGAAGATCGGCCAGTGTAATATTCTTTGCATCAAATTTTTGAGAAAGCAGCTCCCAGTTGGTATTGGAAGCAGCTAATGCATTTACAGCAACTTTACCGCCGGCAGGAATTTCAGAAATGATCCAGTCAATATAATTAGGAGTTCCTTCCATTCCATCTTTGAAAAGGTCAATTCCTGAACCTTCCAGTTCAATCGCAGCCTGTGTAAAATACCTTCCGTCTGTCCAAAGCCCGGCTTTATCTTTAGTAACTACCACAAAACCGGCAGAACCTAAAAATCCTGACAGCCATGCTCTCTCCTGCCATTCTTCAGGAAGGTACTCACTCATATGCGGATCTGCAGAATATACGATAAATGCATCAACATTATTTTTCTGCATTTCTTCACGAAGTGCAGCAACTTTTTCCTTTGAAGTCATTCTTTTTCATTTTTAAACACCGGAAAGTTACGAAAAATTTGAAGCCTAAAGGCCAAAATTTCTTCTATTTTGCTCAATTTCTCTGCCCTATGATACAAGAACTGGATGCAACATAAATCCCCCGTTCCGGCTTCAGAATAGGTGGTTCATACAATTTATCGGTTTATATTTTATAATTGAAAGGAATTCAGGAATTTAATGATCATCAAATTCATTATTTTTAAGCAGTTCAGCCAGCACTTTCTTGGCCCTCATTACCCTTACTTTAGTATTGGCAACTGAAATCCCCAGCTCTTCTGCAATTTCTTTAATACTTTTTTCCTCAAAGAATCTCAGCTTGATAATATCCTGATAATTGGCATCCAGAGATTCTATGGTTTTAATGATTTTCTTTTGTTCTTCAGCAGAAATCATAAGTTCTTCCGGAGATTTTGCATATTGGTTTTTCACCTCACCAAGGTTCTCAATAGAATCTTCATTTTCACGGCTTTTCTTTCTCCAGAAATCAATAACAGTATTCTGAGCAATGGTAAGAACCCAGGTTTTAAACTGGAAATGAGGATCAAACATATCCAGTTTAGACAATACTTTGGAAAAAACATTTACAGTAATCTCATCGGCATCATTTTCATCTCTTACTTTTTTCATCACAAAGGAAAAAACATCCACCCAGAAAACATTAATGAGTTTGGTCTGGGCCTTCTGGTCCTTGTCTTTGGCTCTCTGGATGAGCAGAAATAGCTGTTCGTCATTCATTATTAACAAATATAACGCATTTGACCCAAAATGACAAAGGAAGAAAAGTGAATTTGCAGGATATTTTTAATATTCACAGGCATTTCTTTTATTACTTCGCCTTTCAAACTTCTCAGTTCATTCTACGGCCATACTTCCACCTTTTTCGTCTTCATACTTCTGAAATTACTATCTTTGTACCGTAAAATTTTAAAGTAAAAATCAATGAATTCCTTTATAGAAGAACTTAAATGGCGAGGTCTTTTTGCCGATATGATGCCCGGAACCGATGAACAACTGAATAAAGAGGTAACAACTGCATATATTGGTTTTGATCCCACTGCCGATTCTTTACATATCGGAAGTCTTATCCAGATAAAGATTCTTGCACACTTTCAACAGCACGGGCACAAACCCATCGCGCTTGTAGGAGGTGCTACAGGAATGATTGGAGACCCGTCCGGAAAATCAGCTGAAAGAAACCTTCTGGATGAAGAGACTCTTTTACATTATGTGGACTGTTTAAAGAACCAGCTTTCAAGATTTTTGAATTTTGATGGTAATGAACCTAATAAAGCTGAACTGGTAAACAACTATGACTGGATGAAAAACATTTCTTTTCTTGATTTTGCAAAAAATATAGGAAAGAATATTACGGTCAACTACATGATGGCAAAAGACTCTGTAAAGAAGAGATTTTCAGGAGAAGGCGGTGCAGACGGAATGAGCTTTACAGAATTCACCTACCAGCTGATCCAGGGATATGACTTCCTTCATCTGTACCAAAACAACAATGTAAAACTTCAGATGGGAGGTTCGGATCAATGGGGAAATATCACTACAGGAACAGAATTGATCCGCAGAAAAGCCCAGGGGGAAGCATTTGCATTAACCGTTCCTTTGATTACAAAGGCTGATGGTTCTAAATTCGGAAAGTCTGAAAGCGGAGAAAATTACTGGCTGGATAAAAAGAAAACCTCTCCATATAAATTCTACCAGTTCTGGCTGAATGCAACAGATGAGGACGCTGAAAGATTTATCAAGTTTTATACTTTCTTAGGAAAAAATGAGATCGAAGCTCTTATTGAAGAGCATAAGACAGCCCCACACGAAAGAAAGCTTCAGAAAAAGCTGGCGGAAGAAGTAACGGTATGGGTACATGGTCAGGAAGAATATGAAAAGGCACTTAAAGCTTCAGAAATCCTTTTCGGCCGTTCTACTGCTGAAGATCTTGTAAGCCTTGATGAAGAAACTTTCCTTGAAGTTTTTGACGGGGTTCCTCAAAAAGAAATTGCAAAAGCTGATGTACTGGGGATCAGTATTATTGATCTTCTTTCTGAAAAATCAGGATTCCTAAAATCGAAAAGCGAAGCCCAAAGAGAAATTAAAGGAAACTCTATTTCCATCAACAAACAAAAAGTAAATGATACTTTTACCGCTAATGAAAGTGACCTTATTGACGGTCAGTTTTTATTGCTTCAAAAAGGTAAAAAAAGCTATTTTATTGTAAAAGTAATATAATCAAAGAGGGGGGCTATATCAGTCCCCCTCTTTGATTATTAATTATATAAAGGCTAAAATCAATATTGAGAACATTTCTTATGTTGAATTACTCCGTATTGAAAAACCAGTATTAACAATTTACGTTCCCCTCATTTTTAAAATGTATAATTCTTTGTAAAATCCGCTCCATCGGCAGTCAGATTGATGGTTTCGTTAACCACCAGCTGATTATCTTTCTCTATTTTATACGTTCCGGTAATAGTTGAATTAAAGTTAATCACCTGAATGGAGGCAGATAATGCCGCAATAGGGGTATTGGTTTCAATTGTATAGGATTTGGTTGCTCCCGAAAAACTATTTTTATTCAGCCCTACTACTGTTTGTCCATTTTGTACGGCACCATTAATTTTCCATAATGAACTGTCATTTTGATGGTTACCTCCTGAAGCCACTACAGATACATAATCATCGGTGGCATTCACACCGTTTAAAGTAACTGTTATTTTATAATGAGAGCTGTTTATTCCTGCGCCATTTCCATCGCCACCTTCATCGTCATTACCACCACAGGATACGATAAATCCCAGTAACATTAATGTGAAAAATACAGTGAAAAGATTCCTAAACGATTGATATAAATTTATTGTTTTCATATTTTTAAAGATTTAGTTTAAATTCAAAGAAGTTTAATTGATATTTTATAAAAAATCACCATTCTTTTATAAAAATATCAATTAAAAACCGGGAAAAAACTCCCTGTCCTATTGAGAAGATTATCAATTTTAAAAGCTGAAAGTCCATCATATGATCTGCATCAGCTCTGAAAAAAGTATGGTGAAAAGGATATTTGGTGTTTGTATTACCGTCTAGAATTTATAGGTAAGGCCGGCTTTTCCTCCGGAAGCCACAGTTCCTCCTCCTAATTCTACATGCACAGCAAGATTATTCGTGAAAAAATATCGGGCACCTGCCTGCCCTACAAACCCTACTCCTGATGATTCCCCTCCAAAATAATCATAATCAGATCCATTATATTTATAGGAAAAAGAATTGTATGCCAGTGTAGCACCTGCATAAATATCCCATTTATTCGGAATCTTCAGCAGAGTATTAAAGTGATAGTTCCCGTTTACACCAATGCCTAACCAACTCCCTTTAATATCTCCTGCATACTTTTTACTGGCATAACTTCCTTCAATGCCTACCGTAATATCATTATGGATAGCATAATCCACCCCTACAGATACAGGAGTTCCCCATCCATTGGCTACTCCGATATCAACATTGACCTGGGCTTCCCCTTTTTGTATCCTCTGTGCATTCAGACTGCCAACCAGAAGAATACCCCCCAGTAAAAAAATTCTCTTTGTCATTTTATATATAAGTTTTTAAGTTATTATCTTACCCGGTTATGATGCCTGCAAAACTATCAGAGAACAGAATAAATAGCAACCCTGAAAAAAGTGTATTTTTTTCTACCTATTTTCAGGTATTTTCCAATACATGAATTTTTAGCTATCTTCAACCTTTATAAAAAAACTATCAAACCGGAATTAATCAAATGAAGAAACTCCTGTGTTTTCTATATATTTTAGTTCATTTCTCATTACAGGCACAGGGATTACTTCCGCTGAATGAAAAGAAATTTACAGATAGCTTACAGCTTGCCATCCAGAGTAGTATAAGCAACTCTTCCAGGGCTAATGCTTATTTTTTACTATCCCGTTATTATAAGAGCACAGATACCCTGCTCAGTAAAAAGTATCTGGAAAACGGGAAGCGTGCCGGTGCGGGAGATCCCTTTATCACCTCTGTCTATTATTATTACAAAGGCCAGTATTATCAGGATTTCAACAAAGAAAAAGCAGCAATATCCTATCGTAAAGCTATCGAAACTTTACCCCGGCTAAAAAGTAAAACAGCTGATTATTATTTAGCCTTAAGCTGGTATAACTATGGTATCCTGCAAAAAAATAAAGAAGGATATCCGTTTCTGATTAAAACCATGCTGGAAAAAAGCATTCCCACCGCCGAAAAACATGGAGACAGCAAAATCTTAGGTTTTCTCTATACTCAACTGGCATTAATGCTTACCTACAATGCTGAGTTTAACAAAGCTCATCATTACAATGAAAAAGCCCTCCAGATCCTTGAGAAAAAAGCTCCTGCATCTGCTGAATTATTTTACGCCTATCTTAATATCAGCAGCAATTATTGCTATCAGGCTAAATGTCTTTCCGGAAAACAGTATTTAAACAAGGCAGGAGAGATGATTCATTCTTATCCTGAATCTTCTTCCAATACTCTTTATTATTATAACAGGGCATTATATTTTATCGGACAGCAGGATCATGAACAAGCTCTTCAAAACATAGAAAAGGGATTATATTATGCTAAAAAATTCAATCAGAAGCTTCAGATGCAGATGTTCTATTTCCATAAATATGATACGTTTAAAAAATTAAAAAGATATACAGAAGCCAAAAGTCTCTTAGAGGAAATTTTAGCAGAGAAAACCCTTGCACAGGATCTTAATAACAGAAAAACCATCTATAGCCATCTGGCCAGCATCAATGAAATTATCGGAAATCTCAGCCAGGCTTTATTGTGGGAAAAGAAATATTCTAATCTGAACGACAGTATAAATGCTGAAAATATAAAACTGGAAATCAATAAGCTGGAAGCTAAATTCAGTGCTTCTGAAAAAGAAAAAAAGATAGCGTTCTTAAATGCTGAAAAGAACCAGAAGCAGATGGAAGTTAATAAGAAAAACTCTTACCTATGGGTTCTGAGCCTTGTTTTGTTGTTATTCCTGAGCCTTTTAATTTTTTTATTCGTTATTTACAGAAAGAATAAAAAGCTGTCAGAACAAAAAGAGATTAACCTTCAGCAAAAGATAGAAGATATAAAACAGAAAGAGGAACTGGCTCTTACAAAAGCCATTCTGGAAGGTGAAGAAAGAGAGAGAGAACGTGTGGCAAAAGACCTTCATGATGGTTTGGGAGGGATGCTGGCCGGGGTGAAGATTAACCTTTCCACCTGGTCTTCCCATAATTTGAATCCTGAACTGCACCGGGATTTCTATAAGATCCTGAACCAGCTGGACAATTCGGTAGCGGAACTAAGACATGTAGCCCGGAACCTGATGCCTGAATCACTTCTCAATTTCGGTCTCGAAACAGCATTACATGATCTTTGTGAATTTTATACCCGGAAAGATCTGGATATTTACTTTCAGCCTATCAACATTGAAAAAGACCTTCCTTTAAAGATCCAGTTGAATATTTACAGGATTGTCCAGGAATTATTAGCTAATGCAGTGAAACATGCCGAAGCCAGTAATATTTTATTACAATGCTCCCAATCCGATGATAACTTTATGATCACCATTGAAGATAACGGAAAAGGATTTGAAAAAGATATTGAAAAAACAAGCAAAAGCATGGGACTTCGGAATTTGAAAAACAGGGTAAATTATCTGAAAGGAAAAATGGAGGTCAGTTCTGATAACCAGGGTACAACAGTTAATATAGAACTTAATATTGATGGAGAATAGAAAAATAAATATCATTATCGTAGACGATCATCCCATCGTCATTGAAGGGCTTAAAATGATGTTGAACAATCAACCTCGCTTTAATGTTTCTGAAAGTTTCACCTCCGGCTCTGAAATCATTGATTTTATCCGGTCCCATAAAGTAGATATTATTTTACTGGATATTACCCTTCCGGACGCTAACGGGACAGAGTTATGCAGGGAAATTAAAAAAATTTCTCCCGAAACGGCTGTGATTATGTTCAGTAACCGTTCAGAACGAAGCATCATCATGCAATCTATTCAGAATGGGGCCAGCGGATATATCCTTAAGAATACCTCCATAGATGAACTGGTAGTATGTATTCAGGGAGCCTATTCGGGAAATATTGTTTTCTGTAATGAGACCAGGCAGATCATCAGTAAGCCTTCTCAGAATGACCTTCCGATTCCGAGACTGACCAAACGGGAAAAACAGATCCTGCAAATGGTCGCAGAAGGTAAAACAAGCATGATGATTGCTGATGAGTTATTTTTAAGCCCTCTTACAGTAGATACACACCGTAAAAATTTACTGCAAAAGTTCCATGCAAAGAATTCTACCGAGCTTATAAACCGGGCCGTACAGCAAAACCTCATTGAAATAAAATAAAAAGACCGCTTTAAACAGCGGTCTTTTTATTTTATTTCAATATTGTATTTTACAATTCCAGAAAGCTATAATCAATTGAAGCAACCAATTCACCTTTCCCTGTTTTCTTATCAGTCCTTACGATTTCCCCGTCTATCCAAAGATTGATTGTCAATTCTGAATCAGTTTCAGGAAGTACTGCATTAGCATCCAGATTTAATTGAGCCTGACTGGAATTCACAAAAAACTCATCACTTTTCCATGTAGTACCTACGGGATCAAAAATATCGTTTTTATTAGTACCTACCTGTGTTACAATTGTTTTAATAACCCCTCCGGTAGTGGTTTTCACTTCGAACTGAACCACATGGTCCTGAAACTCATCGTCATCATCCTTTTTACAGGAAGTAACTACTGTAATCACAGAAAATAATAAAACGAATAAAAAAGAAAGTCTAAGTAAACTTTTTGATTTGTAAAATTGCTTCATTTCTCCAAATAGATTTTTTAATGTTTCAAATATAAGTTTTTTATTAATATAAAAATAACTTTTATGAAAAATTTCCAATAAAGATTTACAAATAATATCAAATCAGCAAAAACACATCATCGAAAAAAAATCAATTAATACAAACTAATATCATTCATTTTTTTATACAAAATATAGCGTTCTAACGATTCATTTAATGAAAACAAAACTTAAGATTTACAATGTGAATTATTAATTATATTTGCTGTATGAATTTAGATTACCTAGTAAGAGAACCGGAAAATATCACTTCCAATACTCCTATTCTTTTTATGCTGCACGGATACGGCAGTAATGAGCAGGATCTGTTCAGTTTCAGGGAAACACTACCGGAAAACTGGCTTATTGTAAGCTTCAGAGCACCGAGGAATACACAGTTTGAAGGGTATTCCTGGTTTGATATTGATTTCAATAATCCCGAAAATTTTATTGACATAACCCAGGCAAAAGAATCTCTGGAAGCTACATTGGAAAGCATCCTTAAAATCATTAACCATTATGGGCTCACTGAAAGTAAAGTGAATCTGTGTGGTTTCAGTCAGGGAGGAATGCTATGCTATGCACTGGCATTGAAATACCCTGAATTATTCAATAATATTGCCTGTTTAAGCTCCTATCCGGAAGAAAAATTACTGGATAATATTGTAAAGGATAAAAAGAAACTGGAAAAATTGCGCTTTTTCATCTCACATGGTACCGATGATGCAGTTATTCCACTTGAATGGGGAAGAAAAGCAGCAGACCTGCTTTATGATCTGAACTGTTATTTCACATTCCGTGAATATATGAGCGGGCACGGTGTAAATCAGAAAAATTATATTGACCTGATGGATTTTTTTTCAAAATAAATTAATTTTAAATAAATTCAATAAAACATACAACATCATTGCATTTCATATAAACATTCCTGCATTTGGAATGTTTTTTTATTGATGATTGAGTTTTTTTCATTAAATTCAGTAAATGAAATTAAGATTTCTTTTACTGGGATTATTTTTATGCATTTCCATAAATGCCCAGAATTCTTTTGAGCTGATCAATTCTAAAAAAACAGTTATTCCTTTTCAGTTTATTAACAATCTTATTTTTATTCCGATCAACGTAAATGGAGCCGAACTTACTTTCATGCTGGATACCGGAGTTGCGGAAACTCTTCTTTTCAGCCTGGAAAATAAAGAGGTAAAACTGGAGAATGTTGAAAAAATAAAATTTTCAGGGCTAGGAGGAAGTTTAAGTATTGACGGTTTAAAATCCGAACGGAATACAGCCCGGATCGGAAAAGATATTATCAATTCCTCAATGTCTCTTTATCTTATTCTTGATGAGGAGTTTAATATTTCCTCTCATGTCGGAATACCTGTCAATGGGGTCATTGGATATCATTTTTTTAAAAATCATCCTGTCTTAATAGACTATACTTCAAAAAAAATAACAGTATATGAAAACATAGACCTGCTGAAAAAGAAGCTTAGAAAATTTGAAGAATTTCCTATGACCATTGAAAAGGATAAACCTTATATCTATGGAGATGTAGAAATGACCAATGAAAAGAAAAGCTCTAAATTACTGATTGATCTTGGAAACAGTGATGCAATATGGCTGTTCCCTACCCTGATTAAAAACTTTGTTTACAACAGGCCGAATATCGATGACTTTCTGGGTCGTGGGTTTAATGGAGATATTTATGGAAAAAGAAGCCGGATCCATAACTTTTATCTGGGAAAATTTCAGTTTGAAAAGCCCCTTACTGCCATGCCTGATGAATTTTCCATTCAGCATGTTAATTTAGTTGAAAACAGAAAAGGTTCTGTGGGAGGAGAAATCATGAGAAGGTTTACCGTTATTTTTGATTATGCCGGCAATAAACTATATTTGAAGAAAAACAGAAATTTTGATGATCCTTTTCACTTCAATATGAGTGGTCTGGACTTTAAGCAGGATGGCCTGGAATGGGGACAGGAAAGGGTAAAAATAGAAACCAAAACATATTCTACCAATGCCCAGGAAGTATATAACGGAGATTCTTTCCGTTATAGGTTTACTCTGATGCCGGTATTTTCCCTTGCCGGAGTACGGAAGGATTCCCCTGCGTATGAAGCCGGACTAAAAAAAGATGATAAAGTTCTTAGCATCAATGGAAATAAAGCCTCTGAAATGACTCTGGAAAAGATCAATGAACTTATGAAATCTTATGAGGGACGAAATATAACCATGGTTGTTCAAAGGAAAAATGAAACACTGACATTTAATTTTACACTGGCAGACCCAATACCTTATCAAGAATAATATGAAAACGGAAGAAACTACTTTAGACAGAATAAGAACCCGGCCAAGATTCAAAATGTTTACGCACCTTACCAAAGAAGAATATGCCGAAAGCTTAAAAAAATATCTCACTGAGCATAAAAATGAGTTTTCCGGCAACATCAATAAGGAAGTGGCAACAATATGGGCAGAAACACCGGACGATAATTACTGGAAACCTCGTCTTTCCTTACGGGTGGAAATTGAAGATGAGCACACGGTTATTCGTGGAGTATTTGGTCCAAGTTCAGCGGTATGGACATTTTTCATGTTCCTCTACTTTTCTTTTTCAATCCTCTGGATGACTTTTTTTACCATGTATTATGTAGAAAAACAAATAAAAAGCGCCGAATACCCCTGGGCACTAAGCGCTTCTTTTGTGATGTTATTTTTTATTCTTCTTACCTATGCTGCAGCAAGATTCGGACAGCATAAAGGAAAGGAAGAAATGCTTAAACTGAGAAAGTTTGCAGAAGAATCTACTTTACAGTTTGAAAAAAAGATTAATTAGAGGGCTCTGCAGGTTTCTCATTTTCAATAGGGGCTGCCATCGCTTTGGCAGCATTGATAGAGTCTACTACTTTTTCTCTGTTAGCCTGTTCTTTCAACATTTTCGGAACATCCGGTTCCAGCAGTTTGGTAAGCTCTTCCACTGAAATATTATTTGCATTCGGATCATCCAGAAGCTTTCTCCATGGTTTTCTGCCTCCCCATTTATAATCTCCAAATACCATTACAGCCGTTCCTTTTGCTTTGGTAGTAGCGCCACCGGGATTCAATATCCAGGTATCTGCATAAGAGTACAGCCACTGCGCATCTTTTCTGAGCAATCGTAAACATGAATGTGATGCCGGATATCCCGGAAGTGTATATTCATGCCATCCGATCCCTCCTATATTGTGGATATTAAAATTATAAGGAAGTTTCCATTCACTGCTGACAGTAGAAATAGCCAGTTTTTTCTTCCAGTTGGCAAACGTAAGTCCCCGGGTTGTTTGGGCAGATTTCTTCCCCATACTGGTTGGCCCCCATTTTACAAGGGTTCCGTTTGAGTATACAGCATAAGCTTGTATCGGGTACGAGAAAATAACAAATTTCTTCACCTCATTTAATACATCCAATTGTAAAGGGAAGGGTGAATAAGCCATTAATGTAGTATCTATTTTTGCAGGAACCACCAATGTATCTGCATTCCATTTGCTTTTAGAATCAAGTCTGTTCAGGGCAAGGATAGCAGTACGTTCTTTTTCATTATATTTTTTGCTGAACTCTGCATAAACAGAGTCCCTCATTTTTTTATCTTTTGGAAGTACCAGAGCATTATAAAAACCATCTTCCTGCATGGCGGGCGGTGCAGACTCTTTCTTCACTGCCGGTACAGAATCTTTCTTTATTGAATCCTTTTCTGTTTCCGAAGCTTCTGACACTGATGATACCGTATCTTTAAAAGTATCGCTGATCTTCTCTATTTCTTTTTTACAAGAAACAAGGAATATTGCACTTAAGCAAGCATATAAAAATGATTTTTTCACAGATATGTTTTTCATAAAATAAAACAGGTCATTTAGTTTGGCTACCCAGTACAAATATCAGACCTAAAATTGAATCATAAAAGACATTTCTTAAAAAAATCTTAAAAACCTGTAACAAAGGCTTGTTTTACAGTAATTTATTGGTTTTTGCATAAGCCAGAGCCTCTGCAATATTACCTACTCCAATTTTTTCAAAAAGTTTTTTCCGGTGAAATTTTACTGTATCGGCGGTAATAAAAAGCTTTTCTGCAATTTCATTGATTGTTCTTCCGCTTGCATGCAAGCTTAAAATCTCATATTCTCTTGAAGAAAGTTTTATTTTTTCACTCCTTTCCCATGCATCAGCTGCCAGATCATATTTCCAGATCTCATCAGATCCGTCCTTACTTAGAACAACATTTCCCGACGAATTGTTGCTGGAGAGCGAAACCACACATAACGCTTTCCACACCTGTCCTTGCTCTGTAAGGAACATCGGGGTAAGCTTATGATTTACAAGTATCAGATTTTTCCTGCTGTTAATAAGATAGAAGTCATAAGAAATTGAATACAGCTTTCGCTCATGTACAGGAATCGTGTCATAAAACTTAAATCCTGCTTCATTTATTTTAATCAGCATTTCTACATCCTCCGCCTTTACATTCTGGAAATAAAAAGCATACCCCAGTTTTTTTACCTCTTTTGAAGTTTTCCCACACAGGAAAAGAGGATTATCTGAAACATATTCAAATCCTTTAGTCTGATAATTAATAACATACAGGCTTTGGTAAGTGGTCCTTGAAAGGGCCTTTACTGCCTCCAGATAATCTCCGGCCTGGCTGTAATCAATTCCAGCATCTTTACTGACCTCATTTTTGTCATTGAAAAATCTGTTAATTCTATCCATAAGCTTTAAATATCAACATATACTACCCAAAAGAGTAGTTTTTATTCTGATACCACAAATCTACACAAAAGTGTAGTAGTTTTCAAAATACTGTGATTTACTTTTGTGACAGGATTTGCATGATTGTACCTGTTTAATGCTCCATCCCAGGGAAGCGTTTGAAACGCACCTATGTAGTTATCAATAACCATGATATAAGAAGCTGCCTAACAATTCGGCCAAGTAAAGTAGATTTCGCCATTGAAGTTTTTATCGTCATAACTTAAGTAATGAAAACTATTCAGACTAAAATATTAAAGACCTAAGGCCGGATTCAAGGAGCTCCCAAGATCAGTTTTCAGGGCAGATTTATTCTGTTTTTAAAAAAACTGATCAAAAAACACCATATTACGATCTTTCTATTACTGTCCCACAAGACAGTAATTTTTTTTACCTGGAACGTCCAGATACCATTCATAAAACTAATGTAAAAATTTTCACAACCATGATCTTTAATATTTAATAATTTGTTAAAGAACCTATGGACATATTATCTATAATTTTGAAAAAATATCAGGGAAATGCTATACATTATTATGGTAGTTGTACTACAGGCACTTATCACTCTTACACTGTTGATGTACCTCATCAGAAACAGGGAATCTGTACTGAATATGTTATTACTGTATATTATAGTGGTCGTACTGGATATGGGATATGAATATTTCATTATTCAAAGATTTGGATATGAATCAGTTTTGTATGAGATTCCCGGAAGTCTTCGTATTTTTAAGGGGCTCATTTTCTTATATATTACCACTTACATGATAAAAGCCGGATGGAAGGATAAATTAAAATATCTTATAGTTCCTCTGGCACTGGTTGTCATTCATCATGTTATCTCACTTTCGGCAAAAATTTTTGAATTTTCCTGGGCTGATATAGCGATCAGATCCTACAAATCTTATTTCATTTATTATACATATTACTGGGTAGGCTGTCTTTCCTTATGCCTTTATCTCCTGATAAAATATCGAAAACAAATTAATCACCCTGTCGCAAAAAATTTCCGTTACCTGGTTTCTTATGTGCTGCTAGGGGTACTGATTTTCTGGGGGGTTCACCTTTTAGGATGGAGTACGATAAGGTTTCAGAAGATTTACAGCCTTTTATTCCTTATTCAGTTCGGATGGATTTCGTACGTTTATATTTTAACGTACCAAAACAGACTGCAGGATCAACAGCAAAATCCGGAACCTTCAATGTCTAAAGAGACCTATCAATATAAAGACCTTTCAAAAATAGACTTTACTTCAGTAGAAAATGCAATTGTTTCTTTCTACCAGAACTGCCAGATGTATCTGGATGAAGAATTTACCCTGGATCAGCTTTCCCGTCAATTGAAAATAAATAAAGCAGAATTAAGTATCACTTTTAACAAGCACCTCAATTCTAACTTCCACGAATATACCAACAGGTGCAGAATTCAGCATTTCAGACAGATTCTTGAAGAAGATCCTTCTGCCAGCGTAACAGATCTCGCCTTTCAATGTGGTTTTAAATCCAAATCTACATTTTATAAATACTTCAAAAAAGAATTTGACTGCCTTCCCTCTCAGCTTGTACATTAGTTACAATAATTTAACATTAGTAAATAATTGATTATCAATACTGTTCACCACGAACTCAAAAGAAATAGTTGTATGAAATTTAAATGAACTAAACTTTTTTCGTGAGCCAACACCTTTGCAGTAAATTTTTTTACAGAAATGGAACGAAAAAGACTTTTCTTAACAAAAGCTGCATTTTTTCTTCTTGGGCCTTTAGCCTTTGCACAGACAACAGTTCACGGAATTGTAGTGGACAATGAGGGAAACCTTCCGAATGCCCTTGTTTATATTAAGGATACAGGAGAGAAAATCACCTCTGATACAGATGGCTCCTTTGTCCTGAATAATGTACATGATGGAAAATATCAGCTTATTGTTGAATACAAAGGGTATGACAGCATGCATATTCCCTTTTTGGTATCTGATAAAAAGGAGGTTGATCTCGGATTGATCAGATTAGGATCAAAACCTAAAGAAAACAATATCCAGGAAGTAATTGTTACCAGCGTATATAAAGCATCGCAGGCCCGGGCAATCACCATGAAGAAAAATTCCAACACCATCACAGAAGTTCTTTCTGCAGATGCCATCGGAAAGCTTCCGGACCGTAATGCGGCAGATGCGGTACAGCGTATGCAGGGAGTTTCTATTGAACGGGACATGGGTGAAGGACGTTTTGTTGCAGTAAGGGGTACCCCTGTTCAGTGGACTGCTTCCACATTAAACGGGAACAGAATGCCAAGTGCCAGTGGCGACAATGCCAATCGGGGTGTACAAATGGATATTTTCCCTTCTGAACTTATCCAGAATGTAAGATTATCCAAGGCTCTTACTCCGGATCTTGACGGTGATGCAATTGGAGGAAATGTGGACTTTATCACCAAAACCTCTCCTAATAAGGAAACTCTTGCCATAAGTACGGCTTCAGGCTATGTCAATATGTCCAGGTCCCCTACCTACAACACCTCCGTAGTATATGGAAACAAAATTACCAACAAACTTAAATTTATCTCCTCAGCTGTAATCTGGGAACGCTACACAGCAATAGACCAGATGAGAAATATCTTTAACTACGGACTTAAAGACAAAGCCGAATCCTATTCGATTAATCAGCTTCAGCTTCGTGATTACCAGGCAAACCGAAGAACACTGGGATTTAACTTAGGGGTGGATTATGAGATTGACAGCAGGAATAAACTATACTTTAAAGGATTGTACAGCCAGTATAAAGATGGTCAGTCAGTAAGGGAAACTTATTTCAACTTTGACAATAAGAATGTTATGCTTCAGGCAAGACATGCGGATTATATTACCGGCCTGTATTCTATGCAAATAGGAGGAGCCCATCAGGTTGGCCGGCGCATGGAAATCAGCTGGTCATTATCCAAAGCCCGTTCAGAATTTAAGTTCAATTCACCCGGTAATCTTGATCAGAGTGAAAGAGGGTATCCTATAGTGAATTTTATACAACCTATGACCTATGGAAGTCTGTCTGCAAACGGAAGAAAATATATGGCCATGGATGCCCCGGACGGTATTGGTGATACTGGAGAATATACTCTCCCCTATAATCAGCAGAATATTTCAGCAGACAAACTAAAACTAAATCAAATCATCCTGAGTCAGAACCATAACAGTGAAACAGATCTCCGCGGGCAAGCTGACCTCAAATATAAAGTATCAGATAATTTTGAACTGAAATTCGGGACCAAGTACAACAATAAGGAAAAAATAGTCAACAGCTCACTCCTTGTCTGGATGCCTAAATCTTCATTGGGAGTTCCCGGAGCTCCGGTTAGCTATCTGAATCAGTTTAACCGTGAAGACTTTCCTTACAGGGGAGGTTTTATGAATCCTCTTGGTAACCCTTATAATGCGGTGATCATAGATCAGATTACCAACGGGCAAATTGACCAGATGTATAATACTGCTGTACAAAACAGTTTGGGCCTGGCACAGGTAAGCACCAAAGACAGTAATTCAAATATTACCAGCTCTTACAGAGGGACTGAAAACGTATGGGCATCATATCTTATGGGAACCTGGAAAGTATCAGATCATATTCAGTTATTGGGAGGCCTCAGAAATGAATATAATGATGTTACATTCTGGGGAAAAAAAGTAATTTCTGATAAGGCTAATAGGGCTGAGGATATTAAAGACAATAAAACCTATAACGTATTGCTTCCTATGGTGAATATGAAGTGGAACCTCAGCGACAACCGTATCCTCAGACTTGCTTATACCCGTTCCTTTGCAAGACCTGATTTTAATGATCTGAATCCGGGAACGATTGTCAACGATATTTCTAATACAATAACCCAGGGCAATACAAAACTGGACCCTACTTTCTCCAACAATTTCGATATGATGTTTGAGAACTATTTTGGAAAACTTGACCTTATCACAGCAGGTGTTTTCTATAAGGACATCACCAATCTTATCTACAAAGATCAGTCTGTGGTAAATATTGACGGGCGGTCATACACCTTTACAGCACCTAAAAATCTGGAAGGAGCCCGGTTGTTTGGTTTTGAGTTCGGAATATCCAAACGTTTTGAAAACCTTCCCGGTTTCTTGAAAAACATAGGTTTTGAAGGAAATTATACCTACATCTCTTCTAAAATGAACATGCCGGTTTACGAAAACGGAAAGCAAACAGGAACAATGTCTACCACTATTCCTAACCAGGCAAAACATATTTTCAATACCATTTTATTCTATGAAACCAGTAAACTCATGCTGCGTCTGGCAGGAAACTATAAAGGGAACTATGTAAGTGAGATCAGAGCAGCAGCAGGCGCAGATCATTATCAGTATTTTGATAAAAACTTTACAGTAGATCTTTCCACTTCCTACGCCATTACCAGGAAAGTCCGCCTGTTTATAGAGCTCAACAATATTTTCAATGAGCCCAATCGTTACTATATGGGCGTAAAAGACCGGGTAGAAAATATTTCTTATTCAGGAATACGCGGACAACTGGGAGTCAATTTCAATTTTTAACCAACAATAATTTTTATTCGTATGAAAAAAAATATATATAGCGCTGCATTTTGTGCAGCAGCATTATTACAGGCACAAGATAAATGCCAGAATATCAGAATCAATCAGGTACAGGTAGTGGGAACTCATAACTCATATGCCCAGCCGGCAGACCCCCGGGTACTGGACTTAGTAACTCCGATTCTTAACGGGATGATGCAGAAGTACAGCAGCAGTATGTCTGAAGAACAAAAAGCCAAATTCAAAGAATATCATCCCTATGGTATGGATCTGAAAGAAGGACTGAATTATAACCATCCTGATTTTAATGAACAGCTTAATAGTAATCTCAGGGGATTGGAAATAGATGTTTATTACGATCCGGAGGGCAACCGTTTCAGCAATCCTGCTACCTATCAGATATTAAAAGCAAAAGGAATTACTGACCTGGCTCCCTTTAAAACGGAAGGGCTGGAACAACCGGGCTTCAAAGTGCTGCATATGGCTGATATTGACTTCAGATCACATTACCCCACTTTAAAAGACGCTCTTACCCATCTCCGAAAATGGTCTGACCTGCATCCTGATCACAGCCCCATTTTTATGATGATTGAAGCCAAAGACTCAGGATTCCCTGTTTTTGAAAACAGTACGAAAGTTTTACCTTTTGATAAAGCGGCTTACGATGCCCTGGACGAAGAAATTTTAAACTATCTGGGGAAAGACAAGATCATTATGCCCAAAGATGTTCAGGGGAACTATAACACCCTGAAAGAAGCGGTTATGCATAATAACTGGCCAAAGCTTAAAGAAAGTAAAGGAAAATTCATATTTATGCTACTGCCGGGAAGTGCCGGAACATTATCTTCCAAAAACAATCCTTACCTGATTAAAGGTTCTCTTAAGGAAAGGGTGATGTTTCTCAACAGTGAGCCGGATGATTCTTTTGCAGCATTTATATTACGTGATAATGCAATAATAAGACAAAAAGAAATCCGGGATCTGGTAAAACAAGGGTTTATGGTAAGAACACGGTCAGATATTGAAACTTACGAAGCAAAAACTAATGATTTCACACGTTCCAAAGCTGCATTCAGCAGTGGAGCCCAGATTATTTCCACGGATTTTTTCCGCCCGGGAAACACCTATAATACGCCCTATTTCGTACAACCCCCACAGCAAAAAGATTATGTAAATAATCCTTTGAACAATTCATGTAAGTAATAGATAACCGATTCTGTAAATAGAATCGGTTTTTTATTTTATATAAACGCCTATTGATGAACCTTTCGATTTTAATTGTAAATTTGGGAACGCCAATAGAATGAATATGAATACAATTTTCATTAAAAATATGGTTTGTAACCGCTGTATTATGGTCATCCAGAATGAATTGAATAAATTGGGGCTGGAGGCCAAAAGTATCAAGTTGGGAGAAATTATCTTTGAAAAAGAACTTACCCAAAAGGAAAAAAAACAGCTGGAAGATACATTGGTTCCACTGGGCTTCCAGGTCATTGATAACAAGAAAAGCAGGATCATCGAAAAAATAAAGAATATCATTATAGATCTTGTTCACCATCAGGACAACCATATCAAAACCAACCTTTCTGAAGTATTGAGCAGTGAGCTCCATCATGATTATAATTACCTGTCCAATCTGTTTTCAGAGGTAGAAAGCACCACTATTGAGAAATATTTTATCGCTCAGAAAATAGAAAAGGTAAAAGAACTATTGGTATATGATGAGCTTTCATTAAGTGAAATTGCTTTTCGCCTGAACTATTCCAGTGTTGCTTACCTCAGTAACCAGTTTAAAAAAGTCACCGGGTTAACCCCCAGCCATTTCAAACAAATAAGGGCTGACAAAAGAAAGCCGCTGGATAAAGTTTAAATCTTACAAATCAATTCCAAAATTCCACAATAGCAGACCTTGATAATATAGCCAATTTTGTAATGAAATAATTCATACAAATATGGCAACAAATATAATCTATCTTCCTTTGGAAGATGTTGAAAGCGAACACTGCGCATTAATTGTTGAAAAAGGGCTGGCAGAAGTCAGAGGAATTAAAGAACATAAAGTAGAGCTCAATAACCGGAGAGCAGCAATTAGTGCAGACAACAACGAAGTGGTTGCAGATGCAGTTAAAGCCATCAAAGATCTCGGATATGGCGTATCCACCGTTAAAAGTACTTTTCCGGTGTTGGGAATGACCTGTGCTTCCTGTGCCGGCAGTGCCGAAAGTATTGTAAAATATCAGGAAGGAGTTGTGGAAGCTGCTGTAAATTTTGCAACAGGCAATCTTACCGTAGAATATTTACCCAATATGACGGATGCGGTAAAATTACAAAAAGCAGTACAGTCTGTAGGTTATGATCTGCTTATAGAAGACGGGGCTAAACAGCAGGAAACCCTGGAAGCCATTCATATTCAAAAATTTCAAAAGTTAAAGAGTAAAACCATTTGGGCAATTTTTTTGTCTCTTCCCGTTGTAGCGATTGGAATGTTCTTTATGAATATTCCTTATGCCAACGAAATTATGTTTCTGTTTTCTACACCGGTTGTTATCTGGCTTGGCAAAGATTTCTTTATAAATGCATGGAAACAGGCGAAACACCGATCTGCAAATATGGATACTCTGGTAGCATTAAGCACAGGAATTGCCTATATATTCAGCGTTTTCAATATGTTTTTTGCAGATTTCTGGCACCAGAGAGGCCTGCATGCCCATGTGTACTTTGAGGCTGCCTCAGTTGTCATCGCATTTATTCTTCTGGGAAAATTACTGGAAGAAAAAGCAAAAGGAAATACTTCAACTGCGATCAAAAAGCTGATGGGTCTGCAGCCCAAAACCGTTATTATAATAAAAGCAGACGGCACAGAAAAACAAATTGCTATTGAAGATGTAAATGCCGGGGATATTATTCTTGTAAAACCGGGCGAAAAAATTGCGGTGGACGGGATGGTAACTTCAGGCAGCTCATATGTAGATGAAAGTATGCTGAGCGGCGAACCGGTTCCGGTACTGAAAAAAGAAAACGAAAAAGTATTTGCAGGAACCATCAATCAAAAAGGCAGCTTTCGGTTCAGGGCGGTAAAAGTAGGTAAAGAAACCATGCTTGCCCAAATTATCAAGATGGTACAGGATGCACAGGGAAGCAAGGCCCCGGTTCAGAAACTGGTAGATAAAATTGCTGGTATTTTTGTTCCTGTTGTAATCGGAGTTGCTGTTCTGACCTTTGTGTTATGGTTTTTCCTTGGAGGTGAAAACGGTATCGTACAGGGATTGCTGGCAGCTGTTACAGTTTTGGTAATCGCATGTCCGTGTGCATTGGGATTGGCTACTCCTACAGCCATTATGGTAGGGGTAGGTAAAGGTGCAGAAAACGGAATTCTGATTAAAGATGCAGAAAGTCTTGAAACCGCAAAAAAAGTAAATGCAATTGTATTGGATAAAACAGGAACAATTACAGAAGGTAAACCTGAAGTGACAGGCATTCAGTGGATGAATAATAATGATAAGGACAAGGCTGTTTTGCTGAGTATTGAAAAACAATCGGAACATCCTCTTGCTGAAGCTGTAGTAAAACATCTGGAAAATGCAGTATCCAAGGTCACTTTATCCATGTTCAACAGCATTACAGGCAAGGGAGCAATGGCTGTTTATAACCATGAAACCTATTATGTGGGAAATAAAAAACTCCTGGATGAAAATCATATTATCATTCCAGATCAGTTACAGGAACAAGCCACACAATGGGGTAAGGAATCAAAAACAGTGATTTGGTTTGCAGACAGCAAGCAGGCAATTTCTGTTATTGCCATTTCTGACAAGATCAAAGAAACATCAGTGAAAGCTATAAAGCAAATGCAGGAAATGGGAATTGACCTTTATATGCTTACCGGAGATAATGAAGCTACGGCCAGGGCTATTGCAGAACAGACCGGTATTAAACATTACAAGGCAGAAGTTTTACCTCAGCATAAAGCTGATTTTATAAAGGAACTTCAGAAACAGGGCAGAATCGTCGCTATGGTAGGAGATGGAATCAATGACAGTACAGCTCTGGCTACCGCAGATGTAAGTATTGCAATGGGCAAAGGAAGTGATATTGCAATGGATGTAGCCAAAATGACCATCATTTCATCAGATCTTACCAAAATACCGCAAGCTATCCGTCTTTCCAGACAGACTGTTACTACCATCAAACAAAATCTGTTCTGGGCCTTTATTTACAATATTATCGGCATTCCTGTAGCCGCCGGGATTCTTTACCCTGTCAACGGCTTCTTGTTAAATCCGATGCTTGCAGGTGCGGCAATGGCTTTGAGCAGTGTAAGTGTAGTAAGCAACAGCCTCCGCCTGAAATGGAAAAAGTAAACAGTAAATATTATAAATCAATCAAGGAATAACACAATAATTCCCTCTGAAAGAATAATCAAATTTGTATTAAAAAAAGACCGACATGAAAGTTATTACAATCAAAATACCTGGAATGCAGAGCCAGCATTGCCAGACAAGAGTAAAAAAAAACAGTAGAAGAAATTGAGGGTGCTCAAATTCAAACTCAGGAACCTGGTAAAATAACCGTTTTTATAGCCTCTGATCCCATAAAAAGCAAAGTGATTGATGCCATAGAAAATGCAGGATATCCTACTTTTTATGAAGAAAAGAATAATTAAAAAATCACCAATTAAATTACAACCATCAATTAAATTTTATAAACAATGGAAAATAAAGAATTTCAATTCAAAACAAACATCAATTGCGGCGGATGCCTTGCTTCTGTAAAACCTTTTCTGGATAAGGCGGAAGGTGTATGCCACTGGGAGGTAGATATCACGGACAAAGATAAAGTGCTTACTGTAAAATCGGATGGGATTACCGAAGAGGACGTTATAGCAACGGTACAAAAAGCCGGCTTTAAAATTGAACCGGTAAAATAATAGGCTATTTAGCAAAAAAGAAAACCTGTAAAGATGCTTTACAGGTTTTCTTTTTTATTGAGTTGCGATCCGGACGGGACTCGAACCCGCGACCTCCGCCGTGACAGGGCGGCATTCTAACCAGCTGAACTACCGGATCAATTTTTTAAAGAAATTGATAAAACTTCTGCGATCCGGACGGGACTCGAACCCGCGACCTCCGCCGTGACAGGGCGGCATTCTAACCAGCTGAACTACCGGATCAATTTTTTAAAAAGAAATTGATAAAACTTCTGCGATCCGGACGGGACTCGAACCCGCGACCTCCGCCGTGACAGGGCGGCATTCTAACCAGCTGAACTACCGGATCATTTTGTTTTAAAAGTAAATTGATAAACTTTTGCGATCCGGACGGGACTCGAACCCGCGACCTCCGCCGTGACAGGGCGGCATTCTAACCAGCTGAACTACCGGATCATTTTTGTTTTGTTAAAGAACTTCGTTTCTTTTTCGTGGTTGCAAAATTACACCTTTTTTTATTACCTGCAAATTATTTTCAAAAAAAATACCTCCCAATAATGGAAGGTATTCATTATCAAACTTATTTTTTTATAAGTGAGCACTTAGCTTTTCAGCGATAACCTCTTTCGGAGCTACCCCTACTAATTTGTCTACAACTTCTCCATTCTTAAAAATAAGAACTGTAGGAATATTTCTGATACCATACTGCATTGAAATTTCCTGATTGTTGTCTACGTCTACTTTCCCCACTACTGCTTTTCCTTCAAAATCTGATGCTACTTCTTCGATAATAGGACCTAAAGTTCTGCAAGGTCCGCACCATACTGCCCAGAAGTCTACTAGTACCGGTTTATCCGATTTTAAAACCGTATCCTGAAATGAGCTGTCCGTAATTTCTAAAGCCATTTTTGTTTCTTTTATTTTAATTAATATTATATTCTTATTTCAATCCTTTATTGAATATTCAAAATTACGACTTTTACATCATAAGACTATCTATGCTCAACATTAGTTTTTTCTATAGCATAGTCTTTTGAAATTTCTTTTAAGGCATCCACGAGCGCATCAATATCTGCCTTTGTGGTCATATGGCTGAAAGAGATCCGTAAAGGGGTACAGTGATCCATTTCATCTTCAGAAAGCACCATCATCATAACCATTGAAGGCTTGGATGCTCCGGAGGAACATGCACTACCCTGTGAGACAGCAATTCCCTTCATGTCCAGCTGAAGCCCGATCAGCGGGTTTTTATAGGGTAATAAAGCGCTTAATACTGTATAAAGACTGTTTTCTTTTTCAGCACTTCTTCCGTTGAATTTAATTCCCTCGATCTCCGAAGATAGCCTTTCAATAGCATAATCTTTTATGTCCTGCATATGGCGGGTATATTCATCCATATGATTCAGTGAAAGCTCCAGTGCTTTTCCCAGCCCCACAATACCGCAAACATTTTCTGTTCCTGCTCTAAGGCTTCTTTCCTGAGGTCCGCCTGTAATAATTCCTTTTAAACCCGTAGCTTTTCTGATAAATGCGAAACCTGAGCCTTTGGGACCATGAAATTTGTGAGCACTGCACGAGGCAAAATCTACCGGAATTTCCGACAGATCAAGATCCATATGGGCCATAGTCTGAACGGTATCTGAATGGAAAAGGGCGTTATGCTCTTTGCACAGTTCTGCTACCTTTTTAAGATCAATGATATTACCGATCTCGTTGTTGGCATGCATCAAGCTCACCAAAGTTTTTTTATCTGAAGCTTTTAATAATTCTTCTAATTTATTCAGGTCGATATCTCCCTTTTCATTCGGACGGATGTAGTTTACCTCTACTCCCTTTCTGTTCTTCATATCCAGGATACTTTCAGAAACACATTTATGTTCCAACGGCGAACTGATGATCCTTTCTACTCCAAGATGTTCAACACTGGATTTAATGATCATATTATTGGATTCTGTTCCACATGAAGTGAAAATAATTTCAGCAGGAGTTACATGAAGATAGTCTGCAACCTGTCTTCTTACATTTTCAATAAGGATTTTTGCTTCCTGGCCAAAACTATGGGTTGAAGACGGATTCCCGAAATTCATCTTCATCGTGCCAACCATTGCATCTATGACTTCTTCTGCAAGAGGTGTGGTTGCTGCATTATCTAAATATATTTTATCCATTATTATTTTGAATATTTTAATTCTACGGAGTTAAACTGGTAATCTGAAGGGACTGTAAATATAAACCAGGGATTCGAAATCACCTGAATTTCCATTCCACCGGAAGGTTCTTCTGCAGGAACTTCAACATACAGGACCTGATTTTTTACAGAAACACTTTTAATTTCTGTAATTCTGTGGCTCCCGGATCTGAAGCTTCCCTGATTGTATAACACAACCTTTTTGTCTTTGGGAAATGCGGGATACTTAACGAGAGATTCAGTACCAATTTCTATAAGACCAAAACTCCCTCTGATACTATTGCGGAAATCTTTTTCGTCTTTAATAATTCTGAAGCTGACCTCATCAGTGCCTCCCTGTGATTCGGAAGCAAGAAGCTCTGCGTTTTTCTGCATACCTGATAATTTCTGGGATGGTGTACTTGTACAGCTCATTAAGGTTGCAGCAAATACGATTAACAGCCTTTTCATTTTTTACACTTTTATCACCCAAAATTAGTGAAAAAATTGGTAATGTCCCTCATTTGCCCATTTCAACATTGGCCGATCTCCTGAAGTATCCCCAAATGCAATAATTTTATCATATCTGGAATTGTTTATTTCTTCCTTTATCCTGATCAGTTTTTCCTTACCGTTACAGTTTTTACCAATAAAATTCCCTGTAAATACACCATTCTTGAATTCCGCCCTGGTAGAAACAAGTTGCATTTTCAATTCTTCAGCAAAAGGTTTTACCCAAATATCCAGTGAAGCGGTTACCAATAAACTCTGTGTATTATTACGATCAATATTTTTAATAAAGTCCAATGCATTCTCTCTGACAATACCGGGATAATGATGTTCAAAGAACTGTCTGGATTTCATTTCTATCTTTTCCTGAGTCTGTCCTTTCAGAATAGATCCGATAAAACTTTTCTTAACCTTCTCTGTTTCAGCAAGTTTCAGTTTTAGTAAAATAAAAAGAGGAATGTGTTTTAAAAATTGCATCCGGTATTTTGTAGAATCATAGAATTTAAGATACATAAACATTGTATCTTTATACGTCAGGGTTCCGTCAAAATCAAAACAATACAATTTTTTCATTTTTAAAGCTTTAATTTTTTGAATATAAATTCAGGTATATTTCTGATAATCATCATAATAATACTCCATATCGGCAAAACATATGCCACATTCTTCCGGTTTTTGAATGCTTTATAAATACTGGCGGCTGCCTGTTTGGGAGTCGCCGTAAGCTTAGGATTCAATGGCAGGCCTTCTGTCATTTTAGTTGCCATAAAACCCGGCTTTATGGTGAGAACATGTACTTTTTTATCAAAAAGGTAATTTCGTAAACCACTCAAATAGGTTGTAAAAGCAGCTTTTGCACTACCGTAAATGAAATTGCTTTGTCTTCCTCTGTCCCCGGCCACCGATGAGAGTCCGATTATAATACCTGATCTTCTGTTCTCAAATTTATGGGCAAAATAGTTCATAACCGGAACAAGTTTGGAATAATTGATATCAATAATACGTTCCGTATTTCTATTATCATAGAGACCTTCATCTGTTCCTTCACCTAAATATCCCACGGCACAAAATAATACATTTGAATTGACATTATCAAATCTATTATAATCAATTTCTTTCATCAGGTCCAGCTCAATAACTTCGGATTGCTGCAGAAACTTTACATCCAGATGTCTTGCAAACCTTTCAGTAGTCTCTTTATTTGAGGTGAAAAGATAAATTTTTTCAAACTTTTCTCCTTCCTGAAGTGCTTTTTCCACAAATGCCTGTGCCACTTCAGATGTACTTCCCAGAACTATCATTATGAGTTATTATTTAGAATTCTTTTGTGCTGTAAAGACACAAATTTAGAGTTTCGGATATTTTTCAGGTAGTTGGTCAGCGATGATCTGCTCATGCTATCTTTGGTAAGATAAATTCTCCCTCCAAACTCCTGAACAATACCATCCAGCTCATCAACCAGTTTTTTCAGTTTCGGATTGACTTTAAAATCCAGGGCAAGTGTATAGCCTTCAACCGGAAATGAATTATAAGCTTCAGGATTATTCTTTCCAAAAAGTTTTAATACGGCCAGGAATGAACCATTCCCGCTTTTGGCTATCGTTTCCAGAATTTTCTTCATTCCTTCTTTTCCCGCCTCTTTTGGAATTACCATCTGGTATTGTATGAAACCGGATTTTCCATAGATCTTATTCCATTCATTAATAGCGTCCAGCGGATAGAAAAACGTTTCATAATCAATAAAGTTTTTCACTTCCTTTTTGGTCTGTTTTTTATAATACAGCCAATTGAATATTTTTACAGTAAGTGCATTCAGTACAAATCCGGGAAAATAAAAAGGAACAGTAGGCTGTAGCTTTTTTTTCAGTCTTAAGGGATTTTTTGCCAGGTTTTGAGGAAGTTCATGCTGAAAGGCATGCTCCCCTCTCATCAGAATACTTCTGCCAATATTCTTTCCTTTCTGAAGACAGTCTATCCAGGCAACAGTATAAGTCCAGTTTTCACTTTCATCAAACAATCTGAAAATCTCATCCAGATTCTCTGCTTTTATACTTTCCTGACGGATATAAGCTGATTCAATATTTTTAAGCTTAAATTTTGCTGTAAGAATGATCCCCGTAAGCCCCATTCCTCCAATGGTAGCCCAGAACTTTTCAGAGTTTTCGTCTCTGGAACAGGTGATAATCTCACCGTTCTCCGTCATGAGTTTAAACTCTATAACATATTCTGAAAAACAGCCTTCTGCGTGGTGATTTTTTCCGTGAACATCTGATGCTATAGCCCCACCCACCGAAACAAATTTTGTACCTGGTGTAACGTAAAGAAAATATCCTTGTGGAACTGCTATTTCCAGCACCTCTGAAAGCAATACGCCGGATTCACATTCAATAATGCCGTTCAAACGGTCAAAGCCAATGAATTTATTTAATTTTTTTGTTGAAAAGATCGTTTCACCCAATGAAGCATCTCCATAGCATCTTCCGTTACCTCTTGCAATTACCTCATTATGGCTGAGTACAAACTCCTTTATCTTTTTGAAGCTGTCCTCAGATCTCATTTCTTTTTCCACTACCGGGAAATTTCCCCAGTTTGTAACTTTCTGTATGAAATTCGGCTTCATTTCTTAAAGTAAATTTGAATTAAAAATGTGGCTACCCATAACAATAAGGTTACCTGTATATAACGGTCTCTGTATACAATCTTTGTAGGAGATTCGGTTCTGTTGTAAACCAGGGTCTGCTGCAGATATCTCAGCAAGGCAAATACAACAAAAACTACCGTATAAAAAACTCTTTCATGAAATCTGGCCTGTACCTCAGGAGAAAGGGTAAACATCAGATAACACACGATGGCAAGTGTAATGGAAATAGATAAGGCTATATCAGCAAACTGTACATTATATCCATCCAGGGCCCTCCTTGTTTTACCAGAAACCTGGGCATTGATCAGCTCTCCTCTTCTCTTTCCGATCGCCAGAACCAGTGCCAGCACAAAAGTCAGCAATATGGCCCATTGTGAAATAGAGATTCCTGTAATATATCCACCTGCAAGGACCCTTAAGACAAATCCAATGGCAATAATAAAAATATCAATAATGGGAACATGTTTCAGCCTGAACGTATAAGCCAGGTTCATCACCACATAAAAACCTATAATGGTACCAAACTTCCACAAAGGCTGCCGGAAATAAAACTGAGCGAAAAAGACTAGAGCGACATTAATGATGATAAGCCCTGTAAGAATACCTATTGCTTTTGATTTTGAAATGGCACCACTTGCCAGGGGCCGTCTCCTTTTTTCAGGATGCTTCCGGTCTGCTTCAATATCATTATAGTCATTCAGAATATAAACAACACTGGCAGCCAGTGAGAAAATAATAAAAGCAAAAATACTTTTAGCCAGAAGATCCAGATTGGTAATATTGCCTGAGAAAAATAGAGGGACAAAGACAAAAAGGTTTTTCACCCATTGCTCTACACGGAGCAGCTTTAGATATTTCTTCATTTATGTTGTTTTCAAATACAAAAATAACAAATTCAAACTTTACAGCATAAAAATACAAAAAAAACCGCCGGGGCGGTCTTTTACGAAAATATTTATATGTTAAATTAATTATTGCCCTTGTTTGGCATCATTAATCATCTTTTCATTTGCAGTAATGGCAAATTCCACTCTTCTGTTTTTAGCTCTTCCTTCTTCAGTATCATTGCTTGCAACAGGCATAGCTTCACCTTCACCTTTTGTAAACATTCTGTTTGAAGCAATTCCTTTTCCGGATAAGTAAGCTTTTACCGCATCTGCTCTTCTTTGAGAAAGTCTCATGTTGTAATCATCTGCACCTTTACTGTCTGTATGCCCGTAAATGTTGATATTCGTATCAGGGTTATTGGTCAATACATCAGCCAGTTTATCTAAATTGGTTTGTGCTACAGAAGTAAGATTTGAAGAGTCGAAAGCAAAATTAACAATACTTTCATTCATCGTTACTTTAATACCATCTCCTACTCTTTCCACCTGAGCTCCCGGTAAAGTTTCTTTAATTTCTTTAGCCTGCTTATCCATTTTACTACCGATAACATTACCTGCAACACCACCGATAATACCTCCTAATACAGCACCAATCGCTCCGTTTCCACCTTTACCTACATTATTTCCAAGGATACCTCCTAATACAGCTCCTGATGCTGCACCTACAGCTGTACCTCTCTGCTGGTGATTTGAATTCTGAACCGCTTCACAGCTTGTTAACAATAATGCTGATGATAAGAAAAGGGCTCCTACGTATGTTTTATTAAATTTCATTTTTTTGATCTTTTATGTTGATAATTATTTCATTCCGGTTCTCTGGAAGTTGTAAACAACTTTTACATTTCCTCCTTCAAACGGAACATCCTGTTCGAGTGAAAACTGGTCTGTAGTCTGGCTAACTAATGTAAGAGTATAACCTGCTGTATTTTGTTTTGCTTTCGTACCTGCTGCAATTTTCTTAAACATGAACGTACTGCCATCTTTTACTTCAAACTTGATCGGTTGTGTAATAGCCGGACAGTCTCCTCCTCCATTCAGTGTATAGGCGCCGGTCCAGTTATTAGGAATCAATCTCCAGTGGCTTCCTACAAAACACTGAGCATCTGCTCCCTCATCAAAAGGTTTAATTTTATATCCTTTATCATAATCCACGCTAACAATCTGCCAGTCTCCTTTTAATTTAAGAAAATCGGCTCTCTGATTCTGAGATGTAGCTGCTTTATTCACTGAGGAACAAGACACTGCAAAAAGTGATGTTCCTAACATCCCTGCAAGTAGTAACTTTTTCATTTTGTTGTTTATTATTTTGTTACAATAAAGTTACAAAAAACCGTGCCAAAATTGAAAATAAAAAATAAAAAAAGTCCGAAAATTTCGGACCTTTTATGGTTTAGCCTTAAATACAGGCAGATAAACTATTTTTTAACAGTCTTTTTTACGGATTTCGAAGACCTGGCAGGTTTCGTAGTTTTACCGTTATAGAAATTGGTGTAAGCGTATTCTGCTGCCTTTTTCACATCTATAACTCCTCCTGCCTGAGAATAGTCAGCAAATCCGTTTTCTGTATTCGGATTACTTGTTTTCACCAGGGATTCGATGATCTGCGCTGGTTTAAGATCCGGCATATAAGCTAGCAAAACAGCAGCAGCTCCTGCTACAACCGGTGAAGCCATTGAAGTACCCTGAAGGTATTTATATTCATTCTTAGGAACGGTTGAGTAAATTTCTTCTCCCGGAGCAAAAACATTCACCATTTTTTTATTGTAGTTAGAGAAACTTGCTCTCAGTTCATTGTTCTTATTTGTACTTGCTCCTACTACCAGAACATTGCTTACAAATGGTTTCTCATCAGCAACATTTTTAAAATTGGTAGGATAAGCCAGATGTTCTGCTACATCTTCATTTTCATTTCCGGCAGCCTTTACTAAAAGTACCCCTTTATCTTCGGCATATTTGAAAGCATCCCAAACCACGCTTTTACCCGGCGAAACCGGCTTTCCAAAACTCATATTCAGCACTTTTGCACCATTATCCACTGCGTATCTGATCGCATTAGCCACATCCTTATCTCTTTCATCCCCATTAGGAACTGTTCTTACAGACATAATCTTTGCCACTTTGGAAGCAACCCCATACTGTACCACATTTCCCTGCGGAAGTCCTGCAATAATTCCTGCGACATGTGTTCCGTGTTCCGCATCGGGACCTTCATAATGATTATTTCCATAATTTTTTTCAGAATAGTCATCATAGTTGTCTCCTACGATTTCTTTTCTGGTATCATAGCTCAGATCATATTGCTTGGATTGCGGGGCATAATAATCAATGGCTTCTTTCATCTGCTCTTTGATTGCTTTTTCAAAGTCTGCAGATGATTTTCCCTTAAATTCAGGACTTTGGGAAACCTGTCCCAATACCTGAAATGCAATAGCATCTTTCTGATCTGTAGGAGCTTTGATTGCTGAAATGGTTTCTGCTGTCACAGGTTTTCCTCCTAATAATTTCATCATATTAGGAATCAGGTCATTGATCATCGTATAGGTCTGAAGACCTTGTTTTGCATCAATGCTTTTTTTATTGAAAAGCTCTTTAGCTTTCATATACATGGCAAAATCTTCCGGCATTTTCGCCTGGTTTGCCTTATTCTTTGTAGAATCATCCCCTTCAAAAAGAGGCTTATATTTGGCAACAACTCTTGTCACTTCCATATTATCAATATCTACATCACCATTTTTCCCACCAATAAAGTTCCATCCGTGGATATCATCAATATATCCGTTTCCGTCATCATCCTTTCCGTTCCCGGGAACTTCATTAGGATTTGACCAGACGTTTTTCACCAACCCCGGATGATCTACCTGCACACCACTATCTAAAACACCTACTATAACAGTTTTGGGTTTCAGACCTTTAGATTCTAAATATTTGTATGCATTTGCCGTATTTACACCATATACTTTTGAAGTTGAAAAATCTTTATGATACCATGTCATCAGATCTTTGTCTTCATTCGGATCTATGCCTGCAGCTTTAGATTCCTGCGCATAAGAGAAACTAAAACCTGCTAAAAAAACAGCAGCTAATAATACCTTTTTCATATCTTGATATTTATTTTTTCTAAGGTCATGCAATCACCCTATCTTCATTTAATGTCGGGAATTACGTTAATGGTGACCTCCTATTAATATGATTGTTTAATATTTTTTATATAAGTAAGAGATTCCGGGCCTTTGTTACAGATAAGATCCAAAACCGATAAATCTTCCAAAAATCCAAACTTATCAGAAAAGCTCTGGTAATACTCTTCCATCTGGAATTCTGAAGGAAGCTTAGCCGAAAACTTTTCTCTGAAATTAATACTCTCAGGATTTTTGATATATTCTTCATTCAAAGAGTGTGCCTTTTCTGTTTTTAATATCTGTTGGATAACTTCCAACCCTTTCAGGTTAAAATCTAATAAAAATTTTTCTTTAAGGTCAAATATTTTACTGAATTTATCTTCGTAATATTCAAAATAAGGAGAGCTCTGATAAGCCGTTTTAATGGATTTCCAGTGAAGGTTTCTCCAATCTTCCCTGTAGGAAATTTCAATATCTTTCATTTCCCTTTTCCCGTTATGACTGATAGGAATGATCAGTGATAGCTTTCCGTTAGCTCCGTAAATATTGGCCCTGTTCCTATACGTTTGTTTTGGAAAATTTTCGTATTGTTCAAATATAACTTCGTTTTCAACATCTAAAAACACTGAAAACCATGAAACCGGTGGCAAATAGAATACCGGTAATAAAACATTCTTCATATTCATAATGCAAAAATGAAGTATTTTTTCAAATACTTCATTCTATTTTAGTTTAATTTTTTTATTTATAGTTCGTCCTCAGTTTTTTTCTTTCTGAATAATTTCATGAAATATTCCCAACCGAAGAATAATATTAAGATCATTGCTGCAATCCACCAATAAGAAGTTTTATTAGCCTCTCCTGTGTTGGTAGCTTTGAACATCCTTTCCCAACGGATCTTAAATGGAGCCTGGTAAGTTGAACTGTTATCAGCAAATGCCCCCTGAAGGCTCATCCAGGTAAACATAGGCTTTCCAACAATATTTTCTTCAGGAACAAAACCAAAGAACCTTGCATCTAATGAAGCATCTCTGTTATCCCCTACCATCATATAATAATCCTGTTGGATCGTATAACTTGTTGCCGGCTTACCATTGATAAAGATCTGATGATCTCTTTCTGCTAAACTGTTGTGCTCATATTCAGAAATAATCCATCTGTACATTGGAAGTGTTTCTTTATTAATCGCAACAACATCTCCTTTCTTAGGGATTCTTACCGGGCCATACCAATCTGCATTCCAGGGTTTATTAACCGGGAAAATAGACTGGGTTGTATCAATTCTTGTTCTCGCTTCATCTTTATAAGCTATTGCGGCTTCTCCTTTTGCAGAAACATCCTCTTTCATATCAACAACCTGAGGAAGCTCTTTAATTTCTTTAGCAGTCTTGTCAGTCAGTCCCTGGAAAGCATACAGATATCCATTCTGCTGTTGTAGTTCCTGAACCGGCAAAAATCCATAAGCATTATATAAAGCCGGAATATCCAGCTGGCTTGTGGTATTAACAATGTATCTGTGCTGTACTTCCTGATCCCCCAAAACCGTTTCCGGTTTTCCGTTTACAAAAAGTCTTCCTGCTCTCATTTCAAAAGTGTCACCGGCAGTAGCCACACATCTTTTAACATAAGGATCCTTTCGGTCGATCGCTGTATGTACAGAATCCTGAGGATAGTTGAAAACAACCACATCATTTTTTTGTGGCTTGTTGAACTGTAAAATTCTTGTATATGGTAATTTTACCCCATCCACATAAGATTTGGGATCATCTTTTGGATTCCCTTTCTGTCCGGTATCCATGATTGTTCCCTGAAGGAAAGGTATTGCCAGCGGACGCATTGGCAGCCTGTATCCATAGCTCCATTTATTTACAAAAAGGAAATCTCCCACCAACAGCGTTCTTTCCATAGATCCTGTGGGAATCCCAAATGGTTGTGTAATGAAAACGTGAATAATGGTTGCAAAAACAACAGCAAAAGTAATCGAACCAAGAAATGTGTCTTTCTTTTTCGCTTCTTTTTCTTCATCTGTAAGAAAAAGATCGTTTGCATTTTCATCCTCTAACTCAACATCTTTGGAATAGTTCACAGTCGCCATATAGATAAATGGCAGAATTACGGTAAGAAGCTGATCTTTAAAAAGGGTCTTCCCGAACTTCTTCATCAGGTAAAGATGGAAAACAGACATCATAATAGGACCCACGATCGGGAGGTAAGATAAAATAGCCCACCATTTAGGATGTTTGGTTTCTTTCAGGATAATGAAGTAATTATAGAAAGGGATAAATGCAAATACAGGGCTATATCCCATTTTTTTAAACAACTTCCAGGTTGAAATTCCCATTAATACAGATAAAATGAGAACATATACTGTATAAGTTAAAAAATAATTCATAAATTTTTTGTGCCTATTCTAATGATATAATGATAAATGACGAGTAATAAAATGATCGGAGCTTTTTTTGCTATTACAATTCACTATTCATCATTTTCTGTTATTTGTCGCAATTTAAAGAATTTGTTACAAATTAAAGCCCTAAAACGTCTTTCATTCCGAAATTCCCCTTCTTATCCCTGATCCATTCAGCTGCAACTACAGCGCCTAACGCAAAGCCATTCCTGTTGAATGCCGTATGCTTAATTTCAATTTCATCTACTTCACTTCGGTAAAAAACGCTGTGAGTTCCCGGCACTTCATCCTCACGGACTGCAAAAATCCCGAGTTGATTCCCCTCGGTTTCTTCCAGCTTCCAGGCTTCAAATTTAGGATTGTTATTGATAATACCTTCTGCAATTGAAATAGCTGTTCCGCTTGGTGCATCTTTTTTATGAATATGATGAATTTCTTCAAGCTGGCAGGAATATTCATCTACATTTTTCATAAGATCTGCCAGTTTTTCGTTTAACGCAAAAAACAGATTTACGCCTAAACTAAAGTTTGAGCCATATAGAAATGCTGTATCATTTTCAATTGCCAGTTTCTCGATCTCCTCTTTTCTCTCCAGCCATCCTGTCGTTCCACAGATCACAGGAACTTTATGTTCAAGGCAGGCTTTAATATTATGAAAAGCAGCTTCCGGAAGGGAAAACTCAATGACAACATCCGGATTGTTAAGATTTTCAGCAGTTGGTGTTTCTTTCAGGCGGGCAACTACTTCATGACCTCTTTTCTGTGCGATCTCATCTATGATCTTACCCATTTTACCGTAGCCTACTAATGCTATTCTCATAATCTTTTTTATTTATAATTTCCCTACCGACTCATCATCGGTTCATGGTAATATTGTTGTATTAAAATCTATAACTTAAACTCAGTCCGGTCTTCGGCTGAGTGTAACCATACTGGTCCTGAATAACTGCAGGTTTAAAAGACAGATCAGGGTCATGGCGGCTTTCATAAAGATGGGCATCTACTACTGCATCTACAATATTCAGGATATAAATCAGACCTGTAATGGCAATAGCATAATCCCTTTGTCTTTTAGCCCGGTCCTGAACATTTCCCAAAGCTTTTTTATCCAGCCATGGATGACTGTCTACAAACTCATTGGGAGTACCATTGAGTTTAGCAATATAATATTCACGGTATTTCTTATACTGATTGTCATTCCAGATTGCAATACCCACTCCTGCTCCTACAGCACCCCAGACAATAGGTATTTTCCAGTATTTTTTATTATAATACTGACCTAATCCCGGAAGTACGGCAGAATACAATCCTGCTCTGGTAGGATTTAATTTTAATGTTTTTGTTGTAGGGCCATTGGCTTTTTCCAGATCTGCAATGATTTTTGCTTCTGTTTTCCCCGGTTTTACCACTGGTGTATCCTGTTCCGGTACGGTTTGCATCCGAACGGTATCAACAGGACTGACCTGAGAATAAGCCAGTACTGTAAGATTCAGGAAAAAAGTGAAAAGTATTTTCTTCATTATTTTATGTGGGATAAAATGTATTCCAGCTCTTCTTCATTTTTGAAGTCCAGAACAATCTTACCTTTTTTACCATTTCCGGAAGCTTTGATCTCCACTTTTACATCCAGGATGTCAGCAATCGTCTTCTGGGCTCTTTTATAATTATTGGAAAGCTCTGCTTTTGCTTTTTTAGCGGCCGGAGATTTTGGATTCTTCAAGGCAGCAGCAGCCTGCTCGGCCTGACGAACATTTAATTTTTCTTTGATGATCAGATCAAACAAAACCTGCTGGTCTTCTTCATTTTCAAGACTGATGATCGCTCTTCCGTGTCCTGCTGAAATCTCTCCGCTCCGGATTGCATTCTGAATATCAGGATTCAGTCTCAGCAATCGGATTGAGTTGGTGATGGTACTTCTGTCCTTTCCAATTCTCTGGCTAAGGTTTTCCTGGGTAAGACCGATCTCCTCCAAAAGCCTGTGATAGGTAAGGGCAATTTCAATGGCATCCAGGTCCTCTCTCTGGATATTTTCAACAAGAGCCATCTCAAGAAGCTCCTGATCATTTACCAGACGGATGTATGCAGGAATCGTAGTTAGCCCCGCAATTTTAGTTGCCCTGTAACGTCTTTCCCCTGATATGATCTCGAATTTCTCACCATCTTTCCTCAGTGTAATCGGCTGGATCACTCCCAGGTTCTTGATAGACTGGGCAAGTTCATTTAATGCTTTTTCATCAAAATAAGTTCTGGGCTGCGTCGGATTCGGATATATATCCTCCAGTGCTACTTCTACAATATTCCCAACAAATTTATCTGCTCCTTCATCGGTAGCGGAATTAATTGTTGCTTTGGATTCTGCACTCAATATGGCTCCTAAGCCGCGTCCCATAGCTCTTTTTTTGTCCTTCATAGATATAATTGATAAATGATGTCTGATCAGTAATGCCTCATTCCCTGACCTGCCATTTATTATTAATTTTAATTTTTTACTAAATTCTCGTTCTTTAACAGAACTTCTTCTGCTAACTGAATATATTGTACCGCACCTTTACTTTCGGCATCATAATTCAGGATACTTTCTCCAAAGCTTGGCGCTTCGCTCAATCGTACATTCCGGCTGATGATGGTTTCAAAAACCATTTCAGGAAAATGCAGATTTACTTCTTCCACTACCTGGTTTGACAGTCTTAACCTGCTGTCATACATGGTAAGAAGAAGACCTTCTATATCAAGATCTTTATTATGGATCTTCTGAACATTTTTAACTGTATTCAAAAGTTTCCCCAGCCCTTCCAATGCAAAATATTCACATTGAATCGGAATAATTACAGAATCAGCCGCAGTAAGGGCATTTACTGTAATAAGACCTAAACTCGGTGCACAGTCAATAATGATGTAATCATAATCTTCTCTCACACTTGCCAGAGCTTTTTTCAGCATATATTCACGGTCTTCTTTATCTACAAGCTCGATTTCTGCTGCGACAAGGTCAATATGTGAAGGAATAATATCCAGGTTCGGAGTTGCAGTTCTTTTGATACAAGTCCTTGTATCTGCACTGTGCTCCAGTAGATTATAGGTAGAATACTGAACGTCTTCCACACCCAGGCCCGACGTTGCATTCGCCTGAGGGTCAGCGTCAATGATTAATATTTTTTTTTCCAATACTCCTAATGCTGCTGCCAGGTTTACCGCTGTGGTAGTTTTACCAACACCTCCTTTTTGATTAGCAATACCTATGATTTTTGCCATTGTTAGAACTTTAAGATTCAAAAATACACTTTTTTCTTTGCTCTCGATAAAGGGGGAAATCCAAAATTGAGTTAAAATATTGTTAATAAGCATTTTAACATTTAAAAAAATTATCCACAAAAAAAAATCTTTGTGGATAACTCTTTAAATTTATTTCAGTTCATATTATTCAAACTTCATAGAGATCGGAAATTTGAAGTAACTTCTTACGGATTCTCCTTTTTTATTTTTGGCAGGGATCCATTTTCCTTTACCGGAAATTGATTTGATAGTCCTGATTGCTTCATTGTTGAAATCTGCATTAGCTCCACTGGCTTTTATTCCTGAAATGGTTCCATCCATTTCTACAATAAAGGTAACTGTTGTTTTCATAATATCATCTGACTCAAACCCGGAACTGTCAAAGTTATTCATTACTTTATTTCTGAAAGAGTCTATTCCACCTGTAAAATTAGCTTCCACACTCAGCTCCGTTTCAATTTTCTTAGGATCAGGTTTTTCAGCTACAGGTTCAGGTGCTACATGAGGAACCGGACTTTGTCCTATTGCAGGAGGTAGGACGGGCATATACGTGGTAGATACCACTTCTTTACCCGGTGAAGCCTGAGTTCCTGCTATTGCTTTATGAGTATCTTCCAACTCTTTTCTTTCATTGGTAACAGTAGCCTTAGGTTCGGGCACAGTAGCGTCATATGTTTTTACTTTTTCGGACTGAACAGGTTGTGTCACCTGTACTGGTGGAGTTACAGGCACATCCGGCAGAACGGGAGTAAAATCAATCACCACTCCCTCTGGTTCGTGGTAAGGAACTTCCGTTTTGAATGCAGAAATGGCAAACGGCGTAATGGATATTGCTGCCAGTAAACTTACTCCTACAAAAAGTGCTTTGGTTAATATTCTATCTGATTCGTTTCTTAGTACATAAGCCCCGTATTCTTTATTCCGGTGCTCAAACAGGACTTCGTTAAAACGGAATTCCTGATTTTGATTCGGTTGTTTCATCACAATTCAATTTAAACTGTTAAAAAATAATCATTGTTAATTCATTAATTCTTATCGATAAGCAATGTTTCAATATCAAAATATCTGCCACAATTTTATCAAAACAACATAATATTAGAAAATTTTATGATAATGTTTAAAATTTAACATTTTCAAATAGAAATTCTATACAGAAACAACACTATCCATAAAATCAACAATAAACTCAAATAACTGAATCCCAACAAGATTACAGGCAGTAGAGAAATAAGCAACAAAAAAAGAGACCATCAAATAAATGATAGTCTCTCTGATATTTTATAGTCTGGAATATTAGAATAATTCTTTTCTGATAATGTTCTGGCTTCTTTCAGGACCTACAGAAACTAAATATACGTTGATTCCCAGGTATTTCTCGATGAACTCGATATACTTCTGAGCATTATCCGGAAGCTCATCATAGCTTCTGGCTTTAGTTATATCTTCTTCCCAACCCGGAAGATCCTGATAAATAGGCTCATAGTTATACAATTTCTCTGTAGATGAAGTCAGATAATCAATAATTTTTCCATCTTCAGTTTTGTAATGCGTAACAATTTTAAGAGTGTCAATTCCGGTAAGAACATCCAGTTTAGTAATTACCAGATTGTTGATACCATTAATCATACAAGCATGTTTTAAAGAAACAAGATCTAACCAGCCTGTTCTTCTTGGTCTTCCTGTTGTAGCCCCAAATTCACCACCAATCTGTCTGATCTTTTCTCCTAATTCGTTATCCAGTTCAGACGGGAAAGGTCCGTTTCCTACTCTTGTACAGTATGCTTTTGCTACCCCGATAAGGTTTTGAAGTGAAGTTGGTGGTACACCTGCCCCAGAACAAACCCCTCCGGTAGACGGGGAAGATGAAGTTACATATGGATATGTACCGAAATCGATATCAAGCATTAATGCCTGAGCACCTTCAAACAATACATTCTTTCCTGCATGGATTGCTTCGTTCAATTCTAATTCCGTATCTACGATTCTATCCTGAAGCTGTTTTCCAATCTCTAAAAATTCGTTGTAGATTTCTTCAACATCTAAAACCGGTTTTCCGTAATATTTTTCAAAAAGCGAGTTTTTAACCTTCAGGTTTTTCTCGATTTTGTCCCTTAAGATCTCCGGATTTAAAAGATCTACCATTCTGATTCCTACTCTTGCGATTTTATCTTCGTAGCAAGGTCCGATCCCTTTTTTGGTAGTTCCGATCTGAGTTCCTCCATGTTCCTCTTCACGGTACGTATCCAGAAGAATATGGTAAGGCATGATCACATGGGCTCTTCTGCTGATAAAAATGTGATCAGTTTTCAGTCCTTTGCTTTCGATCTGGTTTACTTCCTTAATGAAAGATTTAGGGTTTACCACTACTCCGTTTGCAATGATACATTTCCCTTTGCATTGAAGAACTCCCGAAGGAAGAAGGTGCAGAACGAATTTTTCATCACCCACATAAACGGTGTGGCCAGCATTGTCTCCACCCTGGAAACGTACTACGTAGTCCGATTTTGCTGATAAAACATCCGTGATTTTTCCTTTGCCTTCATCTCCGTACTGAAGACCTACAACTACATAAGTTGACATATTTTACTTTTGTTTTTAGATTCGTGCAAAATTACTTTTAAAAAAAATGACGGCCAAATTCTAGAGGATATTTATTTTCAGTTAGGGTGAAAATCATGAGGTTGAATATAAATAGATATATATAAGTTTTACTTCCAGAACTGTATAAAATGGATTATATTTACTGTAAAATCACACCAAATGAAATTAAGAATTCTGATCCTACTTTTATTGACACCCTTATTTTATATAGATGCACAAAATAAAATAAATAATTATCTAAATATACCGGGACCCATCCATTTGAATCAAAAAGAATATCATTTAGCCTGGAGCTCGCATCCGAATGAAAACTATTTCAAACAGGAATATGTAAGTTCAAATGAAAATGTCAATAAATATAACAGCATGGTTTTGATTGACTTTATTAAAGGTGATTTCAATCTCAGAGATATTGTTGATCAAAAAATAGCCGAATCCGGGAAATGAAAAAGGCCAATCCTGTTATCAGTTATCAGATTCATGAAAATAAGGGAGAGTATATTTTAGATTTTCTTATCAGCGAAAATTCAAAGGACAACAAAGAAGTATTAATTGCAGAAAGAAATATATATCGCTATAAAATTATTAGTAATAAAAAGAGTAAAGGTATTCTTCTTTTTGCACTGAGTGAAAGAGGGTATCCGGAAAATATGGATTCTTTCTTTAATAATTTAAAAACCAATACTTCAAAATTAATTGAAATAGTTGGAAATTATAACCTCACAAATATTGAAATAAAATAAGACTCCAATCGTTATGAATTCATCTCAAAAATCAAGCTATATGGTCTCAAAAATAAACAATGAGTCCAAGCTTTTCTACACTTTATTTTCCCCTGAAACAGCAAAAGCCACCCTACTCATTGTTCACGGAATGCAGGAACACAGTGGAAGATATACAGAGATTGCAGAATATTTTGCAGCTCATGGGATTGCTGTATTGACGTATGACCATTTGGGACACGGGAAATCAGTAAAGGAGAAAAAAGACATTGGTTTCTTCCAGCTTGAAAAACCGGATGAAAGGCTTATTGCCGATGCAGAAATGATGGCTGATCATCTTGCAGAGCAGTTTCCGGATGTCCCACATTTTATTCTGGGGCATTCTATGGGATCTTTTATTACCCGTTGTCTTCTTCAAAGGGCAAGCAGTAAGTTTGCAGGAGCCATCATTACAGGAACCGGCGGACCTTTACCTGGAATAGACTTTTTAAGAGGTTACTTATCTTTAGCTACAGCAATTGCACCTCGTCATCGTACTTTTCTGAATTCTGTTTTTACAAGTGTCAATAACAAGCATTTTAAAAAAGATAAAGATTTCAGTGATACCAGCTGGCTCAGTGTAAATCCTGAAAACAGAAAGAAGTTTGAACAGGATGAACTCTGCGGAATTCCGTTTACCCATAATGCCTTTTATACTTTATTTACCATCTATAAAAAGGCTACAACTAGAAAATGGGCTTCTTCCATTCCCAAATCATTTCCTTTTTTATTGGTAAGCGGACAGAATGATCCTATCGGTGATTTTGGAAAAGGAGTGATGCATACGGTCAACTATTTAAAAGCTGATGGCTTTCAGGATGTAGAAGTCAATATGTATCCGGAAATGCGTCATGAGATCATGAATGAGAAAATACGGGAAGAAGTACTGAATGGAATCTATAACTGGATTTTAACAAAATCATGAGACTCCACATTTTCGGAGCTTCAGGTTCCGGCGTTACCACTTTAGGAAAAGCACTGTCTGAAAAACTCGATATTGAATACTTCGACAGTGATGATTTTTTCTGGCTTAAAACTGAAATTCTTTTTACAGAAAAGCAACACCCTGAAATAAGAAACACCATTGTTTCGGATAAACTTCACACCACTGAAAACTGGATTTTCGGAGGCTCTGTTATTCATTGGGGTGAAAATGTACTTCCTTCGTTTGATCTGATTGTATTTCTTTATCTCCCTCCTGAAATAAGAATGGAAAGACTGAAAAAAAGGGAATATGAAAGATACGGCGATGAAATTTTTACCAACCCGGAAAGAGCTCAAAAATATCAGGAATTCATAGATTGGGCTAATGATTATGATCACAATACCGGTATTGCCAACAGAACTTTAAAAGCACAGCTGGAATGGTTATCTGCAATGAACATTCCTTTCATTGAAATTTCAGGTGATTATGAATTACAGCAAAAAATGGATATGGTTCTGGATGCCGTAAAAAAAGCGAAGAAATAACTATCCTATGAAGGATTATATTACAAAAGAGGCCGTCTCAAAAACAACCCCTTCTGTATTATAGGTTTCACCAAAGCTGATTTCCAATATTTCTTATTGTTCAGCCACTAAGGTCCATTTTCTATTGACAACTGAAACAACCATTTAACTTAATGCTAATTCCCGGTCTATTCCAATATCTTCCAGGAAAACCTCATCATGGGAAATCACCAATAAAGTTCCATGATAATCTTTAATAGAATTGGTGAGAATTTCCACATTCTGAAGGTCCAGGTTATTGGTGGGTTCATCAAGGATGATCATATCAGGAGCCTTATTACTGATGGAAAGCCCACATAGGAGTAACCGTAAACGTTCACCTCCACTCAACACCCCGCATTTTTTATCCCAGGTATCTTTCCCGAATAAAAACCTGGATAGTAATGTTTTCACTTCGGATTCCTGCATTGCGCTATCATTAAAGGTCTGCACAAAATCGTAGAGGGATGAAGCATTGTTAATCAGAGAATATTCCTGATCAATATAAATACTATTAAATTCCGCCCTGCTTATTTCCCCTTTCGAAGGTTCAATTTCTCCCAGCAAAAGCTTTATTAGTGTGGTTTTCCCCGAACCGTTCTCTCCTTTAATTGTGATTCTGTCCCCACTCCGGATCTCAAGATCAAGATCTTCTTTCCAGAGTTCCTGATTTCCATAACTGAAATTAATATTCTCAGCCGTAACCAGGTTCTTTCCTGAATGCAGGTTGGAGTCATTAAAATTAACTTTCATCTGATCCGCATTCCTTACCGATGAACGAAGATCCCTTAATTCATCTGAAATCCCACTGATTTTCTCAGCATGTATACTTTTCAGTTTTGACGTATTTTTTTCAGCATTATTCCGCAGGGTATTCATCATAATCCTTGCCACTCCTGATTTTTCCTGTTTCCCTTTACCCCTTGCATCAAGCTTTTGTTTTCGCTCCAGTGTTTCCCTTTCTTTTTCTTTTGCTTTTTTCAACGCCCGTTCTTTAGCGTGAATATCATGATACAAAGCTTCGTCCTCCACTTCCTTTTGCTCTGCATAAAAATTATAGTTTCCGCCATAGGCTGTTATGCCCTGACTGCTGAGTTCGAATATGGTATCCACAAGATTGAGTAAAGTACGGTCATGGCTTACTATGACGAAAGTCACATCTGTTTTTTCAATAAGATCATACAACAGCTTCCTCCCTTCAAGGTCCAGGTGATTGGTAGGCTCATCCAATATGATAATATCAGGTTGACTGATCTGGATTCCTGCAAGAAAAGCTTTGGTCTTCTGTCCGCCACTTAAGCCTTCCAGCTTTTGAGTGAGTTCAAAATTGCCAAGCCCCCAATACTCCAGGGCATGCCGGCTCCGTTCCTCAATATCCCAGTCGTCATTGAGTATTTCAAAATAAATTTCATCTACTTCCCCACTGGTAATTTTTTCCAGAGCATACAGCTTTTGATCTATTTTCAGACACTCGGCAAGGGTAAGATGATTAAAATTACCAAACATCTGGGGCACATAAAAAATATCACCCTGAATATTGACATTGCCACTTAAAGGTTGTATTTCACCTGCGATCATTTTCAGCAGGGTTGATTTTCCCATCCCGTTGCTTCCCACAAGAGCAGATTTGGTATGAGACTGTATTGTTAAATTGGTATGATTGAATAGAAGATTTCCTCCCGGAAACCCAAAGGATATATTTTGCAGTAAAATCATGATTTCTTTCTTAATAATAGTTAAACACCGGCAACATTAAGTTACTGTTTGATCAGATTGGAAAGAAATTATATCCTACATGACTGTATTTTTGGGTTTTGAAAGAACAAAGATAGTACAAATACCGGATTAAACACAAAAAGATTTTATTCAAAAATCAAAAATCCGTAACTTTGCCTCCTACTAAAAATTTTATGGAAAGCATTAAAGTTCACGACAAAACTTTCGTTCCTTATTTAAAGGATGCCGAAATTCAGGAGATTGTAAAAGAGACAGCGTTAAGAATTTATGAAGATTACAAGGATGAAGTTCCTGTTTTCATTGGCGTGTTAAATGGAGTTGTTATGTTCTTCTCTGATCTTTTAAAATACTATCCCGGAGAATGCGAAATTGCCTTTATCCAAATGAGTTCTTACGTTGGGACTGAGTCTACAGGAATTGTTTACCAGAAGATGGAACTGACTAAAGATGTGAAGGACCGTCACATCATTCTTGTAGAAGATATTGTTGATACAGGAAATACGGTTGAAAGTCTTTTCAAATATTTTAAGGAAACACAACGTCCTAAATCTGTAAAGCTGGCAAGCTTCTTACTGAAACCTGAAGTGTATAAAAAAGATTTTAAACTGGATTATATAGGAAAGGAAATTCCAAATAAGTTTGTACTTGGATATGGTCTGGATTATGATGAATTAGGAAGAAACCTACCGAATCTGTATCAGCTGGAAGAGGGACAAATCAACCATTAAACGCTGTTGGCTATTAGCTGATAGCTTTTAGCTTAAATTATATAAAGAATAAATTTAATAATAACTTAAAAAAGCTGAAAGCAAAAGAGCAAACCGCCAAAGCCAGAAGCCGCAAGCAAAATGCCAATTGCCGGAAGCGAATCAACATTATGATAAACATTGTTCTGTTCGGCCCTCCAGGAAGTGGAAAAGGAACACAAGCTCAAAACCTGATCGAAAAATTTAATTTAAAGCAAGTTTCAACAGGCGATCTTTTCAGATATAACATGAAAAATGATACTGAACTTGGAAAACTGGCAAAATCTTACATCGATAAGGGAGAATTGGTTCCGGATCAGGTAACAACAGATATGCTGATCGATGAAATCAGAAAGCCTACTGATACCAACGGCTTTATTTTTGACGGATACCCAAGGACTACTGCCCAGACTGAGGCATTGGAAAAAATCGTTAAAGAAGAGCTGAATGATGAGATTGACATCTGTCTTTCATTAGTGGTAGAAGATAAAATTTTGGTGGAAAGACTTCTGAAAAGAGGTGAAACCAGCGGTAGATCAGATGACAGCAATGTAGAGATCATCGAAAACAGAATTAAAGAATATTATACTAAAACAGCTGAAGTAGCCGAACTTTATAAAAAGCAGGGAAAATATGTTGAAGTAAACGGTGTAGGAGAAATTGACGAAATCTCTCAAAAACTTTTTGCTGAAGTAGAGAAAATTAAATAATCGGGATCCGGGTACAGAATATATTCTCCTGTACCCTGCAACCCGCAACACAAACTATATGTCTAACTTTGTAGATTACGTAAAAATTCATTGTAAAAGCGGACACGGAGGAGCAGGTTCTGCACACCTTCGCCGTGAAAAATATATCCCGAAAGGAGGCCCTGACGGCGGTGACGGAGGTCGTGGCGGCCACATCATCATGAAAGGAAATGGCAATGAATGGACTTTACTCCCCCTTCGATACACCCGTCACGTAAAAGCTGAGCGTGGTGAAAACGGAGGAAAAAATCAATTAACCGGAGCATTCGGTGCCGATGTTTATATCGAGGTTCCTGTAGGAACAATTGCCAAAAATGAAGATGGCGAAATTTTAGGTGAAATCCTGGAAGATGGTCAGGAGATCATTCTGATGCATGGTGGAAAAGGAGGATTAGGAAATGAGCATTTCAAATCCTCAACCAACCAAACTCCAAGATATGCACAGCCTGGGCTTCCTGGTGAGGAAGGATATATCATCTTTGAGCTTAAGATCTTAGCCGATGTAGGATTGGTAGGGTTCCCTAATGCCGGAAAATCTACATTGTTATCTGCTGTTTCTGCAGCAAAACCGAAAATTGCAGATTATGCATTTACTACCCTGACCCCCAATCTGGGGATCGTAGATTACAGAAATTACAAATCATTTGTAATGGCTGATATTCCCGGAATTATTGAAGGGGCAGCAGAAGGAAAAGGACTTGGGCACCGGTTCCTGAGACATATTGAAAGAAACTCTATCCTGCTGTTTTTAATTCCGGCAGACTCTGAGGATCATTTCCAGGAGTTTAAAATTCTTGAAAATGAACTGAAGGAATATAATCCAGAGCTTTTAGATAAAGATTTTATTATTTCCATTTCAAAATCCGATCTTCTGGATGATGAACTGAAAAAAGAAATAGCTGCTGAATTCCCGGAAAATAAACAACCTTTATTTTTCTCTGGTGTTACGGGAGAAGGTCTGGTAGAATTAAAAGATGCAATCTGGAAACAACTGCACGGATAAAAAATTATTTTACTTCATAAGAAATATACTGCCCCGGAATAAATTTCCGGGGCTTCTTTATAAAGCGCCGATCTTTTGGAACAATTATTGAGAGATCCTCAGAAAATAGAAACAATGAAATATATACTGGGGCTTTGTGCATTTATATTTTTATTTTCATGCACTTCTCAAAAAAACAATTCAAAATATTCTAAAATTGAATATGAAGCAACACCATGCTTTGGGTTTTGTCCTGTTTTCAAAATGACAATTAATCCTGACAGAACAGCTGTTTTTGAAGCTGAACACTTTAACTTTAATGACAAACCTTCAAAGGATGAATTTTCAAAACAACGCGAAGGAACTTTTACAGGAACCATCAAAGAAGTAGATTATAATAAATTAATACTTCTGCTGGATGGTCTGGATGTAAAAAACCTTAATGATAAGTATGGTGAAAGAAATATTACAGACCTTCCTACTTCCTATTTGAGAATAACTTTTCCCGACGGCACTTCCAAAAATATAGAAGATTATGGAAAAAACGGAACTGAAAAGCTTTCTGAAGTATATCATTTCTTTGAAAACCTGAGAAAAAATCAACAATGGACTAAGGTAAACTAGTTTATTTTAAAAATATTAAATTAATTTTGTACAAATAATTCCTTCAATTGAAAGGAATTATTTTTTTATAAAAACATAATCATTAAACTCAAAAAAAATCAAAATGAAGAAGAACATTTTATTGCTCTTTTGTTTTGCCGCATCTGCTTTTGTGTCTGCTCAGAACTCATCAATGAGTTTTGGAATAAAGGGAGGCTACACTTTATCGAATATGAAATTTTTTAATACCCAATTAGACTCAAAATCTTATTTCTATGTGGGTATCGTGGCTGAACAGCCTTTATCTTCTAAATTTGGCTTACAGGCAGAAGTTTTATATACACAACTGGGAGGTAAAAATTCATATCCCGGAGAACAGCTGGTAGGTAATGAAATTGTAAATACAGGCGATATGAAATTTGATTATAAGCTTAACCAAATACAGGTTCCCATTTCTGTTAAGTACTATTTTATTCCTGATCTGTCTGCTTCTGCAGGAATGAATTTCGGATTTAATATTTCGTCCAAAACAAAGGCGGATACTCTTTTTGGTGAAGTCAGCAGCAACAGTACGAATGTAAAAGCCCTCAATCTCTTTCCTTTCCTGGGTGCAGAATATAAGATTAATGAACAGTTTTTCATTGATGCACGATACAATTTCAATTTCTTTGAAACCAATAAAAAGGATGCAGTTCCTACTAAGATCGGGTTTCTGCAGGCAGGTGTGGGATACCGGTTTAATTAAATTACCCTACTATAAAAAACAAATGGTTGCCCGCGATCCGGACAACCATTTTTATATTCAGTATTATCGTTTAATAAATTGTTTTGTAGCAACTCCCGTATCAGTAGTAATTCTGATAACATAGGAGCCGGATGGAATATTTTTTACATCTACCTGATTATTTCTGACGGCTACATCTACTTTTTTACCTGAAATATCATACATTTCAATTTCATTAATCTTTCCGGGCGTTGAAATATTCAGAATATCCCGGACAGGATTAGGAAATATCCTGAGCTCTGTACTTAGCTTTACCTTCTCTCCTTTATCCAGATTCAGAAACATGTTTACTGGTGTCTTTGCTATATTAGCTGTGAATTTGTTAACAGCATTGGGATCACATGGAGTAATTTTAGCAATATACCGGTAAGCCCTTATCAGGGTATTGGGTAAAAGTGTTATACTGTTCCCTGAATTCATGATAATCCCTTGATCTGGAGTTATTTCATAATTACCTATCGTTTTAATTTCTTTGGCAACATTATAGGTAAAAAAAGTATAATGAGTTTCAGGAGTACTTAATGTCAGCTGATCCATACAAGGTGAATAAGGAGTAACATCATATTGAGATTCAACAGGTTGTGGCAGCCCATACCGGGCACCTCCTGAAGCCAGAGGAACAGCATTCATATCCACTCCCATGGAAGAACCATAGACATCAGGATTAAGAATTTTACCCAGATAGATATTATCGGGCCGGCTTATATAAATATCACCATATTTATTCCTTTGAATTCCCAAGCTCTCAAATAACGGATCAACAGCCGGATGATAAATTTCCATATGCTGAATATTTGAAGGCGTGGAATTGACAAGATCAATGGCATGAATATTACGATACCCTAAAAACAGTACGGAAGCATCTTTATTAAATTCCGGAACATAGCCTCTTATACCGTCAATTTGTAGTGAGTAATCAGGGGTAATCATTCCGGTAGAGGAATTGAATGAATATACTTTATTGGTAAAAGCAGGATTAGTCGTATTGGTATCAAGATAATACGATATGCAGATATAATGAGAATAGCTATGATTGTAATTATAGGGAATCTTCGGAGAAGGTTTTATAGAATAATATTTACTTTGGTTTAAGCTTACCGGAAAATTCAAATCACTTACCACCGGATTCCCGTTAGTGATTCCCTGATGACTCACTTTATAACTATACAGTTTTGTGCCATTCGGAATCAAAACCCAAAAAGACTCGTCAAGAACATTGGGAACTACCGTTATTGCTTCAGAGGAGAAGGTCTGGCCTGTATTATCCTGAACCGGAATATTTTTAACTCCCTGCACTACATCTCCCAGGGGAGCACCATTAGATCCGATTGCACCTAAGGACATATCTACAAGAGAATAGCTGATAGTGTTTATCGGAGCACTATTCTCCCCTGTAATAAAAACATAATATTGCTTGGAGTTACCAGGATTTTTGACAATAACAAGCTGCTGTGCGGAGTCATTCTGATACGGAGCAAGCAAGGTTCCATTGGGCATTACCTGATTATCCCTGTTCCAAATCTTTTCGCCGCTCATATAAAAAAGAAGGTTTCCTCCGTCATCACTCACTGTACCGCAGGCCTCCATAGAATTCATATTACTCGTGGTTATGCCTACAGGGGTCTGGTTATAAAAATTCACCGCTGCCTGATTTCCAAAATACCAGTTATCATTTTGCCGTTGAGAAAAAAGAAGAAAAGGTATTGACATCAGTAATGTTATATAAATTTTTTTCATATCAATCTATTGAGTTATTAACTTTTTTCTCCAGGGCTTCAATCCTTTTCTGCTGTTCAAGCGTATACAATGTCAGCTCTTCAATCTTTTTTAATAACAGAATGTTCATTTCTTTAAGCTCTACTCCATTTTTAATCGCATCCTCTGTAGTGGGAACTTCCGGTAAATGTCCGTTGATGCTGATAAATTGTTCCAGCTCATTCAAAGGCATCAGCTTGTAATCTTTTTCAAAAACGTAATCTGCCCAGCCACTGTCCAGTGCAATATCAACCTTTATCTTTTCAGTTCTGATACCATCTTTTACAAAAAGCTTATATTTTAATCCATCCGGTGCAATACCATCAGCAGGAAGCTGGGTACTGAACTGGCCAATTCCTATTGTTCCGTTATTTCCCACTATCCAGTTTCCTATATTTAATTGATTCTGGGGAGATGAAGTATAAGGAGTGATAAAATTCCCGATAAAAATATTATTGCTTCCTGACAGAATGGTTTTGGCATTGGAAGATCCTACAGATATATTATTTGAACCCGAAGTCATTCCTGAAAAAGAACCGGTTCCCAGCACTGTATTATTGTTTCCTGATCCAATATACCTTAATGCATCCCATCCTACGGCCACATTATAATCCCCCGATAAATTACCGGATCCCAATGCGCTGTTTCCTACCCCTACATTTCCTCTTCCCTTTTTAAAACTCTCCAATGCATTCATCCCTACAGCTACATTCATTGAAGCCTCTGTGGTAAGCCGCATACTATTCTGTCCTACAGAAACATTATCATTTCCACTGGTAATCGCTGACATTGCATTATTTCCAAAAGCCGCATTACCATTCCCGGCTACATTCTGAGTAAATGCCCCCATTCCGAAAACCGTATTGTATAGCCCGGTTGGATTATCTACACCTCCACCAAAAAAAAGGTTTTTATCCCAGACCTGTCCGGCACCTGTTACGTTAAAGAATATAAATCTACCTCCGGGAGTAATCTTCATTTTCTCACTATTAGCGGTTTTGAAAACCAACGATTGGTTATCTGTTGTCCCGATAAAATGAGTGCCGGGAGCTGTTCCTGCATTTCCGGTAAGATTCCATGTTTGGGCTTGTACATTCAGGCCTGCAACAATTGCAAGCAAAAAGATTGTTTTTTTCATGATTATTTTTTTATTCGTATTCAAATATAGAACACAAATACTTATAAATACTTATAAACACTTATGTAATCTCTATAAATAATTATAATTTTTCAATACTATCAATAATTAAAGTTAAAAATATTCATATAATCAGAAAATAAATTAAACTTTATTCATAACAAATAGTACTGAAAAACATACTTTGATTCCTTTAACGATGAAATGTTTTTCTTAAAATTATTTAAACTACCTTTGCAGATAATTCTTTCAGGTTGAAAGAATTTTTATTTAATTTTAAAATAATTCATTTGAATTTTACAGACTTACAATTAATAGAACCTATTGCTAAGGCAATTCAGGAACAAGGATATACCAATCCCACGCCTATTCAGGAAAGATCTATTCCTGAGATTTTAGAAGGGAAAGATTTTTTAGGATGTGCCCAGACCGGAACAGGAAAAACAGCAGCTTTTTCTATTCCTATTTTGCAGAATTTATCAAAAAATAAAGTTTCCAACAATTATATTAAAGCATTAATTCTTACTCCTACAAGAGAACTTGCTATTCAGATTGAGGAAAATATCAATGCCTATGGGAAATATCTTCCCTTAAAACAGCTTGTTATTTTTGGTGGGGTAAAACAAGGTAACCAGGAGGCAGCCCTTAAAAAAGGAGTGGATATCCTGGTCGCTACACCAGGGAGGCTACTTGACTTCATTGCCCAGGGCATTATCAGTCTCAAAAATCTTGAAATCTTTGTTCTTGATGAGGCAGACCGTATGCTGGATATGGGATTTGTACATGATGTTAAGAGAATCATCAAGCTTCTTCCCCAGAAAAGGCAAACTCTGTTTTTTTCTGCAACAATGCCGGGAGAAATTCAGAAATTAGCCAATTCCATCCTGAATAATCCTGTAAAGGTAGAAGTAACGCCTGTTTCCTCTACAGCAGATACCATTAAACAATCGGTATACTTTGTAGAAAAGGAAAATAAGCTGAATCTGCTTGCCCATATTTTAAAAAATGATATTTCTGATTCTGTTCTGGTTTTTGCAAGAACCAAGCACGGTGCAGATAAAATTGCCAGAAAGCTTCAGAAGGACAATATTTCAGCTGAAGCCATTCATGGAAACAAATCCCAGAACGCAAGGCAAAATGCCCTTAACAACTTCAAATCCGGAAAAACCAGGGTGCTTGTAGCCACCGATATTGCAGCAAGAGGTATTGATATTGATGAACTGAAATTCGTAATTAATTTTGAACTGTCAGATGTTTCTGAAACCTATGTACACAGAATCGGGAGAACGGGAAGAGCCGGAGCTGAGGGAACCTCTATTTCTTTTGTAGACGGACTTGATCTTTTAAATTTAAAGAATACTGAAAAGCTTATTGGAAAGAAAATTCCTGTGATTAAAGATCATCCTTTCCATACTGATGATCTTGTCATTCAGAAAAGGGACTCTAATAATAAGCCTGTTCCTGCAGGAGCGGAAAAGCAAGGACCAAAACAAGCTTCAGGAGGACAAAAAAACAGAAGTAAGAAGAAACCTTCTTCTCCTACTGCTTCAGTTGGGTTTAAAAAGCCTAAAAATAAAAATTTTACAAGAAAAAAATAAAATAAAACCCTTTTCAGATCTGAAAAGGGTTTTATTTTATTTTTGAGCAGCCACAAAAATGTTCTTCGCATTTTGAGTCGTAATCCTGTCTATCTCTGAAAAATCTTTTCCGTAAATGTTAACCAGCTTTCCGGCTACCAGATCAAGATAAGAACTTTCATTTCTTTTCCCTCTGTGAGGAACCGGAGCCAGATAGGGAGAATCCGTTTCCAGGACAATTTTATCTAAGGGGACTTCCTGTAAAAACTGATCAATCTTACCATTTTTAAAAGTCACTACTCCACCGATCCCCAAGATAAAATTCAGATCAATAGCATGTTTTGCCTGTTCCAGATTTCCGGAAAAACAATGGAAAATCCCTCTCAGTTTCGGATGTTTCTTTCTTTCCAATACCTCAAAGGTTTCATCAAAGCTTTCCCTAGTATGGATCACAATCGGAAGGTCTTTTTCTATCGCCCAGTCGATCTGCTGTTCGAAAGCTTTCACCTGAATATCCAGTGTTGTCTTATCCCAGTACAGATCGATCCCGATTTCTCCGATTGCGGGAAAATCTTTCTGATCAAGATAATTTTTTACGATTTCAAGTTCTTTCTCCCAGGATTCCTGTTTTACATAACATGGATGTAACCCCATCATTGAAAAAATCTGTCCCGGATATTCTGCTTCCAGCTGCAGCATTTTTTCATGGGATTCAGAGTCAATGGCAGGAAGATAAAATCCGGTAATTCCTTTATCTAAAGCTCTCTGAATAGCTTCTTTTCTGTCTTCATCGAATTCTTCTGCGTATAGATGTGTATGTGTATCAATCATTTTATTTAAATTTCAACAGATCTTCATAAGGATTTTCAAGTCCCAGCATCATTCCGAAAGCCGGTTCTGTTTTTATGCCTTGTTTTTTCAGTTCTATTATTTTTTGTTTAAACTCTTCTCCCTTTTCCTGTAATATTTTGTGCTCAGCAATCATATGAAGGTATGCATTCTGCTGGGTGGTAGGCTTATTCTGTCCAAAAATCTCAATGGGAAATTCATCCAGCATGAAACTTAATGTGATGCATTTTTCACCGTTTATGACAGGATATTCAACTTTTGTTTCCACATCGTGAGGAATAAACCTGCTGAACATCAAATCATCCAGAAAATCTTCTTCAAATCTTAAATCCACCTCAAAAATAAGATCCAGATCACTTCCTTCTATATCTATTTCAATAGGAACAGTCCCTGCTAAAATAGGTGAATATGCCTTTAATTTTTCAAAAAAGTGATGTTTTGTAAGAAGTTCGTAAGCTCTTTTCTGTCTTTCATTTCCGTTTTTCAGATAATCAATCTTCGTAAAATCAGTCATTTAGAATATTTTATGTTTTACTTTCTTACGCTGATTGTCTATTCTTTGATCAAGTTTTTCTCTGAACTCAATAAATTTTGGATCTTTCTTATCATTGGTTTTATGCTCCAAGGCCTTGATAATTTTAAAATTTTCTTTGATAAAATCCTTCGTTTCATCAGAAAAATAAGCGTTTCCGAATTTCTCAAAAATATAATTAACCGCCTGTGTGCTGGGATGAATCATATCTTCTTTATAGAAACGGTAATCCCGCAGGTCATCCATTAAAATTTCATAAACCGGCAGGTAATGACAGTCTTCGAACATTGAAATTGATTCATGAACAGCCGTAATCAGTTTGGATTTACTTAACTGGTTTTCTACCATCCCATCTTTTGTATGCCTTACAGGTGAAACCGTAAACAGGATCTGTACTCCTTCTTTACAAATGTCTTTAAGATCCAGAATGGTCTGGTAAATCGAACTGGTCAGTTCCTGATGGGAAAGCAGTCTTTTTTCAAAAAACTTCTGTGGAATTTTGTGACAGTTAGCCACCAGTTTATTTTTGGGCAGAAACTCGTAAATAAATGATGATCCATAGGTAATGATGATCCAGTCAGCTTCCTGCAGAAAGGCATTTCCGGCCTCAATGGCGTTGTTAATTTTATCTAGGGTCTGATGAATATAACGGGTATCAAAACTGGTGTGATGATCCAGCGAGATATATTCTTCATTGTAAGTAATCAGCTCCTCTTCTTCATAAAACGCAGAATCATGTAATCTATTGACTGCATTATTGATAGAAAACGGATTGAAAATTGTACCAAAAGGGTTATTTAAAGTCTGAAGCTGTCCATCCTGAAGTAAATCTGTCATTTCAGAAGCAAAACATGAACCTATTGAAAATATTTTATCTTCAATTTCGATCTTCTTTTCTGATGCAGGAATATCAACTTCTGTTCTGAATTTCATTGTATAGGGATTAGATGGCAGGAAACAGGTTGGGTGGTAAATACTGCTGCCTGCCACCTGTATTAGCTCTCTCTTCTTAACAAATAATTTGCCAGTTCAATAAACGGTTTTTTCTTTTCTTCGGGAATATCTATTTTCTGAAGATAACTTTGTCCGATTTCATTATGCTTCTCAATTAAACGGAGAGCCTTTTCGTCTACTTTTGTTCTTCTGAAGATTTTTTCAACACCATATACTTTATCTACATTCTCCGTTTTTTTAGAATACCAGTAATCCAGCTCTTTTCTTTCTTCCTCTGTAGCATGTTCTTTTGCTAACAGGTATAAAACTGTTTTCTTATTTTCATAAATATCTCCGGCATGCTTTTTCCCAAACTGAGCCTGATCCCCGAATACATCAAGATAATCATCCATAATCTGAAAAGCAATACCGATATGTTTTCCAAAATTAAAAATAGCTTTTGCATCTTTAAAGTCAGCTCTTGCAATCAATGCTCCGATTTCAAAAGAAGAAGCACTTAAAACTCCGGTTTTATAAGTGATCATTCTGATATAATCATCAAAAGTAACATCTTCCTGAGTTTCAAAATTGATATCATATTGCTGTCCTTCACACAATAAGAGTCCGGTATGGGTAAAGATCCTGATACATGCTTTGAAAATTTCAGGTTCAAGATCTTCAAAAAACTTATATGCCTTAAGCATCAGCCCGTCTCCGGAAAGGATTCCTACATTGATTCCGTGTAAAGTATGGATGGTGGGTTTATTTCTTCTTAATGGGGCTTCATCCATAATGTCATCATGGATCAGCGTAAAATTATGGAAAAATTCTATTGCCAGCGCAGGCTTAATAGCCTGTTTAAGATCCCCTCCAAACAGATCACACGCCATCAGAACCATAATGGGACGAAGACGTTTTCCACCATGAGAAATAATATAATTCATCGGATCATACAGTTCCGTAGGTTTATCTTTAAAAGTGTACTTATTAATGGCGTCACCAACGATCTGCTGATATCTGTCTAAAAATTCCATAAAATTTTATAATTTGAACAAAAATACGATTTTTCAAGGCTTTATAAAATAAAAATCCCCTATTGTATGATTAGATTTTCAAGTTACAGATTTTTTAAAAAGCCTGAACGTTTGATAATCCTGTAACCATTTCAGTAGTTACATTTTCCGGAATATCCTGCTGCATAAATTATAACAAAAAACTTTGCCCGATGAGGCAAAGTTTCTATAGATTTTATATTTTTCTTACTCTAGGAAAGGAAAGTTACCAAAAGGTAGGTAATTCCCGCTACGATAGCTGAAATCGGAATCGTTAATACCCAAGCCCACAGTAAGCTTACAGTAATTCCCCATCTTACAGCTGAAATTCTTTTTGTTAAACCAACTCCGATGATAGAACCTGTGATCGTGTGTGTTGTAGATACAGGAATTCCGAAATGATCTGTAATAAAGAGCGTTATTGCTCCCGCAGTTTCTGCACTTACTCCTTCCAGTGAAGTTACTTTCGTAATTTTGGTTCCCATTGTCTTGATGATCTTCCATCCTCCGCTCATTGTTCCTAAACCGATTGCCAGGAATGAAACCAATGGAACCCAAAGATAATGCTGTGCAAAATAATCAAAACGGGCTGCAGGTGCAATGTTCACATAAATAGGATCGTTCAGCATCTCAACATGATAATAGATCAGAGCTGCTCCTATAATCCCCATTACTTTCTGGGCATCATTTAGACCATGTCCTAAGCTGAACAATGCTGAAGAAGCCAGCTGAAGCCTTTTAAAAGACTGATCTGCCTTATGTGGATTTGATTTTTTATACAGATGTACAATAATCAGGGTAATAATGATTGAGATAATCATCCCTATAATCGGTGCCATGAAAATGAACAGGAAGATAGGAATAACTTTATCAAACTTTACCACACTCTGATGGGTTACCTGGCTGAATGCTTCTTTAGCAGTCTCCCACATTCCTAAATCCGGCTGTGCAGATGCCACATCATGATAGTCCAGCATAAAGGCGTGCATCAATGCGGCCCCGAGAAATCCTCCGATCAGCGTATGTGATGATGATGAAGGGATTCCGAACCACCAGGTAAGAAGGTTCCAGGCAATAGCTGCCACAAGCCCTGAAAAGATAACTTCTAATGTGATAAAATTCTCGTTAACTGTTTTGGCAATTGTATTACCAATTTTAAATTCTCCAATAACATAGGCAGCCAGGAAAAAAGCTGCAAAGTTCCATAGCGCCGCCCAAAGTACAGCCTGGAATGGAGTTAAAACTTTTGTAGAAACTATAGTCGCAATTGAGTTGGCTGCATCATGAAAACCATTGATATAGTCGAAGACCAGGGCCAATCCAATAATAACTATAAGTAAAACCGGAAATTCCATTTTTTGCTATGTATTGTTTAGGCGTATTTAATCATGATGTTCTCAATTGTATTGGCAACATCTTCTGCTTTATCAGTTACTACTTCAAGATAGTTAAGTACGGATGAAACTTTAATGATGTTAATGGCATCGTTTGTTTCAAACAATTCTACCATTGAGTTTGAAAGCAGGTCATCTGCAATATTTTCAATTGAGTTTACTTTAATACAAGCTTCTTTTACCTGCTCCATATTCTTGAATCCCTTAAGATTTTTCATAGCATTCTGGATTTCAAGACATGCTTTATGGATCAGTAAAGAGAAATCCGAATACGCTTTCATCTCCGGAGACTTATATAAGAAAATATATTTTGTGGAAGCGTAGATATAATCTGCGATATCATCCAGTCCTGTTGCCAACGTGTGGATATCTTCACGGTCAAACGGGGTAATGAAGTTTTTCCCCAGTTCTACGAAGATCTCATGAGTAAGCTCATCATTTTTATGTTCGAAGTCGCTCATTTTTTTCAACATCGTGTCATCATTAAGATCGAAATCTTTGATTCCAGCGTTGAATTCTTCAGACATTGCAACTAGATTTTCAGTTACTTTTTCAAAAAGCACGAAAAAGATTTTATCCTTTGGTTGAAAAGCGTGGAAAATATTACCAATTCCCATTTTTTAGTATTTATAATTCGAGTGCAAATTTCTTAAAAAAGGATCTTACCTGAAACTATCTAACATTAAGTTTTGTTAACATTAGCTTAACAGTTGATTATCAAATAAAAAAACCGGCAATAATGCCGGTTTTGTATGGTATAGGAAGAGATTAGTTTGCTACTTCAGCTCTCATGTCTTTTCCTTTGAATTTCATGGATTGAATATTGCTCAAAACATTGTCTTTGAACGATTTTTCAACTTCGAAAAAAGAGAACTTCTCTAAGATTTCAATATCACCGATTTCAGCTCTTTTCTTGCTTTTTCCACCAGCAGTAGCTTTATTGATAATATCTAAAACATCAAGTTTCTTCAAATGATCTTTTTTCCCAAGATTGAAGAAGAATCTTACCATATTTTCATCTTTTCTTCTTGGTTTTCCACCACGGTCTCTGTCTCTTCCTCTATCTCTGTCACGACCTCTGTCTCTATCTCTACGGTCTCTTCTTGAATAATCATCATCTCTGCTGCTAAGTTTCTGCTCAACAAGATCATGTTTATCTTTGTAATATAAAGCCAGATCTTTCAGCTGGAACTGCAGCAGCTGGTGTACCAGCTCTTCTTTTGTAAAGTTACTCAGATCCGGAATTAAGCTATCATCAAATTCGAAAAGATCTTCGTGCTCCGTCAATAATTTTTCGAATACACCTCCTACCTGAGCTTTGATAATATCATCGCCAGTAGGGATTGTTCTTTCATGAATTTCAATTTTCGTAGCAGATTTGATCTGTTTCAGTTTTCTGCTTTCTTCAGGCTTGATCAAAGCCATAGAAATACCATCTTTTCCTGCTCTACCTGTTCTTCCGCTTCTGTGAACGAATACTTCAGGATCATCCGGTAAAGAGAAGTGAATAACGTGAGTCAGAGAGTTTACATCCAATCCTCTTGCTGCAACATCTGTCGCTACAAGAATATCGATATTTTTCAATCTGAATTTCTTCATCACTGTATCTCTCTGCGCCTGGGAAAGATCACCATGAAGTGCATCCGCTGCATATCCGTTCTGCATCAGGAAGTCTGCTACCTCCTGAGTTTCCATTCTCGTTCTGCAAAAGATAATGGAATACTGGTTAGGATTGGCATCAATTAACCTTTTTAATGCTTCTTTTTTCTGACGGTACCCTACTACATAGTATTCGTGAGTAATATTCTTCTTCACTTCATTGATAGAACCTACAGAAATACGGTGAGGTTTTGTAAGATAATTTTTGGAAATTCTTTCCACTTCTTTATTCATCGTTGCAGAGAATAAGAAAGTCTGTTTTGTTTCCGGAGTTTCACTTAGAATGGTTTCCAGTTCATCTTTGAATCCCATAGAAAGCATTTCATCAGCTTCGTCTAATACTAACCAATGGATCGCAGAAAAGTCCAATGCTTTTCTGTTGATAAGATCAATTACTCTTCCCGGAGTACCCACAATGATTTGTGGTTTTTCCTTCAAAGATCTCATCTGCTCTACAATACTACTTCCACCATAAACCGCAGTAGTTTTGATGTCTTTCATGTATTTAGAGTAATTCTTTATGTCTTTAGAAATCTGAAGACATAATTCCCGTGTCGGACAAAGCACCAATAATTGGATTTTGCGACTCGTATCGTCAATCATATCCAAAATCGGAAGCGAAAACGCTGCTGTTTTGCCTGTCCCTGTCTGCGCAAGTGCGATCAAGTCGCGAATATCTGAAAGAATAAAAGGGATAGTCTGTTTTTGGATTTCTGTTGGGCTTTCGTAGCCCAGTTCGCCAATTGCCTTAAGAATATCAGGACTTAAATTGGTTTCCGTAAATAAATTCATTAACTATTTTAAAATTTTTGCAAAGATACAATAAATATTTGATTTGTTTTTGAACAAAGTGTTAAATATATAAACTTAAATTCAGAATCTTTTAATATTTTTTTGATTTTTTGAAAATAAAAAATAAAAAAACAAGCTCTAAATTAAAAAATTGCTAAACATTATTTTTTTTTATTAAATTGGATTGATTATTTCCGTGTTATTTATGAATTTTCAAAAATAAATACTTTAAAAGACAATTTTTTCTTTTACATCGTTCACTATTAAGACCATTCAAGACCTTTTCTGATACAGCTCTGCCACATTGTGGCCCGCCCTGGTAATTCTAAAAGAAATGGATAATTATCTTATTCTTTTGGTTAAAGATGCTTTATTTTTTTAATTTCGTTCTCACTGAAGATATCAAAAAATTAACAATTAATACCAGGCAAAAATGAATACGGTCAATAAGGATACTCTATCATTCCTGAAAAAATTAACAAAAAACAATAACCGGGAGTGGTTTAATGAAAATAAGAACCTTTATACACAATCCCAGGAAAATGTGATTATATTCCTGGAAGATCTGATCCAGGAAATGGCAGGTTTTGATGAAGAGCTTGGCAAAATAGATGCTAAAAAAGCTTTATTCAGAATTTACAGGGATACAAGATTTTCAAAAGACAAAGCTCCCTATAAAACCAATTTCGGTGCTTCTCTGGGAATTGGCAAAGGGAGCCAGAGGGGAGGCTATTACCTTCATATTGAACCCGGCAAATCATTTCTGGCCGGCGGAATCTATATGCCTGAATCTTCTGTTTTAAAAGAAGTCCGCAAAGAAATCTCCTTATATGGTGATGAGTTTCTGAAAATTCTGAACAATAAAGATTTTAAGAAACATTTTCCGGAACTTGATCAGGATGACAAACTGAAAAAGGTGCCTCAGGGATTTGAGAAGGAAGATCCAATGGCAGAGTATCTGAAACTGAAAAATTTTATTGTTTTGTATCACTTAAAGGATGAGGAAGTTCTGGATAAAAATGCAGTAAAGAACATGACCAGGATATTCAAACTGATGAAACCATTCAATGATTTTCTAAACACTCCATTTCTTTAGCTAACAGCAGATTATATCAATATTTTTATATTTGACAGTATAATACATTCTCTTAAGAAATTCACATGGTTTCTTAAGGGAGATATTTTTTAAAAAGATTCGACCGGCTGATTTAGAACTAACAGGCTATTTTTCTGGGTAATATGTTTCTTAAACAAATCAGAAACCTGTTAAATCTCATTTTCCCTAAAATGCTTCACCAAACAGTATTCGCTGAAAATCAATATATTATATTTAACGTTTTTTAAGAGAAGTTTTACATTTTTGCTTATCTTTGCTGTTCGTCAAAATGCTAAAGATGTCTTTATACCAAAAAATTGCAGAAAAACTACAATATATAAGTCCGAGTTTCTACAAAAAAAGATATTTTAAGAACTTAAAGAATCTTAGTAAAGATAATTTTTCGGAACGTAATGTAGAACCGGAACTGGTATGGATCAAGGAATATCTTCCTGAAAACTCTGTAATACTGGACATTGGCGCAAATGTAGGGACATTTCTTTATCAACTGGAAAACAAGCTGGAACATAAGCATATGTATGCTTTTGAGCCCAATAAAAAGCTTTATCAACGGTTAAAAAGGCTGTTTCCGGGCATGAAAATACTTTCATTAGCACTGTCAGACGAAAATACAGTGGCAGAATTTAAAGTTCCTGTCATCAATGGGAAAGCAATTGCATCCCGTGGAACCCTGAATACCTCGTATAAGGAAAAAGGTGAAGAAAAAAGCTATACAGAAAAAGTAGAGGTAATCAGACTGGATAAGTGGGCGGCAACAGAAGGTCTTAAAAGACTTGATTTCATCAAGATCGACGTTGAAGGAAATGAGATAAAAACTCTTTCCGGGGCTAAGGAAACCATCAGTAAATTTCTGCCAACCTTAATGGTAGAAATGGAACAAAGACACCACCAGACCCCTATTTGGGATGAAATTTCTGAAGTGGAAAGCTGGGGATATGATGCTAAATATCTTAACCGAAACAGCTTTATATTGGAAACTCTTACAGAAGATATCCTATTACAAAACACAAACGACGAAAAAAATAAAACCCAGTACATCAATAATATTATTTTTATACCTAAAAATCTTTAAAACAACTTATGAGTGTAGTAGCGAGACAAGGCTTCAAATATTCCATTATCGGCTATATTGGTTTTTTGCTGGGCACGGTTTCCGCAATATTCATTTTCCCCAATGATTTTGAATTTTACGGAAAGCTGCGCTATATCCTTCCTACTGCTGAAATGTTGGTTCCTTTCGTAGTTCTGGGTATCTCCTATTCCAATGTGAAGTTTTTCCATACTGTAGAAAGAGATGGTAAGAAACAGAATATGCTGTCATTATCATTACTTACGGTTTTTATAAATTTTCTGATTTTTACCGTAGTATTTTTCATACTTCCATATTTTTATCCAAAATTCAGACATTCGGAAGCCTGGAAGATTAAGGAAATGATCCTTCCATTAATTTTAATTCTTTCTTTTTGTGCAATTTTCAATAAATATACATCCAACTATAAAAGGATTGTTGTATCTAATATTTTTGACAATCTCTTTCCTAAAATAGCGAATCTGGGAGCGTTCTGCCTGTTTTACTATTTTGCATTATCTCAGAAGATTGCATTTGCATTCTTTTTCGGAATATTTGCCCTGATGCTCTTTGGATATATTTATTATACCAATAAGCTTGAGAAAATCCATTTAGATTTTAATACGGATTATTTCAAAAAGAATAATTTGTGGAAAGAGTTTTTTAATTACAGTTTCTTCGGATTTTTGGGAACTTTTGGAAATTATCTGGCCATTAACAGCTTTATGATTGGTGAGTTTATGGGAATGGAAGAAGTAGGAATCTACTCTGTATTGTATGCCCTTATTTCTTTGATTTCTATTCCCCAACTGGGATTGTTTAACATCTCTGCTCCGATCATCAATAAAACTCTTGCGGACGGAGATATGGAAGAACTGGACAGGTTTCATAAAAAAACATCTTTATCCCTGTATTTTTTAGGAGCAGTTTTATTTTCCTGTATCATGGTAGGTTTTCCTTATCTGACACAGTTTATGCCTAAAAACGGTACCATGCTCAGGGAATACGAACCAGTTGTATGGATTTGGGGGTCAGCAGTTTTAATAGATCTCGCCACAGGGTTCAACGGAAATATCATTTCTCTCTCCAAGTATTATCGTTTCAATATTTTTGTGATGCTATTATTAGCCGGGTTAACAATAGGGCTGAACTATTATTTTATCAAAAATACAGATCTTAAACTGATCGGGATTGCTTTATCCACTGCCATTTCTCTCTCTGTTTATAATGTGATAAAGATTATCTTCAATTATATAATTTTTAAAGTATCTCCCCTGAGCATTGAGATGATTTTTGTGTCCATTATCTGTACCCTGGCCATTACTGTAGCCATTGTCCTTCCTAACTTTAACAGTAACCTGATCAACCTGGTTTACAAACCCATTGTAGTATTGGCATTGATCTATGTCGGAAATTATTTTACAAGAATTTTCCCGATAGAAGATTATCTCAATATGAAATTCATCAGGAGTATTTTCAAGTTCTAAGACTAAAAAATATCAGGATTATATCAGAGAAACATAATTTGATATAAAATACAAAAAAATAAACGCTCCGTCGCTGAAGCGTTTATTAAGATACAAAACTTATAATATTTGTATTGAAGATTCCTTTATGATTATTGAGCCGGAAGTTCCGGAGGTCTCATCTTATATTTATAGCTGTTAAGTGTTTTCAGAAAAGCGACAATATCAAATACTTCGTCATCTGTCAAATTAAGCTTTACTATCATTGGTGATTTATGTAGGAACTTTGGATCATTCAGCTGGTTTGCTTTAGGAATTTCCCTTCCCATTCCCGCATTATACATCATGATTACATTTGCAAGTTCAGGAAAAAGCCCGTTATGCATATAAGGTTTATTATCTGTAACCTCACGCAGGGTTGGAGTCTTAAACTTTCCGACATCTTCATTTTTAAGGGTCTCTTTATACCTGCCCAGGTCCTCATATTTCCTCCCGTAATAAGTAAGTCCCAGATTATGAAACTTCTGATCTGAAAAATACGGAGTATTATGGCAGTTGATACAATTCGCTTTGGTACGGAACAAATGCAGCCCGTTCACTTCAGAATCTGTAAGTTCATTTTTCTTTCCTCCAATAAACTTATCAAAACGGGATGCAGGACTTATCAATGTTCTTTCAAATGTGGCAATCGCCCTGGAAATTCGATCTTCCGTAACCTCTTTGGACCCAAAAGCCTTCTCAAAATACACTCTGTATCCTTTTACTTTACGGATATTTTTTGTTGCAAGCCTGTAGTGCAGGTTCATTTCAACCGGGTTTTCTATCGGGGATTTCACCTGTTCTTCCAATGACATTACCCGCCCGTCCCAGAATAAAGTTTTAGCATATCCGATATTCAGTAAAGTAGGAGCATTACGTGTACCGGTCTGCCTGTTGTGACCGAAAGAAACCCTGCTTCCGTCCGCCCATCCCAGTTCGGGGTTATGACAATTCGCACAGGAAATCTGGCCTGAACCTGATAAGCGGGGATCAAAAAAAAGCATCTTCCCCAGTTCTGCCTTATCTTCAGAGTAAGGATTGTCAGCAGGAAAAACCATTTCAGGGAGCGCTCCTATATCCTGAAATCCTTCTTTAGCTTCATCAAAAAGAGAGACTTTTGGCCATAAAGCATGATTTCCACTTCCATACATTTCCCGTAATTCTGTTATTGTATAACCTGCCGGGTCATTTGAAGTATAGGCAGACATTATAATGATTGACACGATAGCAATTACAGCTAAATACCTTTCTTTCATTTTAATAAAATACTTTAAGTGCAAAACTAGCAATAATGTTAGCATTCCCGTTATAATCAGGTACCGCCTGTTTGTATTGACGGCTTGCAAGCCAGTTCTGCGTTACTACTCCTTCAATTTCATAACGGATCTTTTTACGATCCATCTTATATTTTACATTAATGGTAAGACCCGCTTTGGCGGAAGCATCATATTTATAATCAGGAATAGCAATTCTTTGTACAAATATATTTTCTCTGGTACTCTGATAAGGGAGGTAACTAAAATTTTTACGCACAGGAATATACAGGTACTGCTCTAATCCTAACGCAAGCTTATCTGACGGATTTAAACGGAATTCTTTTTCATATCCGAGATCATACTGAAGATAATTAATTTCCCGATCAAGAACTACAGAAATATCTTTCACCCTGTTTCGTCCATACAAAAGATCCATATGAATCTTCTGAGACTCATTTCCGGAATTGAACCAGCTCAGGCTATTATTCCAGGCAAGCTGATACTGATGAAGCCTGTACGTTTTATATTGAAGTGCATAATTATAATTATCATCCAGCTGATCCCGGAAATCAATCTTTGAAGCCCAGTTATAACCATTAAATTTACCTAAAAACCCGGCATATATACGGTGTTTGTCTGTTCTAAGCCCTGAATATTTATTGTACACCCTGCGTTCCCTGTTATCTGTTCCTTTATAGGAATAAATCCTGTAAAAACGTTCAATAAAATACTGATAATCATAGCCGACACTAAAGTGAATATTTTTATTATTAAATGCATATTCACCACCCCAGATGTATCCGTCAGATTTATATTCAGTGGATGAATAAAGCTCACCTTTATACTGATTTCCATACCCTTCATTATACCGGATATAAACACTGTCCATAGAAGGAACATTGGTATTCAGATTGACATACATGATATCATTCTTCTTATAGTCATTAAAGTATTTTCCTTTTACAAAAAGAGTATGTTCTCTCCAATTAATTCCGACCTTGGAAAAAACATTATAAACGTAATGATCTGTTTTCGGGCGGGGATCAGCATCCCTGTAGGCTTTGGAGAAATTCCCTTCAACTCCCAGCTGTGTAATCAGAAAATTTAAAGGCCTGTAAGCCATCACACCGTAAATATTATAATCCTGTTTCAGCCAGTCTCCCGGTCTTGGTGCATAGTAATAGGAAGGATTATGTATGAAAGACTGATTTGTAGTTCTCTCATCTGTCAGGATAAAAGGAACTGCATATTCTTTTTCACGTACTGCATTCAAACTCCCTGAAAGTGCTATTTTCGGTGATAGCTGAAATACTCCCTGAGAATTAAAATTAAAGGCCTCAGATTTCTCCGGAGACTGAACTCTCTTGAAATTTTGCTTATTAACTGTATAGCTGAAGGTCGTCATGGAAAAATCCAGAGGATGAAAAAAACTCAGATATGGATTTTCCAGTCTGATATTTTTTTCGACAGTACTGATGTCTATACTATCCATTCTGTTTTCCTGAGAAAACAAGCCTTGATGAACCATCAGGAGCAGGAGTACAGGAAAACATCTGTAAAAGGAATGTATGTTTTTATAATGGTGCATTGCCTCTTGGGTTTGCTTTAATCGTTGTAAAGTCGTTTTGAGAATTATTCGTATCCATCAGAACCACTCTGCCATTAATAACTTCTTTTATCTTACGGATTATAGAATAAGAGCTGTAATCAGGATAAGGTGCCCCTGTTTCATCTTTTATAAATGCTCTTGTAGCATCAATATCTGCGGGCAGATCTTTTGGAGCTTTTAATTCTTTATCTGTTGTATCTACACCATCGATAATCATTTTCTTAGGAATTCTGGCAAATAAAGAACCTGTTAAATTCTTGGGACTTGGTACTTTTGCAAAAGCAGAAACCTCATCAGGTGAAGCTTTGAAAATAATAAATGCCGGTCTGGAAGTCGGGGACAATAATAAATCTTTGGAAGCGGCTGCCCAATGCACGATCTGCATATCAGGAACCATTACATTCTGAATATCATACATATAAGGACTTCCCCCATTTGCTGTAAGATAATCTCCAAGATAGGTTTCAAAATCTGCTCCGCTAAGGTCTACCGTCAGTTCAGGCTTTTTGATAGGAACCGATTGTCCGTTAAGATTATCGTAAGGAGCTTTATGATTAATAGCTGTTTGGGCAATAACAATACTTTTTCCCGGCAAAACAGGGTATTGATTTCCACTGCCGGGAATTTTGATGACAATATTGGCATATACGTAATCAGTATTGGCTGTTCCACCGATATTGTTTCCGGTAGACTGGCTCCAGTCGTACTGTCCGTTTGCCAGTGTATAAGAAGCAACATTGCTGTTTGTATTCCCCTCAAGAAGCGCTATGTATAAACCATCAGCAAAAATGGTCTCTTCAGAATTATTGTAAATTTCAAGGAAATGATCCCTGAAGACCGCTCCTTCAGTAGTGGAAGAGCCTGCATAATATACCTGCTTAATCACCAGATCCCCTACTCTTCCCGAAGAAAGAGTAATCACTGTTGAAGAAATATTGGCATTGATAATGACTTTTTCCTGCATTCCCCCAAAGTGGACTTCAGAGCTCGCAACAGAAGAGCCAAAGAAATCCTGATACTCCTGCTTGGTCATTTTAGATTCTGCTGTGATATTATACGTTCCGGGAAGGATGGCTTCAAATTTCAGTTCACCATTGGCATCTGTTTTACCTATAATCTTATCCCCGGTCGAAGTATTTTCGAGAATAATATCAGCATTGGCTGCCTTTTTCCCGCCAAGCTTTTCTGCATCATATTTTGCTGCAATTGTAAATGGTACCGGCTGAAGGTCACCCCCTCCGCCGAAATCATCTTCTCTTTTACATCCTGTAATCAATAAAAAAAGAGGTAAAAACAAATAGGTTATTATATTCTTCATAATGCTATATTTTAAAATTTATAGGAAACATTTGCTCCGAAAGAAGTGGGAGTGAAATTTGTGTAAGCAGTTCCGTATTCATTATAGGCTTTCAGGTTGAAAACATTATTTACGTAAACAGAAATTCTGAAACCACTTAAGAAATCCTTTGTCACCCGCAGATGTATGTTGTGAAGGGTTTTATTACCCAGGCCCGACAATGATTCTTCGGATGGTTTTCTGAAAAGGTTCTGATATATAGGGTTATTTCGTTCTCCATCCGGAATCATCACTGTATTAAGCTGTGGATCAATATAACCGATCGGATAAATATCATTGCCACCCGTAAGTCTCTTATCGATAAGGAAATGATCGGTACGAAGGCCGATAATCAGTCCCGAAGACGGCAGATGATAATCAAAACTAAAACTGGCCCTCGCCATAGTAGCCTCTGTATGAGTATCATTATATAACCCATACTGAAAATCAGGATCCGGAATAGCAGGAGCTATAATACTGGGGATGCCTTCATTTTTTTTACTTTTTGTTTTTACATACGAAGCATTAAATCCGGTAATGAGATTCAAAGCTTTTATTTTTTTAAAGGATACCATCATCTCCAGACCTGCATCCGATGATTCATAGCCATTGATAATCCTGTTCTGGAGATAATAAAACTTCTCAGTTCCTACAATTTCGAAGGTCGGAATATGGGTTCCCTCTGCAGAGACCTCCACTTTTGCCTTATCCATCATTTTTGCTACAGATATAGTACTGAAGCCATCGAAGAGCTTATTGTAATACCCAGTAAGATTAAAGGTTGCAAACGGCAGCTTATAATCTATCCCGATTTCTGTTTTCCAGCTCTTTGAAGGAGTAAGTTCTGAATTATCCCCCGGAGTAACTACAGTCTGCATTATTCCCACAGTATAATATCCTGGAAGTCTGTAATCCCCTAAAAGGATATCAAAATATCTAGGTCCTGTATACAGCTGATTGAGTGACGGGGCCTTGGAAGTAAGTCCCAGACCGGCACGTAATGTAAAATCCTTTATCTGATACGATGTATTGATCCTTGGTGATATGGTAGACCTGCCATTCTGTATATCATAACGAAGACCCAGATTTGTCCTTAATGTATGTTTATTGCTGAATCTTTTAAATATATTATCCTGTATATAGAATGCATACTGTGAGGTAGCCAGTACATTATCCTGATAATTATAGTCCCTCACTCCATTTGCTGTTCCCCCTGCAGTGGCAATGGTAGAGAACTGCCCTGCTGTTCCGTATTTTCCTTTCCCAAGATTATCTCCATACCTGAAATTAAAACCCACAGAATACATATGTACCCATTTTCTGGAAGAGGTATAAACTCCGTCAGCATTGACATTGAAGTAAACATTTACAGGCTTTCCATCTACAAACGTCTGATTTTCATAGCTTGGCGGAGTGTAGGGTGCGTAGTATACACTATTATCAAGCGCATTACCATAAGGCCTGGAGCCTTGATTCAGGAAATACCTTCTTTCTGTGAACTGTGTTGAATAGTTCAGTCCAACATCTGCTCCTACAGTGTTAAATACTTTCCTTCCCGTACCCCTTATTGTATACTTAAAATTATTACTGATTGCAAAACTCTTATTATTACTGTTGATTACCACTCCGGTAAGGTCATCAGGATCTTTTTTCCCATTGCTCGTATTCTGGGAAAAAGAGAAAGATAGCTTATTTTTGATATTCGTTGTACTAATCCCCCAAAGTACATTGGTATTGATCCTGTCGTATCCTATGAGACTTGTCCTCGGATCTGTAATAGAATTCATATATCCTGCAGAAACACTCAGCGCCTGGTTATTTTTCAGGGCAAATCCCCGGGTAAGGCCTAACTGATAGGTTCCTTCCCTGATCGATGCATCCAGTCTCAGCGGTGACCGTTTCGCAAAAGTCTCTACTTTGATAAGGCCGGAAGTAAGGTCTCCGTATTTTGCATCAGGAATCCCCTGAATTACTTCAATCCGTTCAATATTTTCTGTAGGAATTTCACGCAGGTCAACACCGAAATTCGGTTGTGAAGGCGTTAAAGTTCCTGACCTTCCTGACGTACTGAAATTAACACCGAACGGCGAGCTGTAGGCTGAGTTATAACTCTGCATATTCTCATTATTGGATAATGCAATATCATTTACCATAACCTGTACACCAAATGCCTTGTTCCCTGCTTCATCTCCGGACAGCAAGGTAGAATTGGATGCCACTGAAGTGCCACTTGCCGTACGAAAGACAATATTTTTAAATTGGGTATTATCAAAAGGCTGTATAAACTGGCCTGGCAGCTGCTGAAGAACATCTCCAATCGAAAATGACTGTATATTCTGAAGTGCTTCCTGTTTGATTTCTATTTCAGAGAAATTTTTCTTTCTGGCAGTAAGCTCAATACCTTCTATTCTGATATCGGATACAACATCTGTAGGAACGATAGCAGCGTGCTTACCCTGCACAACAAGTTTTTCATTCTTTTTTAAAAAAACAGTTTTTGTGGGCTTCCCGGCCTGCCTGAAAATGATTTCACATCCCCCTGTATAGGTAATTATGCCTTTTTCTTCATAAACCCTATCGCACCTTTTAACTTCAAAAGTACCGGAATTCAGGTCTATCTTTTGTTCCTGACCATAGAAAACCGCAACAGAACCTATGGACAGGACCGCACTCAATACAATTCGTTTCAATTTTTTATAATTAGACCGCGAAGTTATTTATAATTTTTCTAAATAAAAACAATAAGACATTGAAATTTATCACTTTTATAAAAAATTGTACATAAAAATACGTTATCATCAATTAATCCACCAGAAGGTGAAAAAGCTAATAGTAAAAAAACGCCCTCAGACCAATGCAGAGAACGCTTTACCTTCATAAGATGTTAATATTAGGCTATATAGAAATTGACCTGGATAAAATCTGTTCTGTTTTTTTAAGGATTTCCTTTTTACTGTAATACTTTTGAAAATCAAAATAAGCAGCGGACAACTGTTCTATCTGTTCAAGAATATCTTCTTTTTCAGGAACAATAAAATCAAGTTTAGTTGAGTAGCCAGCCGGAAAGACAGCCCATTTTCCGTAGGTAACGGCATCCCCTGTATTACCGGTCATTTTAGTCATTCCGTAAACTTCCTTCATGCTGAAAAATTCAGTCTCCTCCCGGATCGGGCACCAGAGGACATCTGCATCCTGCATCCATTTTTCAAAATCCCCGGAAGAAACCCTTTCTGAAAAGTAAACGATACGGATATTCTCCGGAACTTTTCCAGATAGTTCTTTCAGTTTTTTTAATTCTTTATCCTTTGCTTTACCTAAACATACAAACGTATAGCGTTTATCTGTTTTTAAATTTTGGATGGTTTCAAAAATGTGATTGTAATCCCTCCTTATCTGGGAAACACCTCCGGGAATAACCACAATCTTATCGTCATTTTCAGTCTTATCAAAATTCCTGGTATAAAAAAGTGGCAAAAACCGATATTTCTCTGAACTCAGTGCTTCGTCCAGAACGAGAAGAGATTTTGAGGTTTCGTATACTTTAGAGGAATTAAAGAGTCCTTCTTTCACCCATAGCTTCAGCCTGTAAGCCACATCTCCCTTGAAGACACTTTTAAACAGGTCCCATTTTGAAGCTTTGGAAAAATTCAGATTGTGAACAATAAGTGCGGCATTATATTTTTGGACAATGGTAAGAAAAGTAGTAAAGAAACGGTGTACTGTCCCTATAACAACCAGATCATATTCTTTGGTCTTCAGCTGGTCTAAAATCATAGAACTATCTGAAAGAAAAACAGTTTCATTCTTTTTATTGACCTGATTTCCAATTTTTTTTGAAAAATAGTAATCTACAGCAAAACTTTCTGAGTCTTCCATTATATCCATAAAAGACTGGGCAATCTCCGCATGGGTATCTATTTCTATATAGGCTATTTTTTTCACTGGCTGGCAGGATTGTCTGATTATTTCAATTTCATCATTAGTACATCACATCTTAAGCCATTTTTTCTTCAGCATATTCCACCTGCGGGCATTGATAGCTTTCTGCTCTTCTTTTGTGATTTTCAGTTCTATTTTTTTTGATCTGCAACGCTCATAAGAACCAACAATATTAAAGAAAAACAATGGAGATTTGATTTTCAGAGCTTCTTTAGCTGCAGCTGTATAAGCCAGAAACCTGTTCAACCCCAGAAAATAAAAATACCGGCCATAATAATCTGCAGGCCTGATCGTATAATCAGCACCTTTGACTTTGATAAGCTTAACCTGTAGACCGGGTATGACTATCTCCTTCCATCCCAAATCTTCCAACAATATGGAATCTATATTGTCCCAGCCCAGTGTTTCCCGCAATCCTCCGATCTGAATAAAACATTCTCTACGATATGCCTTCATAGGGCCTCTTACGTGATGTTTATTGGAGTTTCCTTCATAGATCCATTTTCCGTCTTTCTCTACATACAGTAATCCTCCGACTAATCCATAAGTTTGATTATTAGTAAATGCTTTCCCTACTTCTTCAAGATAATTTTCAGGAAGAATAATATCGGCATCAAATTTACAAATGATGTCAAATTCATCAACAGGCTCCGTCTGAAGACCATTTTTAAAAGCATGGACTATTTTTGACCCCGGCTGATGTTCCGATTTCTGAAGATTAATGGTTGTAAAGCGGACATCATTTTCTGTGTATCTGCTGATCACCTCTGATGTCCTGTCTGTGGAACCGTCATTAACAACTACCACTCTAAAATCTTTACAGCTTTGTTTCTGCAGAGAATCCAGGGTAAGCGGAAGGTTCTTCTCTTCGTTATGTGCAGGAATTATTATTAAAAACCTCACGATTATTTTATAAGTGAATGAATAAGTGATAAATGACTTAGTTGTCCTGTGATCATTTATCACTTATGTTATAGAATGTTACTTGTTATGCGGTCTAAGCATATTCTTAGGATCAAGGATTTCATCCAGTTTTTCCTGAGAAAGAATTCCTTTTTCCAAAACGAGATTATAAACGCTTTTTCCTGTTTCCAGTGCTTCTTTAGCAATCTGTGTAGACTGTTTATACCCAATATATGGATTAAGTGCCGTAACAATACCGATACTATGTTTTACCATGTTTAGACAAACTTCTTTATTTGCCGTTATTCCAACCACACATTTTTCACGAAGGGTATCCAGGGCATTGCAAAGGAAGTTGATATTTTCCATAATTGCATGTGAAAGAACGGGTTCCATCACATTAAGCTGTAATTGTCCTGCTTCAGCGGCAAACGTTACTGTCAGATCGTTTCCGATTACTTTAAAGCACACCTGGTTCACTACTTCCGGAATCACCGGATTTACTTTACCCGGCATAATAGATGATCCCGGCTGCATCGGAGGAAGATTTATTTCAAAAAGTCCTGCTCTTGGCCCCGAAGAAAGCAATCTCAGGTCATTACAAATCTTTGATAATTTTACGGCAAGACGCTTCATGGCTGAAGAATAGATTACATAAGATCCTGTATCCGGTGTTGCCTCTACCAAATCCGGCGCAGAAACAATTGGAAAACCTGTGATCTGTGCCAGGTTTTTAGCACAAAGCGCGGCATAGCCCACCGGTGCATTTAATCCTGTACCAATTGCTGTAGCTCCCATATTCACTTCCACAAAAAGCTCCGCATTATTGTTCAGTTTGGAAATATCTTCTTCCAATGTTGCGGCAAAAGCCTCAAATTCCTGTCCCAGTGTCATCGGTACGGCATCCTGAAGCTGTGTACGTCCCATCTTGATTACATCCTGAAATTCCCGTCCTTTAGACCTGAAAGCGGCAATAATTTTCTCCAGCTTGTCTACCAGACCGATATTCATGTGTAACAATCCCATTTTGATTGCTGTAGGATAGGCATCATTCGTAGATTGGGAGAGGTTAATATGGTCATTCGGTGAGCAGAATTCATACTCTCCTTTATTCTTACCCAGTTTTTCCAATACAATATTGGCAATTACTTCATTCGCATTCATATTGATTGAAGTACCTGCTCCGCCCTGAATCATATCTACAGGGAATTGCTCGTGATATTTTCCACCAATGATTTCATCACATGCCTCTGCTATCTTAAAATAAAGACTTTCATCAAGAAGCCCTAATTCATAGTTGGTCTTGGCAGCAGCTTTTTTTACAACAGCCAGACCTTTGATAAAATCCGGATATGAAGACAACAGCTGTCCCGAAATTTTAAAATTGTTAATTGCTCTTTGCGTCTGAACCCCATAATAAGCATCTAAAGGCACATTCAGCTCGCCTAATAAATCACTCTCTTTTCTGAAATTTTCCATTACAGATATTTTACTGTTTTTGATCGTTTAAAGATAGCAAAAACGCATCTAACCGATGCGTTTTAATATGAATTATTTTACCGGATATTTTTGATTTAAAGCCTGCAGTATTGCCCATGTTTCAGCATCCATAATTCCATCATAATTCTGAGGACGGAAATGGTACTGGAAAGCTTCTATTGTTTTCTTTGTTGCATCATCCCATTTTCCACTGGCTTCCACTCCATATCCGAATTTCTGCAAGGCAGTCTGAACAAGGAAAATAAAAGACGGCTCATTGTATCTTGTTGCAAAATCTGTTTCGGCCATGCTGACAAGACCTTGCTTGGTTGCTTCATCATACCACATTCCTATCTGATATTCATCATATAGTTTTTTCCACGGAAACATTGGTCCGGGATCCTGTTTTCTGGTAGGTGCAATATCTGAATGAGCCAGCACATTAGTTGCAGGAATCTGATATCTTGTAATAATATCTTTAGCCAGGGCAGCCACTTTTCTTACCTGCTCATCACTGAACGGTGCAAATATCCTCTTTCCTGTACTATCGGAAGAATATCCGGCATTTACAATCTCAACACCGATGGATGTATCATTAAGATTTTTATCGTTTCTCCATGAGCTTACTCCTGCATGATAAGATCTTTTGTTTTCATCTACCAGCTGATAGATTTCATTATCTCCTGTATTATTAACCAGATAGTGTGCACTTACTGCCTGCTGGGTAAGCACAGTAATCGATTTATCATCCGGAAGTGCGGTATAATGCAATATTAAGTAACGTTGTCTGAAATTCTGTGCAATAGCCGGAAAATAAGTTTTAACCACTTTATACCCTGCAGGTTTTGCAGAAACTATTGAGCCATAACTTGCTGTATTATCATTCTTCGTAGGATCTGCTATATTGGTTGTAAAAAAGTCTACTCCATGATCAGATACAACTTTCGGTTTTGGAGCAACCGGAACAGGTGTTTTAGCAACTGGTTTCGGCTGTGCTACGGGGGTTTTCGGCTTGTAAGTATTTTTTTTCACATTTTGTTGGGAGGTACATGAAAAAACAAAAGCGCTTAATCCGATGATATATAATGTCTTACGCATTAGTTACGTTTTTTAATGATTTATTACCTCAAAAATACACAAATTTTTCTTGAATTTTATTTGGTAAATAAAGAAATCTATTCTATATTTGCACTCGCAATAACAGAACAACGATCATTAAAAAATAAACAAAAAGGAGGGTTGCCGGAGTGGTTAACGGAGCAGTTTGCTAAACTGTCGACGCGAAAGTGTCGCAAGGGTTCGAATCCCTTACCCTCCGCTCTCTTATATATTCGGGGCGTAGCGTAGTCCGGTCATCGCGCCTGGTTTGGGACCAGGAGGTCGCAGGTTCGAATCCTGCCGCCCCGACTTTTTAATGAGCTTAATCAATTTAAGCAAAATAACGTTTAAGGGTGCGTAGCTCAGCTGGATAGAGCATCTGCCTTCTAAGCAGACGGTCAAAGGTTCGAATCCTTTCGCGCTCACAAAAAACTCACAATTTTTATTGTGAGTTTTTTTGTTTTCCTATGTCTGCAATCATATAAACATTAAAATCATACAGATTACACATCATAGGACATCCTGGTTTCAATCGGACGGCCTGGAATGCTAATTCCTTAGCTTTCGATTCTTTTTTTAATGTTCAATAATTGCTAGATTTGAAAGCTGAATCTGGTATATAATCCATAGAAGGCTAAAAATAAAAGGACAGACAAAAAAAGATCGCGAAATGACTAATGTATTTGAAAATTACCTATCCTCAACAGGAGAATTATCAGCCGAGGAATCCAACTTTTCTGCACAGTTCTTCAAACCGGTACTCATAAAAAAAAATGATTTTTTTATTCGTGAGAATGAAATCTGTCGTTATATTGGATTTATTTCCAGCGGCGCTGTAAAGGCTTACGCAACCGACAAAGACGGAAAGGAAAATATTACCTGTTTTAAGTTTGAAAATGAATTTGTCACCTCGTTTTCAGAGTTTGTAGCGCAGGAAAAATCCAGAAGAAGCATCAGGGCTATAGAAGATTGTACAATCTATAGAATCAGCTATCCGGACTACCAGCATCTGCTTCATCAGGTGACCGCCTGGAACAGCGTTATAAAATCGGTGATGGAACACGAGTATAACCAAAAGGAACGTTATCTTCTGAATTACAATAACAAGTCGGCTGTGGATAAATACCGTCATGTCCTGTCTCACGAACCGATTCTCGTCCAACGCATAACGACACAGGATCTGGCATCGTACCTGAGCATCACTCAGCGATCACTTACACGTGCGAAAGGGCAAATACATAAATCCAACATATTATAGGACAAATGTCCTTATTCAGTACTGAACAACGATGTAGATTTGCGTAAAAAAAATATGCTACGTCAAATTGCTCCCGAAGTGTTCCAGATTCCACTGATGCCACGAAACAGTATCAACAGCTATATTATTGAAGGTGTATTGGTAGACTCCGGGATACGGAGTTCATATACCACTGTAAAGAAAGCTATTGAGAAAATCCCGGTTTATCAACACATACTAACACATGCTCATGCAGACCACCAGGGCTGTAGTGATCAGATCTGCGCTGAATTCGAAATTCCTTTACTCTGTCATCCCGGCGAAGTTTTCAGGACTGAAACAGGTATGGTAACCAACGACTATCCGACTCCGCAACATTGGATAGCCAAGCTTCAACAAAAGTACTGGGCGGGCCAGGGACATAAAGTCGGACGGACAATCGTTGAAAACGACAGGATCGGAAACTTTCGGGTAATAGAAACGCCCGGACATGCGGCAGGTCATATTTCTTTATTCCGTGAGCGGGATGGTGTACTGATAATCGGAGATGCAGCACTGAATATGAACCTGCTCACAACAGCCACCGGCCTGCATCTTCCGCCAAACATATTCACGTCAGACCAGCAGCGCAATATCCAATCGCTTCAGAAGTTAGCGCAACTGAACCCTGCCATTATCTGTTTTGGTCACGGACAGGTTTTGCGAAATACAGATCGGAAGTTTGAGCAATTTGTAACCAAATGTAGTGCTGCTGTTTAAAGGCAGAAATTCTGGAACCATTCTGAGATAAGCAAAGATTACAATTCCAGTAAATCTTTTCTTTTAAATTCTTTATTCGGCAGCTTTCTATAATTTCTGCTTTGGTTGCCCAGTATGCCTAAACAGGATTTATTAAACGATCACCTCCGGAATTACCCGAACTGACATTCTACGCTTACAGAACTATGACAAGGCTGTTTTTCCTTTTATATTCCTTCCTGAAGCTTTATATTTTTTACTTCTGCTTTCACGTTTCATTTTCCTATATTCCCATGGCGCCACTGCATGTACGTCCTGCCAAAGACCTGCTTTTCTACGTTGGGCATTTTCCTGTAACTTTCCTAAAGATGTATCTTTGGAAAAAGGGAAATACCACCATCCGAATCCTTCTTTTATAAGTTCTTTTGACAGGTATTTACCCCCGTCATAATATACCATAGCTATAGAACGCCCATAACGATCTTTAGTAGTCTCAACAAAACTGACCGTTTTACCAAATACCTGTGAAGAAGTAAACTGTTTGGCATTTTTTCCGAATGCCTGCCCGTTTTCAGGACAGTCTACCTCAGCGAGTCTCAGTTTTTTTTGCTGGTTTCCTTCAAGAAGTATGGTAATGGTATCACCATCTGAAATTTTAATAACCTTCCCGCTGGTCTGAGAAAAAATAAGTGCGGGAAAAAACAAACATGCAAATATCAATCGTTTCATTCGGTAAAGATACACTATGAAGATATAAAACCTGATATGTCCGCAGAATTTGCTTTAATTTTTCTGAAAAACACCTTAGAAATACAGATTGATCATTCTTCACATTATTGTGTCAGAATATAATCCCAGAATAATATCCATTATAAAAATTTCCCTGATGCTATAGCAGACTTTACGGCTCCTTCCTTGAAAAAGGAAAAAATATTTCACTTTTACAACATTGGCAACACCATGGTTATGAGCGACCTAAAGCTGTAAAAAAACCTGGTTAAAAAATTAATTAAAAATTATTCCGTTTTTTATTTTTTTAATTAAAAAAGTATTGTACCTTTGCATCCGCAAAAACGAAGTAAATTCGTTAATGATGACAGCCAATCGGGGCGTAGCGTAGTCCGGTCATCGCGCCTGGTTTGGGACCAGGAGGTCGCAGGTTCGAATCCTGCCGCCCCGACTTTTCAAAATTTTAAGGGTGCGTAGCTCAGCTGGATAGAGCATCTGCCTTCTAAGCAGACGGTCAAAGGTTCGAATCCTTTCGCGCTCACTAATGGCTCACAAGAAAATTGTGAGTTTTTTTAATTCAAAAAATGCTTTGTACTTTACCACAGTAAACAAAGTAATTATGATGACCATCCATCGGGGCGTAGCGTAGTCCGGTCATCGCGCCTGGTTTGGGACCAGGAGGTCGCAGGTTCGAATCCTGCCGCCCCGACTTTTTCAAAATTTTAAGGGTGCGTAGCTCAGCTGGATAGAGCATCTGCCTTCTAAGCAGACGGTCAAAGGTTCGAATCCTTTCGCGCTCACAAAAAAACTCACAACTTATTTGTGAGTTTTTTTATTTTATCAGATACTTTTATTTTTCATAAATATTCATAGATATTTAGAAAAATTTTCAAAAATCACTTTTTCAATTTTGAGTTTTCATATACCTGTTAAGATTAAGCACCTTATTATCTTTAGAGTGATAGGTCACTTCCACATAAAAATTAAATAGTTCATATAATGCAAATTCTACATCCCCTTTTATTGAAGAGCTAATTAATTCCCCTTTTTTACAAACCAATTCATATTGCTCAATTTCAGACAGTTGTGAGAATTCATAAAAAGACAATATTTCCATTCTAACTAACTTAAAATCAAAAATAACAAATCCCTACCTATTCACACTATTTATTAGATTAAAAAAATGTAAATTTTATTTTCAATGATTAAGTTAATAGAAATCCTTACTCTTATCCGTTTCGGGATTCCATAAATCAGATATCAATAAAAAAACCGCTGAATTCAGCGGTTTTTACTTTACTTTAAGCTTGTAAAAGCTCCCATCCCAAATATATGTTTTAGTAGAGTGTTTTTTCTTTTCCCTATCGTTATCATCTTTTTCCATTTCCTCCATTTTAAAAATAAAAGCATTTGGAATTCCTCCTTTGTCATTGGGGAAAATATATTGTTCACTGTGATAATAAACATCTGCATCTCCTACATTCATCAGTTGCGGAAGAGCAATTAATTTTCCGCCTTTCATCAGCAGATACTGGTCATAGCTGGCTATACCGCAGGCTTCCCCGGAAACCATTGCTTTTAATGTCAGTTCCACATTCTGCAGCTTATGATTACTTTCAATATTGAATGTTGCGTAACTTAATTCCTCTCCTTTTCCGGTATCAAAATATACCTCATCAACCAGAATATTCCCTTCCATTACTTTAACACCGGCAATATTCTGCTTTATATTCTCATTGAATTCTTCAGTCTTTTTATCAATTGTTTTTGACAATCCGAAAAGAAAATCATATCCGTTTTTGTTGCGATATCCCACGCAAAGGTTTCCTCCCCAAACATATCCTTCGGAAAGAGATTCCCCTTTCTGATAAGATATTTTATACCAGTTGGCTCCCCGTTCTCCCAGCCTCAGAATTGCGTCCTCTTTTTTAAGGATCATTACCTGCTGATTGGATCGTAAAGAATCTAAAATCCCGGAGTTTAGTCCAGGTTCTTTTCTTATTCTGGTCCAATCGGTAAAAATTTTTTGAGCTTTGTTTTCTTCAAAAGAAAAAATCCCGTCTGCATATGCTTCGTTTTCCTGGGCTGAAAAAAAATGCAGCACCAGCACCAGTAAAAACGTTAGTATTGTTCTCATACTTACTGTATATTATGGCTTTACCAGCAATAGACTTACCCATTCTTCACGCTGCAGTTGCTTTTCCAACTGAAGACCGCATTCTTTACAAACTTCCAGAATATCATCTACATCAAAAAAGCAAAGTCCGGAAAGCAGTAATTTTCCACCTTTATTTAAAACTGAAACATAGGCCGGGATATCAGAAATCAGAATATTCCTGTTGATATTTGCCAGAATGATATCAAAATTCTCATTTCCTAAGTTTTCAGCCGTTCCCTGTTCAATATCCAGTTCAACATTATTTCTTACTGCATTTTCTTTTGAGTTTTCTACAGACCACTCATCAATATCAATCGCTTTAGTCTCGCCTGCTCCCTGTTGTTTTGCATAAATAGCAAGAACGGAGGTTCCGCATCCCATATCCAGTACTTTCTTTTCTCTGAAATCAATATCCATCATCTGCTGGATCATCAGATGTGTTGTAGGATGGTGTCCTGTTCCGAAAGACATTTTAGGCTGAATAATAATTTCATGCATTCCTGGTACGGATTCATGGAATTCTGCTCTGATCAATACTTTATCATCGATATTTATCGGCGAGAAATTCTTTTCCCATTCTTCGTTCCAGTTAATATTAGGCATTTCTTCATAAGAATATTCAATCTTAACATTTTCGTTTTCAAAAACCGGAAGTGCCTTAAGCTGATCTTCATGAAAGAGATCTGTCTGGATATATCCTAAAATTCCGTCAATTTCTTCCGTAAAGCTATCAAAACCTATCTCTATAAGCTCTGCCATTAATATTTCATTCCAGGGCTGTAACGGAGAAATTTTAAAATTGAATTCTAAATAATTTTGCATGTGATTAATTTGATGCAAAAATACTAATGTTATTACTGTTAAAAAAATGGAGTACCTATAATTTTCCGGTTTTGAGGATAAAAAAAGCCATCTCAAAAATGAGACGGCTTCTTCTGTTTATTTGTATTATCGTAATTATTCAGGCTTATAAGAGTCTTTCAGCGTTACTGTACGGTTGAATACCAATGTAGTATCTGTAGAATCCTGATCCTTCGTAAAGTATCCGATTCTCTGGAACTGCAATGGCTCTCCTACGGCAACATCTTTTAATCCCGGCTCGGCAAATCCTTGAACAGTAGTTACGGATTCAGGATTGATAAAGTTTAAGAAGTCCACATCTTTTTCTGCATCCGGCTGCTCTACTGTAAACAACTGATTATAGATTCTTACTTCTACAGGAATCGCATGTTTTGCGGATACCCAGTGCAATGTTCCTTTTACTTTTCTTAAGCTTTCTTCTGTTCCGCTTCCTGATTTACTTTTCTCATCATAAGTTGCATAAATGGTAGTAATTTCTCCATTTTCATCTTTTTCTACCCTTTCTGCTTTAATAATATATGCAGATTTTAAGCGGACTTCTCCTCCTAATTTAAGTCTGAAGAACTTATTATTGGCTTCTTCTTTAAAGTCTTCACGCTCAATATACAATTCTCTTGAGAAAGGAATTTCTCTCGTTCCTGCATTTTCCTGCTCCGGATTATTTTCAGTTTCCAGCCATTCCTCTTTATCTTCAGGATAATTTTCTATGACCAGCTTAACAGGATCCACTACTGCCATAACACGTTTGGCGACCTTATTAAGATCTTCGCGTACGCAGAAATCAAGCAACTGAATTTCAATCAGGTTTTCTCTTTTGGCCACGCCTACTTTTTCAATAAAGTTTCTGATAGCTGCCGGTGTGAAACCTTTTCTTCTCATTCCTGAAATAGTAGGCATTCTCGGATCATCCCATCCTGTCACCACTCCTTCAGCAACCAATCTCTGAAGCTTTCTTTTGGATGTGATCATATAAGAAACGTTCATCCTTGCAAACTCCCTTTGTTTAGGAGCTACTTTATTTTCATCATACACCTGTTCCAGATACCAGTTATAAAGAGGTCTGTGGTTTTCAAACTCCAGTGAACATAATGAATGTGATACCTGTTCCAGATAGTCAGATTCGCCATGTGCCCAGTCATACATCGGATAGATTTTCCATGCCGTACCTGTTCTGTGGTGAGGTCTCTTCAGAATTCTGTACATAACAGGATCACGCATATTCATATTTGGAGAAGTCATATCAATTTTAGCACGAAGTGACATCGTACCTTCTTCAAACTCACCATTTTTCATTCTTTCGAATAAATCCAGTGATTCTTCAACCGAACGGTTCCTGTACGGAGATTCCACTCCTGGTTCCGTAGGGTTTTTCCTTTGCTCCGTGATCACTTCTGATGGCTGCTCGTCTACATAAGCTTTCCCTTCTTTAATTAATTGTACAGCCCACTCATAAAGCTGCTGGAAGTAATCTGATGCATACAACTCCTTGTCCCATTTGAAACCTAACCATTCAACGTCTTTCTTAATAGAATCCACGAACTCCTGCTCTTCTTTTTCAGGGTTCGTATCATCGAAACGAAGGTTCACAGGGGCATTGTATTTTTCACCTAAACCAAAATTGATGCAGATCGCTTTTGTATGGCCTACATGCAGATATCCATTGGGTTCAGGGGGAAAACGAAAACGGATCTGTTCTCTTTTCAGACCGTTTGCCAAATCATCTTCTATAATTTGCTCAATAAAATTGAGTGATTTTTTTTCTTCTTCCATTAAATTAGCTTTTGTTTTTAGCAAAAAAAGTAGCACAAAGTTACGGAAAATTTAGGGTTTATAAAAGCGATACACAAAAAGTACAATTGCTTATAATTCAGCATTTTTCCTTACCTTAGGGAAAGTCAAAACTGAATATCATGAGTGTTTATATCTTAAGCAATCGTAAAATCATCCGCCATAAAGGAGAAAGAGCAGATTCTTTTTCCAATGATGAATACTCAATTCCCAATTTCAGAATCGCCAAATGTGATTTTGACGACTATAAAGAACCAACCGCACAATCTAAAAAAAGGAAAGACTATACCAATCGGAACATTCTCAACTATCAGCTTTTTTCAGAACCTGAAAAGCAAGGCTATGAGAATGTTATGGAGGTACTACTCAGTGAAAAAGGAATAAAAGAATCCACCTTAACTGCCAGCAATCTTGGAGGAACCCAAAGAATGTTCTATGAATTATATAAAAACATGTCCTCCACCAAGGAGAGAAGCGATGTTTTAATATTCATCCATGGTTACGCTTATGATTTTGACGACGAATTGCAGGCCATCATTGATCTTAAAAAATTATTCATAGACCGTCCTGAATCTCCTGTTGAACATATCCTGTTTGTCAGCTGGCCGGCTTCAAGCAGCATTGTTCCATTGACCTATTTTGATGATAAGGCTTCGAGCATCAACTCGGGAACATCATTGCTGAGGCTCTTTTATTTTTATACCCAATTTTTAAAAGATATTTTTTCCAACCGTCAGCTTGTCCCATGTAATCAGAGAATCCATATTATGGCTCATTCCATGGGGAACAGAGTACTTCAAAGCATGCTATATAGTCTGAAAAGAGAAAATATCCTTCGGGTTATTGATCAGGTTATTTTACTGAATGCAGATGTGAGCTATAAGGTCTTTGAAGAATCTGAAGACTCTTTCAATAAACTCCCTTTACTGGCAAACCGTATCTCCGTCTATCTCAACAGACAGGATGCTATTTTGGGAATTTCCCAGTTTACCAAAAATATTCTTACTCCCAGATTGGGAAAAAACGGGCCCAGTGATATCAGCCAGCTAAAAGATATTGTTTCAGTCATTGACTGCACTTTTGTTAAAGACGATCTTTTAAACAGCTTTAAATTTGAAGCAGGCAACCATTGGGGGTATCTTTCAAGTTCACAGGTACAAAGTGATATTTTCCAGAATTTATATGGAATTGACAGAAACCTTATTACGAACAGAATAGCTAATAACGAGAATATTTTCACAATTATTTCTTAACTGTAAATTAAAAAAATGTTACAATTTTAAATATTCGTTAAAGTTAACGGATACCACAAAAATGGCATAAATATTGCAATTCATTTATCAGGGAATTACAATTTTTATTATGAAAAAGATTAAAAGGAAGTTTTCTTATATTATAAAAAATATCAAGAAAGCAATTTTCGTAAATGATGTTATTTAAATTAAAAGCGTAACTTTTTAAACTGAAAATATCCGATCCTATTAATACCAGACTGTCCTGATCCACCCTAAAAAAACACAATTATTTCTTTTTCCTTCAGTTATTGCAGGAAATTATTTGCATTATGCCTATCTGAAACAAAACAGGAATCATTTCCGGTATTTTCAGGCCATTAAGAAACTTGAGTTTGTAAAGTTTCTTAATGGCTAAAAGCTACACTTATTTTTTGAACCAAAGCTGTTCATTTCTCAAATCGAGACCAGATTCAAAATTATTTACAAATAAGGCCCCTGTACCCAACCCCTGAGGCATAGGATTATTTTTTGTAAAAGTATATTGGGCAATAGCATTGAGGCCGATATTGCTCTCCAGTGCAGAGGTAATCCACCAGCCGATATTTCGTTCTTCTGCCAATGAGATCCATTCATCAGATCCCTTAAAACCACCTACTAAAGCAGGTTTCAGAATAATATACTGCGGCATTACCGTTGCCAGCAATATTTTCTTTTTCTCTGGATCTGTAATTCCAATCAGTTCTTCATCCAGCGCAATAGGCACGGGAGTTTTCATGCATAAATCTGCCATAGCATTCCAGTCTCCGGCTTTAATCGGTTGTTCGATAGAATGAACATGAAGATCTGCCAATTGCTGTAAAACAGTTACGGCTTCATCTTTATTAAACCCTCCGTTAGCATCCACCCGTAATTCTAATTGATTTTCAGAAAATTTTTCACGTAACTTCCGGAGAATACTATGTTCTTCCTTCCAATTGACTCCAATCTTCAGTTTGATACAATGAAATCCTTTTTCAAGTTTCTCCTGTATCTGTTCTTGCATATAGTCAACATCTCCCATCCAGATCAGCCCATTGATGGTAATCGAGGACTTCCCATCCGTAAATTCACTTGGAAAATAAAGGCGGCTTCCATATCTGAAATTCAGCATAGCCTGTTCATAACCAAACCATATTGACGGAAATTCTTTCAAATTTTCTTTCAGGTAATCTTCGTCCTTTTCAATATTTTCACAAAGCCATTTTAATTTTTCTTCATAATCCGGCCTGTCATCAAAACTTAATCCCCGGAAAACAGCACATTCGCCAACTCCTTTCCTATTACCTTCTGAAATCTCCAGAATAAAGGTTTCCTTATCAAGCAAAACGCCGCGAGATGTTCCACTCGGGCGTTTAAACTGTAATAAATATCTTAAGTAAGATGCTTCCATTATTTTACACTATCAATACGCATAAATTCTTCTGCCTTCTCTACCATCTCAATGCTTCCACAGAAAAAAGGGATTCTCTGGTGAAGTTCTGTTGGCTCCACTTCCAGAATTCTCCGGAACCCATCTGTAGCCTTACCCCCTGCCTGTTCTGCAAGGAATGCCATAGGGTTACATTCATACAACAGCCTCAGTTTCCCATTTGGAGCCTGTGAATATGAAGGATAGATATAAATTCCTCCTTTAAGCATATTTCTATGGAAGTCTGCTACTAAAGAGCCGATATATCTTGAAGTATATGGACGGTCTCCCTCTTCCATCTGGCAATATTTAAGGTAATTTTTTACTCCTTGCGGGAACTTAATATAATTTCCTTCGTTAATCGAATAGATTTTCCCGCTTGCAGGAAATCTCAGGTTCGGATGTGAAAGGTAATAGGTCCCTAATGAAGGATCCAGCGTAAATCCGTTTACTCCATTCCCTGTTGTATATACAATCATTGTAGAGGAGCCATAAATAACATATCCTGCTGCAATCTGGTTAATCCCTTTCTGTAAAAAATCTTCCAGCTGTACAGGAGTTCCCGGCTCTGTAACTCTTCTGTAGATAGAGAAGATTGTTCCTACGGAAACATTTACATCAATATTTGAAGAACCGTCTAAAGGATCAATTAATACTACATATTTGCTCAGATGACCGTTCTCCCCACATTTGATATCAATAAAATCATCATTTTCTTCTGATGCGATACCACATACCACTTCTCTCTGAGAAAGTGCAGTGATGAATATTTCATTTGCAAGAACATCTAATTTCTGCTGCTCCTCTCCCTGGATGTTTTCGTTACCGGACTTTCCTAAAATATCTGCCAGCCCGGCCTTATTCACTTCTCTGTTTACCACTTTTGAAGCCAACCTTATAGCACTTAGAAGACGGGAGAGTTCCCCGGTGGAATACTGAAAATCTTCCTGTTTATCAATAATAAATTCTCCTAGCGTCTGTAATGATTGATCTGACATATTTTACTTTTTATGTTTTCCCAAATTTCGGAAAATTTATCACATTAGGAAAATTTAATTAAAAAACACACTAACCACTGTATATCAACATAATACACCATCAATATAGCATAATAATAAGTAACAGGTTTTTATAATCGGGTCCGGATTTCATCTATAAGCACCGCAAAATCCGGGGTCTGGTTTATTTTAAGGAAATCTTAATTTCTGCAGGACATCAGGCTATTTCATATCTCGTTGTAAATTTATAATTTTGACGTCCGTAAAAAACTCATGTAATTTTTTATCTAACAATTTTATTTTTAATAATTTAATGAAAATTTTCAAGTTTGGTGGAGCATCTGTAAAAGATGCTGAAAGTGTGAAAAATGTGTCTATGGTTCTAAAAAGCCAGGGATTTGCCAAATGCTTACTGGTAATCTCTGCGATGGGCAAGACAACAAATGAGTTGGAAAAGGTTGTAGAACTTTATTTCAAAAAGGATAACTATCAGACTGAAATTGAAAAGATAAAACGAAAACACATTGAGATTGCGGAAGGTCTGTTTCCTGAAAACCATGCAGTTTTTGCTGAGATCAATCTTTTCTTTGATGATATTGACTCTTTTTTAAGAAGAAATAAATCGCCTAATTATAACTTTGTGTATGACCAGGTAGTGAGTTGCGGAGAAATGATTTCAACAAAAATTGTAAGTGAATATCTGAATGAAATCCAGTTTACCAATCAATGGCTGGATGCCCGGGATTATATCAAAACTGATAACTCATACAGAGAAGGTGTTGTAGACTGGACAAAAACAGAGGAGTTTATATCTAACTTAAATCCGGAAATCTGTTATGTAACCCAGGGATTTATTGGTTCAGATGATAATAACTTTACGGTTACCCTGGGAAGAGAAGGGTCTGACTATTCTGCCGCTATTTTTGCATACTGTTTAAATGCTGATGCAATGACCATCTGGAAAGATGTACCGGGAGTAATGACCGGAGATCCGAGAAAGTTCAGTAATGTATCGCTTCTTTCCAATATCTCTTATGAAGAAGCTATTGAAATGGCTTATTACGGTGCCAGTGTAATTCACCCGAAAACATTACAGCCATTACAACAGAAAAACATTCCTTTCTATGTAAAATCTTTTGTAGATCCAACCAAAGCAGGTACAAAAGTAGGAGCTTCAGAGAATAACCAGCAAGAAGAATCTTATATTCTTAAAGAGAATCAGAATCTTTTAAAGATATCTACCAGAGATTTTTCTTTCATCGCAGAAGATCATATGAGCTTGATTTTCGGACATTTATCCAAATATAAAATTAAAGTTTCCCTGATGCAGAATTCTGCTATTTCACTGGCCCTGTGCCTGGAAGATAAATTTAACCATCTAGAAGAGCTTAACGAAGAGCTCCAAAAAATTTTTAAAACTGAAGCAATTAAAAATGTATCTTTATTCACCGTAAGAAATGCGAAGATGGATCACATTGATAGATTTTACCAGGATAAAACGGTATTATTGGAGCAAATTTCCAAGAATACAGTTCAAATGGTAACACAATAATATTAATTGCGACTAAACACACATGAGTTTAATTTCGAAAAACGATCTGATCAAAGCTTCCGGCTTAAGTAAAATTGGATTTCTAAAGAATCCGGTAGCATCTGCTGTGATGAGCATTGCTAAAATAAATGAGGTAAATAAATTATACGATAAACTAAAAGACAAGGAAGGTAAAGACTTTTTCGACTCATTTGTGAGAGAAAGAAACTTAAGCTACGTAGCTTTTGAAGAAGATTTGGCAAAAATTCCCAAAACAGGTCCTTTTATATTGGTTTCAAATCATCCTCTGGGGGCTATTGACGGAATTCTGATGTGCAAAATCCTTACAGAAGTTCGTCCGGACTTTAAGGTTATGGGAAATTTCCTGTTGGAAAAGATTAAACCCATGGAACCCTATGTAATTGCTGTAAATCCATTTGAAAACAGAAAAGAAGCATACAGCAGCTCTTCCGGAATGCGAGAGACATTAAAACATTTGCAGAACGGAGGCTGCGTAGGTATTTTTCCTGCAGGGGAAGTATCTAACAAGAACAATCCTTATGGAGAAATTCTGGATAAAGACTGGGAAAAAACGGCACTTAAACTTATCAGAATGGCTAAAGTCCCGGTAGTTCCCATGTATTTCCATGCCAAAAACAGCCGCTTATTTTACCAGGTTGCCAAGCTTCACCCCAATTTACAGACTCTGATGCTTCCTGCTGAAATGATGAATGACAGGGAAAAACCGATCAGAATCAGGATCGGCCGTCCGATTACTGTAAAAGCTATGGACGATATGGAAACGATTGAAGAACTGGGTGAGTTTCTTAAACGTAAGGTTTACATGATGAAATCTTATTATGAAAAAAGAAAATCTCTTGCCCAAAGCATCAATCTTCAGAATTTGTCTGTTAAGTTTCCTCTGTTAAAAGAAGAAAATATTGTTCAGAATATCATTGACGAAACACCTAAGGAAGACATTATCAAAGATATTGATAAACTGCGGGGTACCGATAAAATGCTGTTCAGTAACGGAAATTACGAGATTTATTTTACCACCTACGAGGAAATTCCTTCCATTATGAGGGAAATCGGCCGCCAGAGGGAACTTACTTTTCGCGCTGTAGGAGAAGGTAGTAATCTTCCGTTTGACCTGGATGAGTATGATAAGCATTACCATCATCTTTTCCTTTGGGATAATGCTGAGCAGAAACTCGCCGGAGCCTACAGAATGGCACTGGGCAGAGAAGTAATGAAGAAATATGGTATCAAGGGATTCTACACAAGTTCATTATTTGAATTTGAGCAGGACATCCATCCATTCTTTAAAAAGGTTATTGAAATGGGGAGGGCCTATATCTGCCAGGAATACCAGCAGAAACCCCTGCCGCTATTTCTTTTATGGAGAGGTATTGTACATGTATGCCTGAGAAATCCTGACCATAAATTCCTGATGGGGGGAGTGAGTATTTCCAATAAATTTTCAGAATTCTCAAAGTCCCTGATGATTGAATTCATGCGCTCAAATTATTTTGATTCTGCCGTGGCCCAATACATCACACCAAGGAATGAGTATAAAGTAAAGCTGCGTGACCGGGATAAAAATATCTTTTTCGAAGAAATGGAGTCTGATCTTAATAAGCTGGATAAAATTATTGATGATCTGGAACCGGAATTAAGACTGCCTGTTCTGATTAAAAAATATATTAAACAAAACGCAAAAGTAATTGCTTTCAACGTTGATCCAAACTTCAATGATGCTATTGATGGTTTGATGTATATCAGGATCAGTGACCTTCCGGAAAACACGATTAAACCGGTGTTGGAAGAGATGAGTGAGCAGATCAGAAAAGAACAGGAAAATAATCAGACTGATAATCAGTAAGTTTTTGACACTATTAAAAAAAAGTGTGATGAATACTTGCTTTATATACTTAAACTTACTACTTTTGCATCACTTTAAAACAACGAAGTAAGACAAACAAAAATATAATGGTTTCTTAGCTCAGTTGGTAGAGCAATGGATTGAAAATCCATGTGTCCCTGGTTCGATTCCTGGAGAAACCACTTGAAAACCTCTGATTAGTCAGAGGTTTTTTTGTACATTCTAATAAGAAAATGATATTTCCTATCAGGGTAAGGCCGATAAAAAATAATTAAATACCTATCACTCTGTTATTCCACCGCTTACTGTATAATAAAATGAAATCATAAAAAAAGGGGAAATATTTCTTGCATGGTATTATAAAATGTATTACTTTTGCATCACTTTAAAACAACGAAGTAAGACAAACAAAAATATAATGGTTTCTTAGCTCAGTTGGTAGAGCAATGGATTGAAAATCCATGTGTCCCTGGTTCGATTCCTGGAGAAACCACTTGAAAGCCTCTGATTAATCAGAGGTTTTTTTGTTTTAGTTACAGGGAGCATAAAAGCTGGCCTCAATGAGACCAGCCACCAGTTATTGAACAATTCTATTTATTCTTCAATTATTGATTTTAAATTTTCTATTTCTTTATTCTGAGAAATAATATATAGTGTTAACTCTTCAATTTTCTGAAGCAGCTTCATCTGGAATTCTCCCAAACCAACTCCCCCATTCAATATTTCTTCCGCGGAAGGAATTTCCGGCAGATGCTTATGTTCTTTTACAAAAGATTCCAGCTCATTGATCCCGGTCATTTCATAATCCGGCCTGATCGGAGACTGACCGTCAAAATATTTCTGGAAGACATAATCTGCCGGTACATTCATATCCACAATAACATCTTCTGCATGGATTTTTCCTTTTACCGTAAGCTTCTGGTCGGGGTTCTCTGTCCCAATTCCTACATTGCCTGCTTCTCTGCTCAGAATCACATTGTTCCCCAGAGGATTGATATGCAGTGGTGATGATCCATGGCTCTGTATCCAGCTATAGCGATCGGTATACCCAAATCTTAAGTTGACGTGTCCCGGATCTCCTACCATCAAAGTTCCTTCTCCTTCAGGAGTGTAATAACCTGAGACAATATTCATTTTTGCAGCCGGTATTTCAGTTCCAATCCCAATTTTCCCGTTCGCCTGTACATTCAGTCTTGTTTTTGCATTTGTTACCAGGTTAATTGCTCCATAGGTACCATCATTAATATTATTAACGATATTAAAGTCTCCATAAGAACCATACCTGAAGTTAGCTCCTGTAAAAAGCGAATTAAGTTCAAGATCAGCTGTTGAATGGTATTTCATTTGGACAATATTGCTTCCTCCCGCAGCCTCACTTCTGTCAAGCAGCGCACCAACCACGTTGGCATCGCCCCGGTTTCTTGGTGCCTTCACATGAAGACTGGTTTCAGGTAAGGAAGTTCCGACTCCAAGATTATCATTATAGTGGATATAGTGGATTCTTTGTCCTGAGATAGGATTGGTATAGACGTCTGAAAGTTTTACATCACTAAAATCCTGTGTATCAAACGGGCAGTGGTAAGTAATTCTGACATCGTATATATTCCCTGCATAATGGGTGTGGTAAATTGTTATTTTATATTGATTAATATTAGCATCCCAGACAACATCCCCGATATAAATATGATTAATAATAGGCCCACCCGCTTCCACGATTCTTGACGTAGGTGTATACCACACCGAATTATCCGGGTTGAACCCTATCTGGAAGAGCTTCTTAATATTTCCTACAGTATTCTCATATACCCATGTTCCCACAATTTCCACTTCAAGCAACCCTGACATTCCCCTGTTTCCCAAAAGGATGTCAGTAGCCTGATCAGATAGTTGATGGGGAAAGTCAATCCTTAATGCCTTTCTTATATAGTTTTTGGGAAACAGTTGTGGATCTTCCAGATTGGCAAAACTATCAACCAGATCTCCGAATTGAACTTCTGTAGGCCTTTTCCCTGCTTTAAAATATTCTTTTAATTCTGAATTTGTTTTTTTTCCCATAACTAATTCAGTTTTGTATCAATCTCTTTTTTCAGAGAAATAATATAAAGTGTTAACTCTTCAATTTTCTGAAGCAGCTTCATCTGGAATTCTCCCAAACCAACTCCCCCATTCAATATTTCTTCTGCGGAAGGAATTTCCGGCAGATGCTTATGTTCTTTTACAAAAGATTCCAGCTCATTGATCCCGGGCATTTCATAATCCGGCCTGATCGGAGACTGACCGTCAAAATATTTCTCAAATACATAATCTGCCGGTACATTCATATCCACAATAACATCTTCTGCGTGGATTTTTCCTTTTACCGTAAGCTTCTGGTCGGGATTCTTTGTTCCTATTCCCACATTTCCGCTTGGTGTAATCCTCATAAACTCATTCATTACAACCGGCGAGTTTATACTGGTTTGCGAATTGGCACTTCCAAGGAACTTTATACCTTCATTTCCTAATGTAACAGCTGTTTTATAATTGGATAAAGAACCGTTACTTGATACCCAGCCATAGGCATTAGTAGAGGAAGCTTTTGCACCATAGCTCATATAGGTTTCGGCTCCGCTTCTTAAAGCTCCCCAATTATTAAATGAGCCATTATCATACCGTATGGAAAAAGCATTAACTCCTTCAGTTGCCGATTTGTTTCCGGCAATTACGTCTCCTACAACATCTAATTTAGCACCTGGGGTTTCTGTTCCAATTCCTACATTTCCTTTGAGAAAAATACGGTCATCAGCCGCGTAAAACTTAGCAATACTGCCACTACCATACTTTCCCACATAATAATGACCTAACTGGTCATTGGTTCCTGAAGCTCCGAAACCTCCCAGATTCAGAGTACTGTCAGGGGATACAAAATTATATCCTCTTGCCCATTGGGTACTATAACCGACAATTCCTACACCATTAACGACAGCAGAACCGGCATTAAATAAAATCCTTCCCTGAACATCCAATGGTGCAAGTGGATTTTTTGTACCAATTCCAACATTATCATTGTAGTTGACATAATGTTTACTCTGACCAGTCAGTGCATTAGTATAGATATCAGACAGAACAGCATTGTCAATTACCGAAATTGAGTTACAATGCTGAGTAAGCCTGATAGCATATACATTACCGGACTGACGTGTATGATATAGGGTCAACTTATACTGAGCTATATTGCTATCCCAGACAATATCACCAAGATAAATATGGTTAGTAATGGGACCCGATGCTTCTATAATTCTTGATAAGGGCTGATTCCAGATACCACCATTAGGATTCGCTCCGATAATGATTTGTTTTTTAATGACTCCTACTGTATTTTCATTATTCCATGCTCCTACAACCTGTATTTCAAAGTTTCCATTCACCGTACTCCCCAACAATATATCTACCGCTAAATTGCTTTCAAGGTTGGGAAATTTAACTGAAAAGTTTTTATATTTAAAACTATTGGGAAATACTGTGGGATCATCAAGATGCACATAGCTGTCAAAAAAATCTCCAAACTGGATTTCTGTTGGTCTTTGGCCTGCTTTAAAATAATTCTTTAATTGTATAATTGTTTTTTTTGCCATAATTAGTTTGATTTTAAAATATCGATCTCCTTTTTCATCGAGATCATGTATAGGGTTAGCTCTTCAATTTTCTGAAGTAATTTAATCTGGAAATCCCCTATTGATAATCCGCTATCTGTCATTTCTCTGGCAGATGGAATTTCCGGAAGATGATTTTTTTCAGAAATGAATTTTTCAAGATCACTGATTTCCCGCAGCTTATAATCTGATGCAAAGACATGATCGGCAGTAGGTGTAGCTGTAATCACAACATCTTTTGCTTCAATTTTACCGTATAATGCCATATTACCGGCATCGGATAAAAATAATCTTGCACCATATGCTCCGTCTGCAGAGTAATTCCAGAACTGCAATCCATTCCCATAACCTCCGGTCATATTGTAAATGGCCCATTTATTGGCTGTACCGGAAGCTGTCTTACTTGGATTCTGCAAAATGAAAGCTCCGCCTTCATTACTGCTTACCTCAGACGCAATACTTCCATGTACATCAAGTTTCTGTTGGGGATTACCAGTGCCAATACCTACGTTTCCATTGGGATTAATTCTCATTAATTCAGACATATTTACCGGATGATCCAGAGCAGTCTGCTGATAATCGGAACCAAAAAACTTAATACCTTCACTTCCTGTAACTACTGCTGTATTACAATGAGGAAACGTACCATTGGTTGATAGCCATTTTAAAGAAGCATAGGGATCTGCTCTTACCCCGTAACTCATATAGGTTTCTGCACTGCTTCTCAATGATCCCCAGTTATTCAGCGAACCGTCTTCATAACGGATTGCAAAAGCATTATTTCCTTGGGTAGAATCAATATCTCCTGCTAAAATACTTCCACGGACATCTAATTTAGTTTTCGGATTACTTTCTCCTATCCCAACATAGCCATTGGTATTGACCTTCAATCCTATTTTAGCGCTTTCAGGGGATAAAAGATTCCCAACCCAAAGATTCCATTCATTGCTCATGGGCTGAAGAGGAACCGAAGTAAGAACTTTACCCCTGTTGTCTATTTTAGTCCATGCTTCATTTTTATTAATTGACCTGATCTTTATAACAACTCCCAGTACCTGATCTGAACTTCCGTAAGTGTGTACAGCCCTAATACGGAATTTGCATAGTCCTCCGTTTACATCAAGGGTAAAATTATAATTTTCAACACCATCAATGTAGTTATTCTTATTCACCGTACCACATTCTCTCCAGACATCTGAATTTGAATGGGAAACAGCTGCAATATGAGTAGCCCCACATGCAATATTTCCTCTGGTATACGCAACAGATATTTCAAAAAACCCACCTGCACGGGCACTGGAAGGCTCAAATCCTACAAATTCTATATAATCTCCCACCTGGAAATCTGCAGGAAATTCCACGAAATCAGAATACTCTGATGATGTATCCAGATGTACATAACTGTCTATCAGATCACTAAACTGGCTTTCTGTTGGCCTCTTCCCTACTTTGAAATATTCTTTTAATGCTGCTATTGTTTTTTTTGCCATAATTTTTAATTTTTAAAGATTGTCTCTTTCTTTTTAAAGGAAAGATTTAAATTTTCTGTTCAGACAAAATTTCCAGAGTTGACTGCCCTAAGTTTACCATCTGCAAATCCACTGAAATATAGATTTTCATGCACTTCATGGGCTCAACTGTAGCAACCTGATTCCCTTGCAATTGAAGTTTAAGTAAGGAAGAAGCAGACAAATTAATGATTCTGATTTCTTGTTCTCCATATAGCTCTTTAATATTGCAAACCATATCAGACGATTGATTACCTGTAACAGTAATAAAACTTGTTTCATCATTTAATTCCAGGTAAGAACCTGAGCCAATTTTATATTCTTTTTTAATTGGTGTAATACTCTCTTCTATTTGGGCTTCTGATAATTCAGTTGGCATTCGCTGAGCTGTGGATACTGATCCTAATTGCGCAATAACCCAATCCCTTGTAGCAAGTTGTCGCCATGCTCCTTTACCATCACCGGACTGAAACCACAGGTTATCAGAGTTATCTCTGGCTCCTAATAGTCTGGTTGATACAGCTGAACTACCAAAAGAAATCAGTCCACCAACTTGTGCAAAGGGTAAATTAGTGGAGGCAAGACTGACCGCTCCCGTATAGGTTCCTACAGGCACTGCCAGCATATCGCTTTGATAGGATGCTGCATTCACCGAATTAGTATAATTTACCGGAAAATATTTTCCACTATGATTTCCCCAGCCGTAAGCTGCGTTCCATTGATCTGAGCTTCCTGTGTTCAGGGTACTGATGACACCGGTACTGGATATTTTCGCCAATTCAATAAGTGGCACTACAGAACCGTTTGTTCCACTTGTATTTGCCCTGTTAAAAGAAAAGCCTTTGTGGTTATTAACAGTGAAAGCCCATGAGTTAAGACTTCCTCTTGGTTGTATAAAATCCGTTCCGTTAAACTGAAGATTATGAGCCATCCATATACCATAACCGGAAACATTTCCTGAAATGTTGGTATGAAAAATAGATGATCCCGTAGAAGTCTGAGAACCAAACAAAAGATTATAATTATCTACATACTGGGTTCCGTTTGTACTGATGATAATTTGGTTAGTAGCAACAGTGTCACCAGCCGGTCTTAGAAAAATTCCGTTTGTACCACTAACTGAGGCAGCTGATATTATCGTATTTACAGCATCTGCTCTTAATTTATTGATACCTTGATGCTGAGCTGTTAATGAACCTTGATACGTGTTAAAATTACCCGCAATAGTTACATCCCCTCTTACATATTCACTCCCGATCACATCCAATGCATATCCTGCGGTAGGGACTACTGCAGCACCAGCTCCTATAGCAACTCTCTGATCCGAAGTCCATCTGATTGCATTTTTTACATTATAAGCAGTACCTCCAATATATCCCCAGTTCATGCTTACCACCCCTGTATCTGTTACTGCTCCGTAATGCCCAAAACTATCAATATCCCCGTTAGAACCTGTAAGTTTTGTAAAATACCTCGCAAAATTACTATTCGTTGTTGCTCCTGACATATCCCTTGAAATCCAGGTTACACTGGTATTGCCTAAATTTAAAACCCCAGTCATTTTTCCTCCGGAGAGCGGCAGATAAGCATTAGGATTGAAAGCATCCATATGTATATAGCTATCAATCAAATCAGTAAACTGACTTTCAGTCGGTCTTTTTCCCGCTTTGAAATATTCTTTTAATGCTGCTATTGTTTTTTTTGCCATAATTTTTGATTTTGATGATCAGCTCCTCCTTTGATCAGGAGGAACTGTTTCATCTATTATTTGTAACTATTTAGTTAAGGTCTTACTATGAATGTTCCCTGTAAGATCATTCCATCTGTCCCATCATGTGAAATGCCTCCGATATCAGACCATGTTTCCTGTTTATAAATAGTCAGTATCTTTTCCTCTGTGCTGAGCATATTGGAAGTATTCTGAGCTACCATTTTGAAATGATGATATAATATATTTCCGGCTGCATCCTTTATCTGCATAGGGTCCAGTCCTAACTTTTCAACCGGAAGGAAAAACTCTTTCCCTGTCAGGTCAAATGTCTCCTTAAATAACCATTCGTCCGTATTGGTCACAGGGTTATGGCTGAATACATAAAGTTTTGCTTTTGAAATATCTTTTTCATCAGTATCAATTCTGGCTATTTCTTTCCAGTTCCCCTGATTGCTTAATTTATAAAGGTGGTATTTCCCTTTATAGCATACCTGATCCCATGATAAAATCACCCAGTTAAGCACATCAGAATCTACCGGTTCCGAATGGTATCTCAGCACTGGTGCAGGTGGATTGTAGTTTTCAACTAAAGTGGAAACTACAATTTTTGACGGCAGTGACGGGGCCATGTCCATAACCTCTTTGGTAGAAGGTGGTACCACTGTATAATCAGTTGTTGTATAGCTTACTCTTCTTGAAACCACTACCCGGTAGTATAAAGCATCCCCATAGGGTTTATTCTCCAGGTCAGTAAAGTCATCATATAAGATCCAGGAACTGTTCTCCACATTTTTTTCAACGGTTAAAACACCCACAGTCTTTATATGTTTCATTGTTAGGACAGATTCTGCATCCAGTTTATTGGTTGCTCTGTAAACAGAGATCGTTTCAATATTTTGTACATCCGGGTACTGATTGACTTCAATCCTGACTTTAGCATTTATCCCAAGTGTTGCATTATCAACAACCGGTAATAAACTTAAGATTTTTGGTGGTTCAGCCGGATTGGTATTGACAAGTTTAATCGGCCCCAGAAAAGGACTGAATTCACCCATCTGCATCTGATTACCCATTTCCCGAACTCCGTAGAAATAGAAGTTATCAGAAGCTCCATCCAGTGTAAAATCCGTAAACAATGTTGAATGTGGACTTTCACTATAAACAGCTGCCATTGGAGCCATATCAAAATCAGCATGGGTAGTTGGCAATAAATAGCCGCTTGCATCCCTTATATTCTGTTTTTTATTTTTAGGACGGTGTCCTGCAGGATCTGTAACATTCAGTTTTTTAATATGCTGATAGATTACAGGAACTTCCGTAAGCGGTAAAAAGCAGTTGATGATTCTTTCTCTGATAAACTGACCAAAAATAAGCCTGTCAGAGACATTCGGAATAGCCGGAATAATCTCATCACTAAAAAACATATTTCCTATTGATCCGTCATTTATCAATGGAACATTTGTGTTATAATGTTTGTTATGCTCCTTAATAAAGTCATTGATCGCTCCAAAGAAATCTTTACTATCCGGAAGTGGCAATGCATATCGTACACGTCCTGCTTTTGGAAAAATATCATACCTTATGCCACCATTCGTCAGCATATCAAAATCTACAAAATTCTGCCATCTGTTATTAAAGAATATTTCATCATTACCTCCTACTGCAGCAAGGCTGATCTTAATTTCTTCAATAGTTTTCGGCTCATACAATGCTGCTAACAGAATGGAGTTATTAGCTCTGTAAAACTGCACAGAATACGGTTTCTGCTGATAGTTTGTAATAAAACTATAGGTTGACTTACCAAACTTATCCGGCCTTGTAGCATAAGTAGATCCTACAGGCAGTTCAGGCTTCAACGGCACTACAATTCTGTTGGCAAACATCACTGCAGGCACACTAAATTTGGATTTGTATTTTGCACCCTGCATATCAACATTATCATTGTCTACGCTTTTAAGTCCGAAAACCGAATATCTGACATCTTCATCTCCCACAGGTAAAATAGCGTCCTGAGTCAGGTTATTGGCCGTATTTTTATACAAATACACCTTATAAGAAGGATAATAGTTTACTTGCACTGAATCTCCTGTTACAGGATTTGAAGCCAGCTTTGGAACATTCTGTACATTATCGTACAAAATAGGTTCTTTTGATGGATTCTCTTTGATCTCAAAGCTTTCGTCATAAATATAAAGTACAAGATTCTGGCTGGTACCTATTCCTTCTGTTTTTACTACTTTAAATGAAGACCTGGAATCAACTGCAACTCCATTGACAATATTTTCATTGGTAAACAGCCTCAGAATTCCTTTATGCCATTCTACAGAATGTCCATTTGCCATATATTGTGCATGCTGTGCCATGGAGAATCCTGTAAACGTTATTTTATATACTCCCCGGAAAACAGGCGGCTGGGTAGGCGGATAGGTGATGATCTCCCCCACGCTGTTCTGATATTTATCAATTTTCTCCAGAAAAGGTTCTACTTTAGCATTTTTCCAAATTCCTCTGGTTTTTTCCAGATATCTCTGAGTAGTTCCGCCAGAAACAGGTACTTCGATAATCTCCCTGTGTACAGACCAGTCGCTGGATCCTATTTTCACCTTTAAAATATTAGGATTCTGTGCTCCCCATGTTGAGGTATTCTGCATATTTTCAGTGACATGGAATAACCCTTCTGTTGCCGGAGCGATAACAGGAAGTGCCAACCCTGCCTGGTTTATTGCAGGAGTCTGGCCCGCCATAATAGCATCACTAGGACCTTTTTTAAACACTGTGAAATTAAGCCCGGAAGTTCCTTGTGTGATTTCATGGATAATGTAAGCGTCAGAACCTAATAAAAAGATTCCTCCGATAAAATCACCTGCAACAGCTCCAGCAGGAATTTCAGATTTAAAAGTCTCCTGAACTACAGATGGCTGAGCATTTCCTGGTACTGTGGCACCTGAACTTGGTACAGGATAATCTTTTGTCTCAAAAACAGCCAACAACTGGTTCTGGTGAGGCAATACATTATAAGCTTTTGCCGAAATAACCTTAGGTTCAGAATTTCTGAAATAAATTTCTGCTTCATCCGCAAAAATTTCTTTGTTATCCGGGAACAGAGAATTCGGATCCGACAGATATTCCTGATTGGTCACCGGTGAATCAAAAGGAATAGAATAATTAATAAGATCCTGATAGCTATAATAATCAAAAAGGATCCTTACCAAAGTTTTATCCTCATTAGCCGGGATAGCCTGCAGGCGAATCTGTTCATCCTGTGAAGTAAATGTCAGCGGATATTCTTTCTGAATATTAAAAGCGGCAACTCCTGACGGCGGCAACAATCTGTTAGACGGTTTTATTTCCGTAGTTATTGAAAGTTCGTTATACCCTATCTGTGCCCTGGAGAACCAGTTGATACCATAAGATTGGTAGTGATATAACCCACTTTTTTCCTGCCGGTGCATATACATAGGTGCATAGGTATCAGGAATCTGAATTGAAACGGTTTCAAAAGCTTTTGAATCACTTACCGTTGAATCAATATTCAGGTATTTATTGTCATGACAAAGCTCTGGCTTTATCCACTTATAATCATCCTGCGCTCCCGGTTCTATCAAACGATGTTCTAATCCTGCATATACGGGTCTTGTATAAGATGAGGCATCAAAAAAATCTGCCGAAGAAAAGAAGCCCGGGTTAATATCAATATCAGGTAACGGCTGATTATAAATACTGATGTAACGGTATTTTCCATCATTTGAATAGCCTTCACTATCATACAGGCTGGAAGAGTTATTGCCATCCATTCCTTTACCTAATTTTAGAAGCTGAACAGGTAAGGAAAGTCTTTCCAGGTTAATAGAAACAGGAAGAGACATGGAAAGCAGCTGATACTCCTTATCCGTAGAATGGATATCCAGATTCCTGTTGGTATAATATTCTGCAATATAGATGTATTCAGGTCCCATAGCTTCATCACTCAGGTCCAGATAACCTAATCCGAGCATTCTGGCAATATGGTAATCAAGGGCGGCAATATTCAAAAGATCAAGATTTGAAACCTGTGTAGTTCCCGGTTCAGGATCATCAGTAGAAATATTGACTACAGGATCTGCAGATAAATTGAAATTGATGGTTTCATACGCTTTGGGGTTAGCCTGGCTATTACTCAGGTTGATATAATTATCTACTACAGTCCGGATATCCCTGTCTAATGGTCCCTGGGATGAATGTTCCCATCTGTCTCTGTAATTTTCCGTATTTACATAAGCTTCATCATTATATCTGAGCCATGCTCCATGAACGGGTCTGGTATCCGGAAGCGGGTCAAGTGCATTAAAAGCAATTTTTGTATCCCTGGTTAATGCAAAATCACCCATATGACTCCAGGCCTGCGCACTATTTCTGCTTTTGATAAAATCTGAATAAAATTCAAAATCCAGGGAAGTCACTTTACATTTACTGGCTTTAAAACGAAGTGTTTTACCATTTTCTATTGTGAAGTAAGGCGATCCTTTAGCAGTTGTATCCCTATAACCCAGATGTTGCTGGGTTATATTAGCGGGATCAGCCACAGAAAGAGCTTCAATCTTTAATTCAGATCCCAATTGTCTCATTACATTCACTTTTGCAGCAAAAAACAGATCTGTTTTACATTGTACTTCAATAAGTTCATTACCATACTTTTCGATAAACTTGGCTGGTTCAGAAAGAGGATCTGTTCCCTGTCTTACAAACGCATAGGTACTCGCATTTTTAAAGTAAACATAAATCATTCTCTGATTGTTACTTCCTGACTTGTATACCCACAATTTCTGGTTATCATCAACCATTTGTGGTGGTGTTGAAAAGTTCAGGTTGAAAATGGATTTCACATAAGGTGTTCTGTAAATCTTTACAAAATCATTTTTCTTATTGAAATTTACTTCACTGCCTGCTTCGGTTCCTTTAGGAAGGTGATTTTCTCCTAAAGCCCCTCCAAAAGCCCATCTTAAATGAATCCCCTGCGTACTGTCAGACCCCGTTGACCCTGCAGCCTGAAGATAAAAAGCAGGGGTTTGTAATCCTGAAAACTCATCAAAATTAATCGTTGAACCACCTCCGTTATCACAAACATTCTTGCCTTCATACATATAATCTGATACACTGAAAGGAAGATCATTAATGTCATAATCAATATTCGTTCCCTCATAGTCAGCAGTCTGCCTCTGAAGATCTTTCTGCGGCGTTTCAAAAATACCTGCAGGATATGTTTTACAGGAATCTATTGAATCCGGTAAAAGACCTGTAAAATTTCCGATCACATCTGTTCCGCGAGCCAGTACTTCGTTCGCTTTAACTTCATCAATGATAAATTCTTTAGCGTCAATCCTTTTTGTCCAGTCAGGTAATGTATTGTAATACTGGGCACAACGCACTTCATTATCCATATTTACAGCATAGATATGGTTTTCTCCATAGGCAAAACGAAGTGATTGTCCATACCAGTCCTTGTACAACAGGGATCTGTTATGGCTATTGTTCAACAATACAGGTGTGCTATCCAACATCCCGGACAAATATATTTCATAATAAGAGTTGGTTGTCCTGCAGTGAACTCCGCTCATAATAACAGGAACTCCGTCTACAGATACATATTCTGACTCTCCTGCCGGATGATATACTGCTCCTTTCATGAATACACCACGCTTTTGCCCATTGGCTGCTCTTTCATTAGCACTGATAAAAACTTCTTCGCCAAATGTGGCAATTCCATTTATCTCCAGAATATTTCCGGGAATACTGGCATGCTTGATTCTGGTTCTGGTTTCAACATTTCCATCTCCTGTAATAAACATCACCCCGCTGGTTGAATCATTAACATCAAAGTAAGCCAGATAAAAAGCCATATCAAGAAATAATGCTGAATACAGGTGGTTTTCAGTCGTTGTAGTCTGCTGAAAATATCGTGACCAGAGAATTACTCCATTTGATTTAATCCTCATGGCAAAAGGGGTTTTTCCTCCACGGATACCAATGACTATGAAATCACCATTCTGAAACGGCATTACTTTGGTAAAGACTATATCCAGACTGTGGGAGTATGTTTTATTCCATTGCTGGTTGCCGTTTTCGTCAAAAACTGTAATCAGTCCCGAACTTCCTACTTTCCCGACCTGCATTACACTTCCTAAATTACGGCATGAGCATTTGATGATTGCATCGGGGCTGAAATAGTTATTATATTTAAAAAAACTCATTTTTTGATTTAATTATTTTATTAATTGGATTTCATTTGTAATCACTGTTGTTTTTGGAATATAACTCGTTCCATTCCATGACTTATGAACAAATTTGCATTTGATTTTATCTTTAGTAATTTTCTTACCTGCATTCATCACAAGCATTTGTGAATAATCTTTAGAATAAAGAACCTGGAAACTGTTATCATCCCCTCCGGAAGCATTCAGAATTTTGAAGGTGTCCTTAATATTTGCCAAAGGAATTTTCGGATCATTGAATGGTTCAGGGTTTCTTACCAGCATTGCCACAACTTCCTTATCAGCGTTAACGATTCTGACAAACTCTGTTGTAGATGCGGGACTTAATGGTTTGATTCCCAATACTCCTTCAAAAGCTCTGTCGAATACCTCAGCATACGTTTTGACAAGGCTTTGCAGATAGGTGTTTTCCGCCCCTCCTGAAACAAGAGTATAGGCATCATTTAATTGTTGTTGGGAAAGGTTTACATCAATCTGATAAACGGCATCTCTTTCTTCAATCACTATATTCTGATCATCAAGATCTTTCAGCTTATAGCTTTCTACCTGTTCACGGAAGTTCATATATCTTGACGTTTTGAATACAAATTCATGAACTTTCTGGTTTTCTTCATAGATGATTTTTCCATCTGCATCCAGCTGTTCTGCAAAATCTCCGTCACCATTCTCATCAAACGCATTGTAAACAATGGCCGTATACAGTTTTTCCGGATTGAGATTAGTCAATACAACGGAATAGCTGTTTGATTTCGGTTTGATCGGATCACCAAGCTCAATGTGGCAATTCATTCCATTCGCCGGCAGGTTTGCATGATTGATATAGTTAAACATCTGCTGAATGCCCAAAGGTAAATTCGGATCATCCGGTTCCCAGCTTTCAATAGTTTCCGGAACGGTTTCATGAGTCCAGTTCTGTGGTAGAGGATATGGAACAATCACATCTGTTACAGGATCTTTAATGATGATATTAACACTTCCTTTCTGTTCTTTCAACTGTGAATATCCTTCCCATGTTTTAAGCATATTATAAACATATGGCTTGGTAAAGAAGAGGCGGATTTCACATTCTTCATTTCCATAAAATACCGGTTTTGACATCAACAGATTCCCGTCAGCATTAGGATATGATTTTTTCATATCAATATAGGATTTCAGGGAAGTAATCGGATATTCTTCCGGTTTTCTTCTTTTTACAGGAGAATATTCAACTCCGTTTTCATCTTTTAATCTTTCCAGATATTCTATATTTTTCTTTTCAAAATGTCCTACCGGACCTGCAGTTTTGAATCCGAAATAATAATCAAAAGTTGTTGTTGAATCTCCGCCGTTAACTTCATCCTTAAGTTTAAGATTTACACAGTAAACACTATTTGGTCTCCAGACAGGCTGTATTACTTTTTCAATAGCATCCATCATAAGTCCGGTATCCTGCTGAACCGCCTGTTGTCCGGGAATAGTCTGCTGATATTCGTAATCCTGCGCTGTAATCCATGAAACCTGCTGAAGCAGTGTATGACAGTCTGTTACTGTACCTGTATTACTGTCATTACATCCGCAATCTCCAAGATCATACATGATGTTAAAGATTTGCTGAACAATGGTCATTGCATGTGATACTGTTGCTCCCTCATATCCGGCATATTCCTGAAGTTCTTTTATAAGTTCAATGGCATATCCATGCCCCGAAATCAGTTCATATTCAGGATACGTCTTGTCAAACTGATAAATCGAAGAAATCATAATTTCAAAACATTTCCAGTTTTCACGCAATGAATCCGAACCGGTGGCTGACAGACAAGTGTTAAGATTATAAGAGATCTCATTCAGGAAGTTGCAAAGCTCATCTTTTCTGTTACACCCCTGATCTTCACAGCCACAATAAGGACTGTATTTAAGTTTTACAGGCTTATTGGTGGTTTTATTGATTTTAATGATCATTGCCTTATTGGTAAGATCCTTAATAGTGTCATTGGCAAAACAGATATTTAACGCTGATGTACCTTCAGAAACTTTTACAATATCCCTGTTGTTTTCGACAGAATCATATGGAAGGTGAAGGAATACCACTGAATGCATATTAAAATCGACATACGGACCATTCTCTCCTGTTATCATATTATACTGATTCTGATATTCTGTCAGACTGTTCACTACCGTAGAATCACTAAGATTAACAACTCCTGTACCTGCAGTTCCTTCAAAATCTTTTACCACACGTAATACTTCAAAATCAAGTTCATTACATTGGGAAGTTGTACATCCTTCATTTTTTAAATGCTGCAATTTCTCTACAAGTTCATTATACAGGTTTTGCTGTTCCGGTGAAAGGACCACACTTGTAACTTCTCCCGTGGTATTGGCCACAGCATCTGCCCAGATCTGATCAATCTGAATATTAATAGCATCAATCGTTGCCTGATCAGGATTCTGTGGAATGATCTCAATTTTGGTAACATACTTTCCGTTAAAATCTCCTGCTTTATAGTGCAGGAAACCAGCTGCCAGTTCTGCTTTTGTTTTTACCTCTTCGGTAATAAGTTCATACTGCTGGTAAATAGCATTGGAGAAAACATCTTTATAATATTTCACTGTGGCTCCTGATGCCATTGTAGACAGCCATAATTTTACTTCTGCAGATGCCTGTGGTAAAAGAACTGCCAATGAGTTTCCGTTATTAATCTTTAATGATTTAGCAAAATTATGAGGATTGGAAACATTGGAAACACTCATGTAATCATTATCTGTTACGGTACCCAAAAGGCTGTAATATGCTCCGTTAATAAATTCAGCCGGATACATTAAAGGCTGATGGTATATTGTTCCTACAGCTTTATCAAGAACGTTGGAATCATGCCATGTTTCGGTATGTTCTGTACAGAACAGGGACGAAGCGGTAATACCATACTGTTCAGGAATAAACCATCCCGGCTGTCCTCCGTCAAGGAATGAGAAAGGAGTGGATGCCAGAAGTCGGATTGTATCATATTTCTCATTGGTTTTCTGCCAATATCCGATTTTAAAGCTGTTGATATTTGGGATGTTGACCAAATCATCGGCTGTAACCACTGCTCTGTAAGGATTGTATTCTTCCCATACTCCATTTTTATTAACGATATTGATAATGATATCATCAATGAAATATTTATGTTGTACCTGACGGATCACATGGCCTCCCGGCTGATTTTTTTCCGGTGGTATCAAATCCAGATAACCATTCGCTCCGGTGGTATGTCCACCAATTTTATGATCTACCACAGCGGTCGGGATCAATCCTTTTTCGACCTTGATATCTACATAAGTGTCCAAAGGAATATATGGTCCTTCATTTTTGACCAGTTCCGGGGAAGGCATAGCATTAATCGGTAAGAAAGGTTTCAGAAGAAACTCTTCATTCGTTAACATATGTACCCCTTTTACTGCACTATCCAGTCTTGCTTCTTTCGGGTAATCAATTGTTGGAGGGTCAGACTCATGGGTGATAGGCGCGATTCCTGAAGTATCAGTTTCATTATTCTTTTCCCATTTAAGAGTTAAATGAACTTTAAGTTTGATTTTAATAAATACAATTTTCACTTTAAGTTCAAATTTCAGCTCTGCCAGGATCAGGAATGGTTTTACCAGTTCTACCCTGAAATAAATAGAGATAAACAAGGATACTTTGATAATAAACAGGTTGATTTCTGCTCCTCCTTCCACATAGATATATCCTCCGGTCTGTGGTCTTTCAAAGCTGACTTTACCTCCCACTTCTATCGCTGCCCAAACTTTGACGATAAACAGGTTCAGGTTAAAATCCACCCGGGCTCCTGCTTCAATTCCTTTTGCAGCAATCATCAGGTAAGCCTGTGCTTTAATATTAACAGAATCTTTAAACAGCGCAGCAGTAATTGGCTTTTCTTTGGTTCCGAAATTTACGTACCACGGCCTCTGATTCTTGAAGAAGAACCCCATCTGCACCTCAGCCTTGATATCAATAAAGGAACCATCCTTCCTGTTAAGCTGGAAGTTTCCTCCAGCACCGATTTCCAGAGAGTTATTTCCTACAATAACAAAGGCATAGAACGGAGGTACGCGCGGATCATCTTCTGCAAGTCCCAGACGTTCACTGATAATGGTAAGTCCCGCATCAATAGCAAACATACTCGGTAAAGACAATAACACCATCGCCCTGAGCGAGGCCAGTCTTCCGTCTAATGTTGCTAAAGAAGCTCCAAGCCCCACGGAGAAAGGAAAATCATATTTCTGGGTATACTGAGGTCCTATAAATTTATCCATATTGATTCCCCGTTGCGGATGCATATAATAATCATACCATGTATCATTATCAGTCATTCCGATGGCTTCTTTATGTGCAATATACCGGTAACCTAAGAGTCCCCTGAACCCAAAGATCCCGAATGATCCTAACGGAATAGCTGTAGGAAGGTCTACACTGGCATCAATAAAGAATCCTGGATATTTAGGATCAAATGCCATTTCCGCAGCACCATACATATTCATTTTAGGAAGCTGTACTGAAATTTTACCCCTGTATTCAGAAGAAACTCCAGGTTCCGGAATAGTAAGCGCTCCTTTGATAATAGCCATTGCAGATGCCGGACTTGCTGATCCCGGGATAACAAGGTCTACCTCCAGTGTTGAGATATGGAAATAACTGTCTCCTTTTCCGCCATGTTCATCATCATCATTGGTATAGTAATATTTTACTCCGTTCCCTCTTACATCCAGACCTAATGGGTTTACATTGATTCCTCCATCAAATCCGATATAATTGTAGCTTCTCATTACTCCACCATACTCTCTTTGAATCGTTCCGAAGTGGATCGCTGTTACACTCATAACAATCGGTCCCAGATTCAGGTTAAGATTCAACGGAATAATAGAGTTTCCGCCGGCAATTTCAAACTTTCCGTTAGCATAATAACGTACTGCAGGAAGATCAATCCCTTCTTTTAAAAGCTCTGCTCCGAAAGTACCTTCCGGGAATGTAATTTTGGTATCTGCTTCAATATAGAAGTTATCATTTTTCTTACCGATCTCAATATTCTGAAGGTAGAAGGTAAGAACATCAAAAAGATTCAGTGGAAGACCAAACGGAAGGAAAGCCGCAGAAAGTTTGAAATTTTCCTTACTTTCCCATTCCCCTATTACATCAATAATAAGGTCTGTATTACTGCCATACGGTTTGAACTTTTTGATCTTTAATCCTGCGTGCAGTGATGAATGAACCACTTTTCCCTGATGGAAATCAATTTCAAATTTACTGAATCCCAACTGCCATGCTTTATCAGGGTCTTTTCCGAGGTCAAACCATAATGTACGGTTTTTCTCATCCAGACTGTCTACGGAAAGACTGCTGAGAAATTTATAATATTCCTCTTCTTTTTTAAATTCCCGGTAATCACCTGCTGATGTGGTTAATCCTATCGGATATACAAACTTAAGCTGGGAAGGAGAAGGCAAAGTATTGATATATTCAAGTAATTTTGTTTTATTCGCAACAGTTACCTCCGTATCGTTGGACATTGATTTTACCTTAAGATTGGTATATTTAAGCTCGAAAAACTTGCTGAAATAATCAACTACTATGGTTTGATTATTATCTGTTTTAACAGCATAAGTTGGTTTGATGGAGATATTCCCTGAAAGTCCCCCTGTTCCGATCAGTAAATGATTGGCTGAAATACCAATCGTTTGCTGGGTATCTGTTTCCGGATTTCTCTTCTTAAACCATTTCTTCGGAAGGAAAATTTCGGTATATTCCATATATACTCCCATAAATTCCTTAGGCCTCCCGTCTGCATCGGCTTCAGCAATATTCTCTTTTTTACTGAGATCTATTTTCAGGTTATGAATATCAATCACAAAACCTGTATTTCCGATCTGAGCCGGAGTATTGGTATTTAGTACCAGATCCATATTGTATCCGAATCCTCTTTCCGTATCTGCATAAAACAGTGCTTCACCGAAACTTAACAATACTTTATCAGGATATTGCGGGTCCTGGTTTCCTTCCGGAATAGGATCTAACGGTGTTGTTGGATGTTTTAGCGGGAAAACAGGAACTAAAATACTTCTCGGAAATTCAATGGCAGCAGATAACATCAGTGTCGCCTTAAATTTCGGAATCACCACTTCTTTGATGAATTCATCAATATCCTGTGGAATCAGAGATTTAAAGAACGTTTTTACCTTATTGGCTGTTTCCTGAAGGTCACTGGTTAACAGATAGGTGGCAAATGCTACCAATGATGCATATTTCCCTGCAGATTTTTGGAAAATATCCTGTACAACCTCTGTAACTGAGGTAGCATCTGTTGGCAGGGTCAGTCCCAGATTCTGCGATGCATTGATATCCTTAACAAACTGCATCAAAGGTGTAATGTCCTGATCGGCAGGTTGTACAAAGGTGTTGACAAAGTGGGCAATCGCCTGCTCTTCCGTCACATTAAGCACTCTGAGTGCTACCTCGAAGATCTGTTGGGGTTCAAAGGAAAAGTTTCCTAAACTGAAATAGCGTAAATACGCCAGGATCTTCCACTGGTATTCGATTGTAATAGGAAATGCAGAGATTTTTGAGTCATTGTTTTTGAGATCCGGATTCAGGACCAATGCGATTCCTGTTCCGGGAATTTCAATATCGATCCTTTTGGAAACGACAGATAAGCTGTAAAAAGCCGAATCTCCTTTCGGCCCCTTACTATACTGTAAATCTTTATAGTAGATTTTGTCGAGGAGGTTGGTCACCCCATCTTTTATGAATCCCAGAATATCGGGGATGTCGTCTTGTGTAACCACAGAGGATAACCTCGGGTAATACCTGTGTGTTACCGGTGTTTGATTTGACATAAAAATAATTTTGTGTTTTGGGTGAATGGAAGGCTTCCGTTTAGGCAAACAAAAGCCTTATTAAGTAGGGTTTACTTAATTTCCCGTGGTGTTAGAATGTTTCAAACGTTAATTTATATTAGAAACCTATAAAATTATCATAGTTATAGCCTAGAGATATATTATTGCTAGTTGACTTTAGAACTTTTCTATATAATCAAAGAGGTTGGAAGTAATGGTTGTAAGGCATGATAATATGGGTGCTTATTCCAAAAGTCTAAGCCCATTAGCTCAATAAATCCATCAACATTTTTTGTATGAATTTCGCCGGTTGTTTCATTTAAATCTTTAATATAAGTAACAAACTGATTAATATTTTCGTTAAATTCATATGTAAACATTAACTCTAAATCAGCTAAACCATTTACAGCATCTTCTGATGATGCATAATAATACTTTATTGGTAATGGAAACTTTTTTATTTCATCAGTTTGAATATCAAAATATACTTTTAAAATCAATCTATTTTGAGTATCAAATACAACTTTACTTTTTGCAATAAGTACACCTGTATTTGAATAGTTTTCAAAATCCCACATTTTAAAGTTAAAAGCAGTTTGCAAATTTGAGTAAATACCAAGACGATAATCATTTACTTCATTAGTATACTGCTGGATAATACCAGATTTGTTTTCACCGGAATCAAGGTAATATTCAAAAAACTTATAACGTTGATCTCCTCTTTTTAATTTAATTGTTTCTACTTTTTTAAGAAGACCAGTCTGGTCATCAGTAGTATGAATAGCATATTCTTTTAGTAAACCCACCTGCTGTTCACTAATCAATTTACCATTGAGATTTTTATATTGTATCATTTATATTAATATTTAAAAGTTATTTCTGGTGAATTATCGTATTTCCCTCCTTTTTTAATAATAGCAAAATTAATATTATCTTCTGCAAAATTAGTATAAGGGGCTGCTGCTTTTCGTATTTTTTTAACAAAGTCAGAATTACCAACAGGAATATGTTTAAAAATTTCGTCATATTGTAACTTCCCATAGGTATTCTTGTTATTAATTCTGTCTATTAAAATTTTAACCTCTCTTTCATCTAAAATTACATCATGAATAACCATTTTTAATTCTTCAACAAAAGCGTCATAATCATCTGCATCCAATCGAAGTCCAAGATCTATATCATCAGGTTGCCTTGGTTTTACCATTCCGACAGGAGGCTCAGGATCCAATGTTTTCCATGTTCTACAAGCAGATCCTTTAACTACACATTCTAAACTATCAATATGTTGTGACAATTCTCCGGGTAAATCCAATAAATTTGTTTTAAACTGATCTCTTACTTTATTACAGAATGATTTGTATTGAAGCATATTACTAAATCCGGCGGAAAATCCTCGTTTCAAAATTTCATTTACATGAAACTTAGTCTGAATAATTAATTGATCTGTACTTATGAATTTTTTGGGAGGAGTTTTTTTATTAGCAATAAAGATGAGCTCTTCAATAACTTTATCTGTAAGACCTAACTCATCTTTACAAAGTTTTATATAATCATTTAAAAAAGTATTTGTATAACTAATGTCCAGAGTCCAGGCCCCCTTATCTTCAAAAAGTTTTTTAATTCTTCTTATAAGAATACCGATCATTTCTGGAGTAACTCCTATAATAGAAGAGCCAAGTATTGCACTTGAAGTTTGCTGTATCACACTATCAGATGCGTTTGGATGCAGCTGTTTTAATCTATTTTCAACATTTTGACGTATTGTATTAGCATCCGTTCCTCCTGCTATTTTTGTAATTCTTCTAGCTGAATTTCTTAATGCTAAAGTTGTTAATGTATCAACAGATGAAACCGATAATGTAGCTAACTGTAACATCATGATAAAGTTTTTTACACTTTTACAGAACTCATCGTTAGCATTACATTCTACAAAATTTGCTAAAAATCCTAGAACTCCAGAAGTAAACTCTACACCTCCTAAAACAATTCTTAACCCTGCTTTGCTAACTAGCTGAACTTCATTTACACCTAGTGCAGCCCACCTTAAGTGTCTTAATTTAGTTAAATTCCCTATTCCGGAAAAAGTAAGCACTCCATCCACAGCATACCCAATTGCAGTTTCAGCATCACTTTTATCCCCTAAATCATCGATCATTTTCAACATAAAAATAGGGATCAGGGAATTTATGGTTAAATTTCCATTACCAATTTCTATTTTATCTCCATAAATAGTTACTAAAGGTACAGCAGAATCAATATTATTATTGATTAAACTTATGGGCTGAAAAATATCATATGTTCCATATAACTGACTCGTCTCCGAATATTTGGATAAGTAAGATTCAGTTTCTATCCAAGGTAATTTATTTTGAGTGGCTTGTATTTTACTTCCTTTAAAATCAAAAGTAAAATTGTCAAAAAATATACCTATCCTTTTTTCTGATTCATAAGGCATTGAGATTGGGGCAGCCAGAGGATATTTAATTGTATAAAAATGTTCTGTATCTCCTACATGAGCATAAGGCCAGCCTGTATGTACCCCTATAGAAACCTGATAAGCTGTTTCATAACTATAATTATATAATGTATTAGGGGTTGGTTGAATAGAGTCTTCGACAAAAAAACCATTTGCAGCTGGCTTACTCTTTTCTGGATTTAAAGATTTTATGTAAAAAGCATTAGTCTTCAGAGTGCCATCTTCGTTGTATGGATTAAACTTACTAAACTGCCATAAAGAGTATATAGCCTGTACAAATGCACTTTTTGTATTTGTTGGTTTAAAATTTGTTTTTGCAATCCAGTTCGTTAATTGGATAACACCCTTCTTCATATTCCAGCTGGTACTCATCCTATCATAGATATATTGATACAATGTCACTTGATCTTTACCTATAACATTCTCTGACTTTATTAACCCCTCTAGGAATTCATCTATTCTATTAATAGTATTTGCATCAAAAGAGCCGGCTATCCGTACAATTAAATTCTCTACAGTTTCTTTTTCAAAATACTCACTCATTTCTTCAGTTGCTGTCTTGAGAATTTCAATCTTTATTTTAGATGTTAGTGTAGTGAGAGCTTTTACACTCATAAATAGAGTTAAATAAAAGAGCTTTCTATTTTGAGAAACCGATTGAATTTTTTTCTTATTCCTAAAACCAGTTACATAAAAATTAAGAACTTCTAAATAAAAATCATGTACAATATTCACTATTTCAGTTTCAGATAAACCGGTTGTATTTGTAAAAGGATTAGACCAAAAGTTTTTTTGTTCAGTAATAAGAGCTAAGTACGCTGATTCACTAAATAGTGGCAGTATAGAATTATTTATATGATGTATACAATATGCTGAATATATCAAATATCTTGCTACTTCACCCTTTTTTTCACTTGAAACAATATCAATCAAAAACTTACTGTTGTTATAAAAACTAGTTGCATTTGGCTGTGGATTATATGGCTTTTCCACACCTGTAACATTAGCCGGAATATAGATTTTTTCTGAAAATGGAATTAAATATTGATCAGAGTTCCATACGTATTGGTATTCCTCATTTATATTATAATTTACCATATCATTGGCAACCTTGTGCTTTTGAACAATAATTGTATCTCCTTTTTTTATATGTTCAAAGAATGCATTCTCAAATTTTCTGACCTCTTCAATCTTTATTTGATCTGCCCAATACCTTAGCCAATCATCTAAAGAATAATAGCCTGCATCAACACTATTTTTATCATCTTGTTTAAAATCCGACTTAATAAAATGATAGTATTCTAAATTATTTTTCGTGAAACCAATTAAATATCCTCCAATAGTATATAGAGGGTCTGCCAAATTATTGATTCTTACTACAATGGCATTTCCTTTGCCATCATAATTACCGTATAAAATTGCTGCTGTCATTGATAAAAAAACTTGGAGTTAATTCTTGAGTATTGATTATTTTAGGATTCCATTTAGCATACTCCTCACTAGTAAAAACTAAATTATCAACAGTCGTTATATATATTTTATGAGAAGGGTTGACCAACAATATTTCACCAATTTGATTTTCGCCTATTACAGATAACGAATACATTTTATAAGAAACTTTCTCTGGTGCAATTTGAGTATTACTTCCGTTTAACTTCTCTTCATTCAAATAAAACTTAGGATTATTAAGATAATATTGATTTATAAGGTTGAGAATCTGTAAATTTTCATCTTTTGTAATTCCCAATATTTTTTTACTTGCTATGGTTCCATGTTCAGAATCTAGTGATAGACCCGTTACTGTATTATCCATTAAATTTGTAAAGGCTACAGTTTTAAAGTAATATGGTTTTTCCGGCTGGTAAAAATTATTTCTTTTATTACTATAACTCACAGACCCACTATTACTGTTATCCAAATAAGCACTTCTCCTTTCAAAAAAAGAGCCTCCACTTTGGCGTACGTTATTTAAAAGTGTTTCATAAGTAATTCTATTTAATGTATCTGTTTCACTTTTAACAATTTGGTCTTCTGTCTTTTTTGTAGTAACCGTTGCAATATCTTTTCCTCCTGTTTCATTCTCAAAATTTATTAATAATAAATTTTGATCAATCACATAATGAAGTTCATTAACCGACTGTTTTTGAATAATTGGGCTTACATCAATCAGTCCAAAAATATCATCAACATCTTTTAGATATATAGGGTCAGAAGAACTTAATACTGGAATTGTATTAACAATTTCCAATGCTCTTCCTTCATAAATCAGCTGTACAAACGAAGCAACTGTTTTACCGGCACTTGTCCTGTTTAAGCTGAAAGCAATAGGTTTCGTGAAATTGGTATCAATTCCGTCACCTGCTTCCTGCAACAGGTTTTTCCCTCTGATAAAATAGTCCTCATTCGCTGTATCCGCATGTAAAATGCCTTGTTTCACATACAGGGCAGCTGCATCGTTATTATCGGTGGTTAACTGAACTACAAGTGATGGATATGCAGCAAATTCTTTCACCGGCCAGGCCTGTTCAAACTGCATTAAAGAAAGGTTGTTGGCAGCCTGTCCGATTTTAATGTTTCCTGTATTTCCTTCCAGATTCTGATTTCCGTAGAAATTATAAGATCTCTGCCTACTTCCCTGAATATACAGGTAGGTGGTCTCAGCTGTTACAAAACCAGAGATCTGGCCGGCAATCTGTTCTACCGTTTGCAGAACAGAATTATCACTCATATGAATCTTTCCTTTTCCCTGAGTATGCAGTCCATAAAAAGCCGCAACATCAAGAAACTGGGTTGCTGTTTCCCTGATCAGCTTCTTTTCAAAAGCTGTAGTTCCTGCAGTCTGATCTAAAACGTGATCAGCATAACGGGCAAAATTTAAATTCAGCCTAAATGGGTTGGGATCATTTGCTACGGTATAATCTCCCTCGTTCAATACAATATCGATCCCTACGGTTCCTGTGGCATTTCCAAGGTGGGTTCCTCTCGGAATCATTGGCAGTTCAAATGCTTTTGCAGGCTCGGTTTCCGTGGTTGTTCCTCCACTCGTTTGAGTTCTTGATACCTTAAGGAAATAATCATCAATAAGGGTATCTCCGGGTTGCGGATTGGTTGCTCCCGGATATCCGATATATTGTGCTGTAAATGTTGGTACCGTAACTCCCAGCATATTATACAGGGATTTAAATTCTTTTCTGATCAGATCTACAAATCCTGTTACTGTGGTCCCATCATTGATGATATCGCCAGCTCCGAAGAAGTCTGATTTATTCAGTCCTCTATACACAATATATTTGATCGCTAGTCCTTTAACCGGCTGATTAAAAGGCTTAAGGATCGCATTTACTTTAGTGGAATCATTTCCACAAGGTTGTAAAAATACCTGTCCCTGGCAAATGGTATATACTTTGCCGGTAAAGCTTACCTTGGAGGTGGTCCTGAATACAGTCCCGCTGGCTCCAAATTTTCCGGCAGAATCCTGCGAAAAAGTCACTCCCTTCTCCAGAAAGAAGAAAGACTCCGGCATAAGATCCGGCCGTACATTAAGCCCTTTGCTGTCGGGAGCTGTTGGTAAAGTTCCCGATGGAATGTTTTGTGGCATTTTTGTGATTTTTTGGTGTTAATAAAAGATAAGACGGAGATAATAAACCTGAACATATTCTGAATCATTAAGGTCAATTAAGGCTTTAAGAATAATAAGCCCGATTATTTTTAAGAAGCATATTCTTAAAATGTGTAATGATTTTTCTTCATATATCTTAGCAGCTTCAATAGCTCTTATTCAGCGTTTTTTCAGATTCATGTTATGTACAATAAGAATAAGAAAAGGTTTATTTTTTCCGGTAAAGACAAAACCCTTCCTGTACAACCATTTTCATTGATTGTATTATTTAATCTTCACAGTAAATAATCCCGGGATTATTTGGTGAAAACTACATATCCATCTTTATCTTTCGGTAAATTCTGTAAGTTTCTCCAGGTAGCTTTGATTTTTCGTTCCCCTTTCCAGATGAATCTTCTTTCAAAATGCGGCAGGTCTTTAAAGGTTTTCCAGTTTCCGCCCCAGTCCCAGCCATGTCTGGCAAAGATCTTTACACATTCATACCAGTCGGCTACTCCGTCATTATCCCAGTCTCCGGCAGTGTCCCAGCTTGCCACTTTTCCATCGATAATCAGGCATATATCTACCGCTAATCCATAATTGTGAATGCTTTGTCCGGCTTTGGCATTGGTAACTTTCTTTCCGGCTTTTGTTCTTCCCTGCGCATACAGTGCATCCTGTTCTTTAAAGGTCCTTAGCCCTTGGGTAATCCTTACCTTGGCTCTCCCGGTAAGGGCTTCGTCACACTCCCTGACAATTTGTGTGATCTCTTCCCTTACCAAAGGATGAAGTTTTTTTATTCTGTTTTCACTTGGTTTATCCATGATTGATTAATATTTTGTGATTGGGTGTTTGATTCTAGAGCAAAGCTATTTCAGCGGAACGTCAAATCTTGACGTATTAATAATTATTATAAGAAAAATATACAATCTCCTGATATCCTGGCTGGTAGTTTGTAATCATCAGATATCATACCGAAATAACCTGTTGCATCATAATATAATAATAATTTGGTCTTATATTCTGTAGCAAAGATATCGGAGCAGAACGTCAAAACTTGACGTGTAATAATTTTTTATAAAAATAAATATAGTTTTTTGCAAAAATAATCCGGCAACAGTACAGTGACTGCTGCCGGATCAGTTATTTCAATCATCAGATTTACTTCCTGCATTTACTGTATTCAGAAATAATGTGAATCAGATTTTCTTTATTTTTCAGATCAAGACCTTTATTTTTCAACTGATCTGATAATGTTTTACACTCTTTAAGATAGTCGGCCAGTTTCCCAGAAAGTATATCATTGGACCGGTAATCAAGCATCTGTCCTTTCGGCTCAAAGTCTGTTTTAATGACATATTTCTGAAGCTCAACAGGATCCTGAAGCAGCATAATTTTGTTCTCTCTGGCAACCAACTTGTAGAAATAAGAATTATTACCATGCAGGCTTCCGTAATTCTGCATTTTCTTTATGAATTCTCCTTTTACGTCCAATCCATAATAACATTCTTCAGTCCCATTTGGAAAGATGCAGAAGTGTATGCCTGAATCGGCGTCATACGTTTTAATAGCCATACTGTTCATTCCCGGTAATTGTTTTTTTAAAGTTACCCGCTGTCCAAAGAAATCGGCACCTCCTTCGGGAAGCTTCTGACCGGTTCTTTCTGTATCCAGCATCTCAAACCAGATGGTAATTGTTCCTTCCGTTTTTTTTCCTGACTTCTCCACTACATATCCTGGCACATCATATAAATTAATACTGCGGTTAATGGCATCAACTACTTTAGACTGTTGCATCTCCTGGTTCGTATAATATGCCTGATGTTCCAGGGTATATCCATGAATAAAAAGATGAGCTATAAACTCATTGACAAATGCATAATCTGACTGGGCATAAGGCCGTGTTGCTGTAAAAATAAATTCATTGTGATCAAAAGTTCTTACTGCATATGTTTTCATCCCCTGGGTCTGATACATTGATGCTATTTTGATTCCATCCAGATCACTTACTTCAAGACACGGATTCTGACTGCTGAAACCAGTACAATGATATCCTATGGCATATCCTATTATTCTTGCAGGATAGTTTCCGTTATTGATCAGAATTTCACCATTAGACCCTAATCTTGGATTGTAAATGCGTCTTATATCTTCAAGCTGGCTCTTTCTTTCATTATCTTCTGCAATACTGTTGTTTTTCGCTGTAAGGTATTGATCTGTTAAATTCTCTCTCGGGGTATCAAAGAAGCTTTCCACCTCAGTCTTGTTAAAACCATTTTCATTGAAAAGATGATACTTTACTGCTAATTGATGGGCAACAATCCTGTCCGGTTTAAAAGAGGTAATTAAAACTTCATAAGGAATCCGGGTTGTTTTTCCACTGGCGGATTTCATATCCAGATAATAAAGAAGCTGATCTTTTGCTAAAGCTACTCCTTTGAGATCTGCATCAAAAACTTTTTCATTTGTTAACGTATAGAATTCAAAATGATCCCTGTATGGAGATTTCATTATTCCGATTTCTTTCTCATTGAATAAAATTTTGTCTTTTTTAAGCTGAATCTTTTGTGAAAAAAGCATCCCCGAAAACAACAAGGCAGCCAGCAGATATATTTTCATGGTTCTGGATTATCAATTAATAGGCGCAGGAAAAATACAAAAAAATAACAGATCTGTTTTATGATCTGAATCTATAAGAAACGGCAATCAGCTGTTCAGCCAGCTCAGGCATTCTGTAATCTGCCTTTTACTGATAAAAACTCCGGTATTCACCTCAGGTTCCGGGAAAAGTTTTAGCTCTACCTTCTGACTTGAATGTTTAATGATTTCTGAAATTGCCTTTTTATTGATGATGAATTTGCGGTTCACTTTGAAGAAAACATCCGGATTTAATTTCTGAATAATATCCTTAATCGTATCATCATAAATATAGGTCTGATGATCCTTAGTGGTGAGAAAAAGATATTTTCCCGAGGCAAAAAAATAAGCGGTATCCTCTTCGTTTATAGATTTAAGTTTATTTCCCTCCCTTACCATAAACCGTTTCATTACTTCTTCACCTGACTGCTGTAATGAAGATATGGATTTCAGGAGAGGTTCAGCATCAAAATTATTTTTTATAGAAACAAACTTCTGTAGTGCCTTATGTAAATCTTCCTCTTCAAAAGGTTTCAGGAGATAATCAATAGTAAAATGCCTGAATACTCTTATCGCGTATTCATCAAATGCTGTAATGAAGATAATCGGGGTAAAAAGTTCTGCATGCTCGAAAATTTCAAGACTCATACCATCCCCGAGATGAATATCCATAAAGAGCAGATCTGCTGAGTCTTTTTCGAAAAAATCTATTGCCTGTTTTTTTGAACGAAGGATAACGACCTCTGTAACAGGAACAATACTTTGTTTATCCAAGAGATTTTTCAGATAATTAACAGCCAGCAATTCGTCTTCTATAATGGCAATTTTCATAACATTGCAAAAGTACAAAAAAACCGCTAAAACAATCAAGTTCAAGCGGTTTCAAAGGGTGTTAATATGAATGTTATAAATTAGGATTATTCTTCTTCGCACTCATTGGATATTCAATAGTATATCTTACGTCATTCTGTTGAAGAATATATTCCTGTCCGTTAATAGTATGTATAATTTTTTTCTGACTTGCTCTTCGTAGATCAAACCAGCGCTGCCCTTCCAAAGCAAATTCCCGGAATCTTTCATCCAGCAGATAGCTCATAAATTCTGAAACACCCATCTGAAGTATTCCGTTCTGAACCATCACATAACCTTCATTAGTATATCTGTTTTTTAAAACCTTAAGAAGGGTCTCTTTTGCTTCAGTGAGTCTGTTCAGTTTCAATAAGGCTTCAGATTTTATAAAATAAAGTTCTGCTGTCCTGAAAGATATTCTGAAATCCGAGCTTCCTCCCTTAATTATTTTATACTTACTGCCGTTCTTTTCAAAGTAAAGTCCGAATCTTTTGTCTGTACTATTGTTGTATTTTGAAATCAATTCATCAGATGCAAAGGATAGATTTTGTACAGAACTGTTAAAAGCATTATCCAAAGCCAGAACAGATTCTGTAGAAGCATAATGATTGGGAGCAGTAGTGGCCGTATTTAAATTACTTAAATCTCCTTTGATCGCCAATGCCTGTTCTGAGTAGTGTAAAGCCTTGTTCCATTCTCCCTGGTAAAGTGCTGTCCTTGCCTGAAGCGCCAATAATGACACTTTGGAAAATCTGTAATTGATACCGGCTGACTGCTTCTGTTCTACCATAAACTCTTCTGCTTTTGCCATATCTGCATGCACCTGGTTATACACCTCCTGTACAGAAGAAGGCTTCAACACCTGCTCAAGATCTATATCCAGGGTTACAGGAACTCCTCTATCGGTAGCCGCTGTAGCACTGTTATAGGATTTCCCGTATAGATTGACCATATCAAAATAGGTATAAGCCCTCAATGCATAAGCTTCAGCAAGGATCTGTCTTTTTTCAGGAGATTCCTGCATTGTTTTACTTCCTTCATTGATAATCTGGTTCAGATAAAATACTACTGAATAAAAGCTCACCCACGGAAATTCGGTTGTTGCCTGATCGGTATTTGAATCTTTCCACATGGCTATTTCACGATAGGAAATAAAGTCGCTTGTATTTTCATCAATACTTACTTCATCTGTACGAAGAGCTGATAAAGATCTGTGAGAAGGATATTTTGAATACGCCGATGTAAGCACTTTCCTGTAATCCTCAACAGTAGTAGGAATTACTTTTCCTTCAGGTTGAATATCTAAAAATCTGTCACATCCGATACTGGTAAAACTGAGTACTGCTAATGCGATAAATGTTGTTATTTTTCTCATTTTTTCAAGTTTAAAAAGATACATTAAATCCTACGGTAATTGACTTGGTAATAGGCTGTGCATAAATGTTTCCATACGTTTCCGGATCGAAATATCCTTTATATCCATTACTGAATACAAACAGGTTACGCCCTTCGATACTTAATCTGAGTGCACTGATTCCCATAGGGCTGGTAAACTCTTTAGGAAGTGTATACCCTAACCGGATGCTGCTGATCCTTACATAGCTGATTTCTTTTGCCCATATATCAAGCAAACTGTAAGCATTGGAACGATTATCGGAAAACCATTTGTTCGCCATCCATCCCGGATTGGATTCCATATCAGGACTTGTAATTCCCGGAAGTGTAGTTCCTGCTTCAAAGATATCTCTTGTATAATTTCTTCCTCTGTCCAGCTCCATTCCCCGGTAGGAAGGTGTTTTCATCACTGTCTGCTTTAAATTGAACGTTGCAGAAACAGTCAGATCAAAATTATGAACCTTAAAAGTATTGATAATACCTCCGGTAAATTTCGGATCCCGGTCACCAATATAAGTAAACAACCCTCTCAGTTCTGCATTGGAAAGTTTGGTGTCTACCAGCTGTCCTGGAAGAAAATCTGCATATACGTCATACAACTTGAAAAAATCTTCCGCTTTTACCTTTTCATTACCTTTCCAAAACATCGGATTTCCGTTTTCATCCATCCCTGCAGTTTTTAAAGCAAAAACAGCATTCACAGGCAGTCCTTCCCTTGAAGGAAGCAGCGCATTATCACGAGGCTGTTCGCTGAGGACCCTGCTCTTATTGTGTGCAAAGTTGATCGTAGTTGACCATTTGAAATTTTCTTTATCAATATTTCTGGTAGATAATGCCAATTCAAACCCTTTATTAGTAAGACTTCCCCAATTCATCATGGTATATTCAAACCCTGTTTCCAGCGGAGTTTCTTTCATGCTGATCATATCCGTTCCTTTTCTGCTGTAAACATCGGCAGTAAGGTTTATACGATTCCGGAATAAACCAAGGTCAACACCAAGGTTCACATTAGTGGTCTTTTCCCATCGAAGTTTATCATTTGGAGGACTGATTACGTTAATAATGCCTTCTTTTATGCCGGGAAGAATGGTGGCATCACTGTATTCCCCTATAAAAAACGGTGAGGTATTTCGGTCTATATTCCCCTGCAGACCATATGAAGCTCTCAACCTAAGATTGGAAACAGCCGAAAGATCCTTCATAAAATTCTCCTTCGTTACTAACCATGAACCTGAGACAGCCCATATCGGTAAGTACTTGTATTTTTTGTTCACTCCAAATAAATTGGTACCGTCATATCTCACACTCCCAAAGAAGGTATATTTCTGATCATAGGTATAAGAAGCCGTCGCAAACATTGAAGCATAAGCATTTTCAACAGGAGGCATTTCACGATAGGTCTCGTATTTTCTTTCTGCAGCAAAACTTGAGCTTGGGAAAACAATGGCAGTAGCTCTCCTTGTGGCAGGATCATAACCAAATGCTCTCGTAATTGTAGTATTGTCCTCCGTTTTACGGATTTCCGTACCAGCCATTACATCAATTTCATGAACTGAATTGATTTTTGTGCTATAAGTTCCCTGTAGTTTCCAGTTATATTGGAAAAAGTCATTGTCCCAGTTTTGCTTTACAGCACCATCAGGAAGAAAGTAACGGTATGCCCCATCTTTATAGTAGCGGGTTCCTTCTCTCATTTTTCTCGTAAAATAGGTATCCTGGGCGGCGTATTTCTCAGTCTTGTTGCTGTCATACTGAATACCCAGCTGTGAAGTAAACCTTAAATTTTTCGATACTTTATATTCTAAATCAAGTATCGCTTTCAAAGAGTTATTTTTTAGATTGTAACTTGTATTTGCTCTTTCTTCCAGGAAATTGAATGGAATATATCTGTTTTCAAATCCATCAATATCCTGATCATATCTATAGCTTCCGTCTGCGTTATAAGGAGTAAGATAAGGATTGGCATTTCTTGAATAATTCACAGGACTGATATTGGCATCAGCATCTGTAATGAATGACTCACGTTCACTTTGTGTACCGAAAATAGAGATTCCAGCATTTAACTTATCGCTTATTTTATAATTATTTTTTAATGTCAGGTTATATCGCTTAAAACCTGTACCGATAGTTGTTCCTTCTTCATCATAATATCCTAAAGAGAAATAATAGTCAGAACGGTCACTCCCCCCTGAAAGGCTTACCCCATATTGCTTGTTAATGGCATTTCTGTAGAGTAATTTTCCCCAATCCGTATTGCTATTTCTTAATGCATTGATCTGCTGGCGTGTCAGAAGGTTTATCCCATCCAGGCCTCCGGTTCGGAATGCATCAAGTTGTCCGTTTTTAGTCAGGATCCTCATTACTTCTCCCTTATCGGCACGATAGGTTAAATCAGTACGCCTGGCGAGCATGAGTTCAAGGTCAACTTTTTCAGAAGCATTCAGAAGATTAAGGCGGTCAAAATCCGGGCGGGCGGTTACAAAAGTATCTGCTGAAAAATTCAGTTTCATACTTCCTTTTTTTCCTTTCTTTGTGGTGATCGAAATCACCCCGTTTGCTGCCCGTGCTCCATAAATTGCCGTTGCAGCAGCATCCTTTAAAATGGTAATATCTTCAATATCATTAGGGTTCAGTCCTGCGATGGAAAAGTTCTGAAGCTGATCAATATTGTCTTTATCTGTAAAATTAGGGACATCATTTCCTTCCAGTGGAAGTCCGTCAATCACCCATAGTGGATCCTGAGGGCCGGAAAGAGAAGCTGTTCCCCTGATTCTGATTTTTGCCGGACTTCCCGGCGCACCTGTTTCAGGCGTTACAGCAACCCCTGCAATCTGTCCTGACAGCATCTGATCAATACTTGCTACCCCAGCCTGGCTGATATTATCCATCTTCACTGATGCAACTGCTGAGGTTTGTTTACGCTTTTCTATCTTCTGATATCCGGTAATGATAACCTCCTGTATTTTATTTTTATCCGAGACTTCTGAGACAGGGGTCAGCGTTACATTGTAATTGGTCTGATCTTCATCAATCTGGATCAGCCTTGATTCATAACCAAGATAACTGACCAATACGGATTTTGTATCCGCAGGAATTTCCAAAACGAATTTCCCGTTTTTATCGGTCACAGTTCCTATAGAAACACTTTCAATAATCCCTTTCTGATTCGTTTTTGCAGAAACAGACTGGGTTTCAATTTTTATGGATGCTCCTGCTATTATTTGTGAGGTACTGCCATCCTGGACTTTACCTGTAATGGTTTTCTTTTGTTGGGCTAACGCTATATTAGCAGCCAAAAGAGGTAAAAGTATTAGAGTTTTTTTCATAGCTGATTATTTGTTTAAAGCCTCTTCAATACGAATAATTAAATCTGTGTAATGTGCTCTGGAAGCATCATCTCCTTTATATCTTGTCCTGTTCAGCAGATCCAGTACTTTTTGTAGTTCCGCTCTTTTATAAGTAGTTACTTCAGATACCCTTTTCATAGATGAGTAATTAATATTTCTCAGGTTGCGCTCTTCTTCGTGGAAATTACAGATCATTGGCATATTCAGATCAGCATCCGCTTTTAATCCTTTTACTGCTGTTTTCTCAAATAATTTATTGACGGAAACAATCAAAGCATCTACATAATTCTTCTGGGTCATCTTTTCAAGAATCGTCAGGCTTCCTTTTTTGCTGAAAATGGCACTTCTCACCTGATCAAATAAATTTTCCACGGTATAGACTTCCTCTTTCGAGCCTGAAACCTGATGTTTTAATTCATTTTCAAGCAATCTCAGTAATCTGTCATCCATAAACAAAGAGTAGATGTTAGCATACTGCATTCCTCTCGCCAGGGTATATGGAGTCTGTTCAAAGGGACCCATTGGTGAATTTTTAACAGGATATGTTTTGTCTGTGATCGGATTGAAGAATAACCATTCCGGAAGATTGATTGCATTTTTAATTAGATAATCAACCGCTCTTCTCTGGATCTCTGCAGGAACTGCCTCGTATGCTTTTTTCTTATTGCCAAAAACGGTATTGTTCAGATAAATCCCACCTACATTCGCCATCACATGACCTGTATATAAATCCCATTGTCCTATTGCTCCCAAATACAATTTTCCCGCATCCGTATAGCCTTTACCATCATCGTAAGTCCATTTTAAAAGATTATCGACTACAATCTTCAGATTTTTCATGCCATACTCACTGGCCTTCATCGCATCATCACCTAAATCTTCCGATTGCGAACGCGGGTCAATTGTTTCTAAATAATTTTGCTGTTCACCATAAAAATACAATGGATCGTCTTCATGCTTTTCAATCAGGTTTCTCAACGATTTTTTCTCAGCGAATTCGTCCGGATACCAACGGTACCCCCATTCAATAGCATATTTATCATAGATTCCTATTTTCGGAGTGATCGCAGTAACTCCGTCTTCAGGCTGGGCTACATAGTTATATCGTGCATAATCCATAATGGAAGGTGCGGTTCCTCCCATTTTATCAGTAAATTCCTTTGAACGGAGAGACTCTACAGGAAAAGCAAAAGATGCCCCCATATTGTGTTTTAATCCAAAGGTATGTCCTACTTCATGAGATGAAACGAACCGGATGGCTTCCCCCATCAGTTCATCACTGAATTTATTTCCTCTGGCATTGGGATCAATAGGTCCTGTCTGAATCCTCATCCAGTCGTGAAGGGAAGTCATTACATTATGCCACCAGATGATATCGGCCTCAATAATTTCACCACTTCTGGGGTCTACGACCGATGGACCCATCGCATTGGATTTAGGAGAGGCTGCATATGTAATCACCGAATAACGTACATCATCAATATCAAAATCTTCATCTTTTTCATCCGGCATTTTAGCGACTACCGCATTTTTAAACCCTGCCTGCTCAAAAGCTGCCTGCCAGTCATGAACACCTGCGATAATTTTTTCACGCCATTGTTTGGGCGTTGCAGGATCAATATAATAAACAATCGGTTTTTTAGGCTCTACCAGTTCTCCTTTTAAATACTTTTCTTTGTCTTCATCTTTAGGTTCCAGGTTCCATCTGGTAATGAAAAATTTCTCATCCATCTTTTGCTGGCGGTCATTAAACGTCCAGTGTTTCTCAGAAAAAAAACCAACTCTCGGATCAGCTACCCGGGGCTTCATAGGTGTTTTAGAGAGTAAAACAAGATTGGTGGTAACTCCAAGGGTTACCGGAAGATCAACTCCACCCTCATTTACAGATGTTGACAATTGGGATTTAACCACCAGGTTCCGGGGAAAAGTCTTCACTCCTTCAATATAGGAAAGACTTGATTTTACTGATCCCCCAAGGCCAACATTTGCCAGAACATCATTAAAACTTTTCTGATTACCATCAAACACTTTGTTTACTTTAATGGCAACTGCAGTAGAATCATTATTCTGAGCTTCGATATCAAAGACCTCAATTACAGATTCTGAGAAATTGTCTTTTACAGATTTAGTTATGGCGTCATTTTCAGGAGAAGAAACTTTAGCCACTGAAGTTTTAACCCATACTTTTTTTGCTACAGCATCACGGTGAAAAGAAATGATCTTATTTTCATAATTCATTCCTTTGTTTAAACCCGCTTCATTTACCTGCATAGGTACCTGAGAAAGTTTATTGACAACAAGAAACTGACGTCCCATTAAACTGTCAGGAATTTCAAAATAAATATCCGTTTTCACCTGAATCGTATTAAAAAGCCCTTTTTTATAGGTCCCTTTTTTAATCAGATCTTCAATTTTTTTTGTTTTTTTTGAAGAAACGTCCGTTTTATCAGTTTTTTCTTTAGCTGTTTTTACAGTATCTTTTTTCTGCGCCAGAACTGCCGGCGAAGCCATAGCAAGTCCTAAATACAGTGCCAGCCTGTAATTCTTCATTAAAATAGTCCGATTCATTCCAAATAGTAAATATCTTAGTTTCAGCCGGCAAAGCTATAGGTAAAGAAATAATATGAGCATCATTAGGGAGTGAAAGGTAATTATTTGGGAGTGAATGGATTTTTATTTTAATTCATTATCGGCAAAAAACATACGAAATATTCACCATCCACAGAAATATTAAGAGAATTAATCCTAAAATATTCATAAATTTGACTCAAATAATCAATCCCGAATTTTTCTCCCTGTACCGGCTCTTTCCTAAGTTGATAAGTATTCTTTACTACAATTCCGTTTTCTTCTACACTGATCATAATCTCTAAAGGCTGATCTACAGTTGCTATATTATGTTTTATAGCGTTCTCTGTGACAATCTGAAGCGATAGATAAGGGATTCGTTTTTCTAAACTCTCCTTGTTATTAATTATTAATTTAAAATTCAATTCCTCACCGAACCTGCTTTTCAAAAGTTCCATATACTGCTGTATAAAATTGATTTCCTGAGTTACGGGAACAATATTTTCTTTTGGGGGCACAATAAGATACCGGTAAATTTTGGAAAGGTTCATGGTAAACTTCTGTGCATTTTCTTTATTAATATCAATCAGCATATACAATGAATTCAGTGAATTGAAAAGAAAATGAGGATTGATATTATTTTTAAGCTGTTGAAGCTGGTTGATGACTTCTGCTTTATGCATCTTCTCATTCTCAATAAGCAGTAGATTTTTCTCCGCCTGCATTTTTTCTTTCTCCCGGTAGGCTATGCCGGCAGATCTTTGAAACAAAATAAATACAGTTACAATAAGAAATAATGCAGCCAGAAAGATATAGACGGTATATGTCTTTACCTTGTACACATTTTCATCAATGATAAAATTAATATGATTTACCACCGCGTATCCTTCAAAATTATCTGTCTGCAATGGTTTTATAAAACGTGTCACTTCTACTCCGAGATATTCAGAAATTGCAGTTCCTGCAGTATATCCTGATTTAGTCTGGGCAGACAGGGTATCCTTTGGTTTAATATCTGTAAACTCAAAAATACTCTTTCCAATATATTTTTTTTCAGGATGAGTTATACAAATCCCTTCTTTCGTGAAAACATATGCATATGTATTAGAACTTTTGTCAACATTAATGAAATATTGATGAAGGTCATCCAGGCTTACAGTAGAACCATAATACAGCACATTTTTATTGGGTAGAATCAGAGAATCATAACTTACCCAAAACAGACTGTCTTTATTAGTGACCAGAAGATCTTTGAAATGACCGGGTGCTCTATTCTTTAAAATAACCGGTCTTCCATTATCTTTTTTTTTGCTAAAAATATCCGACAACATCCTGCTGTTTGTCTCAGATTCTCCGGAAATATTATTATAATAATACCAGCTGTAGGGTAACTGATTGCGTTTCCTGTTCAGATCATTTAAAACCAGAGAATAATTTTTGTAATTCTTCAAGCCGTCCTTTAGAATCAATGCCCTTAAAAGATATTGGTCATCTTCGATATTCCTGAATTCCTTTTCAATTGATTCATATTTTCGAAAAAAAGTTCTTTTTGCAAACTCATCCGTATTCTTCCGGCTGTCACGGGTTATCAGAAAACTTAATACAGCAAATGCTGCCACTGCGATTAAACAGGCGCATAAAACAGCTATATAAACAGATTTTTGAGATAAGGGATGCTTAAAATTGATACTCAATTGTTCTAAAATTGTTATTTATCTGACAGATAAATTATTCGCCTGCAAAAATATAACAAAGATTTCAGGACTCTAAAGTGAATTAAAAATTTTAATCGAATCCTGAAAAACCATGTAAAATCAAAAACTGTCCTTAACAGAACGGTTTTATATTTGTCTTAACATCAAGTGTACTGATATCGGAACAGTCTTTTCATCAGAAATTCTTTGTAGTCGTCATTTACCGGAGATGTAAAAAGATCGAATACATGTACCGCTCCGGGAATTACCCATAATTCAGTTTTGACACCGGCCCGATATAAAAGTTGGGCAAGTTCTATACCCTCATCCCTTAACGGATCCAGTTCACAAGCTACAATTGTGGTTTGCGGCAATTTATAAAAATCGTCATAACAGGTCAGATCCGCATATTTTATGGTTTTATCCATATTATTTCTCCCGAGAAAATGCAACCATGCTGTATAGGCATATCCTTTGTTCCATAAAGGAGCATCTGTAAATTCTTCCATGGAAGATGTATTCAGCTTGTTATGAACAACAGGATATAGTAAGAACTGATGTTTTATATTTTTGATCTGGTGATCTGCAGCCATCTGGGTTACCGCAGCGGCCAAATGTCCGCCGGCACTGGCTCCAAATACAGTAATATTCTCAGAATTGATTCCTAATTGGGTATTTCCATAATTAATCACCCACTGTAAAGTATCAAAGCCATCCAAAACCGGAATAGGAAATTTATATTGAGGAGCAAGCCGGTAATCAACAGATATAATGGTTGCTTTCAGTTGATCAGCAATTTCAGCCATCTGATCGTCCACCTGTTCGGGCAGGCCAAAAACATATCCTCCACCGTGAAAATAAATCAAAACCCTGTCTCTGTCGAATCCTTCCGGCTGATAAATGTGTAACCGGATATTATATCCGTCTTGTGAGCTGTTTATCATCAGATCACTGACAGTAATGTGTTCAGGAACCTTGAAAGGGTTATTCTTGAAAAATTCCTTTTTTTCCTGTTGTATCAATTCGGGAGCATTCATAAATATATTTTCATCAATCTCTAATGACGGTGTCTGCGCTATACTTATCCTTAAATCTTTGTTAATTCTGTTTAAATCCATATTGTTTCCGGTATTTATTATAAAAGTCAAAAAAGCTTTTTCATAATTAATATGTTTCTTATATTTAATTGTAAATTTAAATGTTCTGCATAGTCATGAACAAGGGTACACAGGATTGTAAGGAACGAACAAAAATGTAAGTATGGGAATTAAGGAATCTTCTACCAATAATGAAAATAAAAAGAACATGGAACACAGCTGTTCGGAAATCTATGCTGTTAATCTGATCAGCGGCAGATGGATCCTCTCAATATGTTACCATCTGAAACAGGGAAAGATGAGGTTTTCTGAATTGAAAGATAAAATCCCTAATATTACTGAAAGGATGCTCACTCTTCAATTAAAAAAAATGGAACAGGAAGATCTGATTTCAAAAACTGTCTATGCAGAAGTGCCTCTCAAAGTAGAATATGAATTAACGGAAATAGCGAAAAAATTAATTCCCGTTTTAGATCAGTTGGAAACATGGGGTAAGGAACATAAAAATAAAAAGGACAACAGACCATCCTGATAAGGACGGCGTACAAAATCAGCCACGGCAAAATTATCTTTTTCAGGATCAGCAGTTTTGTAAAAAACACCGTTCTTTTTACAGTAAAAAATAAGACTGATATCAACTTATAATGTAGTTTCAGAATGTGACATTTATTATTTTAATCTAAAATTATCTTTCCCATATTTTTTAAAAGTATCCACAGCAGAACTGAACCACTCCAAGTCTTAAAATTAGTTAATATACACTATCAGGTGCCGGAATCAGCCTTGTATATTTTCAAAATTAATTATCTTCGCCTACAAATCTTATTTGAAATGAAAAAGATCATCTCCGGGATATCTATTTTTTGCTCTGTTATTATCTCTGCTCAAGAGGCTATTCAATTCCAGGAAATTCCTTTTAAAGACATTATTGCAAAGGCCAAAAAAGAAAAAAAACTGGTTTTTATTGATGCTTATGCTTCCTGGTGCGGCCCATGTAAACTGATGGAAAAAAATGTATTTACCCAAAAAAATGTTGGAGATTATTTCAATTCCAGCTTCATCAATGCAAGATTTGATATGGAAAAAGGAGAAGGGAAAGAAATTGCAGCTAAATATGGCGTTCGTTCCTATCCTACTTATCTGTTTTTAAATGGTGAAGGAGATCTTGTTTCACAAAACTCAGGATATATGGATGCCGGCATGTTTGTGGCCATGGCTCAGAATATTAACGCTCCCGGAAATTCAAAAGGGTCCCTGAAAGAACGTTTTGCCAACGGAGAAAAAGATCCTGAATTTCTGATCAACATTATGAAGCTTACTTCCGGCAGTGATTTTGACTTTGCTAAAAAAGCATCTGAAAGATATTTTGAAAATAAGAAAAAAACAGATGCACTTTCAAAAGATGAAATAGGCCTTCTGCTGTACTTTGTAAAGTCAACAGAAGATCCTAATTATAATATATTTACATCAAGAAAAGCCGAAATTATTAAGTTTCTTCCCGAAGAAACCTATAAAGAATTTGATGCTCAACTGAAACTAACCAAAATTGTAGAACAGTCCATTGATGAGAAAAACAAAAGAATCAATGATGACTTTTTTATGAAAACAGCTGAACCTCTTGTAGGAAAAGAAGCAGCAACTGCTAAGCTCAATCAGACCAAACTTAGTTATTATGAGCAAAATGCTAATTTTCCGGAATTTGAAAAAGCTGCATTAGATTATTATAAAAATGCTGATACATTTGAGCCTAATGAGCTTTTAAGAGCAGCATGGGTTTTCAGTGATCATGTAAAAACACCGGCATCATTAAAAAAAGCCACTGAATGGGCAGAAAAATCAGTAATGAGAGGCGAAACACCTGAAAACACCTATATTCTTGCGAAACTTTACTTTCTGACCGGAAATAAAGAAATGGCAAAAAACTATGCTGAAATGTCAAAGAATATGGCCATACAAACTAACAAAGATGCAAAACTGGCTACCGAATTATTAAATCAGATAAAATAATAACACAAATGAAATATAACTTATTGACAGGCCTTTTAATTCTTCTGGCTTCAGGAACAGAAATTATAAGTGCTCAGGAAACGGAACCAGTGCAGGATAAAAGTCTGTTTATAAAAGGGAATGCCCTGTTTGCTCCGATTGGTATACTGAATGTTGGCCTGGAAAAACAACTTAATTCCAGATACACCATTCAGGGAGATGTTTTTATTTCCCCATGGAAATCATTTGCCGGACATGAGCTTCAGTATTATTCTGCTTCTGCGGAAGGAAGATACTATTTTAAAGAAGCTTTTAAGCATTGGTATGTGGGAGCTAACCTGGCTTTTGCTGTTTACAATGTTCAAAAGTGGAATTACTGGAACGACAGTCTGCATATCAATGATAACGGTGACACTTATATTAATTCCAATCTTTATCAAAGAGGATTTTCCATCATGCTGGGAGTGACAGCCGGCTATCAGTTCCAATTGTCTGATCGCTGGAATCTTGACATTTATGGAACCGTAGGAACTTCGCAAGGTTTTTATAAAGGATATGACCGTACAACAGGAAAACGTTATGACCAGGCAAGCGGACTTAATAAAAGTGGAGAAATTATCCCTTACAGAGGGGGTATCATGATTTCTTACAAACTAAAATAATGCAATGAAACTATTCGGGAAAAACCATATTATCATCTCTGTGATCACGTTTGTGATCCTTTTTTTAATGAACTATATAGGAAATGATCTGCCAGATAAACTACAAAGAGCCCTGTTAACTGCCTTTGCAGGAGTGATAGGACTCAGTATCGGACTGTTTATTTTAAACAAAGGCAAGAATGATAAGAATCCACCTCAAAGCTTTGATTAATTAGTTTTCATAAATAACATATTTAGCCCTGATCTTTTCAAAATTTTCCAGATCTTTTTTCCACGAAGACCTGATCTCCTGAATTGATTTTCCGGCAACAATTTGCTTTCGGAGTTCATCCGTTCCGGATAATGTATCAAACCACAGGTTTTTAAGAAAGAAATCCTGTTGAGGGTTCTTATAGTTCTGATAGGCTTTGATCACCCATTCCAGATTTAATGCCCTTAAATCTTCCGGATAACTTGAAAGATCTTCACCATAACAAAGTTTACCGTTCAGAAAAGGATCTTTTGCACCGTAACTTGGTTTGGGAGTAAATTGATAAGGCAGATTTTTCGTCCATGGTGAACCATAAATCTGAAAAGGCAGGTCGGTTCCTCTTCCTACTGAAACCTGAGTTCCTTCAAAGAAGCATAAACTGGGATATAAGTTTATTGCTTTATCATTCGGTAAATTCGGAGAAGGTTTATCTGAAATAACATATCGCTGCTTTTTATGATAATTTTTCATAGGAACCAGCGTATACTTTACCTGAACACCATTTTTCAGCCATTTTTCGCCATTAACCATTTTTCCATATTCTCCTATAGTAAGCCCATATACAACAGGAACCTCATGCATTCCTACAAAACTGGCCCATTTTTTCCTTAAAACCGGACCATCTGTATACCCATCATGTGGATTCGGTCGGTCCAGTACCATTATCTCAACATTATTTTCAGCTCCGGCCTCCATAAGATAAGCTAAAGTAGAAATATAAGTATAAAACCTCACTCCCACATCCTGAATATCAAAAACTATGACATCAAGACCTTTCAGCTGTTCCGGTTTTGGTTTCTTATTATTACCATATAAGGAAATGATCGGAATACCCGTTTTTACATCTACACCGTTCTTGATTTTTGCCCCGGCATCTGCGTCACCTCTGAACCCATGCTCAGGAGCAAAAATAGCTTTAACTTTAATATTATTTTTCACTAAAAAATCAACCACATGAGTTCTGTCACTCATTAATCCTGTCTGATTGGTCACCACTCCGATTGTCTTATTTTTTAACAGCGGTAAGTACAGTTCAGGCTGATCAGCTCCGGTTTTAAAATCCGGTTGAACGTGAGTCTGAGAATAATATTGGTTGAATACTCCTAAAAAAATTAGGCAAATAAGAAGTAAATTTTTAATTTTGAAATCTAAATTCATAAGCTTGAAATTTCCTTTATATTTCTCTAGAAAAATAGCATTTTCCAAAGATAACAAAAATAACCTTTCAAGAGTTATCATCTTCATTGGCAGGCTTTCCGTTGCTTTGGGAATCATTGTTTCCCTGATTACCGTAGCAACCGGTTTTGGTTCTAAAAAGGCGATTAAAGAAAGAATGGCAGATTTCAGCGGGCATATTACCGTACGCTCCACCCGGTCAAATTCTTCTTATAATACTTCGATACTTGACAATCAGGGATTGAATATTACAAAGATAAAAGCACTCCCTGACGTGGAGAGTACACAAAAATATGTAACTGTTACCGGTATTATGCGTAATGAACATAATTTTGCCGGAATCATCTTTAAAGGAGTAGGAAAAGATTTTGACAGTTTAAGATTTAAGAAATTCCTCATTGCCGGTACAACTCCCAGAGTAACAGAAAAAGGATTTAATAATGATGTCACGATTTCCCAAAAAGTGGCCAATGATCTTCACCTTAAACTCAATGACAGTATTGTTACCGTATTTTTAAAAGCAGATCAAAAACCTCTCTATCGTAAATTCCGGATCATTGGAATCTATAAAACAGATATTAAGCTTATTGACGAACAATTTGTTATTGGCGGGATTAACCATGCAAGAAAAATTCAGGATATGAAACCTGATGAAATAGGAGGCCTTGATATTTTTCTGAAAAATGTTAATGATATTGACAAAGATTTTCCTGATATTGAAAAACTGATCGGATACAAAAATTATGCAGAAAAGGCAACAGAAAAGTTTCCGCAAATTACAGACTGGATCAGTATTTTTGATACCAATATTGCTTTGATTATCATTATCATGCTGATAGTAGTAGTCATTAATATCATTATGGTTCTTTTAATCCTTATTATAGAAAGAACAAATTCTATCGGACTTCTTAAAACTTTAGGTGCCAGCAATTCCCAGATCCGGGCAACATTCATCAATTATACTCTGATCATCATGATCCCTGGACTTCTGTACGGAAATGCTATTGGATTAGGACTTATTTTAATTCAAAAATTCTTTGGAATAATTAAGCTGAATCCCGAAAATTATTATGTAAGTACAGTACCGGTAGATCTTAATCCTGTTGCTATTATTTCTATTTCAGTAGGCATTCTGATTATTTCAGGATTCGCTTTAATTATTCCGAGCTACCTGATCAGTAAAATATCTCCGGTAAAGGCTATCAAGTATAATTAACAAGCCTAAAAATGGTTTTAAAACGAGTTCCAGATAATTTTTAGTTGGAGCGCGGGCTTTTTTCCACCATGCAGATAATTTTAAAAGCCTTATCTTTGCAGGGCATATAAAACATTTATGAAATACGCAAAAAATATCCTTGAAACTATAGGTAATACACCACTGGTAAAACTTAACAATGTATTAGGAGATGATTTTCCGGCATTGGTTTTAGCAAAAGTAGAAACATTCAATCCCGGTAATTCAGTAAAGGACAGAATGGCTCTTAAAATGATAGAAGACGCCGAAAAAGACGGCAGATTAAAACCGGGCGGAACCATTATTGAAGGAACTTCCGGAAATACAGGAATGGGACTGGCATTGGCAGCCATTATCAAAGGCTACAAATGTATCTTTGTAACCAATTCCAAACAATCAAAAGAAAAATGTGATATTCTTCGTGCAGTAGGTGCTGAGGTAATTGTATGTCCCACCGATGTAAAGCCTACTGATCCACGCTCTTATTATTCAGTTTCAAAAAGACTGGCTAAAGAAACAGAAAACGGCTGGTATGTAAACCAGTATGATAATTTATCAAACAGAGCTGCTCATTATGAGTCTACAGCTCCTGAAATATGGGAACAGACAGAAGGGAGGCTGACACACTTTGTTGTAGGTGCCGGAACAGGGGGTACTATTACAGGATGTGGAACATTTTTCAAAGAGAAAAACCCTGAAATTAAAGTAATTGGAGTAGATACCTATGGTTCTATTCTGAAAGAATTCCATGAAACCGGAGAACTTCATTATGATCATGCTTACACCTATATTACAGAAGGAATCGGGGAAGATATCATTCCTGAAAATTATGATATGTCCGTTATTGATCACTTTGAAAAAGTAACTGATAAAGATGGTGCTGTCTACGCGAGGAAATTGGCCAAAGAAGAAGGTATTTTCTGCGGATACTCAGCTGGAAGTGCTATTGCTTCTCTTGTTCAGATGAAGGATCAGTTTACTAAAGACGATATTATTGTAGTTCTGCTTCATGATCATGGCTCAAGGTATGTAGGAAAAATCTACAATGATGAGTGGATGAAGGAAATGGGATGGCTGGATTAACAAAATAACAGATACTTATATAAAAACTAAAACTCAGAGCTTCTGCTCTGAGTTTTTATTATTTATTTACTCTTTCTTTTAGTGTCTTTTTGAGTAAATTATAGTCTTTTTCATTCATTGATTTCTTAGGAAACATATAACTGTATTTCCCTTCTAAAGTAATGAAATCTGCATCAGAATCAAAGTACCCGAAATCTTTCCATTCACTGGTTTCTTTTTCTCCATCTATATTAACCGTAAAAAATAGCTGGTCAAATCTGATTTCATATACCTTACATTTTTCCAACAGACTGAGATAGTGCTGTACCTGTTTTTTCCATCTGGAGACTTTATTCACACTTACTGAGAGATATACAGCACACAGAAGGAAAATAAAACTCATAAAATATAAAATCCCGACACTCTCTTTACTCAAACTATCTTTTAAAAGGAATGTAATAAATAAAATAACAGCAGATATTATAGTAATTACGGTCTTGCTTTTTGTAGTAGGAGAGAAAAGCAAACTTCCCTGGTTTCCTTTAAAATAAATATCTTCAAAAATCTTTCTGTCAGGTTTTAGTGTAATTACCTTTTCTTCACTCATAATACTTGTTTGCTTGAGGCTGCAAAGCTAAACTAAATATCTTCATATTGATCACTAATTGCAGAAAGTTTGTTCATCAGCTCCCGGTTTCTTTTTTTGAGAGCATCCAGTTTTTTTAGCATATTATGAATCACCTCCAGACCCGGAAGGTTAATTTCGAGGTCATAATGCCAGTTGGCAAACTTTTCCAGATCAGGCAGATCTTCATACATCAGATAATGAATATCATTTTCAATCTGAATATTCAACAGTCCATAATCTACAAGCTCATCAAAAAAAGTGATTTCTATATTGTAAATTTTTACGAGTTCTTCCCGTGATATTCTTTCACTCATAGCTTAGGAATTTTTTAATTGTTCAAAAAGTTCTTTCTGCTTATCTGTAAGGTTTACCGGCAGTTTTACTTCATAGGTTACAAAGAGATCGCCATGCTGGCCATCCTTTTTATACACCGGAAATCCTTTTCCTTTAAGTCTTACGGTCATTCCATTCTGGGTTTCAGGTTTTACTTTAAGGTTAACACTGCCATCCAGTGTATTTACTTTTACATCCCCGCCTAAAACCGCTGTGTAAAGATCAATGGTCACTTTGGTTTTAAGATCATCCCCTATCCTTTCAAAATCCGGATCTGCCGGAATATTAAAAGTAATATAAAGGTCTCCATTCGGGCCTCCGTTAAACCCTGGATTTCCATGTCCTTTTAACTTGATCTGCTGTCCGTCATACACTCCGGCCGGAATGGTAATTCTCACTTTCTTACCGTTGATCTCAAAAGTTTGCGGATGGGTTTTGGCAGCATCCCTTAAATTCAGAGTCAGTTCAGCCTGAACATCCTGTCCTTTAAACTTTCCTGATGCACTTCCTCTTGAGCTCTTACGAAAGCCACCAGCACCTCCGAACATACTTTGGAAAAAATCTGAAAAATCTTCACCTTCACCAAAATCAGCGCCGGAGAATCCACCGCTGTAATTCTGTTGTTGCTGATATTGCTGTCTTTGTTGTTGCCGGGCTTTTTCATATTCTTCACCATGCTTCCAGTGTTCTCCGTACTTGTCATATTTAGCACGATTTTCAGGATTGCTGAGAACTTCATTAGCTTCATTAAGCTCCTTAAATTTTTTTTCAGCTTCTTTATCGTCAGGATTAAGATCAGGATGTAATTTTCTAGCCAGTTTTCGATAGGCTTTTTTGATGTCGTCCTGTGTTGCGCTTTTATCTACGCCTAAAATTTTATAGTAATCTATATAAGCCATAGAAACGATGTTTACTCAAATTTATGAAATTTACCCCTGAAAATTATATAAGGAAATGTTAAAAATAACCCTATCTTTGATAAAAAGCCGGCATGAAAGAAATACTGAAAAATTACTCAGGAATTATATTTTTACTATTAGGCATTACAGTTGGAAGTATAATAGGTATATTTACCCCTGGTATTGTAGATTATATTAAACCATTAGGGGATATTTTTCTTAATCTTCTTTTTGTGAGCGTGGTTCCTCTGGTGTTTTTTGCCGTATCCAATTCTATTGCTTCTTTGGAGCAGCAATCCAAGTTTGGAAAGATCATTCTTATTATGGCCCTTACCTTTTTGTTTTTCATTCTGACAGCTGCTGTTTTTACCATCTGTGCAGTATATCTCTTTCCGGTTTCAGGAGTTACAGGAAGCTCTGAAGTGATTACTGAAACAGCCAATAATGATACCTGGGGTGATCGGATTGTAGGATTCTTTACAGTAGGAGAATTTACAGCTCTTTTTTCAAGGCAGAATATGCTTGCCCTTCTCATATTTGCTTTTATGACAGGTTTTGCAGCCCGGAAAACAGGAGAGAAAGGACAACCGTTCAGAATATTTATTGCTTCAGGATATGAAGTAATGAAAGAACTTCTTTTGCTGATCATGAAACTGGCCCCCGTAGGTCTTGGAGCTTATTTCGCTTATCAGGTAGCTACTTTGGGACCTCAGCTATTTGGATTTTATGCGAAACCTTTAGGATTGTATTATATTGCCGGAATTATTTATTTCCTTGTATTTTTTTCAATATATGCATTCATGGCCAACGGACAAAAAGGAGTCAAAAGCTTCTGGACCAATGCCATCTATCCGACTCTTACAGCTATAAGTACCTGTAGTAGTTTTGCGACAATGCCTGCGAATTTACAGGCAGCCTCCAAAATCGGTATTCCCAATTCTATTGCCAATCTCGTGATCCCAATTGGGACAACATTGCATAAAAACGGGTCTTCAATGTCATCAATAATAAAGATTTATGTTGCTTTCCTTATCATTGGAAAAGATTTCTTTGATCCTTCCAATCTGTTATTGGCACTTGGGATTACAGTATTTGTGAGCATTGTTGCAGGCGGGATTCCCAATGGAGGGTATATAGGTGAAATGCTTATGATTTCAGTATATAAGTTACCTCAGGAAGCTATTCCGGCTGTAATGATTATCGGGACACTGGTAGATCCTTTAGCCACTGTTCTTAACGCTGTTGGAGATGTGGTCGCTGCTATGTTTGTTAACCGGTTTGTCAAGGAATGATCTTAAGGTATACCATATCAGATCGATATGCAGATATTTTGATAAAATATGATATCTTATTCACTGCGTAGTACAGGTGTCAGATTTTCATATTCTTCAGGAGTAAATAGTTTATATTGTACTTTAAATGTCTTTCCTAAGGGAGTTTCCAATGAGAATCCCCCAGGACCAAAACCTTCACTTACATCCAGGGTAAAATGAGAATATTTCCAATATTCAAATAAATCACGATCGATCCAGAATTCGTGCCCGTTGATTGTCCCGATCATGGCATCATTCATTCTGGGAAAAAAGCCCCCTTTCTCAAAACATTGAGGCTGGGTACCTTCACAACATCCTCCTGCCTGATAAAACATAAGTGCACCATATTTATTTTCCAGTTCCCGGATAACCTCAAGGGCCTTTTCTGTTGCAGAAAGTCTTGATATTTTTTCTTTCATCTCCCTTTATTTTACTATTAATAAAAAAGTCCGGCAAAAAATTCTGCCGGACTGGTCACTCATTATGGTTTAATCTGAACCGGCAATATCCAAAACGACCCTGCCGTCAATCTGCCCTTTTTTCATTTTATCAAAGACATCATTGATTTCTTCGAGTTTTGCGGAGGTTACATTTGCCCTCACAAGTCCCTCATTTGCAAAATCCACTGCTTCCTGCAGATCTTTTCGGGTTCCCACAATAGAGCCTCTCACGGTTATCCTCTTTAATACAGTTTCAAAAATCGGAAGTTCGAACGAACCAGGAGGCAGACCGTTAAGGGCAATCGTTCCTTTTCTTCGCAGAACATCTATTCCCTGTTTAAAAGCAATGGGAGATACTGCAGTAATCAGAGCGCCGTGCATTCCGCCAACTTCTTTATGCAGATATTCGCCCGGATCCGTGTTTTTTGCATTCACTACCAGATCTGCACCTAGTTTTCTGGCCAGATCAAGCTTCTCATCTGCAACATCAATGGCAGCAACATGCATTCCCATGGCTTTTGCATACTGAACGGCAACATGCCCTAATCCTCCGATTCCCGAAATAGCTACCCATTCCCCTGGTTTTGTCTCCGTTTCTTTCAACCCTTTATACACAGTAACGCCTGCACATAAAATAGGTGCTATTTCCAAAAAATTAGCATCAGACTTCAGATGCCCTACATATCTGGAATCAGCAATGACATATTCTGCAAAACCACCATCAACACTATATCCTCCATTTTTTTGCGCTTCGCAAAGAGTTTCCCAGCCTGTTATACAATAATCACAACATCCACAGGCACTATACAGCCAGGGAACTCCTACAGCATCTCCTTCTTTTACAAAAGCCTCCGGTCCACACGCTACTACAATTCCTACTCCTTCATGTCCCGGAATAAGCGGCATTTTAGGCTTCACAGGCCAGTCTCCATCTACAGCATGCAAATCTGTGTGGCAGACACCACAGGCGATTACTTTTACAAGAACTTCATATCTGCCGGGTGCTCTTACCGGTACTTCTTCAATTTTCAGAGGCTGCCCGTAACCCTGTACTACTGCAGCTTTCATTGTTTTTGGAATCATATTCTATTTTGAATTGAGTTTTCATTAATGTTATCATTTTTAAGCTAAATAAGAAAGCCTGGACCCTGAATAGCCCGATTGCCTTGGTTTGCCCTGGCAAACCAAGGCAATCGGGCACGTCCTAAATAAATATTAAAAGAAACCTAACTTATTTTTATTATAGGAAATCAGCATATTTTTAGTCTGACGATAATGGTCAAGCATCATCTTATGATTTTCTCTTCCTATTCCTGACTGCTTATATCCTCCGAAAGGAGCTCCCGCCGGATAGGAATGATACTGATTTACCCAAACTCTTCCGGCCTGGATCTGACGTGGAATATTGTACAGCTGATGCGCATCTCTTGTCCATACTCCTGCACCTAGTCCGTAAATGGTATCGTTGGCAATTTTTATAGCTTCCTCTTCATCTTTAAAGGTTGTAAATGCCAGGACAGGACCAAAAATTTCCTCCTGAAAAATTCTCATCCTGTTATTTCCTTTGAAAATGGTTGGCTGGATATAAAATCCGTTTTCAAGATCTTCTCCCAGATGATTAACATCTCCTCCCACCAGTACTTCAGCTCCTTCTTCTTTTCCCAGCTGAATATAGGAAAGGATTTTGTCTTTTTGAATCTGCGAGGCCTGTGCACCCATCATCACAGTCTTATCCAAAGGATTTCCGACTTTGATAGCTTTCACTCTTTCAATAACCCTTTCAATAAAAGCCTCTGCTATCCCTTCCTGAACCAGTAATCTTGAAGGACATGTACAGATTTCCCCCTGATTAAGAGCAAAAAGCACAGCCCCTTCAATCGCTTTATCTAAAAATTCATCATCCGCATCCATTACAGAATTAAAAAAAACATTTGGAGACTTTCCTCCTAATTCTAAAGTCACAGGAATAATATTCTCAGTGGCATACTGCATTACCATGCGGCCTGTAGCCGTAGAACCTGTAAAAGCCGCTTTTGCCACTTTAGGGTTGGTCACCAATGCTCTGCCCAGCTCCGCGCCGAAACCATTAACAATATTAACAACTCCGGGAGGAAGAAGATCACCAATAAGTTCCATTAAAACAAGTATAGAAACCGGAGTACTTTCTGCCGGCTTTAAAACAACACAGTTTCCTGCTGCCAGTGCCGGAGCCAGTTTCCACACTGCCATCAGTATAGGAAAATTCCATGGAATAATCTGTGCAATAACTCCAAGAGGCTCGTGTACGATAAGGGATACCGTATCTTTATCCAATTCATTGTGAGACCCTTCTTCTGCGCGAATAACAGAGGCAAAATATCTGAAATGGTCAATTGCCAGAGGTAAATCTGCTGCCAATGTTTCCCTTACCGCTTTTCCGTTATCAATGGTCTCCACTGTAGCAAGATATTCAAGCTTCTGCTCCATTCTGTCGGCAATCTTATTCAGAATAATACTTCTTTCCGTAGATGAGGTATTTTTCCACGACTGAAACGCCTTATCTGCTGCATTTACTGCGAGTTCCAGGTCTTCTTTTGAAGAGTGTGCCACCTGAGTAAAATTCTTACCATCAACCGGAGAAACAACATCAAAATACTGCCCGTTAACAGGTGGGGTAAATTTCCCGTCAATATAATTGTCGTATCTGCTCTTAAATTCAGGACGCTGTAAAAGAGTCGCTGACCTTGGTTCTGTAATAGTGCTCATATTCGTATCTTTTAAATTTATGTAGACCAAATTACATGTACAACCCAGAAACCTATAGCACAATCGTATAAAAAAAGTGCAGAATAGTGCAGACTCTTAATTTTATAATTTTATTAACAACAATGTACCCTTAAAATCTCTATATTTGAGTTACTTGCTCCTTAAAAACGTTTAGAAATGAATAACAATAATAAATATTTATTAGAAACTCCTGAATTAACTAGGGAAAAACAGCTTTTAAACATTATTGAAAATCAGACAAAATTCAATCTAAACAATTGCGAATTCAGTATATATGAAACCCATCAATCGGCTTTTGATGTAAAACTGCACTTTGAAAATATAGCATTTACGGCGATGTTAAGGGGCAAAAAACATATGAAGCTGGATAATAAAACAAACTACTTTGATTATTATCCGGGTGAAAGTATTCTGGTAGCGCCGGGAGAAACCATGGTTATTGATTTTCCTGAAGCTGATGAAACACCAACACAATGTATTTCTTTAAGTTTAAATCCTGATTTTATAGAAGATTCCCTTAATTATCTCAATTATCATCTGCCTAAAGTGGATGAAATGTCACAATGGAATATTCAGCTGGATGAATATTTTATGTTTAATAATAAAGCATTAGCTTCTGCAACCAATAATATTATGAGAATCGCCATGGATGATAACTCCCAAAAAGATATTATGGCTGACTTCGCTTTAAAAGAGCTTTTAATCCGGCTTATGCAGACACAGGCCAGAAGTATGGTTGAAAAAAATATCGTCAAAAATAAATCAAGAATAGGTTTCGTTGTAGATTATATCAGGAAAAACTTACATCAGAAGCTTTCTATTGACAGCATTGCAAGGCTCGCCTACGTCAGCAAATCTAATTTCTTTAAAATGTTTAAAGATGAGCTGGGAACGTCTCCGAATGAGTTTATTTTAAAGGAAAGAATCAGCAGAGCGAAAGAATTACTTGCCGGTCAAAACAGTATCAAAGAAACAGCTTACCAGACCGGATTTTCAGATACCAACTATTTCACAAGAATGTTCAAACAGCTGGAAGGAACAACACCTAAGAACTATCAGAACAAGATAATTTCGTTAAAATAAAATATCTGTTAAAATAAAAAAGCCCCTAAAAGCACTTAACTTTTGGGGCAGTCTGAATTGGGACGCTTTATTTTAAATAATATCAGTTTAGAAGTTCATTCGCATCTACAGCTCCCTGAGGGAAAGGCAACTTATAGGTTTCGCCCTTAAGTTTAAGATCTGACCATCTTATCCATTCAAAAGACAACTCAAGCCTTCTCTCATTTTCCAAAGATAGATTAGATTTTCTGATTGTCTGCAATTCAGTAAGTCTGTTAGTGTTACCCGCTTCTGCAGAGATCAGATACATTTCCGGAATTCTTGAAATTAAAAGATCAGAATCATCAGATCTGCTGTATTTATTGGAAAAGACAAAACCTCCTGTAAGCGGAGCCTCTGCAATATCAAACAGAACTTTTCTTGTATCGTCCGGTCCCAAAAGCTGTAATAAATTCTGAGATACTGCAAAGCAGTTCCAAGTTTTTGCATCATAACTCAAAATCCACCCCCAGGAGCCATTTTCTTCCGCTTTATTGCCTGCAAATTTAAGAATGATTTCATTATTGTAATCTTTCGGGTTATTTGCTATTGTAAATTTTCCGCCCTGAATTAACGCTTCTGCCTCAATTCCGGCACTTTGAATATCACCATTCATTCTATATACTCTTGCCAAAAGAGCCATAGCTGCTTCTTTTGTAGGGGTCAAAGAAGCTTTCGGATCATTGACATTCAGTGGCTCTATATTGTCTTTCGCAAATTTCAAATCGTTGATAATAAAATTTAAGACTTCTTTTGGGGAAGAAGGTTTAATGGGTTGTGAGTCATAATTTTCGTCAACCAGCGGCACTCCTTCATAAAGATCATATAATCTTAAATAAGATAAAGCCCTTACATATCGTGCTTTCCCTTTTTGGGAATTAGAGGAAGTAGGAACTTTTATTATGGTATTAGCCCTGCTGATCCCTTTATAAAAATCTTTATACATATAACTTAATAAAATATCTCCCGGAGGCGTGGTATGCTCATACAGGTACTGCACCTGAACCCACTGAAATTTAACCGGCTGAAGATTATCTCCTGCCAGAATTTCCGGAGCCATAATATTAAAGTAAGGATAGGTACTCGGGTACATTACACTTCTATACGCCCCTACCAGTAATTTATCAACATCATCAGAGGATAGTGGTGCATTGGCGTCCAGGGCAACTTCAGATTTAATATCCAGCTCATTATTGCAAGAGCTTAATAATAATCCCAGAGATAATATTAATATACTTATTTTTTTCATATTTCTTGTCTTTAAAAATTAATATTCATTCCTATGCTGTAAACTTTTACATTAGGAATACTATTTAAGTCATAACCTGAAGTTATTTTAGTGGTATCTGCTGTATTTTGAGAAGAGTTTGCAGACTGGTCAACATAATATGTTTCCGGATCTGCACCTGAATATTTAGTAAAGGTAAACGGGTTTCTCACCTGAGCATACACTCTCATCGATTTAATAAAACCTATCTGCGTTTTATCCAGATTATATCCTAATGTAATATCTGTAATCCTTAAATAATCTGCATTTTCCAGAAACCTTGATGATCTCTGGTTATTCCAGGATGAAATTGCTCCGGCCAGGTGCGGACGGGGAACATTGGTATTGGTATTTTCAGGAGTCCAGTAATTCATCTGTTCAGCAATCATGTTGGCAGAATATGAAGGATAACCTGTATCTACTCCGCTAAGTTGCTTTTCTTTGTATAATGCATATATTTTCTTACCAATAGAATATTGTGCATTGATTGAAAGGTCTAATTTGTCATATGCAAATCTTGTAGAAATCCCACCATATATCGGGGCTATTCCTCCTTTAAATACCTGCCTGTCGTTAGAATCAATTTTTCCATCCCCGTTAATGTCCCTGTAAATCATATCACCTGCCTGTACAACTTTAGTTACATTTCCATTCTGATCTTTGTATTCATAACGTTCTTTAGCCACGCCCAAAGCTTCTATCAGATAGAAAGATCCTAATGGTTCCCCTTCTTTTACAATAGATCCGAATCCGGTTGTGAAATATCCCGCTTTCGTACCAATTTTTTCAACGACATTCTTATTATAAGAGAAATTAACACCAAAATCCCATTTGAACTTTTCACCTTTAATTATTTTAGAATCTAGTGCAACTTCAATTCCTTTATTATTAATTGATCCTACATTACTAAGAATATTATTATATCCTGTTTCCTGAGGTACCGGTAATCTGTATAACAAATCATTCGTTGTTTTGTCGTAGAAATCTACCGTTAAATTAATTCTCCTTTTGAACATGGATATATCCATTCCCACATCAAAAGATTTACCTTTCTCCCATTTCAGATCGGGATTATACAAATCCAAAACTGCAGTTCCCGGATTCTGGTCATGATTTTGTCCGGATGCAATAAGATTCAGCCCTCCGGAATACGGAATTCCTGTCTGATTACCTGTAAGTCCATATGACGCTCTGAACTTTAATTCATTAATAACAGGAACATTAAAGAATGGCTCGTTAGAAACAGTCCATCCCACAGAAGCAGCAGGGAAATTACCCCATTTGTTTCCTTTTGCAAATTTTGAAGAGCCATCGTATCTGGTTGAAAGCATCAGGTTATACTTATTGTCCCAGCTTAGCTGTGCCCTTCCGAAGAAAGAGGCCAATGACATGCCAATCATATAACTTCTCCCCTGATTAATAGTAGCTGCAGAAACCAGCCAGCTTAGATCACTTGATGCAAAATTTTCACCCTGGATATAAGAATCTTCATATTCCCATTTTTGAAAAGACTGACCAACTAAAACACTAACCTTTAATTTATTGTCAGCAAATCTCTTATCATAAGCAATTGTATTTTCAATTAAATAATCCCGATTGTTGGCTGTACTGTAATAACCATATCCCCATGGAACCCCCGCATTTTCTCCCCTTCTGGTATTTGGTGCATCATATCTGTTATACCTTCTGACGGCAAGATTTCCACTAATTGATGTTTTTAATGTAATTTCTTTGACAGGATTATATACTGCAAAAAAGTTTGATCCGATTTTTTGCCATCTGTCGCTCACCTTACGTTCAAAAGCCCACAAGGGATTATTAAAATTAAATCTGTTGGGCTTGCCATCTGCTCCATATACTGCAAGATTAGGGGGTGCACTCATTGCATTACTGTAAGGCTGATAAGTATTATTATCATCTGCTACAGGATTTGAGCTTGTATAGGTAAAATATGAGTTTATTCCGATTTTGAAGTTATCTGCAAATTTTTGTTCAACATTTAATCTTGCTCTTGATATTTCGTAGCGATCACCATTGATAATTCCTTCCTGTATAATATTGGAAGCAGAGAAATACATTTTAGACATTGCACTACCGGCAGTAAAACTTATCTGATTATTTCTAATGCTACCGGTTCTTAATACATAATCCATCCAGTTTGTATTAATACCCGTATCTGTCATTGGTGTTAATGACAGTGGGTTGCCAGGATTAGGCAGGACTCCATTTTGAATATCGTTCAAATAATTCTGTCTAGCCACATCATGAACCTGTTTATACTGACTTGCATTCAGTAATCTCGGTTTCTTTATAATTTCCTGTATACCATAGGAAGTTGAAAAAGAAACAGAAGGTCTTCCATTATATCTTCCCGCCTGGGTTTCTACCAAAACCACCCCATTGGAAGCCCTTGATCCATAAATTGCTGCTGATGCGGCATCCTTCAGAATTTCCATACTGCTGATATCCTCCGGAGAAAGATTGCCTAACGATTCCTGAGGAACACCATCAATAATATACAAAGGGTTATTTGATGCACTTAATGATCCATTCCCTCTGATACTGATTTTGGTATTATTTCCTGCTCTTCCTCCTGTACTTGCTACCTGTACACCGGGTGCCTTACCTTGTAATGCCAACTCCACAGAAGAAACCGGCTGCTCCTGTAAAACCTCATTCTTAACTGTTGTAATAGCTCCGGTAATATCACCTTTCTTTTGTTTACCATACCCTACCATTACCACTTCATCAATCTGTGTTTCCTTAGGAATAGAATCCTTTCCAGTTTTTTGTGCAAAAGATATCTGTCCTATAAAAAACAGTACTCCTGTACTTAATACACGTAATTTTACATCCATATTTAACATATTTTAATATATTCATAGCAAATATGTTAATAAACACATACAGAAACAAGATACAACTAACTGAAATACAATTAGTTAAAGATAATTTAATTCATTGAAAACCGATAAAATCACCAGAATATCCAACAAATCTTTTTAAAATCTTAAAAAAATTACGTCCAATAAGCTCTCAATGAAATATTTAACATCATCAAAAATTCAGACAGGTTACATAAAAATTAAAAAATCAGTAAAAAAAATCAACAAAATATGAAATATAAAAAAACATTTTCCACAATAAAAAGACAATAAACTCTCAAAAAAAACAGTTAATTTTATAAAAAAACAATAAAAAATCACAGTTTTATAAACAAAAAAAGCATCCCTTTATTTTTGAGATGCTTTAACTATTATATGAGTAAATGTTGCTTCTTATTTATAGGTGTAATATCTTGCGCCTATCTTCACAGGATTGTCAGACTCTACAGAAACCAGCCCAAAACCACTATAATCAGCCATAACAGATTCTTCTAATTGTTTTCTATGGAGTTTCTCATAAGTATCAAAATCAATAGCTGTTCTATGGTTCAGATTTTCAAAAAGATTCCATTTTTCAACCACTTTTTTCCAGTTTTCAGAGATTTTACCTGCAAAAACCTTAGACTTTGATCCGCTTCCATAGCCCAAAAAGCCGATTTCCTTTCCTGACACATCATCATTGTCATTAAAAGAGGTTTGTAATGCTGACAGAAATGCCATGAATATAGAAGCTGTATACATATTTCCTATTTCGGAAGAAGCTCTTTGTGTTTTCTCAATTTTATCTTTAATCAGATTCAGGTAGCCCTCAGATTTTGCAACAGCTTTCTGGTCTTCCGGTGTGTCATAAGAAAGTCCGTTTTCTATACTGTATATTTCTGTAAATACCCTTTTCCCGTGAAAGGCATAAGGAAGGTGGAAAATAATGTATCTCCAGTTCTCATAAGGTTTATGCAGTCCTGTGATTTCCTTATAATGCTCATATGCCTCTCTGATTCTGTCCTGATAACATTGATTGGAATATTGTCCGTCAAAAACAGGTTCATCAGTAAATATTTCAATTTTATCCGGAAATGTTTCAGGAGTATTGTTCAACTCTTCTTTTTTATATTGTCTTCTGGGTTTAAAAAAATCAAAAACGCTTTCAGAGGCCACTCCCCAATGGTTGTCAATTTCAAGCAAATCAGGTTTTGAAGAAACCAGTAAAGCAACAGCTCCGCCTCCCTGTGTATATTCTCCTGATGATGCCAATTCATACTTTGCATAATCGCTTGCAATTACTATCGCTTTTTTATCGGGATTCACTCTTACAAAATCAAGGGAATTGTGTAATGCATCTACTGCTCCCACACACGCAAAGGTCATATCTACCATATCGCAGTTCTTAAAACATCTGTCCCCAAACTTATCTTCAAGTACCTTTTCAACCATCTGAACAGCATAAGAAGCCGTAGGTTTGGCAGCATCCAGTGCGCTCTCCGTTCCCAGGTAAATTCTTGCAATTTCTTTCGGGTTGATATTATAATCTTTGATCAATTTCAGCAATGCTTCCGCTGCAAAGGTAGCAGCATCTTCATGAACGTCAGGAAGCCCCATCTTTAACAATCCCAATCCTTTTTCCAGTTTTGCCGGTTCTATTCCTCTTTTTTCTGCTAAATCCTTAATTTCCAAATATAAACCAGGTACATGATAGCTGGCAGCCTCTATTCCAAAAGTCATTTTAATTCTAATTTTTATACGAATTTAGAAAATGTAAGCTGAATAACCCTTTATTATCCTATTTTTTTTGAAATGTTGCTTATCATCCTCTGACTACTAAACATAAAAAAACGGCACTACAAAATTGTAATGCCGCCTTTATCTGATCTTTTTTATTTATAATTTTCAATGGCTTTATTTAAAGCATCAATCTGTTTGTTAATGCTGGCTGCTTTCTGTGGATTTTGTTTCAGCAATTCCATTTTTTTGCTTAATCCGTCTTTCAGCATCTGAACAACCATCATTTTTGCCTGTGGATTATCTCCCATCTGATTTTTAGCATAGCCCAATACTTTTGTAATGTTTTCAGTTGCCTGCAGGTTATCGGAGCTCATAATCCAGTTGAACCCTTCTTCAGCTGCTTTGCCCAGTTCAGGATTCTGGAATTTTATAAATGGATAAAACGCTGCAACAGAAGCAATGTTGGGCATTTGGGAAACTACTTTATTTTTCACAATAACCGGGACAAGTTTTGCTTCCAATTCATCAGATGCACCATCCAGATCAATTTTATCTGCAAGAGCATTGGCTCTTGACGGATCAATCGCAAGAACTGCTCCCAGGGAATTCCCTCTCACAGCATTGGAAACAGCATTTACCCCTTTTTCAAACAACGGCAGATATTTTTTATCTTTTGTTTTGGCCAAAGCTCCAATGGCAGCCGCCTGAACAAGAGTTTTAGGGTCATTTAAAGCCAGCTTTTCAACTTCTGCTCCCAATGCCTTCATCTGTTCCGGATTAGAAAGATCCATTAATTCCAGCGCTTTAATTCTTACTCTGAAAAAAGGATCTTTTAGTGCTGCAGCTAATAATTTTACAGCTGCCTGGCTTTTCTCTGTCTGGTCTTTTATTCCAGTTAAAGCTTTGTATCTGCTTTTAAATTCTTTGGAATTAGTAAACTGCATAAGATTCTGCTCAGCAGTTTTGGTCTCAGTAATATCCGCCAGTAAAACTCCATCTGCATTAATATTGATCAGGTCAGGTGTTTTAGAAGCATCAAAGCTGAATGTATTTTTTGTATCAGCATTGACCCAGACATTATATCTTTTAGGTTTTCCATTATCATATACATCAATCGCCAAAGGAAATTCAAACAGCTGATCCTGTGTCTGATTAATTGTCACGGCAACCTGTTTTTTTACCGGCTCATAAGTAAATGAGTAATTGATCTTCGGATTTCCGCTGCCAAAATACCATTGGTTGAAAAACCAGTTCAGATCTTTTCCTGAAACCTTCTCAAAAGACAGTCTGAGCTGATGTGCTTCTGCATTCTGATATTCATTGGTTTTAAGATAGTCATTCATTCCGGCAAAAAAAGCATCATCACCCAGATAATTTCTTAGCATATGAAGAATTCCTCCTCCCTTCTGATAGGTTACCAGATCAAATACATCTTCACGGGAGTCATAATTGAACCGGACCAGATTTTTATTGAAATCGGACGGATTATGAATATACATATTAACATCAGTCATCTGATGGTAGTCTGCCTGATCTTTTCCATACTTATATTCATTCCAGAGATATTCTGAATAGTTAGCAAAAGACTCGTTAACAGTCAGGTTACTCCAGCTTTCCGCCGTAACGAGATCACCGAACCAGTGGTGGAACAACTCATGGGCAATCGTATCTTCCCAGGTATTTTCATCAATCAGTTTCCCTGGCTTTTGAAGAATATCACTGCCATGAAGAGTAGCGGTTGTATTTTCCATTGCACCACTTACGTAATTCCTGCCGGAAATTTGCGCATATTTTGCCCACGGATAATCATAATTCAGTTTTTTGGAGAAAAACTCTATCATTTCCGGAGTATTTCCATAGATCTGTTTTGCGTAAGGCTCATATTCTTTTTCAATATAATAGTCTACCGGAATATTTCTCCACTTATCCTTAACAATTGCATATTCTCCTACTCCCATAAAGAAAAGATAGGTGGAATGCCGTTTATCCATCACCCAGTGATCCGTTCTGAGACCATTTGCTTCTTTTTGCGAATCTTTCAGGATACCGTTTGACAGGGTTACGTATTTATCAGGAACGGTCATATAGATTTCCTGAGTTGTTTTCTGATTGGGTTTATCAATGGTCGGGAACCATGCAGAAGAAGATTCTGTCTCTCCCTGGGTCCATATCTGTGTTGGCATATCAGGGTCTGTTCCCTGTGCATTGATAAAATAAAGTCCTTTTGCATCGTTAATAGCCATACTTCCTTTTTGCTGTACTTCATTAGGACGCGCTGTATATTTGATATAAACAGTATAATCCTGATTTTTCTGATAGGTTTTATCCAGGCTGATCTTTAGGGTTTCACCTTTATATTCATATTTCAAAGGCGCTTTCTTTCCATTATTATCAAGAGCCACCTCATGAATCAGCATTCCTTTAGCATCCAGTATCAGTTCATTTGCCGGATAAAAGTATGGTGAAGCAGTAAGCCACTCTTCCCCGTTCATCTGTTCTTTCTGGTAGTCGAAGTTCACTTTCAACTTCGTATGCTTTAATTCTGTAACTTTTGTATGGGTTGCACGGTGTATTTTTTCTCTTCCCGAAGTATCGGTTTGTGCCGATAAACTTGCAGAAAATAAAACTCCAATTATAGCAATGGATAAAAAGACTTTTCTCATTCTTCTATTTATTTTTTTAGAATTATTTTTTAATGATTATATCAAAAATATCATTTACCAGGTTTTCATAATCCCCTTTTTTCAGTTGTTCCTTTGTTTTGGCAAAGGCTTTCTTCAGCTCGCTTTCCGGATTTTCATCGTCTATGATCTCAACAGAAGCCACACCTTTTAAGTGAAGCACAATATTTTTAAGTACCTCAGGATCGGCATTCTCTTCCATATTTATTTTTAAATATTTCATAACGTATCTATTGAATTGTAAAACTTGTTATTTTAGTTCCCGCTTATAAGTTCGAGGTATTATCTGATGTTCTTTCAAATTTAAAACTTATTTTGGAACAATGACCCGGTTCTTGGGAATAAACTGTTTTTTCACCGGAACTGAAATCAGTAAACATCCTGACCTTCAAAATCTGTTAAGCATAACAATTACATTTCTATCGGCAGTTACACCTGATCCTATTTTGTTCTGATCATTTTTTGATCCTTATAATAAAAAATCACTTCGCAGTTTGTTTTCCTGTCTGCATTATAAACACGAAGCTTTTTAGGATCAATGCCATTCATTTTACTTAACATACGACATTCCCAGTTATTATAAAAGATAGGTTCCCGGAGAATAAAACGGGGATTGGTTTTTAATTCCCTGAACATATCATATTTCAGACAGACTACCCCGTTCTCAATATGGTTTTCTTTAAGTGCCATGTTCAGCTGCCTGAATAATATGTTATTAAACCGGCTTGCATACACCCAGGAGTTTTTAACACTGATATTGGTTGTAACGAAAAAAAAAACAATGACAGCAAAAACAAAACCGGTTGTTTTATTTCCCAGCCTTAATCTGTCTGATAGAAAAGTAATCCCGCAAACAATAAATAATGTATAAAATAATCGTACTGCTCCCAGATTCCGGTTATCAAATCCAAATAGTGTCGGAATATAAGAAGAGAAAAGAAATACACTTAATCCAAGTAATATTGAAATCAAAGAAATTAAAGCCAGTTTTTTTAAATCATTTAATCTGTTTTTTAAATTATACTCAGAGAATACTTTGTAGACCAAAGCAGAGATAGTTAATGATAATATTATTTCTGCTATATGAAGATGCTTCAGATTTGCTAATCCTTTATAAATTCCTACAAAAATATCTTTGAAAAATAATTTCAGGGAATAAACAGCAATTTGTATAATTCTTTTAAATTCAAATATTTTACCTACTTCATCTCTCTGGTAGGAATGAACAAATATACCCGGCTGAATAACTTTTCTGAAAATCACAAAAGTTCCTAAGGTGAACAGCAGGAATAAAATCCGTTTTTTATTTTCTTTAATCAATAAAAGATTCAGCAGGATGAGTGGCAGGAAAATTTCATAACTTAATACAGAAGCTATAAAAAACAGGGAGCTGATAAGTAATTTTTTATGAACATATAAACAGTAAATACTTAAAGAAAAAAAGATAGTTGCCACGTTTGAATTGAGCATAATAGGAGAAAACTGAATACTTGTTCCAATCAGAGAACATGAATATAATAAGGTAATTAGGCTCGCCAGCTCCTTGGACAGTATCTTTTTTACAACGAAATACAGGATTACCAATGATAACGGGAAGAAAAGTAATCCCAGGAGATAAACAGATTCATGATATTTTGAAAGAAAAACCAGAGTTCCGGTAATAAATCCCGAAACAGGCCTTGCCGCCATTGTAGAGGAATCCAGATAAGAATAAATATAGTTGAGGTAAGATGTTGAAATTTCTTTCGAATTATAAACTTCTTTCAGGTCATCTGCAACGATCACTTTTTCTACGAAAACATATAAAAATATATAAAAGTGATAAACTATTAGCAGAATATTCAGAAACACCCAATAAGTGTTCCTTATATTGTTTCTCATTATTTTCAGCATTTGTGTAACAGATGCCAAAAATAATAGAATTACAGCAAATATGAAAGTATATTAAGCTTTATTAAATAGCTACAGGGGCTTTGATCCCAGGATGCGGATCATAGTTTTCCAATGTAAAATCTTCAAAATTAAAGCTGAAAATATCACGGATTTCAGGATTAAGCTTCATAACAGGAAGAGGTCTTGGTTCTCTTGAAAGCTGTCTGTTTACCTGCTCGAAATGATTGTTGTAAATATGAACATCACCGAAACTGTGAACATAATCTCCCACTTCAAGATCACAAACCTGTGCAACCATCATTAACAAAAGGGCATAACTTGCAATATTGAACGGTACTCCGAGGAATACATCAGCACTTCTCTGGTAAAGCTGCAGAGATAATTTCCCATCTGCTACATAAAACTGGAATAAAGCATGACATGGGGCTAGTGCCATATTAGGAATTTCAGCAACATTCCATGCTGATACTATTAATCTTCTGGAGTCAGGATTTTTTTTGATCTGGTCAATAACCTCCGTAATCTGATCTACCACTTTTCCATCAGCTCCTTGCCAGCTTCTCCATTGTGCACCATAAACGGGGCCCAAATCTCCATTTTCATCTGCCCATTCATTCCATATACTGACTCCGTTATCGGTAAGATATTTGATATTGGTATCTCCTTTCAAAAACCAGAGTAACTCATAGATAATTGATTTAAAATGCACTTTTTTAGTTGTTACTAAAGGGAAGCCTTTTGACAAATCATACCTCAGCTGATACCCGAATACACTTCTTGTTCCTGTACCTGTTCTATCGGTTTTATCAGTTCCATGATCTAAAATATGTTGTAAAAGGTCCAGGTAATTTTGCATTTTGAAAGGAATTTTATGCCCCAAATTTAATAAAAAACCACCAAAAAAAGCATCCGTTTTATGAATGCTTTTTATGACAGCTATGCTCTGTTTCTATTAAGCATTTGTATTCCTGATGTCTAGGGAAAATTTTTATCTCAAAAAATTACAAAATAAAAACGCTGATCATCTTACTATTTCCTCGGATGGATTTAAGCTCGCCAAACTTATCTTTATCCATAATCTTATCATTCCGGTAATCAATACTCACCGGACCGAATTTCACAAGCTTGCGGTACTTACTTTCATCCATAATATCCCTCACCCCATAATCAATAGAAATATCTCCTATTGATTTTAATTTTCCCATTCTGCTGTTATCGATAACATCATCAGGCCAGTAATCAATACTATAATTTCCGATTCTTTTTACTTTGCCAAACCTTTCTTTATTAAAAATCCGGTCATCCCAATATTCTATATCAATATCTCCGATACTTTTCAGCTTACCATATCTGGCACTGTTTTTATCAATATCATCCCAGTAATCAACTTTAACATCACCTATGCTTTTTAGTTTTCCATACTTATACTGGTCAAAATATTTATCCTCATAGTAGGTAACTTCTCCGTTGAGGTCGGGCGCATGAAAATCGGTAATCTCTCCCTGTGAGCCGATTGTTATTACAAAATCATCCACCGTAAGGGCTACAGATTGTAAATCATATGTTTTCCCGGAAACATTGGCCCGGATTTGAGCATTGAGGCATAGACAGCCCAGGAGAAAAACGATCGAAAGTAAATGTTTAAATTTCATCAGGAATAGTATTTAATTACCAGATATCTTCAATATTCTGATTTATGTTATTAATAGTAAAGGTGTCCCCTATTTTCTTGCCAAACATAGCTTTTACCAATGGAGATTCTATAGAAACAGTCATAATCTTATGGTTTTCAGCAACAATCTCACCTATTGAAGCCGCAATATAAAAAAGCCCTTTATCTGTTTTTACCAAAGCTCCATGCTGGACCTTTTCAGAGGAATCTGCAGTTATTTTCCGGAGCATTTCCTGTTGGTTCAGAACTTCATTAAGCTGTCTCTGCAGGTTATTGATTTCCTGCTGGAGCATTTCACGGCCGGTTTCATATTTATCTCCCATTGAGCTCTTGGTATCGTTATTTGATGCCCGTGTCTCTGCAATCAGATTTTCAAAATACCGGATCTTATCGGTAACTTTAGATTTTGTAAGGGTTAATATTTCTTGTTTATTCATTGATATAGTATTATCCGCAGCATGGAACTGTCACAGAATCATCTGTTGAAAGTGACAACCCAGCTATATGATCAGCATCTTATAATTTTCAGCCAGAATTTCATTGGTTTCTGAATTCATTTCTCAAATACAGCATAATCTGAAGCCTTAAAACTGAAGTCTTTTCCAGTGTTGAAATCTCTTCTTGTCCTATCAAAAACATTTCTGAAGGTACCGGAGACGTGCTCATCTTCAATACTGAAGTTTACCGCTTCTTTTGACATATTCAGAACAACAAGAACCTCATCTTTCCCATTCTTTCTGATATAAGCGAGAATTTTGTCATTGGCTGTTGTATTCAGAAAATAGGTGGTAACATTGGGATCTCCTCCTCTCAGGGCCGGATTGGAAGTCTTCAGCTCCAGCAATATTTTATAGAAATCAGCAACCTGATAGGTATTGGTCCATTTAATTGCATCTTTTTCGAAAAATTCAAGCCTTTTCATATTGGGGAGCTCCTGCCCTGAATACAGAAGGGGAACACCATTCCATGTTACGGAAAATACCGCCATTGCTTTTGTAATAACTCCATATTTTTCATATTCGGTACCGTTCCATGAGTTTTCATCATGATTAGTTGTAAACCAGGCTCTCATAGATCCGTCTCCGATATTGGAATATTGTACCAGTAAATCTTTCAGTTCCTGAAGTGGTTCATTTTTCTTATAATAATCTGCAGATTTATGCATCCATTTCCACGAATAGCTGGCATCAAAAACTTTTCCATACTCAGGACTTTCCAACTCATCAAATTCTCCCAGCCAGAAAAGGGGTTTTACTTTTTCAACTTCAGGACGGGCCTGCTCCCAGAAATCTACTTCAACCCATGAGGCAAGATCACATCTGAAACCATCAATATCTGTTTCTTTCACCCAAAATTTCATAGCCTCAATCATAGCCTGACGCATGTCCTTGTTTTTATAATCCAGTTCAATAATATCATCCATTCCCGATGCAATATGAAACTTTCCGTCCGGATCTTTTAAATAAAATTCAGGATGTGTCTTTGTCCAGATATGATCCCAGCCTGTATGATTGGCTACCCAGTCAATAATCACTTTAAAACCCAACCTGTGGGCTTCATTTACCAGGTCTTTAAAATCATCCAATGTTCCGAATTCAGGATTGACAGAAGTATAATCCGCAGCGGCGTACGGGCTTCCAAGGCTTCCTTTTTTATTCAGCTGGGCAATAGGAGTAACCGGCATAAACCAAAGAGTTTTAACTCCCATGGATTTTAAACGGGGCATCTCTTTTGCAAATGCTTTAAAAGTACCTTCCTGAGTATATTGTCTGATATTTACTTCATAAATGTTCGTTGTATGTTTCCAATCTTTTGGCAGCTCTGTCATTTTCCGGGTATTTCTTTGAGTGGTACAGGAAACAATTCCCAGACCAATTACGGCTAATAAAATTAATTTTTTCATTAATCTACTTTTAACAAAAGTAATGAATGTTTTTGGGTAAAAGCTAAAAGCTTATGATAAGAAACGTATCTCTGATTAATGAACTTTAAGGCTGGTTTTATCTCCTGCGAATAAAAAACCCCGGATCAAATCCGGGGCCTATATTATATACGCTACTGTATCTTATCTCTCATCATCATTATCGTCTTCATCATCGAAAACATCATCGTCATAGTCTTCTTCCTCATCATCATCGAAGCTGTCGTCTTCATCAGCAAAGTTTCCGCCACCTCCAAAGTCATCATCAAAGCTGAAATCATCATCCATCAGAGGCATTGCTGATTTCTTTTTGGAACCTCCCCCGTTTCCGCTTTTGCTAGGCGCTTTTAAAGGAACATTTCCAAATCTGTAAACTGTAATAGGATAATTAACTCCTTTTGTTTCTTCAATTACTTCTACAAGCTCACAGAAGAATTCCCAAAGGTCAAGAAGCCCGTATTGGAATTGTGCTTTGTCACCTACATTTTCAAAAGCTTCATCTATATATACATCCGACATAATTTCTCCATCACCATCATCGCTCATATCTTCTAATGGGACACTTTTTACGATTGTTCCGTCATTTTCCAACAGATTAAAAGTAGAAAGCTCATCTCCCTGCAGACTGAATGCACTTTTAATTCCTAAATGTAAGTTCCATAATGTTTGTTTTCCCTTAACTTCAACATCACGGAAAATATCCTCTTTCGCATCTAATATTACGCGGATTTTGTAAACCATATCAGTTTCTTAAATTACTTTTTTGCCTTTATAATTATGATAAATCTCTGGTGCAAATATATAATAAATGAGATGTGACAAAAAAATATTTCAGGATTTTTTAAAATATTTTTTTTTCTTACATTTTGCCCGGATTATTTACTTTTTTCGAGCATAAAACTGAACTTCGTTCCTTCAAGATATACACTTTCTACGGTAATGTTTTCATTGTGAGCTTCAAGGATATGTTTTACGATAGCCAAACCAAGTCCCGAACCTCCTTCTCTCCTGCTTCTGCTGGTTTCTACCCGGTAAAAACGTTCAAAAATCCTTGGAAGGATTTCAGATTTGATTCCCATTCCGTTGTCTATGACTTCAATCAGTACTTTGTTTTTCAGGATACTGGTTTTTACAATCACCTTTGCTTCCTGCCTGTTTGCATAGTGAATGGCATTGGATATAAGGTTGATAAATACCTGGGATATTTTTTGTTTGTCGGCATCTACAAAAATCTGCGGATGCAGGGTCTGGATCTGTAATGTGGTATTGCGTTTTTCTGCTTCCAGGTCAAGAAGGTCAAAAATTTCCTTGATCAGCAGGTTAACATCAAATCTAGAAACTGTAAGGTTGATTTCTCCTGCTTCGAGCCTGTTGATCATATCCAGATCGGTAACGATCGCAATAAGCCTTTCAACAGACTTATCTATCCTTTCCAGATATTTATCCCGGATGGTCATATTATCTACTCCTCCGTCTCTCAGGGTTTCTACATATCCCTGGATAGAAAACAAAGGAGTTTTAAGCTCATGAGAAACGTTTCCGATATATTCTTTACGATAACTTTCCATTTCCTTCATCATGTCGATCTCTGTAACTTTCCGCTGATTAAGGTCTGAAAATCGTTCGCCAAGTTCCTTGATGGTAATATTTTCATCATTATCGTGAACAATCTCCTGAGGAAGGAGATGGGAAAGGCCTCTTACCTGTTTTCTTCCATAATAACTGAAAAGGAGTTCCAGCACAACATAGTTGATAATAAAGATCAGAATGATACAAATAAGAAGACCCGTTTTGAACTGAGGGGTATCATAGTACATATCCTTTAGTGAGTCGAAAACGACTACTAAAAAGAGCATCACTAAGGTCAGCAGACAGGAAGCGACGAGGGTAAGTCTGTAAAATTTCAATTTTACAAAATTTAATTATTGAATGTAAAGTTAGGATTATTAAATGATTAAACAATCAGTTTATATCCTATTCCTTTTAAGGTCTGAATAGTATTGATTCCCAGTTTTTCTCTCAATCTGCGGATATGAACATCAATTGTTCTTTCTCCTACGATCACATCGTTCCCCCAGACTTTTTCAAGGATTTCTTCTCTTTTGAACACTTTCTCGGTATTGGATGCAAGAAGATAAAGCAGATCAAATTCTTTTTTAGGAAGCAGAAACTGTTGCCCGCTTTTAGAAACCCTGAAATTATCTTTATCAATTACAAGATCCCCTATTTCGATCAGTTTTGCATTGTCTGAAACCTGAGAAGTAAGCTGTAACAAAGCATTAACTTTTGAAATAAGGATTTTCGGTTTAATCAGTTTCACGATGTAATCATTCGCACCTGCCTGGAAACCGGCCAACTGTGAAAATTCTTCACTTCTTGCGGAAAGGAAAACGATAAGGGTTTTCTGAAGCTCTTTTATTTTACGGAGTTCCTGACATGTTTCAATACCATCTTTTTCAGGCATCATAACATCCAGCAGGATCAGATCCGGAATAATTTCCTTTGCTTTTTCTATCCCTTCGTTACCATTTGTAGCGGTATAAATAGTATATCCTTCTTTCTCCAGGTTGTAAGACAGAATCTCTAAAATATCCAGTTCATCGTCTATTAAGAGTATTTTCTTTTGGCTCATTCTAAATTTTTACTGTGTCAAAGTTAATAATTTTTAAATCATAGATTAAGGAATCACCCATCGTTCACATAAAGTTAACAATAATGGTATTTTCTTAATGTTAAGTTAAGAAAAAATTAAATTTTACTAAACCATTTACCCCATCAAACTTTTATTCCTTTGCACCGAAAGAATCTAGTAAATAAAGTAAGTAAAATAATGAAAATTAATAAACTTAGCATTGCAGTCTTATTTTTATCCGGATCAGTGTATTATGCCCAGGAAACAAAGCAGGATACGATCAGCAAGGAGAAAAAAATTGAAGGCGTAGTAATCCAAGGAAGCAGTAACAAAAAAACTGAAACTGCAGTATTAGGAGAACAAAAGAAAGCGATTATTCAAAAACAGGCTGTAAGTGCTGAAGAGATTTCCAGAAAAGGGATCTCCAACGTAGAACAAGGGCTTACCAAAGTAACGGGGATCACTACGGTGGAAGGAAGAGGTCTTTTCGTAAGAGGTCTGGAAGAACGATACAATTATTTATTAATTAATGGTCTTGGTTCTCCCTCCAACAACCCTTTTCAAAAAATCATTGCTTTAAAGCAGTTTCCAACAGATGTTGTAGGTAAATTGAATATTTACAAAACTTTCAACTCAAACCTTTACGGAGATTTCGCAGGAGCTACTTTTGATATTGAAACCCTTACCATTGATAAGCCGTTTACTAAAGTGGAATTCGGTATCGGAATAAATACAGTAAGTACTTTTAAAGACGGATTTAAAGTTTCAGAAGGAGCAGACGGGTTTAATGGTTATCTTGGATTGAACTCAAGAGACAAAAAGTTACCTTCAGCGGTCAGAAATGCGAGACCTAGTAATTACAGATTTTCAGCAAATGAATCATTAACCCAGTTCAAGGACAGCTGGAATGTAGATAATGTAAAATCTGTTCCTAATACAAGTATCGGTTTCACTACTGTACAAAAAATGAAAGCCGGAGAAAATGGAAATCTTGGCTTCTTATTTTCATTAAACCAAAGCTCAGAATATTCCTATAAAGAAGGAGCAAAAAATCAATTTAAAGATTTTGGTGGCATTATTAACTTAAATAATGATTTATTAAGAAAGCAATATAACTATCAAATCGAATCATCTGCATTATTAGGTCTAGGCTATAAAAATAGAGGGACCACTGTTAATCTAAATGCAATGTATCTTCAGAATGTAAACAATATTATTGAGGATTATTACGGTTATAAAAATAATCAGATACAAAATAAAGACACCGGATTTTTCCGTACAAACCAGCAGGATTTATCTCGATTTCTAAATATCCAGTTGACAGCTTCTCAGAAGCTAGGAGAAAGACATCAAATAAAAGCAGGAGGAAGCTATGTAATTAATAATTACCAACAGCCTGACAGAAAAATATTAGAGGGAAGCCGCCTGGATTCAAATGGAAACTTGTTACCTGACAACCAATTACTTTTAGCATATGGAGGAAATAACATTATCCGACAGTATTTAGATGTAAATTCCAGGTTTTATGGTTCTGCTTATGGAGAGTATTCAGTATTTCTAGGAGAAAAGGGAGATAAAAAAGATTTCCCAATGCAATTATCTATTGGATATAATGGGTTTGCAGATCTTAGAAAAACATCTTACCGTTTCTTATTTGGAAAACCAAACGGTACAGCAGGACAAAGCTTTATTATAGATAAAGATAATCCGCAATCTCAGTTCAATCAAGATTTATCAAATAACAGATTCTTTTTCCAGGAAGAGACTGACGCATCTAATTTCTTCACAAGCATGTATCAGTTTGTAAACGCTGGTTATATTAATTTTAATTATAAACCTTCTGAAACATGGGATATTCTAATTGGTGGAAGATATGAAAATGATATGACACTTATTCGTTATTCCGAACAAGGTGCAGCTAAGAAAACAAATTTGGATAAAGAAAGAAACCTGTTCTTACCTTCCCTTTCTATTAAAAAAGCTCTTAATACTAAAAATAATTTAAGATTCTCATTCAGTAAAACTGTCACACGTCCTGTTTTGATTGAAACTATGGAAATTTCATATATCAACCCTGATAATGAAACCATTAAAGGAAATCCGGATATAAAACTGAGTGACAATTATAATTTTGATTTAAAATGGGAGTATTTCCCTACAAATAAGGAGATGTTTGCTGTAAACTTATTTGCAAAAAGAATTAATAATGCAATTGAAAGGTCTTTTGTTTCGTCAGGAGATGCAAATGGGGTAACCGTTACATTCTATAATGCTAAAAAAGCTGATTTAGCTGGAATAGAGCTGGAAGGAATTATAAGCCTGGGAAGACTTTCTGAATCTTTGGATAAATTCACTTTAGGAGCTAATGCTACTTTTATGTATACTGATGTTGAAAGAAGTGAAGACCAATTGAAACTAGAACAGCCTAATCCCAACTTTTATAACGGCGAATTACGTAAAAGAGGATTGCAGGGAGCGTCACCATATACTATCAATGCAGACCTGAAATATGAAGTAAAAACTAAAAATAACTTAAGCAGAACTTTATCTCTTGTATATAATGTTTCTGGTTCCAAAATATATGCTGTAGGAACTTCCGGTTCAGATAATTTTTATGAAAAACCTTTCCATCAACTTGATTTTGTTTACCAGGAACAGATTACTAAAAACTGGAATATAAAATTAGGGGTTCGGAATATCCTAAATAACAAATATCGTATTCTTTTAGGAGACAAGAGTTACTATAATGTACAAACAAACGGAATAAATACATACACAGACTATTTCAGAGGAGTAAACTTCAATATGACTGTAGGATACACCTTTTAAAAATTAAATAAAAATAAATAAAGTATAAAATGAAAAGAAGAGTATTATCATTACTATCGTTAACAGCTGTGTTAACATTAGCCTTAAACTCATGTACTATTGATGTAAATGATGGCTTAGGAGATGGCACTCCAGTTACTCCTGGAACTACTGAAAGCGTATTGAGCGGAAGTGGAACTTTATCAGGAACCATTACAAAGGATATCTTAATTAAAAAAGGAAATTATACACTAGATGGAATCGTAAAAGTAACAAACAATGCTACAATCACTATTGAAGCAGGTGCAACTTTCAATGTTTCTACATCTAAAACAAGTGGATTGGTAGTTCTTCAGGATGGAAAAATTAATGCTGTTGGTACTGCATCTGAGCCAATCGTATTCACAACTTCTACTAAAACTCCAGGAGATTGGGGTGGTATTACTCTGTATGGTAATGCTCCGATTAAAGCAATCAATGGAAATACACAAGCTCTTTCTGAAGATGGGAATAATGTTTACTATGGAGGAACAGACCCAAACTCTAATTCAGGAACAATGAAATTTGTAAGAGTAGAATATGCAGGTAAGAAAATCGGTGATGGTACTTCTGAAACCAACTCTATGACATTCTATGCTGTAGGTGCAGGAACTACTCTGGAAAACCTTGTCACTTATAAAGGTACTGATGACGGATATGAATTCTTCGGAGGAACTGTAAGTGCTAAAAATATTGTTTCTTATGGAAACTATGATGACTCGTTTGACTGGCAGGATGCATGGAGCGGCCAAAACAATACAAACTGGTATGCATTTCAAACCGGTGTAGGAAATTTCGGAATGGAAATCGAAGCTTCCAGCAATGTAGACAACACTGCTCCTAAAATTTCAAATATCACATTAATCAGAAATGCAGGTACTAACCCTGAATCAGCAAATTCAGCTGAAATCTCTGCAATCCAGTTTAAAAAGCAAGGTACCGGTATTTTCTCAAATGTATATATCAGCGGTTATAAAAATACGGGAAATCAGAAAGCATATGCTGTATTAATTCAGGATGATGCTACTAATACAAGTCAGGTTGCTGCCGGAAAAGTAAAAGTAGAACCTCTTACTTATCTGAACTCAGACAATCCGGGAGTTTGGGGATATGCTCAAACTAATGGTGGAAAAACATTCACCAACGCTGCTACAGTTACCAAAGTTTCTTTAGTTCCAGGTGCATGGGCTACAGTAGATGGAGTGAACCTATTAGCAGGATTACAATAAGTAACTAGTTTCTTCAAAATAAAAAACCATCAGGAAATTTTTTCTGGTGGTTTTTGCTTTATAATCAGTTTCGAAATAACGATATAATTACTATTTAATTTGTCCTTAATATTCATAACCGTTCGTTAGTATTACTTTCCTTATTTTATGCCTAACAGATTGGGTAAAAACCTTATTATTTTTAGTTTTTAATAAAGTGTTGACAATCTGCTGATTTAATACAGCCATTTCAATAATAAAATCTATATATAGATTTAACCAATAGTTTTGCTGATAAACAATTAATTCTTCAAGAATTAACTCTATCGGGAAAATATCAGAAAGTAATATATTCTCTGTTTGAATTATCATTTTGAGCTGTTTTGTTACAGTTTCTATATTTTCAAAAGTGATATAAAATGGTACTCCATAAAAAGAATTTAAAACAATTTCTTTTATTATATCTTTATGAATAATCTTCCAGCTCTCCCCTAAAT